>NZ_JBVIWA010000007.1:0-155473 GCF_055595065.1 Streptomyces sp. NPDC040545
TCATCCACCGAAGTGGACGGGGTATCAACTTCTGGCGTTGATTTTTGGCACGCTGTTGAGTTCTCAAGGAACGGACGCTTCCTTTGTACTCACCCCCGCGACATCTGCTGGGGCTTTCCTCCGGGCTTTCGTTCTGTTCTTGCGTTTCCGACTCTATCAGACTCTTTCGTGTCCGACTTCCTCGGCGCTTTCCAGGTATTCGCTTTCGCGTTTCCCTTTCCGGCGAGTCCGACTCTATCAGACCCTTCGGGCCTGACCCCCAGTCAGCGGGGCTTGTCTTCCGGGCTGTTAGGCCCTTTCGACGAGTGAGACAGTAGCGGATTCCGTGCCTCCGAACCTAATCGGCGGCTGCGTCCTGGAACGCGGATTCCTCATTCGCAAATACGCATGAAAACGAGACGACGGAGTGCGTCGTTCGTTCGAATGTGTAGTGCGGGATGGCTGTCCGGGGACCGACCGGGGTCGGCGCTCACTTCGGACAACTCGAAGAACCTTACGGACCGGGCACACCTGTGTCAACCCCCGGCTGACCCGCCGCGCGGGATCCGCGAAACTCCCGCCGCCTTCAGCCCCTTCGGTCTACGCTGGGCCCATGACTACGCATGCGCTCACGCTCAGCCTTCGCTGGTGGGCCGCCTGACGGCGGCCGACCTTCCACGCGAGCACGCATGCGCTCACGGCCGCCGCTACGGCGGCCGTTCTTGTTTCTCCCCTCCCGGGAGTGGCTCGGTCGCCCGGCGCGGTGGCCACCGGCACCACTCACACACAAGGGAGAGCAGGACATGACGGCGACGAGGATCTTCAGCGGCATCAAGCCCACCGGACACCTGACGCTGGGCAACTACCTGGGGGCCGTGCGGCAGTGGGTCGAAGCCGACCTGACACCGGAGTCCGCGCTGTTCTGCGTCGTCGATCTGCACGCGCTGACCGTCGAGCACGAGCCGGCCCGCGTACGAAGGCTGAGCCGGCAGGCGGCGACGCTGTTGCTGGCGGCCGGGCTGGATCCGCAGCGGTGCACCCTCTTCGTGCAGAGCCACGTCGACGAGCACACCCGGCTGGCGTACCTCCTGGAGTGCACCGCCACGGACGGGGAGCTGCGGCGCATGATCCAGTACAAGGAGAAGGCTGCGAAGGCGCAGGTCTCCGGGGAGGGCGTGCGGCTGTCGCTGCTCACGTATCCCGTGCTGATGGCGGCCGACATCCTGGCGTACGGCGCGCAGGAGGTGCCGGTCGGGGAGGACCAGCGGCAGCACGTCGAGCTGACCCGGGATCTGGCGGTGCGCTTCAACCAGCGGTACGGGCACACCTTCACCGTGCCGAAGGCGACGCTCCCGGCGGTGGCCGCGCGGGTCATGGACCTCCAGGACCCGACGTCGAAGATGGGGAAGTCCCACGAGAGCGGGGCCGGAATCGTCTATCTGCTCGACGAGCCCGGCGTCGTGCGCAAGAAGGTGATGCGGGCGGTCACCGACAGCGGGGACGGTGCGGTGGTCTACGACCGGGAGGCACGGCCGGGGGTCGCCAACCTGCTGGACATCCTGGCGGCGTGTGCCGGGGGTGATCCGGCGGTGCTCGCCGAGGGGTACAGCGGCTACGGGGCGCTGAAGCGGGACGTCGCCGACGCGGTGGTCGAACTGCTGCGGCCCGTACAGGAGCGGCACGCGGAGCTGGCGGGCGATCCGGCCGAGGTGGAGAAGGTGCTGCGGGAGGGTGCCGGGCGGGCCAGGGAGCTGGCGCGGCCGGTGGTGGACCGGGCGTACCGGGCCATCGGGCTGCTGGAGCCGTGACGGGTGGGGGTCCCGCATGCCGCGGGACCCCCACCGTACGGGTGTCTCAGCTGTTGCCGGAGGCGAGCTCGCGGCTGCGGTCGCGGGCCGCTTCGAGGGCGGCGATGAGGGCGGCTCGTACGCCGTGCTTCTCCAGCTCGACGATGGCGTTGATCGTCGTGCCGGCCGGGGAAGTCACGGCTTCGCGGAGCTTGACCGGGTGTTCGCCGCTGTCGCGCAGCATGACGGCGGCGCCGATGGCGGCCTGGACGATCAGGTCGTGGGCCTGGGCGCGGGGCAGCCCGAGGAGGATGCCGGCGTCGGTCATGGCCTCGACGAGGAAGTAGAAGTAGGCGGGGCCCGAGCCGGAGAGGGCGGTGGCCGCGTCCTGCTGGGACTCGGGGACGCGCAGGGTCTTGCCGACGCTGCCGAAGATCTCCTCGGTGTGGGCGAGGTGCGCCGCGGTGGCGTGGCTGCCGGCGGAGATGACGGACATGGCCTCGTCGACGAGGGCGGGGGTGTTCGTCATGACGCGGACGACGGGGGTGCCAGGGCTGAGCCGTTCCTCGAAGAAGGCGGTGGGGACACCGGCGGCGCCGCTGATGACCAGGCGGTCGGCGGGGACGTGCGGGGCGAGCTCGTCGAGGAGCTTGGCCATGTCCTGGGGCTTGACGGTGAGGATGAGGGTGTCGGCGCGCTTGGCGGCCTCGGCGTTGGAGACGGCCTCGACCCCGTAGCGGGTGCGGAGTTCCTCGGCCCGTTCGGCGCGGCGGGCGGTGACGAGGAGCTTCGAGGCGGGCCAGCCGCCGCGGATCATCCCGCTGAGCAGGGCCTCGCCGATCTTGCCGGTACCGAGGACTGCGACTGTCTGGGTCATGCCCGATCCACCTCGCCGAACTGTTCTTGCGCGTGAGCTACCTATACGTCTTCATCCTTGCACCCGGGCGGGGTAGGGGGAGGCGCTGTCCGGAGTGCGGTCAGGGCGTGCGGCGGCGGAGGGTGACCGCGCCGAGGGCGAGGACGAGGAGGGCGCAGGCGGCGACGATCGCGGCGTCGCGGACGAAGTCGGCGGTCATGTCGGTGTGGGTGAGCACCTGGGTCATGCCGTCGACGGCGTAGGACATGGGCAGGACGTCGGAGAGGCCTTCGAGGACGGGGTGCATGGTGTCGCGGGCGGCGAAGAGGCCGCAGAGAAGGAGCTGGGGGAAGATCACCGCCGGCATGAACTGGACGGCCTGGAACTCGGAGGCGGCGAAGGCGGAGACGAAGAGTCCGAGTGCCGTGCCGAGGAGGGCGTCGAGGAGGGCTACGAGGAGGAGCAGCCAGGGGGATCCGACGACGTCGAGGCCGAGGGCCCAGAGGGCGAGGCCGGTGGCGAGCAGGGACTGCAGGACGGCGACGGCGCCGAAGGCGAGGGCGTAGCCGGCGATGAGGTCGCCCTTGCCGAGCGGCATGGCGAGGAGGCGTTCCAGGGTTCCGGAGGTGCGTTCGCGCAGGGTGGCGATGGAGGTCACCAGGAACATGGTGATGAGGGGGAAGATCCCGAGGAGTGAGGCGCCGATGCCGTCGAAGGTCTTGGGGCTGCCGTCGAAGACGAAGCGCAGCAGGGTGAGCATCAGTACGGGGACCAGGAGCATCAGCGCGATGGAGCGCGGGTCGTGGCGGAGCTGGCGCAGGACGCGGGCGGCGGTGGCGGTGGTGCGGGCGGCGTTCATCGGGTCTGCTCCCGGATGGCGGTGACGTCGGAGACGGCGGCGGCGGCATTGGCGGCCGCGGCCGCGTCGGCTTCGTCGACGAGGCGCAGGAAGCCCTCCTCGACGGTGGTGGCGTGGGTACGGGTGCGCAGTGCGTCGGGGGTGTCCTGGGCGAGGATGCGGCCCTCGCGCATGAGGAGCAGGTCGTGGCAGCGCTCGGCCTCGTCCATGACGTGGGAGGAGACGAGGATCGTCGCGCCGCGGGTGGCGGTGATGTCGTGGAAGAGGTTCCACAGGTCGCGGCGCAGGACGGGGTCGAGTCCGACGGTGGGTTCGTCGAGGACCAGGAGCTCGGGGGTGCCGAGCAGGGCGACGGCGAGGGAGACGCGGCTGCGCTGGCCGCCCGAGAGGTTGCCGGCGAGGGCGTCGGCGCGGCGGGTGAGATCGACGTCGGTGATGGCGCGGCTGACGACGGCGGCGCGGCGGTCGGCGGCGGCGCGGCCGGGGTCGAGGACGGCGGCGAAGTAGTCGAGGTTCTGCCGGACGGTGAGGTCGTCGTAGACGCTGGGCGCCTGGGTGACGTAGCCGATGCGGGAGCGGAGCCGGGGGTGGCCGGCGGGGTGGCCGAGGACGTCCAGGGTGCCGGTGACGTGGGCCTGGGTGCCGACGATGGCGCGCATGAGGGTGGATTTCCCGCAGCCCGAGGGGCCGAGGAGGCCGGTGATGCGGCCGCGGGGGACGTCGAAGGCGATGGAGTCGAGGACGGTGCGGGGGGTGCGGCCGGTGCCGCGCCGGACGGTCAGGTCATGGGCGTGGACGGCGGCCGGGTCTCCCTCGGCCTGGTTATTCATCATGTGATGAATAATGCTCCTGGCGGTGCCAGGACGTCAATCGCCGGGACGGATGCGGGTCCGGGCACGGGCACGGGCGCGGGCGCGGGTGCGGATGCGGGTGCGGATGCGGGCGCGGGCCGCTTCTCGCCGCTGCGCCGCGCGCGGGGCTACTTCTTGCGCTTGGGCCGGCGGGCGGCCGGGTTCCCCGTACGGGTGCTGCGGCGGCGGGCGTATTCGGCCTGGGCGCGCTCGTACTCGGCGCGGCGGAGCTTCTCGCCCGGCGCCTCCCCGAGGCAGCGCAGGAAGTACGCGATCAGGGAGCCGATGAAGCCGATCGTCTTCAGGCCCTTGAGGGCGGCCTCGTCGGAGGACGGGGCGGGACGCCGGCTGAAGGAGGCCCAGGTCTTGGTGAAGGCGATGGAGCTGGCGATCGCGAAGAGGATGACGACCGAGATGCTGAGGAACGGGCCGACGTTGCCGATCTCCAGGCCCCCGTAGGCGAAGCGGAGCAGCAGCGCGGCGGCGACGGCGGTGGCCAGCGAGCCGATGGCGAGGCCGACACGGCGCAGGGCGTAGCCGCCGTCGTGCTCGACCCACGTGGTGCCGAAGAACGGGATCGGCTCGGGCTGCGGGCCGGCGGACAGCGGGGCCTGCGCGGCCGGCTCGGCGGGGGTCTGGTCTCGCTGGTCGTCGCTCACATCAGCGATTATCCCTCGCCGGGCCGGTCGGGCCGGGTGTGTCTCACGTGGCAGACGGGTCCGGGACGGTCAGCCGCACTGGTTGGTGGCGTGGCCGTCGCTGCCGGTCTTCACGTACGCGTCGGAGACGCACCGGCCGTTGCCGACGCAGTCCCGGATGTCCGTCGTGCCGTACGGGCCCGAGACGGTGGTGCCCTCGCACGGGCAGCGGAGCGAGACGGTCGCGCCGAGCGGCAGGACCTCGATGACCGAGCAGTTGGTGCCGGGTCCGCCGAGACCGGGCACGCGCCGTCTGGTGATCACTGCCCTCTCTCCTTGACAGGCCGGCAGAGGTCAGCAGCGCGTGGCGACGTAGCCGTCACTGCCCGTCTGGACGTATGCGTCCGAGACGAACTGACCGTTGCCGATGCAGTCCCAGATGTCCGTCGTGCCATACGGACCGGAGACCGTCGTGCCGGAGCCCTGGCAGCGGATCGAGACGTACGAGTCGTACGGCAGGACCTTGACGATGGAGTAGCTGGTGCCCGGGCCACTGCGGACGTTCACCCGGTAGCCGGGAGCAACCGGAAAGGTCTGGAAACCGGACTCTGCGGCGAGGCTCTGGGCCTGACCGGCCTCACTCTTTTCGGACATGCGAAAACTCCCCCCTGAGCGTTGCGTTGCGCAACTCGCGCAGGGTAGCAGGACCTTGGAGATCGCCAGGTGCCATCGACTAGGCTCCGGCGGGGGTGGTCAGCGGTGCAGTCGCTGCGCAGGGATCGGGCGGGCTTTCCGGAGTACGCCGGGCAGTACCGGCTGGAATCCGTCCTGGGTTCGGGCGGTATGGGCGTCGTCCACCTCGCCACCTCCGCGTCGGGACTGAAACTCGCCGTCAAGATCGTGCACCCCGAACACGCGGTGGATCCGGAGTTCCGGGCCCGGTTCCGGCAGGAAGTGGCCGCGGCGCGACGTGTGAGCGGGGCGTTCACCGCGCCCGTCGTGGACGCGGATCCGGACGCCGAACGGCCCTGGATGGCGACCTTGTTCATCGACGCACCGACACTCGCCGAGCGGGTGCGGGAGCGGGTGCTCGATCCGGCCGAACTGGCCCGGCTCGGCGCCGGACTCGCCGAGGCCCTGCGAGACATCCACCGGGCCGGGGTGGTGCACCGGGACCTGAAGCCGAGCAACGTCTTGATGGCACCCGACGGGGTACGGGTCATCGACTTCGGGATCTCGCGGCCGACCGACAGCGACCTGCGGACGGAGACCGGAAAGCTGATCGGGACACCGCCCTTCATGGCGCCCGAGCAGTTCCAGCGACCCAGGGAAGTGGGGCCTGCCGCGGACCTGTTCGCGATGGGCGCCGTACTCGTGCACGCAGCGACCGGGCGCGGCCCCTTCGACTCCGACAGTCCCTATCTGGTGGCGTATCAGGTCGTCCACCACGACCCCGACCTGACCGGTCTGCCGGCGGCCCTGAGGCCGGTCGTCGAATCCTGCCTCGCCAAGAACCCCGCCGAACGCCCGACCCCTGATGCGCTGATCAGTGAACTGCGTGCGCTGGCCTATCCGACGTCGGAGGACACCCGGGCCTTCATCCCCAGGCCGCGCGGACCCAACCGGCGGGACGAGGCCACCCACCGGCGGGGCCGGATGGTCGCCGAGCAGCCCGGCCCCACCCCGCCGCGGCGGCGGTCACGGCTGGTGCTGTCGGTCGGCGGCGCGCTGCTGCTGACCGGCGGGGCGCTCGGCGGATACCTCTCATACGGGACGGACGCAGACCCGTCAGCGCACTCCACCGTGCACGCCGAGGCCACGGAGCCCGGTCCCGGTGCGAAGGCCGGGCCGCCGTGGGCGGTACAGGTGGGCGAACGGGGCGGGGGCAATCCCGTTCCGGCCTGCTCGTGGTCGGCCGGAGGTCTGTACTGCTCGGGGCCGGGGCTGGCAGCCGCCCGGCTCGACCCCGCGAACGGCTCGGTGATGTGGTCCGTGCCAAGAGCGGCACCCGCTTCGCGGATGACCCCGAATCCGGCTCCGCTGCACGCCGCAGGACTGGTGTTCGCAGTGGACGACGACGGAAGGGGCCTGCGGGCCCTGGACGCGGCAGCCGGTGCGCTGCGGTGGAAGCGGGCCCTACCGGAGGGCGGGCGGGTGGTGCCTGTGGGAAGTCTGCTGCTCGTTACGGGCCCGGACGGAAAGGCCACCATGCTCGACGCGGCCACGGGCGCGACTCGCTGGGAACACCGCCTCGGCGGGGCGGGCTCCGCATGGCTCGCCGACCCAGACCTTCCGGGGGGCGCCGGCCTGTACCTCTGCGCGCAGGGAGCGGACGGGAAGTCGACCCAGGTCTCCGCTGTCGATGCCACGAGCGGCGCGGTGCACTGGCAGGTCCGGAGCCCGGCGCTGCTGGAACCGGTCGGCGCGGCGGCCGGCGGGCTCTACCTGCTGGAAGGTGACACGCGGTCCGCGTCCGGCGCTGTGACCAGGGCGGTCGTGCGGGTGGATCTCGCGACACGAGCCGTACGCCGGATCCCCCTCTCGTCGCCGTTGCTGGAGGCCCAGGCCGCAGTCGGGCCCGAGGGCCGGGTCTACGTCTTCGGCACCTCGGGCGCCCTGGCCGCGGTGGGGGCGGAGCGTGAGGAATGGCGGCTGGAGACGGGCGTGGCCGTGGGCTCGCGGCCGATGATCCACGAAGCGCGGATCCACCTGACGGCCTCGGACGGGCGGCTGCTGGCCGTCGACGGCGCGGGCCGGCTCCTGGGACAGACGAGGCCCAGACTGGGGGGTGAGCCGGGCTACACCTCCGCCCTGCCCGCGCCCGTGGTCGGCGGCGGGCGGGTGTTCACGGGGGCGCCCGACGGGTCGGTGTTCGCGGTGGGGGCGGCGGATCCGGGCCGATGGTGAGACGGCGGCGCCCCCGCACCGGAAGGTGCGGGGGCGCCGGCGGAGCCGGTCGTCAGCCCAGGAGGGAGACGTCGCGGACCGCGCCCTTGTCGGCGCTGGTGGCCATCGCGGCGTAGGCGCGCAGGGCCGCGGAGACCTTGCGCTCGCGGTTCTTCGGGGCGTAGACGCCGCCGAGGGCCTCGTGGCGGGCCGCCAGGGTGGCCTCGTCGACGAGGACCTCGATGGACCGGTTCGGGATGTCGATGCGGATCCGGTCACCGTCCTCGACGACCGCGATGGTGCCGCCCGAGGCCGCCTCCGGGGAGGCGTGGCCGATGGACAGGCCCGAGGTGCCGCCGGAGAAGCGGCCGTCCGTCACCAGCGCGCAGACCTTGCCGAGGCCGCGGCCCTTGAGGAAGGAGGTCGGGTAGAGCATCTCCTGCATACCGGGGCCGCCGCGCGGGCCCTCGTAGCGGATGACGACGACGTCGCCCGCCTTGATCTCCTTACGGAGGATCTTGTCGACGGCCTCGTCCTGGGACTCGCAGACCACGGCCGGGCCCTCGAACGTCCAGATCGACTCGTCGACGCCGGCGGTCTTCACGACGCAGCCGTCGACGGCGATGTTGCCGCGCAGCACGGCCAGCCCGCCGTCCTTGGAGTACGCGTGCTGCACCGAGCGGATGCAGCCGCCCTCGGCGTCGAGGTCGAGGGTCTCCCAGCGCTTGGACTGGGAGAAGGCGGTGGCGGAGCGCTCGCAGCCGGGGGCGGCGTGCCACAGCTCCATGGCCGTGTCGGTGGCCGTCCCGGAGCGGGCGTCCCACTGGGCGAGCCAGTCCTCCAGACCGTCGGAGTGGACGGTGGTGATGTCCTTGTTGAGGAGGCCGCCGCGGTGCAGCTCGCCGAGGATGGCGGGGATACCGCCGGCCCGGTGGATGTCCTCCATGTAGTACGTGCCGCCGGGCGCCACGTTCGGCGCGACCTTGGCCAGGCACGGGACACGGCGCGAGACGGCGTCGATGTCGGTGAGGTCGTACTCCAGGCCCGCTTCCTGGGCGGCGGCCAGCAGGTGCAGGATCGTGTTCGTGGAGCCGCCCATCGCGATGTCGAGGGCCATGGCGTTCTCGAAGGCCTCGCGGGTGGCGATGCTGCGCGGGAGGACGGACTCGTCGCCGTCCTCGTAGTAGCGCTTGGTGATCTCCACGACCGTGCGGCCGGCGTCCTCGTACAGGGCGCGGCGGGCAGTGTGGGTGGCGAGGACCGAGCCGTTGCCCGGGAGGGCCAGGCCGATGGCCTCGGCGAGGCAGTTCATGGAGTTGGCGGTGAACATGCCTGAACACGACCCGCAGGTCGGACAGGCGTTCTCCTCGATGCGGAGCACGTCCTCGTCCGAGACGTTCTCGTTGGAGGCGTCGACCATGGCGTCGATCAGGTCCAGCTTGCGGACGGTGCCGTCGACGAGGACGGCCTGACCGGCCTCCATCGGACCGCCGGAGACGAAGACGACCGGGATGTTGAGGCGCATCGCGGCCATCAGCATGCCGGGGGTGATCTTGTCGCAGTTGGAGATGCAGATCAGCGCGTCGGCGCAGTGCGCCTCGACCATGTACTCGACCGAGTCCGCGATCAGGTCGCGGGAAGGCAGGGAGTACAGCATGCCGCCGTGGCCCATGGCGATGCCGTCGTCGACCGCGATGGTGTTGAACTCGCGCGGGATCGCACCGGCGGCACGGATGGCGTCGGAGACGATGCGGCCGACCGGCGCCAGGTGGGTGTGACCGGGGACGAACTCGGTGAAGGAGTTGGCGACCGCGACGATCGGCTTGCCGATGTCCGCGCTCGCTACGCCCGACGCGCGCATCAGCGCACGCGCGCCTGCCATGTTGCGGCCGTGGGTGACGGTGCGGGACCTCAGCTCGGGCATGCGGTTTCACTCCCCATGAGTGCGGCTGTACGGTCAGCCGCGACTGCGGATATGGCTCAGATACGAGGCTACGCCCACCGCCCGCGATCCGGACGGCGCGTCCGGATGCCGGGACGGCGGGCTCATTCCTCGGTCAGGTACCGCTGGAGCGTGGGCGCCACGAGGGCCACGATCTTCTCCGGGTCGGCGGAGGCGAGGGGCTCCACCTGGACCACGTAGCGCAGGATCGCAATGCCGACCATGTGGGAGGCGGCGAGCTCGGCACGGAAGGTCGGGTCGGGGACGTCCAGGTCGGCGGCGACGCGCTCCAGGAGCCGCCGCAGGACCAGCCCGCGCAGTACCTTCGCGGCGGCCTCGTGCGTGAGCGCCGAGCGGATCACGGCGAGCAGCGGGACCCGGGTGACCGGGTTCTCCCAGACGCCCAGGAAGTAGCGGGCGAGGCGCTCGCCGATGCCGTCCGGCCCCTCGCCGATGATCGCCGGGACCACCAGGGCGGGCTCGATGCTGACCTCGATGGCCGCGGCGAACAGGTCGTCCTTGCTGCCGAAGTAGTGGTGCACCAGCGCCGGGTCGACACCGGCGACCTTCGCGATGCCGCGCACGGACGTCTTGTCGTACCCGCGCTCCGCGAACACCTCACGGGCGGCGAGCCGGATGCGCTCCTGGGTGCCGGGGCCGTCGTCGGCCTCGTCCTGCCGGGGCCGGCCGGGGCCGCGGCGGCGTGGCTTGGGTGCGTCGGGGGTATCGGGGGTATCGGTCACGGCCGACGGGCCTTGTCGCGCTCGGCGGGGGTGGGGGTGGTGGGAGTGGTGGCGAGGTGCAGGCGGGTGAAGGCCAGCGCCTCGGCGAGATCCGCCTCGCGCTCGGCGGAGGACATCGCCCGGCGGGTGTTCACCTCGATCACCACGTGCCCGTCGAACGAGGTCCGCGCGAGGCCCTCCAGCAGCTCGGCGCAGGGCTGCGTACCGCGGCCCGGGACCAGGTGCTCGTCCTTGGCCGATCCGTTCCCGTCGGCGAGGTGGATGTGCGCGAGCCGGTCGCCCATCCGGTCGATCATCGCGGTGGCGTCGGTACGGGCGGTCGCGGTGTGCGACAGGTCGACGGTGAAGTGGCGGTAGTCGTCCTTCGTCACGTCCCACTCGGGGGCGTACGCCAGCATCTCGCGGTCGCGGTAGCGCCACGGGTACATGTTCTCCACGGCGAACCTGACATCGGTCTCGTCGGCCATCCGCCAGATACCGGTGACGAAGTCCCGCGCGTACTGGCGCTGCCAGCGGAAGGGCGGATGCACGACCACGGTGCTCGCCCCGAGCCGCTCGGCCGCGGCCTGGGCGCGCTGCAGCTTGGTCCACGGATCGGTGGACCAGACCCGCTGGGTGATCAGCAGACACGGCGCGTGCACGGCCAGGATCGGCACCCCGTGGTGGTCCGACAGCCGGCGCAGGGCGTCGACGTCCTGGCTGACCGGATCCGTCCAGACCATCACCTCGACACCGTCGTAACCGAGGCGCGCGGCGATCTCGAAGGCGGTCGCCGTCGACTCCGGATAGACGGAGGCGGTGGATAGGGCGACTTTCGCGGTCGGGACACGGACTGGTTCTGCCACGAGGACAGGGTACGGGCCCACAACGGCGCCCGACCGTGACGGCGGCCACGCGACTCCGGAAGGCGGGATCCACTCGATCGGAATCAGGGATGTGTATGGGGGTTTCCCGTCAGTCCCATCGTCCCTCCGTGTCGGGCCGGTCCCTCAAGGGCGCTCCTGCGTCGCGTCACTGCGTGATGGCCTTCGGCCACCCTTGACCGACCGACCCGCCCCGGAGAAACGAAAGACTGCCGGGAAACCCCCAAAGGAACGGGCCGGGAGATCAAGACAGGGACGGGGCGGCCAGAGATGCGCGACCCGGTCGGGCGTGAAGAGCCACGGTCCAGAGACGGGGCCCATCGAGACCAGGGCCCGTGTCGGGGGAGGCGCGTCCAATCGCTACTTGCCCCTGACGTCTCAGCGTCCGACGACCGTCCGGGGCTGGACATAAGCCGCCCACGACCCCTAGGCGCTCCTCATCTCTCAGCGTCCGACGACCGTCCGGGGCTGGACATAAGCCGCCCACGACCCGTAGGCGCTCCTCATCTCTCAGCGTCCGACGACCGTCCGGGGCTGGGCATAGGCCGCCCACGAGCCGTAGGCGCTCCTCGTAGGAGGCGTCCGGCGGCTGACCGGGGTGGGAAGGCGTGAAACTGCGGCTATCTCGTCGTGGATGCGGGTCAACGCACGTGGGTGGCCCGAAAGGCCGACCGTTTGCCCCAATTACCCCTGTTCGGGTGTGAGCTTGTGGGGTGATGCTCGCGTTGACCCGGCTTCACGACGGAATAGCGAGACTTTGGCCCCTGACGGCCGTCGGTCGCGGTCGTGGAGAAGCGCGTAGCGATCTGGGGCGGCCTATGCCCAGCCCAGGACGGTCGTCGGACGCTGAGACGTCAGGAGCGCGTAGCGAATGGACGCGCTTCCCCGGCACGGCAGGGCGGCTGTGATGGGCCCCGTCTCTGGACCGTGGCTCTTCGCGCCCGACCGGGTCGCGCATCTCTGATCGCCCCGTCCCTGTCTTGATCTCCCGGCCCGTTCCTTCGGGGGTTTCCCGGCAGTCTTTCGTTTCTCCGGGGCGGGGCGGTCGGTCCAGGGTGGAGCGCAGCGACATCGCGAAGCGACGCGACGTAGGAGCGCCCTTGAGGGACCGGCCCGGCACGGAGGGACGATGGGACTGACGGGAAACCCCCATACACATCCCTGATACCGATCGACCAGCTACCGCCCGACCAGCTCCCGCCCCCCGAAGCTCCCGCCCCGAAGCCCCCGCCCCTACGCCTCCGGCGCCGGCATGTGGTCCAGCCTGCGCAGGATCACGCCCTCGCGGAGGGCCCACGGGCAGATCTCCAGTTCCTCCACGCCGAAGAGGTCCATCGCGCCCTCCGCGACCAGGGCTCCCGCCAGGAGCTGGTTCGCGCGGCCCTCCGAGACGCCCGGGAGGGCCGAGCGCTGGGCCGTGGTCATCGCCGCCAGGCGCGGGACCCATTCCTCCAGGGACTTGCGGCTCAGATCCCGCTGCACGTACAGGCCGTCCGCCGAGCGGGCCGCGCCCGCGATGCGGGCCAGCTGCTTGAAGGTCTTCGAGGTCGCCACCACGTGGTCCGGCGTGCCGAAGCGGCGGAACTCGCCGACCGTCCGGGCGATCTCCGCCCGCACGTGCCGCCGTAGCGCCCGGATGTCCAGCGCGTCCGGCGGGTCGCCCGGGAGCCAGCCCGAGGTGAGGCGGCCCGCGCCCAGCGGGAGGGAGACGGCCGCGTCCGGGTCCTCGTCGATGCCGTACGCGATCTCCAGCGAGCCGCCGCCGATGTCCAGGATCAGCAGTTTCCCGGCGGACCAGCCGAACCAGCGGCGGGCCGCGAGGAAGGTGAGCCGGGCCTCGTCCTCGCCGCTCAGCACCGGCAGGTCGACGCCGGTCTCGGCCTTGACCCGCGCGAGGACCTCGTCCGCGTTCGTAGCCTCGCGTACGGCGCTGGTCGCGAACGGGAGGACGTCCTCGCACCCCTTGTCCTCAGCGGCCTGGACCGCGTCGCCGATCACCGAGACGAGACGCTCGACGCCTTCGGGGGTGACGGCGCCGCGCTCGTCGAGCAGCTCCGCCAGCCTTATCTCCACCTTGTGCGAGTGCGCCGGCTGCGGGCGCGCGCCGGGGTGCGCGTCCACCACCAGCAGATGGACCGTATTCGAACCCACATCCAGCACACCGAGTCTCATAGGGGGAAACGCTACTGCGAGGAAGACTCGGGGGATGTGTAAGGGGCGCATAGGCTTGGGTTTGTGCCAAATACGAAGAAGGCCAACAAGACCCGGTCGCAGAAGGACACGGGCAAGGACACCGTCAAGAGCAAGGCGAAGGCCAAGGCCGGCGCCAAGGGCGGCAAGGACAAGGCCGTGGTCACGGCCGACGAAAAGGGGCTCGACTTTCCCCGGGCCTGGGTGGAGTTCCCGGATCCCGCCGACGACGAGCAGATCTTCCGCTGTGACCTGACCTGGCTGACCTCCCGCTGGACCTGCATCTTCGGCAGCGGCTGCCAGGGCATCCAGGCGGGCCGGGCCGACGACGGCTGCTGCACGCTCGGCGCGCACTTCTCCGACGAGGACGACGAGAAGCGCGTCGCGCAGCACGTGGCCCGGCTGACGCCCGAGCTGTGGCAGTTCCACGACGTCGGCAGCGAGAGCGGGTGGACGCAGCACGACGACGACGGGGAGAAGCAGACCCGCCGCTGGGACGGGGCGTGCATCTTCCTGAACCGGCCGGGGTTCCCCGCCGGGGCGGGCTGCTCGCTCCACATCCTCGCGCTGAAGGAGGGCCGGGAGCCGCTGGAGACCAAGCCCGACGTCTGCTGGCAGCTGCCGATCCGCCGGACGTACGAATGGATCGACCGGCCGGACGACACGCGCGTGCTGCAGGTGTCGATCGGTGAGTACGACCGCCGCGGCTGGGGTCCGGGCGGCCACGACCTGCACTGGTGGTGCACGTCGGCCACCTCCGCGCACGGTGCCGGCGAGCCGGTGTACGTGTCGTACCGCCCCGAGCTGACGGAGCTGATGGGCAAGGAGGGCTACGACGAGCTCGTGAAGCTGTGCGAGGCGCGGCTGGCGTCGCTGCTGCCGATGGCCCCGCACCCTGCGGATCCTGTCTGACCGCAAGCCCTCTCAGGTTCCCGGCGAGGCCGACGGGGCCGGGTCCGGGGCGGGGGAAACCGTTCCGCCTGAGCCGTCCGTCGGGGTCGGCTCGGGCGTCGGGGACGGCGGCGGGATCGTCGGCTCCGTCGGGGACGGCGGCGGGGTGGACGGCCGCGTCGGGTCCGGCGAGGGCGCCGGGGTCGCGGGCCGCGTCGGGTCGGGGGCGGGCGCGGGCGTCGCCGCGGGCCGGCCGCGGCCCTGGATGGAGACCACGGCGCCGCTCGGGTCGACCCCGACCCGGGCCGTCCAGGCGCCGACCGGCTGGCCCTCGGGATCCACCGTGATCCGTAGGGTGACCGATTCTCCTGGGGCCAGCGTGCCCGCGGTCCGGCTCGCGCGCAGCCAGGGGGCGTCGGACCAGAGCCGCCAGTCCACGGGGGCGCCGCCGGAGGCGGTGAGGGTGAGCCGGGTGACGGCGCCCTGGGCGGATGCGGCCACGGTGAGGTGGCCGGCGCTGCCGGGGTGGTCGGGGGTCGCGGGCGGGCCGGTGCTGATGATCTCGACGGAGACGTCGGAGGTGGTGTCGCTCTGGGCGAAGCCGGGGCCGCTGGTGGTGGCCGTGTTCCCGGTGTTCTCGTAGGCGGTCAGCGGGCGGCCGTCGGTGCGCGCGACCGGGAGTTCGGACTCGCTGGCGGAGATACGGGTGGCGTCGCCGCCGGCGGGCTCGCCCGAGCCGGGGTCGCCGCGGTACGCCGCCCACAGGGCCAGGACCGGGGCGGCGACGACGGTGGCGACCACGGTGGTGGTCACCAGCCGGGCGCGCAGCCGGTCCCGGCGGGCCGCGCGGTCCTTGGGGTCCATGGGGAAGCCGGTGCGGTCGAAGCGTGGGGCGGTCCCCCGGCTGCGGCCCCGGCCGGAGCGGAGCATCGCGGCGTGGACGGCGGTGCGAGGGGCGGCTACGAGGGGGAGCGCGGCGGTGTTGAGGCCGCCGGAGCCGGGCCAGGGGCCCGCGGCGCCCACGCGTTCGGCGACGCGGCGACATCGTGGGCAGTCGTCGACGTGGCGGACGAGCTCGGCGCGCAGGGTGCTGGAGAGCAGGACGTTGCCGTCGCCTTCGTCGCCGGTGAGCCGGGAGACGCTGGGGCAGTTGCCGGTCTCGACGACGGCGAGGGCGGCGCGGGTGCGCTCCACCTCGCAGGCGGCGCCGGAGAGCAGCTCGCGGGCGGCGGCCGCGGGGGTGCCGAGGACGGCTGCGAGTTCGGGGACGCCGAGGCGGTGGCGGACGGCGAGTTCGAGGGCCTCGCGCTGCTCGGGTGTGGTGCCGGCGGCTTCGGGCCAGGCGAGCCGGGCCAGTTCGGTACGGCGGTAGGCGCTCACGTCAAGCGGCCGGTGGGCGTCCTGGCCGCTGTCGGATCGGGTGTCACCACCCGGCGCACGGTCGCGCCCGGTGTGCTCCGGCGCACGCCGGGCGGAATGCGCTCCCTGGCGCGCGCGCCGCTGCTCGGCCAGCCGGTGCAGACAGCCCCAGCGGGCGAGTGCGTAGAGCCAGGCGCGCCGGTCCCCTTCGTCGGGGCAGCGGCCGGGATGCCGCTCGGCCACGGCGAGGACGTCCCCGAGCACGTCGGTCGCGGTGTCGTGGTCGCACAGGACCGACAGGCAGTACGTGAACAGGCCGTCCAGGTAGGGCTCGTGCCGGAACGGCGGCGGCTGCTCGGCCTCGTGGGGCATGCGCCCGTGCGCCCGGTGTGCGCCGGTGCGCGCTGAGGAGTGTGCCTGGTGGCTGCTGTTCACCTGGCGACCGTAGGCGGCACGCCGGTGACGCCCTGGAAGCCTTCGCCACATTTAGCCCTTACGGGTGAACAGATCGGTGAGGCGCTGACGCAGGCCCTGACGCGGTCGGACCGGCAGGTCCTGCTGCCGTGGGCCCGCGGCTCCCGCGAGGCCGGCGGGACCCACGCGCACCTCATGTACCTCATGCACCTCGCGCACCTCATACACGTCATGCAGCAGAGCGCCGTCCTCCCCGTAGAACTCCACGGAGAAGGGGAGGCCGCGGGCGCGGAGCACGGCGGTGAGCGCGGCGAGGCGGCCGGCGTCCGCCTCGCCGTGGAGGAGGACCCCGGCGTCGACCGGTTCGATCTCCAGCCGGGCCAGCGGGCTCTCCACCTCGTACCCCTCCCAGGAGGAGGAGCGCGAGCTCCAGCCCGCGCGGACGAAGAACGCGGCGAGGTCCGCGGCGGAGCGGCTGCCGGGGAAGAGCCCCGCCACGTCCGCGACGGGCCTGCCGGTCACGTCGGCGTCGAGGGGGGATCCCTCGTCGGACAGGTCCATGGGGACACCCTCGCACCGCGCCGGCCGCGCCCCGCGGCCGGCACCCCGGTCCGGACTGTCGGTGCGGGCGGCTACCGTGAACGGCATGGCTGCCCGCACCGCTCGTTCATCCGCCAAGGACCGGCCGTCCTACCGCTGCACCGACTGCGGCTGGACGACCGCCAAGTGGCTCGGCCGCTGTCCCGAATGCCAGGCCTGGGGCACCGTGGAGGAGATGGGCGCGCCCGCCGTGCGGACCACCGCCGCCGGCCGGGTCTCGACCGCCGCGCTGCCGATCGCGCAGGTCGACGGCCGGACCGCGACCGCCCGCAGCACCGGCGTGGACGAGCTGGACCGCGTCCTCGGCGGCGGGCTCGTGCCCGGCGCCGTCGTGCTGCTCGCCGGCGAGCCCGGTGTCGGCAAGTCGACCCTGCTGCTGGACGTCGCGGCGAAGGCGGCCAGCGACGAGCACCGCACGCTGTACGTGACGGGCGAGGAGTCGGCCAGCCAGGTGCGCCTGCGGGCCGACCGGATCAACGCCCTCAGCGATCACCTCTACCTCGCCGCCGAGACCGATCTGTCCGCCGTCCTCGGGCATCTCGACGCCGTGAAGCCCTCCCTGCTGATCCTGGACTCCGTACAGACCGTCGCCTCCCCCGAGATCGACGGCGCGCCCGGCGGCATGGCCCAGGTGCGCGAGGTGGCCGGAGCGCTGATCCGGGCCTCCAAGGAGCGGGGGATGTCCACCCTCCTCGTCGGCCACGTGACCAAGGACGGGGCCATCGCCGGTCCCCGCCTGCTGGAGCACCTCGTCGACGTGGTGCTGAGCTTCGAGGGCGACCGGCACGCCCGGCTGCGGCTGGTGCGCGGCATCAAGAACCGGTACGGGGCCACCGACGAGGTCGGCTGCTTCGAGCTGCACGACGAGGGGATCACCGGGCTCGCCGACCCGAGCGGGCTGTTCCTGACCCGGCGGGCCGAGGCCGTCCCGGGCACCTGCCTGACGGTGACTCTGGAGGGGAAGCGTCCGCTGGTCGCCGAGGTGCAGGCGCTGACCGTGGACTCGCAGATCCCCTCCCCCCGGCGCACGACCTCGGGCCTGGAGACCTCGCGCGTGTCGATGATGCTGGCGGTGCTGGAGCAGCGCGGCCGGATCACGGCGCTCGGCAAGCGCGACATCTACAGCGCCACGGTGGGCGGGGTGAAGCTCACCGAGCCGGCCGCCGACCTGGCGATCGCGCTCGCGCTGGCCTCCGCCGCCAGTGACGTCCCGCTGCCGAAGAACCTCGTCGCGATCGGTGAGGTCGGCCTGGCCGGCGAGGTGCGGCGGGTGACCGGCGTGCAGCGGCGGCTCGCGGAGGCCCACCGGCTGGGCTTCACGCACGCGCTGGTCCCGGCGGATCCGGGGAAGGTGCCGGCCGGGATGAAGGTCATCGAGGTGGCCGACATGGGCGACGCGCTACGGGTGTTGCCGCGCGGCCGCTCCCGTACGCCGGCCAGGGAGCGGTCCGCGGAGTAGCCGACGCGGGGGTGGGGGTGGGGGGAGCACCCGAGGGCACGAACGGGGGCGGAACCGGGGGACGATCCCCTGGTCAGGGGGTCCGTACGGGGCCCGGCCCGGCCGTACCGGGCCAAGCCACGGCGGGGCCGTGGCGCGCGCCGGTAGACTTCTGGATGGTCCGCCCGGCCGTACGCACGTCCTCGTGCCCGCGGCGCTGGGCGGCGCAACCCGCGACCGGAGGAGTGCAGTGGCAGCCAAGGACGGGGCAGCAGCATCCGGGAAGTCGGGCGCGAGCTCCAAGCAGGAGGCCATGATGCGCGCCTCACTGAGTGCGGTCGCACCTGGTCAGCCGCTGCGTGACGGCTTGGAGCGGATCGTTCGCGGCAACACCGGCGGGCTCATCGTCCTCGGTATGGACAAGAGCGTCGAGGCCATGTGCACGGGCGGTTTCGTCCTGGATGTGGAGTTCACCGCGACCCGGCTGCGCGAGCTGTGCAAGCTCGACGGCGCGCTCATCCTCGACAAGGACATCACCAAGATCCTGCGGGCCGGTGTGCAGCTGGTGCCGGACGCGTCGATCCCGACGGAGGAGACGGGTACGCGTCACCGCACGGCCGACCGCGTCTCCAAGCAGTGCGGCTTCCCCGTGGTCTCCGTCTCGCAGTCGATGCGGCTGATCGCGCTGTACGTGGACGGGGAGCGGCGGGTCCTGGAGGAGTCCGGGGCGATCCTGTCGCGGGCGAACCAGGCGCTGGCCACGCTGGAGCGGTACAAGCTGCGCCTCGACGAGGTCGCGGGCACGCTGTCGGCGCTGGAGATCGAGGACCTGGTCACGGTCCGCGACGTGACGGCGGTCGCGCAGCGGCTGGAAATGGTCCGCCGGATCGCGACCGAGATCGCCGAGTACGTGGTCGAACTGGGCACGGACGGGCGACTGCTGTCGCTCCAGCTGGACGAGCTGACGGTCGGGATCGAGCAGGAGCGGGAGCTGGTCATCCGGGACTACGTGCCGGAGCCGACGGCGAAGCGTTCCCGCACGGTGGACGAGGCGCTGGCGGAGCTGGACGCGCTCACCCATCCGGAGCTGCTGGAGCTGGCGATCGTGGCGCGGGCATTGGGATACACGGGCTCGCCGGAGACGCTGGACTCGGCGGTGTCGCCGCGCGGGTACCGGCTGCTGGCGAAGGTGCCGCGACTGCCGGGCGCGATCATCGAGCGGCTCGTGGAGCACTTCGGCGGGCTGCAGAAGCTGCTCGCCGCGAGCGTCGACGACCTGCAGACGGTGGACGGGGTGGGCGAGGCCCGCGCACGGAGCGTCCGCGAGGGCCTGTCCCGCCTGGCGGAGTCGTCCATCCTGGAACGCTACGTCTGACCTCCTGGAACGCTACGTCTGACCGGGGCTCCGCCCCGGACCCGGCTGAATACTGCCCCGCCGGCGTGTGACGCGCGGGGGTTCGGGGATTCGGGGGCGGAGCCCCGCCGTGGCCCTGCAGACGCTAGTCCTGCTTCAGGACGAACGAGGTGCGGGCCACCGGCATGCCCGGGGCCTTGACCTCGACCACGTAGGTGTCGGGTGCCGCGGACCCCGCCGGAGGCGTCTGGCACTGGTCGGCCGCGCTGAACCTGCGGTCCCAGTCCAGCGACTGCTTCGTCTCACCCTGCGCCGGGAGGCGGAAGAAGGCGTTGCCCGCGCCCGTCGGGCAGTCCGCCGAGGACCAGACCGCCTTGCTGCTGCTCGCCTGAAGGATGGTCAGGACGGCCTGCTTCGGGCCGAGGTCGATCTTGCAGGTGGTTCCGGAGGTGTTGCGGGCGACCAGTTCGAGGCGCGGCTTCTCGTTCGCCTCGTACTCGTTCTTCACGCTCTTGACCTCCCACTGCAGCGCTCCCGGCGCGCACGTGGGGAGCGGGGAGTCCGCCGGGACCGGAGCCGGGCCGCCCGCGGCGCCGCCGGAGCCGGAGCCCGAGCCGCCGTTGGAGGCCGTTCCGCTGCCCGGTTCGCCGTTCTTGCCCGTGCCGCCCGTGCTGCCGCCCCCGGAGCCCGTGCTGCCGCCGCTCCCCGACTCGGGGCGCCCGCCGGGGGCCGCGCTGATCGCGGGGCCGGTACCGGCCGGTCCCGGGGTGATCGAGGTGACGGGGTCGGGGCCGTCCTGGCCCTTTCCGTTCGTACTCGTCCTCCCCCCACCGGAACTGACGGTCCATACGGCGAGGAGTGCCAGGAGCGCGACGACGGAAGCCAGCACAGCCCTCCGTCGCCAGTAGATGGAGGAGGGGAGCGGCCCGACCGGATTGCGCAGAGATCCCACGGACGGAACTTTACGAGAGTTCGCGACCCGATCAGTGCCCCACATGCCGCGCAGAGGACTTGATTTGCCGATGATCATCCTGCGGGCGCAATCGGGGCGCCGAGATCCGGCCAAAGGGGCCGATGCGGAGATCGATCCGCCGTGAGTACGTTCGGTGATCACGGGACAGCTCCGGCCTCCGCCCCGGCCTCACCCGTGTCGCCCGCCGGACACCCTCATGTGGCTTTGTTGACGAGAACGGGCTCTGGCTCAACTTGTGTGGTGCCGGCCCGAAGCAAGAGCGTCGGCAAGCCGCGCCCCCGGATCGCCAGTGACGTGATGTACGGAGCGTCCGGCCGGCCAGGTCGAGATTCCGTCGTCCACCCACCTCGGAACGACGTGGAAGTGCAGATGGGGCACGGACTGCTCCGATCCCGGGCCGCTGGCGCTGAGGATGTTCACGCCTGAGGCGTTCAAGGCGGTCCGCGCAGCCTCGGCCACGCGCTGGATCTTCACAGAAGTTGTGCCAGAACCCGAGAACGGACAGCACATGTTCACCACTTCGCGAGGCACCGCGATCGGTGACTGTTCTGTTTCCAGTGCAGCGGAATGGGTGACTGGCACCGATGGCCAACTGGCACGGATTCGGCCATTTTGATCAACCGTTGCGGTCGGAAGCCCTTCGAGCGCACTACCCAGAGGGGTCGCCTCGCTACTTTCGGTGTCGGCTCCTCGGGGCTTCCGAGGTTCTCGTGATCCAACGAGGGAGACATGATGTCGACGAGCACGACGAGCTGGAAGCAATGCAAGCGCGCTGGTGGTCCCGCGTCCGCCGTCATGGCGCTGGCCGTTGCCAAGGGAGCCGTCCTGGCGGGGACCGGGACGGGCCTGCTCCGCGCTTCCCTGCCCGTCACCGGGCCCGACTGGGAGTCACCCGAAGGACCGCCTACCAGCAACGATCAGACCATCGTCGACATGAACGTATGGGCGGACGATCCGCCATTGGTGTGGCGGACCGAGACCATTGGCTCGCGGTGCGCCGTCAAGCGCAGCGAGGACGCGGGCATGACGTGGCAGGCGTCCGGATCGTGGCCGGACTCCATCTTCGCCGTCCACATCCACCCGCTGAACCCGGACCGGGTCATGCACAGCTTCGGCTACGTGAACAACAACGGTGTCGAAGTCCTCGGCGTGCGGACGACGAGTGACGGTGGTGACTCCTGGGAGGAGCATGACCACGGCCGCTATTACTTGGATCTCGTGGCGGACCCAAACGACCCCGACGGCAACAGTGTCTGGATGGCTTCCCACACCAACGGCCTCTGCTGCTCGGGCGACTTCGGCAGCAGCTGGACGGTCATGACCACCCACGAAGCCAATGCCGTTCACTTCGCCGGCAGCCGCTTGCTGATCGGCGGCGACACCATCCGCTACAGCGACGACGACGGCACCACGTTCCACGCCGCGCGCATCGAGGGCCATGACGGTCCCCTGCGTGTCGTCGCGTTCGCCCAGCACAACGACGTCCTGTTCGCCGCCTCGTCCGGTGCGTCGTACCCGGGGGACACGGCGCCGATCACACCAGTCGGCGTCCTGCAATCCCGGGACCGTGGCAAGACCTGGACCGATGCCTCCGCCGGCCTGCCCATGCGTGACGTACGCACCCTGGCAGTCGACCCCGGACAGCCCTGCCTGTTCGCGGGCCTGAGCGACGGCAGCGTCCACCAGCTCGCCCTGTAACGGCAGGGACCGCCCGGAACTGAAGCCCTGGCCCCTTCGGGCCAGGGCTTCGTTCTCGTGAACAAAGCCACTCATGGGTGCGATCGGCCTCCGTGATCCGGACGGCATACGGGCTCCTCCTCTTCGGGGTGCCGTTCGCGGACGGGCGGCGGACCGGCCGCCGTCCGGTCCGGCGGTCCCGTTCCGGCGCGCCGAGGGAGGGGAAACATGCCAGGATGCCGTCTGCCATGACTGCATCTCCCGGTTCCTCCACGGCCGTATCCCCCGACTCCGCCCACGCGCTGCACTCCCCCGTCATCGCGTGGTTCGACGAGCACGCCCGCGACCTGCCCTGGCGCCGCCCCGACGCCGGCCCCTGGGGGGTCATGGTCAGCGAGTTCATGCTCCAGCAGACGCCCGTCAGCCGGGTCCTGCCGGTCTACGAGCAGTGGCTCGCCCGGTGGCCCCGCCCCGCGGACCTGGCCGCCGAGGCCCCCGGCGAAGCCGTACGGGCCTGGGGGCGGCTCGGCTACCCGCGGCGCGCGCTGCGGCTGCACGGGGCGGCCGTCGCGATAACGGACCGGCACGGGGGCGACGTACCGCGGGAGCACGCGCAGCTGCTGGCGCTGCCCGGGATCGGCGAGTACACGGCGGCGGCCGTGGCCTCCTTCGCGTACGGGCAGCGGCACGCCGTGCTCGACACGAACGTCCGCCGGGTCTTCGCGCGGACCGCGACCGGGGTCGAGTACCCGCCGAACGCGACGACCGCCGCCGAACGGCGCCTCGCCCGGGACCTGCTGCCCGAGGACGAGGCCACCGCGGCCCGCTGGGCGGCCGCCTCGATGGAGCTCGGGGCGCTGGTGTGCACCGCCAAGAGCCCGGACTGCGCGCGCTGTCCGGTGGCCGGGCTGTGCGCGTGGCGGCTCGCCGGGAAGCCGGCGCACGAGGGTCCGCCGCGGCGCGGGCAGACGTACGCCGGTACCGACCGGCAGGTGCGGGGCAAGCTCCTCGCCGTGCTCCGGGAGGCGGTGGGCGCGGTTCCGCAGGCGGTACTCGACACGGTCTGGAACGAGCCGGTGCAGCGGGCCCGGGCGCTGGACGGGCTGGTGTCCGACGGGCTGGTGGAGCCCTTGGACGGGGGCTTCTACCGGCTCCCGCAGACCCTCCCCCGGGCCGCCCCGCAGGCCCACCCCCGGACCGTCCCGCCGGCCTGACCGAAGCTGACTCCGAGATTCCGCTTATCGCCGGGAAACCGCAGCTCACGAGGGTTGTTACACAACCTATGGGTGTCCGTGCGCCCACCGAAGGCTGGCTCGCACAGGCCCGTGACAACCCCTCCGTACCTTCGAATCCGTAGGACACGGGGATGAGCGGCTGGACGGGTGGAGGCGGTCTGAGATGGCGCACGGCGAGGTACTCGGATTCGAGGAGTACGTACGCACTCGGCAGGACGCGCTGCTGCGCAGCGCCCGGCGCCTGGTACCGGACCCCACCGACGCCCAGGACCTCCTGCAGACCGCGCTCGTACGCACCTACGGCCGCTGGGACGGCATCGCCGACAAGTCCCTGGCCGACGCCTACCTGCGCCGGGTCATGATCAACACCCGTACCGAGTGGTGGCGGGCCCGCAAGCTCGAAGAGGTTCCCACCGAGCAGCTCCCCGACGCCTCCGTCGAGGACGGCTCCGACCAGCGCGCCGACCGCGCCCTGCTCATGGACATCCTCAAGGTTCTCGCGCCCAAGCAGCGCAGCGTGGTCGTGCTGCGACACTGGGAGCAGATGAGCACCGAGGAGACGGCCGCGGCGCTCGGAATGTCGGCGGGAACCGTGAAGAGCACTCTGCACCGCGCGCTGGCCCGCCTCCGGCAGGAGCTGGAGAGCCGGGATCTGGACATGCGTGCGCTGGAGCGCGGTGACCACACCATGCGGTACGAGGGGCGTGAGCGGTGCGCGGCCTGAACGGCCAAGGTTTGTCCGGAGGTTCTCTGGTGCTGATGTCGGCGGGGACGGTCGTCCTCGTCGGCACAGCCGTGTTCGCGGTCGGGTGCGCCACGGGTGGCACCGGCCTGCGCGACGGCGGCCCGGCCCGCACCGAGGCCGTGGCCAAGGCCACGCCGTCGGGGCCCACCCCCGACGACTCCGTCCCGCCCTCGTCCGGCCGGCCGCTGAAGAAGGTCGACCCCGTCGGGCTGCTGATGAAGGACCCCAAGGTCGGCACCGACGTCAAACGGGACCTCAAGCCCTGCTCGGGCAAGGAGTACCCGGTCGACGTGAGCTACGGGAAGGTCACCGGAAGTCCTGTCGTGGACATCGTGGTGAACGTCCTGTCCTGCGCCGACGCCCTGGGCCGCGGAACGTACGTGTACCGGGCGGACGGAGACACGTACGAGAATGTGTTCTCGGACGAACAGCCACCCGTCTACGCGGAGATCGACCGGGGCGACCTGGTGGTCACGAAGCAGGTCTACGGAAAGAGCGACGCGCTCGCCTATCCGTCGGGCGAGGACGTGATCACGTACCGCTGGAACGGGGAGAAGTTCACCGAGCAGGACCGAGTTCACTCGGAGTACAGCAACGTGGTCGACGGCGGTGTCCAGCCCGCCCCGGTCACGAGTCAGAAGAACTGAGCACAGAAGAACCGAGGCGAGGCTCCCGCATGGCCGAGACCCATGTCCTGTTCGTGGAGGACGACGACGTCATCCGTGAGGCCACGACCCTGGCGCTGGAACGCGACGGGTTCGTGGTCACGGCCATGCCCGACGGCCTGTCCGGACTGGAGTCCTTCCGCGCGGACCGGCCCGACATCGCCCTGCTGGACGTGATGGTCCCGGGCATGGACGGCGTGAGCCTGTGCCGCCGCATCCGCGACGAGTCCACCGTCCCGGTGATCATGCTCTCCGCGCGCGCCGACTCCATCGACGTGGTGCTGGGCCTGGAGGCGGGCGCCGACGACTACGTCACCAAGCCCTTCGACGGATCCGTGCTCGTGGCCCGGATCCGCGCGGTGCTGCGCCGCTTCGACCACTCCGGCGGCCCGCAGAACGGCGGAGCCAACGGGGCGGACAACGGCTCGGACGCCGAGCGCGGGGTCCTCTCCTTCGGCGACCTGGAGGTGGACACCGAGGGCATGGAGGTCCGCCGGGCGGGCGCAGCCGTGGCCCTGACCCCGACCGAGATGCGGCTGCTGCTGGAGTTCTCCTCCGCACCCGGCACCGTGCTGTCGCGCGACCGCCTGCTGGAGCGGGTCTGGGACTACGACTGGGGCGGCGACACCCGTGTCGTGGACGTCCACGTCCAGCGGCTGCGCACCAAAATCGGACAGGACCGCATCGAAACGGTCCGGGGCTTCGGATACAAACTCAAGGCATGAGACGGTTCACCTTCCGCACGGGGATCCGCTGGAAGATCACCGTCGCCATCGCCTCCGTGGGCGTCCTCGTCACGATCGCGCTGAGCCTGGTGGTGCACAGTGCTGCCCGCGTGTCGATGCTGGAGAGCGCCCGCGAGGTGCAGCTGGAGCGCGTGCAGTTCATCTCCCGCAATGCCGAAGCCGGGCGCAAGCCGCCCATGGGGGCCAAGCTCAACGATCCCGAGCTGCCGGCCGAACTGCGGCACAAGGCGCAGTCGGGCCGGCGCGGGACCTACGTCCAGGAGCGGCCGGGCGGGGGGGTGCCCGAGGTGTGGGCCGCCCTACCGCTCGGGAACGGGATGGTGCTGTCGCTGCACACGCCGTTCCGGGAGAGCACCAATCTGCTCCCCGACCTGGACCGCGCCCTGCTCATCGGCGGGCTGTCCGCCGTGATCGGCGGCTCGGCGCTCGGCGTGCTCATCGGCGGGCAGATCTCGCGCCGGCTGCGCAAGGCCGCGGCGGCCTCGCAGCGGGTGGCGCACGGTGATCCCGACGTACGCGTCCGGGACGCGGTCGGTGGTGTCGTACGGGACGAGACGGACGACCTGGCGCGGGCCGTGGACGCCATGGCGGACGCCCTCCAGCAGCGGCTGGAGGCCGAGCGGCGGGTGACCGCGGACATCGCGCACGAGCTGCGGACCCCGGTGACGGGCCTGCTCACGGCGGCGGAACTGCTGCCTCCGGGGCGGCCCACGGAGCTGGTGCGGGACCGGGCCCAGGCGCTGCGCGCGCTGGTCGAGGACGTGCTGGAGGTGGCCCGGCTGGACAGTGCGTCGGAGCGGGCGGAGCTCCAGGACGTGGCGCTGGGCGAGTTCGTGAGCCGGCGGGTGGCGTCGCTGATGCCGGAGGCGACCGTACGGGTCGTCGCGGACGAGATCGTCAGCACCGACCCGCGCCGCCTGGAGCGGATCCTGGGGAACCTGCTGGCCAACGCCGCGCGTTACGGGCAGCCGCCGGTCCAGGTCGACGTCGAGGGCCGGGTCGTACGGGTCCGGGACCACGGGCCGGGCTTCCCCGAGGCACTGCTGCGCGAGGGGCCGAGCCGCTTCCGCACCGGGTCGACGGACCGCGCGGGCGTGGGGCACGGGCTGGGGCTGACCATCGCGGAGGGCCAGGCGCGG
Organism: Streptomyces sp. NPDC040545; assembly: GCF_055595065.1. Taxonomy (NCBI): domain Bacteria; kingdom Bacillati; phylum Actinomycetota; class Actinomycetes; order Kitasatosporales; family Streptomycetaceae; genus Streptomyces; species Streptomyces sp. NPDC040545. The sequence continues at coordinate 26,831 of NZ_JBVIWA010000007.1, forward strand.
GTCCTGGGAGCCCGGCTGACGTTCCGCAACGTGGCCGCCCGGGGCGGCTCGGAGCGGGCGGGCGCGGCGGCGGGTGCGGTGGCGGTCCTGTGGCTGCCGGAGCACGCGCCGACGTCGACGGGCAGCTTCCCGGTCCTCAAGCTGCCGCAGGGCTGAACCGGGGCGGGTGGGGCGGACGGGTACCGGGCAGTATGCGCACGGAGGTCCGTGACTTAGCATCCAGTGGCATGACCGACGGTATGCATCCCCCGAGCCACCCGCAGCCCGAGTCCGCCCCCGGGAGCGGCGGATACGGGTTCCCGCCGGGACCGCCCGCACAGGACGGCTACGGCTACCCGACCCAGTCCGGCGGCTACGGCTACCCGCAGACGGGACAGCAGCCGAACCCGTACCAGCAGGACGCCGGGGACGGCCAGTGGCCTCCGTCCCAGCCGGGCTTCACGAGGCTGGCCGGTCCGGACCTCCCCGGCACCTCGCAGCAGCCTGACTGGGAGGCCATGGCCGACCGCTCCGCGGCCGAGCGGCGCAAGAAGCGGCTGTGGATGCTGGGCGGCGCGGTGACCGTGCTCGCGCTACTGGCGGGCGGCGGAACGTTCTTCCTGATGGGCGGCGACGAGGACGGACAGGACGCGCAGCCCTCGAACTCGGCCTCCGCCTCGCCCGAGCCGGAGGATGCCAAGGGCCCTGCCGGTTACACAGCGACCGTCGCGGGTGACGACACCCTGCTGCGCGACAGCTACGGCAGCATGGGGATCCGGCTCGGCCCGGACCTCAAGGTCGGCCCGCTGGGCAAGCGCTTCCAGGTCGTGGGCAAGGGCAACGGGAACTCGTGGGGGCAGTCCGCCGAGCCGGTGGTGGACGTGACCAAGAGCTTCACCGTCACGGCCCGCGCCTACAACTCCGCCGCCAAGGGCTCGCGGATCATCATGAGCCAGGGCGACGGGGAGTCGTTCTCCTTCGAGCTGGGCGTGAACGAGGTGAACGGCAAGCAAGCCTGGATCTTCCGCGTGCAGACGGGCGACAAGGGCGCCGCGGCCACCACGCGGACGGTCACCGCCGAGGGGCTCCAGATCATGAAGACGCCCACGCTGCTGATGGCCACCTACGACGCCGAGAAGAAGGCCATCGCGCTCTACGTGGACGGCAAGAAGGCCGGCGAGACCCCGGTGCCGCCGATCTGGCAGGCGCCCGGTCCGCTCCAGCTCGGCCGGTCCAAGCACCACAACATCTGGACCGGTCCGTGGCAGGGCGCCCTGCACAACATCAAGACCTACGACATGGCCTTCACGGCGGAGCAGGCCGCCGCGTACAAGGAGGGGAAGCTCGACCCATCGCCGAAGCCGACCCATGCCTGGCTGCTCACCTGATCGGTGAGCAGGGCGGGTCGGCCGGTACGACGGGTGCCGCGGGCGCCGCAGACGCGGCGGGTACGGCGGGTGCTGCGGTCGGGACGGGTCAGACGGTGACGCCGTTGGTGCGCAGGAAGGCGACCGGGTTGACGGCCGAGCCGTAGTTCGGGGTGGTGCGGATCTCGAAGTGCAGGTGCGGGCCGCTGGAGTTGCCGGTGTTGCCCGACAGGGCGATCCGCTGCGAGGCGTTGACCTTCTGGCCGATCTTGACCTGGATCTTCGAGAGGTGCGCGTACTGCGAGTACGTGGCGTTGGCGTGCTTGATCACGATGGCGTTGCCGTACGCGGGGCCGTCGCCGCCGCCGTTCGGGCCCGCCTTGACGACGACGCCGGCGGCCGCGGCCTTGACCGGGGTGCCGACCGGGACGGCGAAGTCCTGGCCGGAGTGCTTGTGGGACCACATGCTGCCGCCCTTGCCGAAGGTCGCGGACAGCGTGTACTTCTCCAGCGGCTTGTCCCAGAGACCGGTCTTCGAGGCGCCCGCCGCACCGGCGGCGCCGGCGGCCTTGGCGGTGACGGCGGTCTGCGGGGCGTCTGCGAACGCGGCGGTCGTGCCCGCCCCGAGGGCCAGCACCGCACCGAGAGCGGTGGTGCCGACAGCGATACGGGTACGACGGGTGTAGACGCGCTTCGCGAACATGTGCAGACCTCCGGGGCCGGGGACAAGGGGGGTTTCACACCTGTAAGAGGCATGAAGTGACCCGGCACGATCGAGCGAGTGCCGGGTTGGCTCATCCTTGGTAACCCGTGCCCCGGGACTTCCCCAAATGTCCCGATTACTAGCGGAACTCGTAGCGGCGCCCGTGTGACGCGCCCCGTTGACGCCTCTCTCCAGGGACGAAGGTCCCGCGGCAGGGCCTTTTCGATCTACGAAACAACCTAGTACGTCCGATTTGTCCTGTGCGGCTTGTCACCGGCCGCCCCACCGGAACCAGGGCCTTCTGAGGCCCAGGTCACAGGGGGTCCGGCCGGTCTCGGGGGGCGTGGCGCAGCATGGTGCGCGAGCAGCGACCCGATGACGCGAAAAAGGGGCGGCCCCGGAACCGAAAGGTTCCGGGGCCGCCCCTTGGTACTGATCCGCGCTTACGCGCCCTTCGACAGGTCCGGGCCGGAGCCCGTGGCCTCGATCGGGGGAAGGTCGGGCAGAGCCGACTTCTCCTCGCCGCGGAAGGTGAACTTGGCGTCCTCGCCCTCACCCTCCTTGCCGACGACCACGATCTGACCGGGACGCAGCTCGCCGAAGAGGATCTTCTCCGACAGCAGGTCCTCGATCTCGCGCTGGATGGTCCGGCGCAGCGGCCGGGCACCCATGATCGGGTCGTAGCCGCGCTTGGCGAGCAGGAGCTTCGCGTCACCGCTCAGCTCGATGCCCATATCGCGGTCCTTGAGGCGCTCGTCGACCTTGGCGATCATGAGGTCGACGATCTGGATGATGTCTTCCTCGGTGAGCTGGTGGAAGACGACCGTGTCGTCGACACGGTTGAGGAACTCGGGCCGGAAGTGCTGCTTGAGCTCTTCGTTGACCTTCGCCTTCATCCGGTCGTATCCGGTCTTGGTGTCGCCCTGGGCGGCGAAGCCCAGGTTGAAGCCCTTCGAGATGTCCCGGGTACCCAGGTTGGTCGTCATGATGATGACCGTGTTCTTGAAGTCCACGACCCGGCCCTGGGAGTCGGTCAGGCGACCGTCCTCCAGGATCTGGAGAAGGGAATTGAAGATATCCGGGTGGGCCTTCTCGACCTCGTCGAAGAGGACGACGGAGAACGGCTTCCGGCGCACCTTCTCGGTGAGCTGGCCGCCCTCTTCGTAGCCCACGTAGCCGGGGGGCGAACCGAAGAGACGGGAAACCGTGTGCTTCTCGCTGAACTCCGACATGTCGAGGGAGATCAGCGCGTCCTCGTCGCCGAAGAGGAATTCGGCGAGCGTCTTCGAGAGCTCGGTCTTACCGACACCGGACGGACCGGCGAAGATGAACGAGCCACCCGGGCGCTTCGGGTCCTTCAGACCCGCACGGGTACGGCGGATCGCCTGGGAGAGCGCCTTGATGGCGTCCTTCTGGCCGATGACCCGACGGTGGAGCTCGTCCTCCATGCGGAGCAGTCGCGACGACTCCTCCTCGGTGAGCTTGAAGACGGGAATGCCGGTCGCGGTCGCGAGGACTTCGGCGATGAGCTCGCCGTCGACCTCGGCGACGACGTCCATGTCGCCGGCCTTCCATTCCTTCTCGCGCTTGGTCTTCGCCGCCAGCAGCTGCTTCTCCTTGTCACGGAGAGACGCCGCCTTCTCGAAGTCCTGGGAGTCGATGGCCGACTCCTTGTCGCGGCGCACGGCCGCGATCTTCTCGTCGAACTCGCGGAGGTCCGGCGGCGCGGTCATCCGGCGGATGCGCATCCGGGAGCCGGCCTCGTCGATCAGGTCGATCGCCTTGTCCGGGAGGAAGCGGTCCGAGATGTACCGGTCCGCCAGCGTCGCCGCCTGGACGAGGGCCTCGTCCGTGATGGAGACGCGGTGGTGGGCCTCGTAGCGGTCGCGCAGGCCCTTGAGGATCTCGATCGTGTGGGGGAGGGAAGGCTCCGCCACCTGGATCGGCTGGAAGCGGCGCTCGAGGGCCGCGTCCTTCTCGAGGTGCTTGCGGTACTCGTCGAGCGTCGTGGCACCGATGGTCTGGAGCTCACCACGGGCCAGCATGGGCTTGAGGATGCTGGCGGCGTCGATCGCGCCCTCGGCGGCGCCCGCACCCACGAGGGTGTGGAGCTCGTCGATGAACAGGATGATGTCGCCGCGGGTGCGGATCTCCTTGAGCACCTTCTTCAGGCGCTCCTCGAAGTCACCGCGGTAGCGGGAACCCGCGACCAGGGCGCCGAGGTCAAGCGTGTAGAGGTGCTTGTCCTTCAGCGTCTCGGGAACCTCGCCCTTGACGATCGCCTGGGCCAGGCCCTCGACGACGGCGGTCTTGCCGACGCCGGGCTCGCCGATGAGGACCGGGTTGTTCTTCGTACGGCGGGACAGCACCTGCATGACCCGCTCGATCTCCTTCTCGCGCCCGATGACCGGGTCGAGCTTGGATTCGCGGGCCGCCTGGGTGAGGTTGCGGCCGAACTGGTCCAGGACGAGCGAGGTCGAGGGCGTGCCCTCGGCCGGCCCGCCGGCCGTGGCCGACTCCTTGCCTCCACCGGTGTAGCCGGAGAGCAGCTGGATGACCTGCTGCCGGACTCGGTTGAGATCGGCGCCCAGCTTCACGAGGACCTGGGCGGCGACGCCCTCGCCCTCGCGGATCAGGCCGAGCAGGATGTGCTCGGTGCCGATGTAGTTGTGGCCGAGCTGGAGGGCCTCTCGGAGCGAAAGCTCCAGGACCTTCTTCGCCCGCGGGGTGAAGGGGATGTGGCCGGACGGGGCCTGCTGCCCCTGACCGATGATCTCCTCAACCTGCTGGCGAACAGCCTCGAGCGAAATCCCGAGGCTCTCCAGGGCCTTAGCGGCGACACCCTCACCCTCGTGGATCAAGCCCAGGAGGATGTGCTCGGTGCCGATGTAGTTGTGGTTGAGCATCCGGGCTTCTTCCTGAGCCAGGACGACAACCCGCCGCGCGCGGTCGGTGAACCTCTCGAACATCGTTTATCGCTCCTCAGAGCGGTCGGGCAGTTCGGGGTCGGTCCCCGCCCTGTCCTTCCGCATGCTAGTCCCGCGGGGCGGGACAGCTCATTCCAACTGCCGACATCCGTCCGCGGCTCACCCCTGCCTCAGCGGGAAAACCGGCTTGAAGAGCCGACAACTGCTCCAACTCGATGGTGCGAGACGATGTTCCCGCAGGCCAGGCAGATACCCGTCATGCGTGTACGCCGACGGCGAACGGAAGCCCGTCAAATCAGCGTGTCGCCCCGATCCACTAGGAATGTCTTACCCGTAAGGACTGACACTCCATGCCGGCGCCACCGGTTCCCTCAGCTAAGGGCGAACACAGTTGCGTCCCGAATGCGGACTCCGGACTCCACGGACGTTTACGTTCCGCATGACCGTGAGTGCGGTGTGTCACATCGAGCGTAACCCCGGGGCGTTTCGGAAGTTGCTCCGGACATGGCCGTAACCCTCCCGCCGCTCGCCCCGCCGACCGTGCCGTCGCCCCGCCCGGCGCCCGAGGAGGACGCGTACGCCTCCTGGTACGGGAGAGTGCTCGGCTGGACCGTCGTGGGCGGGCCGCCCGCCCAGCTCGCGACCGGCATCCGGTTCGACGTGCTGGAGCTGCCGTCCGACGCGGGTGCCGCACTGCTGCGCAGGCCGGTCGCCACGGGCCCGGTGGCCCTCATGGGGCGCCGGATGCGGTTCCTGGTGGCCGCGGGGAGCGCAGAGGAGCTCGACGGGCTGCTCGACTGGCTGGAGTGGGGCGGGGTCGCCCTCGATCTCGCCGCCCTGGGTGCGGGTGGCCGGATCACCGCCCCGGTGCCGCCGGGGCATTGCGCCGGGGACGGGAGTCCCCGGGGGGCCGCCGTGTGGCTACGGCCCCCCGAGCAGGGGTGCGAGGCACTTCTGCCTGCCCTGTCCGGTCCCGGACAGGGCGCCGGTCCCGGGCGGGTGACCGCCGGGCCCGATCTCGTGCGCCTGGTCTCCGCGGCGGCGACGGAATGCCACCGCGCGCGGCTCCGGCGCCGTACGCCCCTGCGGAGCGCCGTGGCCGGGCCTCCCTCGCGGGCCGGCCGGGTCAGTCCCTGACGGGTCAGCCCCGGTTCTCGTAGGCGTCGCGGATCTCCTGCGGAACACGACCGCGGTCGTTGACGCTCATGCCCTGGGACTTCGCCCAGGCGCGGATCTCCGCGGTGTCCGGGTTGCCGGACGCCGCGGCCGTACGGCCCTTGGCGCGACCGGTGGACGCGCGGCCACCGGTACGGCGGCCGCCCTTGGTGTACGGGTCGAGCAGACCGCGGAGCTTTTCAGCGTTGGCGGTGGTGAGGTCGATCTCGTAGGTCTTGCCATCCAGAGCGAACGTCACCGTCTCGTCCGCCTCGCCACCGTCGAGGTCGTCGACAAGAAGGACCTGAACCTTCTGTGCCACCGGGATTTCCTTTCATCGAAAAGCAGTACGCGGAAAGGAAACCGCTTTTGCCTGGAAAACACAAACCCCCGGGGAGAGGTTCGAGACCGCAACAGGGCGGGAAACGTGCGCGATTCGGACATAGGCCACAGGTGCGCGGAGCACCGGAAAAGCTGAGGCCATCGATCAGAGGTGCAGAAGCATCCGACTGTTGCCCAAGGTGTTCGGCTTCACCCGTTCGAGACCGAGGAACTCGGCGACACCCTCGTCATAGGAACGCAGCAGCTCCATGTAGACATCGGTCTTGACCGGGGTCTCGCCGATCTCGACGAAGCCGTGCTTCGCGAAGAACTCGACTTCGAAGGTGAGGCAGAAAACCCGGCTCACCCCGAGGGTACGGGCGGTACGCAACAACTGCTCCAGCACCTGATGCCCGACCCCGGCGCCCTTCAAGCCCCGGTCGACGGCGAGAGTGCGCACTTCGGCAAGGTCTTCCCACATCACGTGGAGTGCGCCGCAGCCTACGACCTGGCCGTCGGACTCGCGTTCCGCGACCCAGAACTCCTGGATGTCCTCGTAAAGGACGACCGGAGCTTTGTCGAGCAGGATCCGCTGCTGCACGTACTGGTCGAGGAGGCGGCGCAGCGCGGGAACATCACGCGTCCGGGCACGGCGGATCGTCACTGATTCTGCATGTGCAGTGGAAAACTCTCCCATGGCTGCGGACGTTATCGCCCCGGCTCCTGCGGGCGCTCGGCGGACTCCCCCTCGGCCACGGGCGGAGCGGGGGGTTCGGGGGCGGTGTCGGCGCCCGACTCGTCGTCGTACTGGACGACCCGCACGGCGTCGCGGAGGGCGTCCCGCTGTTCCGCGGACATCATGCCGAAGAAGGCCACGAGGGCGGCCGCGGGGTTGTCGCTCGTCGACCACGCCTCGTTCATCAGTGCGGCCGAGTAGGCGGCGCGGGTGGAGACCGCCGTATATCGATAGGCGCGGCCTTCTGCTTCCCGGCGGACCCAGCCCTTCTGATGAAGATTGTCCATAACGGTCATGACCGTGGTGTACGCGATGGACCGTTCCTGCTGGAGGTCTTCCAGGACTTCTCGCACAGTGACCGGGCGGTTCCACTGCCACACCCGTGTCATGACGGCGTCTTCGAGTTCTCCCAAGGGGCGAGGCACAGCAGCACGATAGTGCGGCTTGTGCTGAATTGCCCGACTATTCGCTCGGCAACGCGCAAGAAAATCGGGCGCACGGCCGGTGAAGCCGCACGCCCTGAGGGTTACTTCTGCTGCTGCTGGGTGGCCTCTGCCCGGGCGAGCACGGCGTCGACCGCCGCGTCCTCCTTGGCCTTGTTGGAACCGCCCTGGCTCTTCACGATCGTCATGACGAGGGCGATGAAGAACACGGCCATCACGAAGGGGGGCACGAGCGCGGAGACATAGTCCATGCCCCACAGCGTAGCTACCCGGCGGCCCACCCGGCCGCCGGGGGCGGGCTGGGCTTGCGGCGCGGCGGGAACACCTCGCCAGGGGTCGGAATGGGCCGCTCCGGACGTGGCGGCTCCTTGGGGTGCGGCGCCGGGCGGGCCGGCGGCTCGTCCTTCTCCTTGCCGCCGGCCAGGGCCAGCAGCCGGGTCCGGGGCGCGGGGGCGGTCGACAGCCGCCGCCGTACGGAGCGCTCCGCGACCGTCCGGACCCGTTCCAGCAGCGCGGCGGCGAGCGGGTTGGCGCGGAGCGCGCGCAGGGCGGCGAGGTCGTCGGGCTCCGGTTCGTACCCGGCGGCCAGGGCGTCCTGCAGCAGCTCCAGGTAGCCGGAGAGACTGCCGGGCAGGGCGCCGCGGTAGCGGGCGAGGTCCGCGAGGAGGAACGCTCTGAGCCGGCCCGCCTCCTGGACCGCTTCGTCCACCGACCGCGCGAGGCGCAGGCAGTCCTGGACCTCCTCGGCCGCCAGGGGGGCCGAGGAGGACTGAAGGGCGTGGGCGAGGAGGCGCCTGAGCAGGTGCAGCTCAGCGGCGCTGAACGCCATGCCGCCGCGGGATCCGTAGGGCGTGGGCATGGGCCGAAGATACGCGCTAATCGGACAAAATCCCCTGATCGCGGCTGCGGCGCGCTCGGCGGGTCCCTCAGCCGGTCTCTTTGACCGCGCGCAGGAAGTCGGCCCAGGCGGCCTGGGTGGTGGCGAGCACGAGGTGGGCGGGGTCGGCACGGTCGGCGACCTTGACGAGGGCTCCGGGGGCGGTGGCGACGTAGACGCAGGCGTCGCCCTCACTGCAGAACGAGGACTTACGCCACGCGGGCTGAGTGGTCACGGTGTCTCCTCCGGGCGCGGTGGCCGGTAATTGCCGTCAATGACGGTAACGCCGTGGCCGGGCCGCGCCGGTGACTTTCGGGAATTCGGCGTTTCGCCCTTGCCTTCCGAGGGCGGTGCGGGTACCGCTGAGCTGGTCTTCTCCCCGCCCCGCCCTTTCGCCGTTTCCCGGGGCTGCGCCCCGGAACCCGCGCCTCGAACTCCCCCAGCTACCGCTGGGAGGTGCCCCCTGGCGAGGCCGGATTCGCAGGATCCGGAAGACGGCCTAGATCCGGGCCACGAAGGCCGAGACCGCTTCGTGGACGTCGGCCTCCGTCCAGGACAGGCCCGGCGCGGTGATTTCCACTTCCGTCACCGCCAGGCCCGGCGGGCCCTCGGCGGACCAGCGGCGGAAGAGGACCGTGCCCGTCTCCTCGGCCTGCCGCAGGCCCGCCTGCGTCAGCCGGTCCGGCTCGTACGGGAGCCACACCTGGAACTGGTGGGTGTGCGGCTCCTCCGGGTGGATCCGGGCCCAGGGGACCCCCGAATCCGCGAACGCCGAGCGCAGCGCCCCGGCCACGACCCGCGCCTGGGCCACGTACGACGGCAGCCGGGGCAGTTCCCGTTCCAGTCCGGCCAGCGCCGAGAGGGCCTGCGGGAACTGCCGGAAGATCTGGCCGCCGTAGCGGTGCCGCCAGACCCGGGTCTCCTCGACGAATTCCCGCGGCCCCGCCAGGGCCGCCCCGCTGAGGCCGCCGAGCGACTTGTAGAAGGAGACGTAGACCGAGTCCGCGAGGCCCGCGATCTCCGGCAGGGTGCGGCCGAAGTGGACGGTGGACTCCCACAGCCGGGCCCCGTCGAAGTGGACGACCGCGTCCCGCGCCCGGGCCGCCTCGGTGAGCGCCTCCAGCTCCTCCCAGGTGGGCAGCAGGAAGCCCGCGTCCCGCAGCGGCAGCTCGACCATCAGCGTGCCGAAGGGCTCCCGGAGCGATTCGACGTCCGCGGCCGACGGCGGGCGGGCCTCCGTCGTCGGGTGCGCCACCCGCAGCCCGGAGACGGCCGACAGGGCGTCGCCCTCCCACCGCTCCGGATGGCTCATCGGGTGCAGCGCCACCACCGGGTTCCCGGTCCGGCCCGCCCAGCACCGCAGCGCGATCTGCTGCGCCATCGTGCCGCTGGGGAAGAACGCCGCGTCCTCGGTCCCCAGCAGCTCGGCGACCTTGCGCTCCAGTGCGCCGACGATTCCGTCGCCGTAGACGTCGGCCGGCCCGTCCATGCCGTACGGGGCTTCGGCGAGCGAGCCGAGCAGCTCCCCCACGGTGGGCTCCAGCAGGCTGCGCGACAGTTTCCGCTCCGCCCCGCGCCAGGCCGCGACCAGCCGCTTCGTACGTTCGATGTCCTCGCTGTCATCACTCATGGGCAAAGATCCTCGCTCCCGTCGCCGCCGACCGGCCAACTGCCCCAGGAGCTAGCATGGCGGCGTATCGTCCGGTACCCCCCGCGGACTGGAACGGAAGGGCCCTTCCCGCGTGAATCCATCACAGCAGCCACGCCCTGCCCGGCTCGCCGTCGGCATCGTCGGAGCCGGCCGCGTCGGTCCCGCGCTGGCGTGCGCGCTCCAGCAGGCCGGGCACCGGCCCGTAGCCGTCTCCGGAGTCTCCGACTCGTCCGTGCGCCGGGCCGCGCGGATGCTGCCCGATGTGCCGCTCGTACCGCCCGCGCAGGTGCTGGAGCTGGCCGACCTGGTGCTCCTGACCGTCCCCGACGACGCGCTGCCGTCCCTGGTGGAGGGCCTCGCCGAGACCGGCGCGGTCCGGCCCGGACAGCTCCTGGTGCACACCTCCGGCCGGTACGGGACCTCCGTGCTCGACCCCGCGCGCCGGGCGGGCGCCCTGCCGCTGGCCCTGCACCCGGCGATGACCTTCACCGGGACCGAGGTCGACGTGCAGCGGCTCGCCGGCTGCTCCTTCGGGGTCACCGCCCCCGAGGAGCTGCGCCTGGCCGCCGAGGCCCTGGTCATCGAGATGGGCGGGGAGCCCGAGTGGATCGCGGAGGAGAACCGTCCGCTCTACCACGCGGCCCTGGCCCTCGGCGCGAACCACCTGGTCACGCTGGTCGCCCAGTCGATGGAGCTGCTGGCCAAGGCCGGCGTGGAGCACCCCGACCGGATGCTCGGCCCGCTGCTCGGCGCGGCCCTCGACAACGCCCTGCGCTCCGGTGACGCCGCCCTGACCGGGCCGGTGGCCCGCGGGGACGCCGGTACGGTCGCCGCGCACGTCTCCGAGCTGCGCAGGCACGCGCCCGGCGCGGTCGCCGGATACCTGGCGATGGCCCGCACGACCGCGGACCGGGCCCTCGCGCACGGTCTGCTCAAGCCCGAACTCGCCGAGGACCTGCTCGGTGTGCTCGCCGACACGGACTCCGACGGGGGCGACCGGTGACCGACCTGCTGCTGCACACCGCGGAAGAGCTGCACAAGCTGCCGCGCACCGGCCGCCGGGCCGTGGTGATGACCATGGGCGCCCTCCACGAGGGCCACGCCACCTTGATCCGCACGGCCCGCGAACAGGCCGGGCCCGAGGGGCAGGTCGTCGTCACCGTCTTCGTCAACCCCCTGCAGTTCGGGGCGGGCGAGGACCTCGACCGCTACCCCCGCACCCTCGACGCGGATCTGCGGATCGCCGAAGAGGCGGGCGCCGACGCGGTCTTCGCCCCCGCCGTCGACGAGGTCTACCCGGGCGGTGACCCGCAGGTGCGGATCAGCGCCGGCCCCATGGGCGAGCGCCTCGAAGGGGCCACCCGCCCCGGGCACTTCGACGGAATGCTGACGGTCGTCGCCAAGCTGCTCCACCTCACCCGCCCCGACCTGGCCCTCTTCGGCCAGAAGGACGCGCAGCAACTGGCCCTGATCCGGCGGATGGTGACCGACCTGAACTTCCCCGTCGAGGTGGTCGGCGTACCGACCGTCCGCGAGGAGGACGGGCTCGCGCTGTCGTCCCGCAACCGCTACCTCTCCACGGCGGAGCGGCACACCGCACTGGCCCTGTCCCGTGCCCTGTTCGCCGGCCGCGACCGGCTCGCCGCGCAGGCGGCGCTGCGCGCCCGCGCCGAGGCCTCCCCGGCCAGCGACGAGCGGGCCACCGCCCTGGCCCGCCTCGGCGAGATCCGCGCCTCCGCCGACGCGCACGCCGTCTCGGCGGCCGGCGCCGGGCTGCCGGACGCCGTACGGGCCGCCGCGCTGCACGTCCTGGACGAGGCGGGCCGCCACGAGCCGCCGCTCGTGCTGGACTACCTGGCGCTGGTGGACCCGCTGGACTTCACCGAGACCGGTCAGGACTTCACCGGGCAGGCCGTACTGGCCGTCGCCGCGAAGGTGGGCTCGACCCGGCTGATCGACAACATCCCATTGGAATTCGGAGCACACTCGTGAGCACCCCAGGCAGAGGCATCCCGTCGGGCGGGGCAGGCGCAGGCACCGGCATACGGCTGCACGCTCCGGCCCCCGGCTGGTCCCTCGACGCCGATGTCGTGGTCGTCGGTTCCGGCGTGGCGGGCCTGACCGCCGCGCTGCGCTGCGCCGCCGGGGGCCGCCGTACCGTCGTGGTCACCAAGGCCCGGCTCGACGACGGCTCCACCCGCTGGGCCCAGGGCGGTATCGCCGCGGCCCTCGGCGAGGGCGACACCCCCGAGCAGCACCTCGACGACACCCTGGTCGCCGGTGCGGGCCTGTGCGACGAGGAGGCCGTCCGGCTGCTCGTCACCGAGGGCCCCGACGCGGTGCGGCGGCTGATGGCCACCGGCGCGGTCTTCGACACCTCCACGGAGACCGGCGAGATAGAACTGACCCGCGAGGGCGGGCACCACCGCCGCCGGATCGCGCACGCGGGCGGCGACGCCACCGGCGCCGAGATCTCGCGGGCGCTCGTCGAGGCCGTCCAGGCCGCGGGCATCGAGACCGTGGAGAACGCCCTCGTCCTGGACCTGCTGCAGGACGCGCAGGGCCGTACGGCCGGTGTGACCCTGCACGTCATGGGCGAGGGCCAGCACGACGGGGTCGGTGCCGTGCACGCGCCCGCCGTGATCCTCGCGACCGGCGGCATGGGCCAGGTCTTCTCCGCGACGACCAACCCGTCGGTGTCCACCGGTGACGGCGTGGCGCTCGCGCTGCGGGCCGGCGCCGAGATCTCCGACCTCGAATTCGTGCAGTTCCACCCGACGGTGCTCTTCCTCGGCCCGGACGCCGAGGGGCAGCAGCCGCTGGTGTCGGAGGCGGTCCGGGGCGAGGGCGCGTACCTCGTCGACGCGGACGGCGTGCGCTTCATGCAGGGCCAGCACGAGCTCGCCGAACTCGCGCCGCGCGACATCGTCGCCAAGGGCATCATGCGCCGCATGCAGGAGCAGGGCGCGCAGCACATGTACCTCGACGCCCGGCACTTCGGCGCGCAGATGTGGGAGCAGCGCTTCCCGACCATCCTGGCCGCCTGCCGCTCCCACGGCATCGACCCGGTGACCGAGCCCATCCCGGTCGCGCCCGCCGCGCACTACGCCTCCGGCGGCGTACGGACCGACCTGCACGGGCGGACCACCGTCCCGGGCCTGTACGCCTGCGGCGAGGTCGCCTGCACCGGTGTGCACGGAGCGAACCGGCTGGCCTCCAACTCCCTGCTGGAGGGTCTGGTCTTCGCCGAGCGGATCGCCGAGGACATCGTCGCCGAGCGGCCCGCCGGCAGCGGCCCGGGCATACCGGTCCCGGCCACCGGCCCGCTGCAGCCCGCCGGTGCCCGGTTCGAGGTCCAGCGGATCATGACCGAGGGCGCGGGCGTGCTCCGCTCCGCCGAGTCGCTGAGCGCGGCCGCCGAGGCCCTCGAAGGGCTGTACGCCACCGCCCTGAACGATCTCGAAGCGCACGGCAAGACCGCCGAGCCGGGCGTGGACACCTGGGAGGCCACGAACCTGCTGTGCGTGGCGCGGGTCCTGGTCGCCGCGGCACAGCGGCGCGTGGAGACCCGCGGCTGCCACTGGCGCGAGGACCACCCCGAGCGGGACGATGCGCACTGGCGCCGCCATCTCGTCGTCCGGCTCTCGGCGACCGAGAAGCGCGCCCTGGTCGTCGTACCCACCGACTCCGCGGACTTCCCGTCCGTGCACCCCCTGAGCACCCCGAGCCTGGAGCAGTGACCGTGAGCACCCCCGAACTTCCCCTGATCGACCAGAACGACGGCGGCTGCGGCGACGACTGCGCCTGCGGTGACGGCGAGGAGAGCGGCCTGGACCCGGCGCTGGCACAGCTGCTGGCCGACGCGGGCCTGGACCCGATCGAGGTCGAGGACATCGCGCACATGGCGCTGTCGGAGGACCTGGACGGCGGCGTGGACGTGACGACGGTCGCGACCGTGCCGGAGGAGGCCGAGGCCGTCGCCGACTTCGTCGCGCGCGAGGACGGTGTCGTGGCCGGTCTGCGGATCGCCGAGGCCGTGTTCTCCGTGGTCTGCACGGAGGCCTTCGAGGTGGAGCGGCACGCGGAGGACGGCGACACCGTCACGGCCGGTCAGCTGCTGCTGTCGGTGCGTTCGCGCACCCGTGACCTGCTGACGGCGGAGCGCAGCGCGCTGAACATCATGTGCCGGCTGTCGGGCATCGCGACGGCCACCCGCCGCTGGGCCGATGTGCTGGAGGGCACCTCGGCGAAGGTCCGCGACACCCGCAAGACCACGCCGGGCCTGCGCTCGCTGGAGAAGTACGCGGTGCGCTGCGGCGGCGGCGTCAACCACCGGATGTCGCTCTCGGACGCCGCGCTGGTCAAGGACAACCACGTGGTGGCGGCGGGCGGTGTCGCGCAGGCGTTCAAGGCCGTGCGCGAGACCTTCCCGGAGGTCCCGATCGAGGTCGAGGTCGACACGCTGGAGCAGATCGGGGAGGTCCTGGAGGCCGGCGCCGACCTGATCCTGCTGGACAACTTCACGGTGGAGCAGACCGCGCAGGCCGTGGCCCTGGTGGCCGGCCGCGCGGTGCTGGAGTCCTCGGGCCGCCTCACCCTGGACACGGCCCGCGCGTACGCGGAGACCGGCGTGGACTACCTGGCGGTCGGCGCGCTGACCCACTCCTCGCCGATCCTGGACATCGGGCTCGATCTGCGCGAGGCGGTGTAACCCGTGCTCCTCACCATCGACGTAGGCAACACCCACACGGTCCTGGGCCTGTTCGACGGTGACGAGATCGTCGAGCACTGGCGCATCTCGACCGACCCGCGGCGCACGGCCGACGAGATGGCCGTGCTGATGCAGGGCCTGATGGGCATGCACCCGATGCTCGGCAGCGAGCTGGGCGACGGGATCCACGGCATCGCGATCTGCTCGACGGTGCCGTCGGTCCTGCACGAGCTGCGCGAGGTGACCCGGCGCTACTACGGCGACGTGCCGGCGGTGCTGGTGGAGCCCGGCATCAAGACGGGCGTGCCGATCCTCATGGACAATCCGAAGGAGGTCGGCGCGGACCGCATCATCAACGCGGTCGCGGCGGTCGAGCTCTACGGGGGCCCGGCGATCGTGGTCGACTTCGGTACGGCGACCACCTTCGACGCGGTGTCGGCGAAGGGCGAGTACGTGGGCGGGGTGATCTCCCCGGGCATCGAGATCTCGATGGAGGCGCTCGGCGTACGGGGCGCCCAGCTGCGGAAGATCGAGCTGGCCCGGCCGCGCAACGTGATCGGGAAGTCCACGGTCGAGGCGATGCAGTCGGGCGTGGTCTACGGCTTCGCGGGGCAGGTCGACGGGGTCGTGACCCGGATGGCGAAGGAGCTGGCCGGACCGCACGGCGACCCGGACGACGTGCGGGTCATCGCCACGGGCGGGCTGGCTCCGATGGTGCTGGGCGAGTCCTCGGTGATCGACGACCACGAGCCGTGGCTGACGCTGATCGGGCTGCGGCTGGTGTACCAGCGCAACGCGCCGAATTTCGAGTAGCGGGGGCGGAAGGGTCCCGGGCCGGGCCCGGGGCCTCGCCGGATCAGCACGCCCGCGATCAGCACGCCCGCGGGCGGACGAATATCCGGCGCAGGGCCGCGCGCCAGGGGTGGCGGCCCGATCTGCCGTCCATGACGGCGCGGGCCTGCTCGTACGTGCGCAGCGAGCGCAGGACGGCGACGTCGTCCCGCCCGGGCGGCGGGGGCATCGGGGCGCCCTGCTGGGCCGCCCGGTAGGTATCGATCATGTACTGCTCAATTGCGGTCATGCCCCAAGCCTCACCCCGTCGGCGGCATCGCGCACGACAGTTGACGTTCCCCGTCAATCGACGGCTCGAAAGCGCCCCCGCGGCCATAAATGATCACTCGTCCGGCCGCCGTGCCACGGCGCCCGCAGCCACTCGTACGGCGGGGCCGACAGGCCCGTCCCGGCTTTCCCGGCGTGCGGGGAACGAGAGAATGGCCTGATGAGCGTCACGATCGACATCGCAGGCCTGCCCACCGAGCGGATCACTTTCGCGCCCTCCCCGCTCGCCGAGCTCTGCATGGCCCTGCACGCGCTCTCCCAGCCCGCTCACCACCCCGGGCTGACGTCCTGGACCACCGCCACCGCCGCCTCGCTCGATCCATGCCTCGCGGACCGGCTGCTGGAGGCCGACTTCATGTGGCGGAGCTCGTTCTCCGACATCTTCATGCCCTTCGCCGGGCTGCCCGGCGGTACCGGGCAGCCCGCCGCGACGCTGGCCGAGGCGCTGGACGTGCTCGACCGGCTGGACGACGAGCGGTTCGTGCGGGCCGCCCTGGAGCAGTGCTGGCTGGCGCTCTACAACGAGGGCGGGCCGTCCTCCTCCCCCCTGGACAACCCGGCGGCGCGGGCCAAGGCGCTGGAGACGGCCGCCGCCCGCGGCCCGCGCCAGCTGGACTTCTCCATGCGGCTCCTCGACGACACGGCCGCCGTGCGGGTGTGGATGCGGCGCCTCCTTGAGGACTGCGACGAGGCCTTCTTCGCCGAGACGTGGAAGCGCGTCGAGCCCGGGCAGAGCGCCGATGCCCGGCACAAGACGGAGGTGCTGCGCCGCAAGGGGCTGGCGACCGTGCTGAAGGAGGTCTCGGCGGCACTGAGCGTCGACGAGGCCGGCACCACCATCACCGCCGACAAGATGGTCCACGGATCGACGACCGCGACCGATCACCGAATAGGCACCGGTCTGGTCTTCGTGCCGACCAACTTCGGCTGGCCGCATCTGCTGGTGCTGCACGCGCCGGGCTGGCGGCCGGTGGTCCACTATCCGCTCGGCTCCCCCGAACTGGCCTCCGAGCCCGGCTCGGTGGAGCTGCTCCAGCGGCGGATGGAGGCGCTGGCGCATCCGATGCGGATGATGCTGTGCCGGAGCCTGGCCCGGGCCCCGTTCACGACGAGCGAGCTGGCGACCGTGTACGGGATCACCGCGCCGGAGGTGTCGCGGCACCTGTCCGTCCTGAAGAAGGCCGGCCTGATGCATACGCGGCGTCAGGGCCGGTACGCCCAGCACCAGTTGGACCTGACGGCGGTCGCACGCATCGGATCGGACTTCATCGAGGGCATCCTGCGATAGAAGCAACCGGCGTGTGGTTGGCCGGATTTGGGCGGCCCAGATTCACCGATATACGGAATTCATAAACCGGAATCAGCGAAAACTCTGGCCATGGTGGCCACTTGCTGTCTAACGTGCGTCCACCGATCCCCCACGTAACGCGCACCACTTCTGCTCACGCGCTCCACCACGCTCCGCCTCGCTGTGCCCTGCTCCGCCCCGCCCTGCTCGCCTTTGCCGTGGAAGGACCTTCATGCCCTCACGCCGTATAGCCGCAGCAACCGCCGCCCTGGCAGCCGCAGCCCTCGTCTCGCCGCTGCTGCTGGCCGGACCGGCCGGAGCCACCGCAAGCCCGCAGAGCGACGCCGCCCGGGGTGACGCGCTCGCCAAGAAGCTGGTCAAAGAAGCGACCGGCAAGGGCGCCTACAACCACCTCAAGGTCCTGCAGTCGCTCGCCGACTACAACAACGGCAACCGCGCGGCCGGCTCCAAGGGGCACGTGCAGTCCGCCAAGTACATCGAGGCCGTGATGAAGGCGGCCGGTTACAAGGTCACCAAGAACGAATTCGACTTCGTGTACGTCGAGACCATCGAGGAGAAGCTGACGGTGGGCGGCGCGAACCAGCGCGACGTACCGATCCACCTGATGTCGTACACGGCGAACAGCCCGGAGGGCGGTGTGACCGCCGGTGTCGCCGTCGCCCCGGTCGACGCGGACGGGACGAACGGCTGCGAGCCCGGCGACTTCGCCTCCGGCACCTTCACCGGCAAGATCGCCCTGGTCAAGCGCGGCGGCTGCACCTTCGCCGCCAAGCAGGCCAACGCGGCCGCGGCCGGCGCGGTCGGCGCGATCATCTACAACAACACGGCGGGCGCCCTCAACGGAACCCTCGGCGACCCGAACGCGGGCAAGATCCCGACGGGCGGCATCACCCAGGAGGACGGCGAGAAGCTCGCCGCCGAGGCCGCGGCCGGCCCGGTCGAGGTCACCCTCGACATCCGGCAGCTGCGCGAGAACCGCAAGACGTACAACGTCATCGCCGAGACCCAGGGCGGTGACGAGAACGACACCGTCTTCCTCGGCTCGCACCTCGACTCGGTCGCGGCCGGCCCCGGCATCAACGACAACGGGTCCGGATCGGCCGGCATCCTCCAGGTCGCGCAGCGCCTGGCGAGCAGCCAGTCGAAGATCAAGAACAAGGTCAAGTTCGCCTGGTGGTCGGCGGAGGAGTTCGGCCTGCTCGGGTCCGAGGCGTACGTCGCCGGGCTGACGGACGCGCAGAAGAAGCAGATCAAGCTCTACCTGAACTTCGACATGATCGCCTCGCCCAACGCCGCGTACTTCGTCTACGACGGCGACGACTCGGACGCGACCGGCGCGGGCCCCGGCCCGGCGGGCTCCGCCCAGCTGGAGAAGGGGATCAACGACTTCCTCGACTCGAAGAAGATCCCGCATGAGGGCACGGACTTCTCGGGCCGCTCGGACTACGGCCCCTTCATCGAGGTGGGCATCCCGTCCGGCGGCACCTTCACCGGCGCCGAGGGCATCAAGACCCCGGAGCAGGCCGCGAAGTTCGGCGGCCAGGCGGGTGTCGCCTACGACGTGAACTACCACGGCAAGGGTGACGACATCACCAACATCGACCAGAAGGCGCTCGACATCAACGTCGACGTCATCGCGGACGCGGTCGGCCACTACGCCTTCGACCTGGCCCCGCTGTCGAAGCCGGTCGTCTCGCAGCCGACGGGCGGCTCGGGCAGCGGCGGCGGCCTGCACCAGGGCCACGACGAGGTGAAGCAGTAACCACGCGGGCAGACGCACAGGAGGGCCGGGATCCCGCAGCGGATCCCGGCCCTCCGCGTTCCCGGCGGGTCAGTGCACCGCCCGCGCGCCCGGCCATGCCGGGGCCGGGACGCCGGCCGGCTGGACCAGCCAGCCGAAGGCGCCCAGCCCGGCGCGGTCCGTGAGCTCCGCCGCCTCACCGGCCGAGGACAGGGCCCGTACGTAAGCCACCGGGTCCGCCGAGGCCAGGGCCAGCGGGGGCCGGGCCCCGGAGACGCCGAGCGCGGCCAGGGCCTCGCGCTGGGTCAGCAGGACCGCCCCCGGCCCCGCGCAGGAGTCCAGGGCCACGTGGGCGGTGACGTCGCAGGAACCGTCCGGCACCGGCGGGACCTCCCGGCCGCCGCGAAAACCCGTCAGCGTGCCGTACGGGGGCCGTGCGCCCCGGGTGTGGGCGTAGTCCACCGCCACCGCCAGGCCCCGCTCCAGGGTCCCGGCCGCGGCCGCCCAGGCCTCGTCCCGGGCACGGCCGATCTCGGCGCGGCCGCCGCCGGGCCACCACCGCTCCAGCCAGGCCCGGTCCGCACCGTCCAGCGGGCCGCCCGCGCTCTCCGTACCGTCCGGGGCGACGAGCACGTAGTGCCCGTCCTCGGCGACCTCCAGCGGCACGTTGTCCAGCCATTCGTTGGCGAAGAGCAGCCCCCTCGTCCCTTCGGGCGGGGCCGCGACCCAGCGGATCCGCGGGTCGAGCCCGGCGGGCCGCTCCGCCCGCTCCACGGCATACGGGCGCACCCGCGCGGCCGTCTCCGGCTCCAGCGCGGCGAGCACCCCGGCCAGCAGCTCCCCCCGCCCGGCCCCGACGTCGACCAGGTCCAGCTCCGCCGGGTGCCCGAGCTCGGCGTCCACCCACCCCAGCAGCCGGGCCACGGCCGCGGCGTACAGCGGCGAGGCGTGCACGGAGGTACGGAAGTGCCCGGCGGGTCCCGGCCCGCCGGGCCGTACGTAGAAGCCGTCGGGCCCGTACAGCGCGGCCTCCATCGCACTGCGCCACCGGACCGGGGTCACGCCTTCACCCTGAGAGATCACCGGACAAAGGGTAGGCTTCCGTCCACCTTGGGGAGTACGCCCCCGGTGTCAGGTTCGAACCTCTGGTTGACTCCAGCACCTATCTGCGTTCCCTACTCTGGGTTACGTGCAGCGCCTCTACGACTTCCTCCGCCGACACCCGACGGGCGTCGACAGCTTCTGGGCTGTCCTCCTCTTCGGGGTCGGGATGCTGCAAGTCGCCGACGACAGTTTCAGCAGCACCACCGCGCGGATGCTCGCCGTCCCGGCGGTGGTCGCGATGAGCCTCGTGGTGGCCCTGCGCCGCAAGTGGACTCAACCGATGTTCTGGCTGGCCGTCGGCACCGGCGTCTACAAGCTGATCGTCCATGCCGAGGTGAACAACGCCGACCTCGCGATGCTGATCATCCTGTACACGGTCGCCGCCTCGGCCGAGATCTCGCGCCGGATGTCCCGTACCGCGTTCGCCATCGGATGCCTCGCCTCCCCCCTGTACGCCCTGCGCTTCCAGGTGGACAAGGGCGACTTCCGCAACAACGTCCTCTTCACGCTCTTCGCCGTCGTCCCGTTCGCCCTCGCCTGGGTGCTCGGCGACTCCCTGCGCACCCGGCGGGCCTACTACGCCCAGCTCGTCGAACGGAACCAGCGCCTGGAGAACCAGCGCGAGGCCCAGGCCAAGGTCGCCGTGGCCGCCGAGCGCGCCCGGATCGCCCGCGAGCTGCACGACGTCGTCGCGCACAACGTCTCGGTGATGGTGGTCCAGGCGGACGGGGCGGCGTACGTCATGGACGCGGCCCCCGAACAGGCCAAGGAAGCCCTCCAGACCATCTCCGGCACCGGGCGCCAGGCGCTGGCCGAGATGCGGCGGCTGCTGGGCGTCCTGCGCACCGGCGAGCCGCAGGAGTCCGAGGACTACGTGCCCCAGCCCGACGTCGAGCAGATCGAGGTCCTGGTCGAGCAGGTGCGCACGGCCGGCCTCGCGGTGGACTTCGAGGTCGAGGGCACGCCGCGGCGGCTGCCCAGCGGGGTCGAGCTGACGGCGTACCGGATCGTGCAGGAGGCGCTGACCAACACCCGCAAGCACGGCGGCCCCGACGCGACGGCCAGCGTCCGGCTGGTCTACTTCGACGACGGGCTCGGCCTGCTGGTCGAGGACGACGGCCGGGGCGCGGCCCACGAGCTGTACGAGGACGGCGGCGCGGACGGCGCCGGGCACGGGCTGATCGGCATGCGCGAGCGGATCGGTATGGTCGGCGGAACCCTGGACGCGGGGCCGCGGCCCGGTGGCGGCTTCCGGATCAGCGCACTGCTGCCCCTGAAGAAGAGATGACGAGGACGAGGTAACTGATGTCCATCCGCGTGATGCTGGTCGACGACCAGGTGCTGCTGCGCACCGGTTTCCGTATGGTGCTCGCCGCCCAGCCGGACATGGAGGTGGTCGCCGAGGCGGGCGACGGACTGGAGGCGCTGGAGGTGCTGCGGGCCACGAAGGTGGACGTGGTGCTGATGGACGTCCGCATGCCCAGGCTGGACGGGGTGGAGGCGACGCGGCGGATCTGCGAGCCGGAGGAGCACCCGAAGGTGATCATCCTGACCACCTTCGACCTGGACGAGTACGCCTTCTCGGGCCTGAAGGCGGGCGCGAGCGGATTCATGCTGAAGGACGTCCCGCCGGGCGAGCTGCTCGCGGCCATCCGCTCGGTGCACAGCGGGGACGCGGTGGTGGCCCCGTCCACGACGCGGCGCCTGCTGGACCGCTTCGCGCCGATGCTGCCGACGACCACGCAGGAGCCGCAGAACAAGGACATCGAGCGGCTGACGGAGCGCGAGCGCGAGGTCATGCTGCTGGTGGCGCAGGGCCTGTCGAACGGCGAGATCGCGGCCCGGCTGGTCCTGTCGGAGGCGACGGTGAAGACCCATGTGGGCCGGATCCTGACCAAGCTGGGGCTGCGCGACCGGGTCCAGGTGGTGGTCCTGGCGTACGAGACGGGCCTGGTCCGCGCGGGCGGCGGCGCCGGCTAGCACGGCCTTCGGACGTCCCCTCGGGCCGCCCGGCCCGAGGGGACGTCGCCGGTGCGGGGGCCGCGTTCAGCCAGCGAGGAACCGTCGAGCACCGAACCCGAGGACCATGAGCCCGGAGTCGGCACTGCCTCTGCTCGCGGCGGCGCAGGAAGTCCTGCCCCGGGTCCCCTGGACCGGATGCGGACGCGCCGGAGCCAGGAGGTGTCCGGCCCCGTCGCCGATCCCCGTCCCCGGCTACGTCATCCAGCGGTCCGGACGGGCCGAGGCCCGGGAGGTGCGGGAGCGTGCGGCCTGGGCGTGCAGCAGGGCCGCGGCCTCCGGCTCCGGGCGGAGCCGGGCCGTCACCGTGCAGTTCGCGCCGGTGTCCACGTGGACGTCGGCGACGCCGCGGGCGCGGGCCCAGGGGCCCTGAGTGAAGCGGACGCTCTGCACCTTGGCGTGCGGGACGACGTCCGTACGCCGGCACAGGCGGCCGTGCCGGGCGGCGAACACCTCCGGGGAGACCGCCAGGGCGTAGCCCTTCCACCACACCGGGACCACCCAGCGGGACCCGGTCCGCGGGGAGCCGGAGAAGGCCAGGGCCGCCAGGTCCACCCCGGGCAGCACCCGGGCGATCATGGCGAAGGCGGCGTCCTTGGAGGCCACGGGGATCAGGACGGTGTTGTTCGAGCCCGCCACCTTCAGCTCCACCCGGACCAGGCCGCGCCGCCGCCACAGCAGCGGCTCCACGATCCGTACGCATTGCACGCGCCCCGGCGGCACGGTCTCGTGGGCCCGGTCCAGCAGTCCGTGGTCCAGGCGCAGCCCGTCCGGGGACTCGGCGACCCGCCAGTCGTACTCGGTGAGGAAGCGGCCCGCGGTGCCCGCCCAGACAGCGCCGAGCATCGGGAGCACGGCGACGAGGGCCGCCCACGGGCTGGAGCTGAACCACCACACGAGGGGCGGCACGATCAGGCCGGGGACGAGCAGGGCCCAGACGCCCAGGTTGAGCAGCAGCGACACGACGAGCTCGCGCGGGGTCACGCGCAGCAGTTCGCTCTCAGGGGCTTCGCCCAGCCGCACGGCCTCCTCGGGGGCGAAACCGGCTGCGCGGGCGAGGAGCTCGGCGCGCAGGGCGACGGCCTCCTTCTCGCCGAGGAAGGACAGCTGGTCCTTGTCCTCGGTGCCGATGACGTCGAGCCGGAGGCTGGCGACGCCGGTCAGCCGGGCCAGCAGGGGGCGGGTGACGTCCACGGCCTGGAGCCGGTCGAGGCGGATGTGCGCGGTGCGGCGGAAGAAGAGTCCGCTGCGGATGCGCAGTTCGGTGTCGGTGATGGCGTAGTGGGTGAACCACCAGCTCAGGAATCCGTAGGCGCCGAAGACCACGATCAGGCCCGCCACCGCCGCCACCCGCAGGAGAGCGGACAGGTCGGCCACCCATCTCCCGGCCTGGTCGCCCTGCTGGGCGATCACGCCCACGGTCGCGGCGATCGGCACCCAGGCGCGGCGCAGCGGGGTGAAGGGGTGCAGCCTGCGCTCCACGGCGGGTCCGCCCGCGGGGCCGCCGTCGGCGGCGGAGGCCGCGGAATCGGCGACGGGTCCGCCGGCGCCGTCGGCCGGAGCGGGGCTCACAGGCCGGCCGACCTTGCCTCGCCGAGGGCGGTCAGCCGGTCGCGCAGCCGCTCCGCCTCGGCCGGCACCAGCCCGGGGATCTTGGCGTCGCTGGCCGCCGCGGCCGTGTGCAGCTGCACCGAGGCCAGGCCGAAGCGGCGCTCCAGCGGGCCGGAGGTGACCTCCACCAGCTGCATCCGCCCGTACGGCACCACGGTCTCCTCCCGCCACAGCACGCCCCGGCTGATCAGCAGGTCGTCGGCGCGCTCGGCATAGCGCCAGGACCGCCAGTTCCGGCCGAGGAGCACCCAGCCCCAGGCCAGGACCGCGAGCCAGAACGCCCCGAGGGCCGCCCACACCGGGCCGAGCGTCAGGCCGGGCACGACGGCGGTCACGGCGGCGAGCAGCACCGTCCATATCAGCAGCAGCGTCCGCCGCAGCGTGAGCAGCCCGCCCGGCAGCCCGACCCATGCGGGTCCGTCCGTCTCACCCATCGTCCCCGTTTCCATGGGTCCACCCTAGGGCTGAGACAATGCCCGCATGACGGAGACCACGGTCGGTATCGGCGGAGCGGCGGAGAGCACCGACATGGTGCTCAACATCGGCCCCCAGCACCCTTCCACGCACGGCGTGCTGCGCCTGCGCCTCGTCCTGGACGGCGAGCGGATCGTCAGCGCCGAACCGGTGGTCGGCTACATGCACCGCGGTGCGGAGAAACTCTTCGAGGCCCGCGACTACCGGCAGATCGTGATGCTCGCGAACCGCCACGACTGGCTGTCCGCGTTCTCGAACGAGCTGGGCGTGGTCATGGCGGTCGAGCGGATGCTCGGCATGGAGGTCCCCGAGCGGGCCGTGTGGATGCGGACGCTGCTGGCCGAGCTGAACCGGGTGCTGAACCACCTGATGTTCCTCGGCTCGTACCCCCTCGAACTGGGTGGAATCACCCCGATCTTCCACGCGTTCCGGGAACGCGAGGAGCTCCAGGCCGTCATGGAGGAGATCTCCGGCGGCCGTATGCACTACATGTTCAACCGCGTCGGCGGCCTCAAGGAGGACCTCCCGGCCGGCTGGCTCGGCCGGGCCCGCGCCGCGATCGCCGACGTCCGGACCCGGATGGACGTCTACGACAAGCTGGTCCACGGGAACGAGATCTTCCGCGCCCGTACGCGCGGGGTCGGCGTCCTGTCCGCCGAGGCGGTGCACGCGTACGGGGTCTCCGGCCCGATCGCCCGCGCCTCCGGCGTCGACTTCGACCTGCGCCGCGACGAGCCGTACCTGGCCTACGGCGAGCTCCAGGACGTCCTGAAGGTGATCACCCGCACCGAGGGCGACTGCCTGGCCCGCTTCGAGTGTCTGCTGGACCAGACCCACAACGCGCTCGACCTGGCCGTGGCCTGCCTGGACCGGATGGACGACCTCCCGCCGGGGCCGATCAACCAGCGGCTGCCGAAGGTCCTGAAGGCGCCCGAGGGGCACACGTACGCCTGGACCGAGAACCCGCTCGGCATCAACGGCTACTACCTCGTCTCCAAGGGCGAGAAGACCCCGTACCGGCTGAAGCTGCGCAGCGCCTCGTACAACAACATCCAGGCGCTGGCCGTGCTGCTGCCGGGGCAGCTGGTCGCCGACATGGTGGCGATCCTGGGCTCGCTCTTCTTCGTGGTCGGCGACATCGACAAATAGCCGGTCGCAGGGCAGATGCCCGATCTAGGGTGGCCCCATGATCATTTCTGGCATATACGCCGCGTACCTCGGGCGGATCGGCATCACCGAACCCGGATCCCCCTCCGCCGAAGGGCTGTTCGCCCTCACGCGGGCCCATCTGGAGCGGATCCCGTTCGAGAACACCGAGATCCAGCTGGGCCGTCCGCCGGGCATCGACCCCGAGCTGTCCATGCGCCGCATCGCCGCCGGGCGCGGCGGCTACTGCTTCCACCTCAACGGCGCGTTCGCGGCGCTGCTGGAGCACCTCGGGTACGACGTGACGCGTCACGTCGGGGGAATGAGCGCGGATCCGGACTCCCAGGAGGTGAGCGGCGACCACCTCACCCTGACCGTACGGATCGACGGGCAGGCCTTCCTCGTGGACGTCGGCCTGGGCGACGGTCCGCCCGAGCCGCTGCCCCTGCGCGAGGGCGAGTACGAGCGGGGCTTCCGGTACGGCCTGCGGCCGCTCGGGAGCGCGGACGGGCCCGACACGGGCTGGACCTTCCTCAACGAGGACTCGCCCTTCCCCGCGATGAACTTCCGCTCGGCCCCCGCGACCATGGCCGACTTCGAGGACGAGCACCTGCGTCTGTCCACGGCCGAGGACTCCCCCTTCCTGCAGTCCTTCTTCATGCTGCGGCGCAACGCCGGGGTGATGAACCGGCTGCACGGCAGGGTCCTGCTGACCCTCGACCCTCAGGGCGGCCGCGACAAGCGGGAACTGACCTCCCCGGAGGAGCTCTTCGAGGTCATGGCCACGGTCTTCGGGCGCGAGCTCGACGACCTGACGCCGGCGGACCGGGCGGCGCTGTGGGACCGGGTGCAGCGGGCGCACGAGGCCTGGCTCGCCTCCCAGCAGGGCTGATGTCGGTGCGGCAGGGCAGACTGGGCGGCATGTCCCACTCTCCCCGCCGGGCCTGCCCCTCCTGCGGCCGCGACTGCGCCGTCACCGCCGGACGGATCGCCCGCCACGATCCGCCCTCCGGGCGGGGGCGCGGCGATCTGGTGTCCTGCCCCGGATCCCGGGCCCGGGTGGTGCTCGGCGCCTCCGCGCCGACCCTGGACGGCTTCGTACTGGCCGAACACCCGGGACAGCTCCCGCTGTTCTGAGGATCCGGGGAACCGGCGCCGGCCACACGGCCACCGCCGTCCGCTCGGCGCCGCAGATGGTCCGCCGGTTCGACCCGCTCCACCGGACCCGGTCCAGCTAGGAGGTACCGCCGAGCACGCCGATCAGGCGCGAGCTGCTGTCCGCGCCGAAGCCCGCCTCGACACCGCACCGGTAGAGCTCGGCGTGCGCGGTCAGGATCCCGGTGTCCACACCGGAGTCGGCGGCCGTGTGCAGGATGTGCTCGTGGACTCGTACCGGGACTGACCCCCGGGGACCGACCCCGGGGACCGGCCGGCCGGGCGCGGCAGGACAGGGCGGGACAGGACAGGACGGGAACTAGGAGATCGCGGTCCGGAGGCGGGCCACGTCGATCGGCTCGGTCTCGTCATGGGCCGTCAGGTCGATGACCTGGCCCACCGCGCGGGTCTCGTCGGTCGCCGGCTTGAACTCCGGCTCGGCCACCGCCTGGGCGGACTCGGCCTTGTGCACCGCGAGGGCCTCCGCGCCGACCACGTCGGCCAGGTCCTCGTTCTGCACCGCCTCGATCACCGCGCGGGCCTGCGCCGCGTTCTTGGTGCCGAAGAAGTCGAAGCCGCCCTCGACGCGCGAGGCGGTGCGCCGCTGGGCCGCGTACGGGGCCACCGCGGCCGCAGGGCGGCGCGCGGGGACCGAGGGCGCGGCAGCGGGGGCGGGAGCGTGGCCACGGCCGGGACCGGGATCGGGCTCCGGGGCCGACGGCCCCGCGGGCAGCGCCCGCGCCTGCCGCCGACGGGAGGCCAGCGCCTCCAGGGCCGAGTGGGCCCGGGCGTAGCCGACCGCAGTGGGCGCGCCCGCCGAGGTGCGCTCCTCGGTGACGGGCGGAAGTTCCTTCGGCGCGGCGGCCGGCGCCGCGGAGGCCTCGATGGCCAGCAGCCGGCGGCCCTCCAGGGCGCTGGCGCGCTCGGTCTCGGCGGTCGCGTACCGCCGCAGCAGCGCCGCGTGCTCGCCGCGCAGGCCCGCCAGTTCGACCCGCTTGGCGCGCAGCTTGGCGTCGAGCCTGGCCCGCAGCATCCGGGCCTCTTCGAGGTCGGATTCGAGCTCGGCTATCCGCTCGTCGGTCCGCCACTCGTCCTTGACCCGCTCGCGCGCGAGCTCGGCGACGCGGCGGCCCGCCGAGCGGTCCCAGGCGCGCATGACGACGGCGCCGGCGACCCCGGCCGCCGCCGTGACGGCCACGAGGAGCCGCAGCGCCATCGGTTCCGCCAGCAGCCAGGCCGCGCCGGCGGCGGCGACGGACACACCGGCCACGGTCGTCGGCGTGAGAAGCCGGTGCAGGGGTTCGGGATTGCGGTGGCGTCCACGGGGCATGGCCCGAAATTTACAGGGCATGGGGGTCCAGTGGGATACCCGCCCGGCAAACTCTTCCCGGGCAGTTGAGCACTTTTCCCGATCAGCCCCGTGCGCGCTACTTCTTCAGCAGGCCCTTGGACTCCAGGTAGGCCTTCGCGACGTCGGCCGGCTTGGCGCGCTCGGCGTCCACCTTGCGGTTCAGGTCGACCAGATCCGCCGTCGTGAGCGCCTTGGTCAGCTTGTCGAGCGCGGCGGCGACCTCCGGGGTTCCGGCGTCCTTGGCGTTGACCGCCGGCAGGACGTTGTCGGCGTTCTGGAGCTTCTTGTCGTCGTCCAGCAGGACCAGGCCGAAGCTGTCGAGGGTGGCGTCGGTGGTCGTGGTGAGCACGAGCTGGTCGGCGCCGTCCTTGACCGCCTGCTTGGCCTGCGGGGTGCCGACGCCCTTCGGGTCGATACCGGAAACCTGAATTCCGTATGTCTTCGTCAACCCGGGCGCGCAGAACGGCCGGACGCTGCATTCGTCGCCCGCAGCGATCTTCACCTTGAGCCCGGACTTACCAAGATCGGAAAGCGTCTTCAGGTTGTTCTTCTGGGCGAATTCCTTGGTCACCGCGAATGCGTTCTGGTCGACCGCCTCACCGGCGGCCAGCGCCTTCAGGCCGAGCGGGGCCGCGAGCTTCTCCAGGCCCGCCACCGTCGCCGCGACGTCGCTGGAGGCGACCGGCTTCTCCTCGGGCGCCTTCGGACCGTTCACCTTGGCGTTGAGGAACTCCGCGAGCGTGGCCGCGTACTCCGGGACGACGTCGATCTCGCCCTTCTCCAGCGACGGCTCGTAGAGCTCACGGTTGCTGACCGTCTTGACCGAGGTGCTGTAGCCGGCGTCCTTCAGGATCTGCGCGTACAGCTCGGCCAGCACGTTCGACTCGGTGAACCCGGCGGCGCCGATCACCAGGCTGCCCTTGCCGCCGCCCGCGGACGAGGAGGAGCCGGCGGAGGCCGAGCCGCCGTCCTTGCTCTTCTCCAGGCTGTCGCCGCCGCACGCGGCCAGCGACACCGTCAGGGCCAGGGCGCCCAGGGACGCGCCGAGGACGCGCGTGGTCTTGGTCATGGAGGTACTCCGTTCGAGGCGATGGACAGGAATCAGCGGGACGCCGCCGCCCGCGGCAGCAGCAGCCGGTCCGCCGCCACCAGCGCGCCCTCCACCAGCAGGGCGAGTGCGGCCACCAGCAGGGCGCCCGCGACGACCTGCGGGGTGTTGTACGTGTTGAAGCCGGCGGTGATGATCCGGCCGAGGCCGCCCTGGCCGACCATGGCGGCGATCGTGGCCGTGGCGATGACCTGCACGGCGCCCGAGCGCAGGCCGGTCATCACCATGGCCCGCGCGAGCGGAAGTTCGACGCGCAGGAAGAGCTGGATCCCGGACATGCCCATGCCCCGGGCGGCCTCCACGACCGAGCGGTCCACCTCGCGCATGCCGACGTAGGCGTTGGTCAGCAGCGGCGGGACGGCGAAGAGCACGAGCGCGGCGATGGTCGGCAGATAGCCGGCGTTGCGCAGCGGGGAGACCATGAACAGCGCCAGCACAGCGAAGACGGGGACGGCCCGGCCGATGTTGGAGATGTTGATCGCGAGGGTGCCGCCCTTGCCGAGGTGGCCGAGGAACAGGCCGATCGGCAGCGCCACCGCGCAGGCGATCGCGAGCGCGACCGCGCTGACGTACACGTGCTCGCCGAGCCGGTGCCAGACACCGCTCTCCCCCGACCAGTTGGCGCCGTTCGCCAGCCAGTCCCAGGCCCCTGTGATCGCGCCCACGGCTTCAGGCCTCCTTCGCCGGAGCCGAAGCCGGAGCCGGAGCCGCGGGCCGGGCACCGGCACGCGCACGGGCTCCGGCACCGGCCCGGGTCCACGGGGTGAGCAGCCGCTGCACGCCGAGCAGCAGCAGGTCGGCCACGAGCGCGAGCAGCACGCACAGCACCGACGCGGTGAGCACCTGGGCCTTGAAGGAACTGTTCACGGCCGGGGCGATGAGATTGCCGAGGCCGCCCTTGCCGACGATGGAGCCGACCGTGGTCAGCGCGACCGTCGAGACGGTGGCGATCCGGACCCCGGCGAGCAGCGCGGGCAGCGCGAGGGGCAGTTCGACCTGCCACAGCAGGCGCCCCGGACCGTATCCCATGCCGCGCGCGGCCTCCCGTACGTCCTCGGGGACGGCCTCCAGGCCGGCCAGGACGTTGCGGACCAGGATCGTCAGCGAATACAGCACCAGCCCGGTCACCACCAGCGCCGCCGAGAGGCCGAAGACCGGCAGCAGCAGGGAGAACATGGCCAGCGAGGGGATCGTGTAGAGGAGGGTGGTCAGACCCAGGACGGGTGCCGCCCAGCGGCGGCCGCGGCGGGCCAGCAGGGCGAGCGGTACGGACACGGCTATGCCGATCAGGACCGACACGCCCGTGATCCAGATGTGTTCGAGGGTGGCATCGGTGAGTTCCTGGGAGCGGGAGGTGACGTAGTCCCAGCAGATCCAGTCGTTCGCCACCAGGCAGTTCTGCGCCGCCATGCCCCTCACCCCCCGCCATTCGAACGTACGTCTTCACGGTCACCCGTCACAGCGACCCTAACCCCCGACACCCTCAATGGCCGGAATCCTTCGCAGTGGGGCAACACGCCCTTCACAAATCAGCGGCCCGCGTGCGGAAAGATGGGCTTGTGATCCGATTCGAGCATGTGACCAAGCGCTACCCCGACGGGACGACAGCCGTCGAGGACCTGTCCTTCGAGGTGGCGGAGGGTGAGCTGGTCACGCTCGTGGGACCGTCCGGCTGCGGCAAGACGACCACGATGAAGATGGTCAACCGGCTCATCGACCCGACCTCCGGCCGGATCCTGCTGAACGGCGAGGACATCGCGGCCGCCGATCCGGTCGAGCTGCGCCGCCGGATCGGGTACGTCATCCAGCAGGTCGGGCTGTTCCCGCACAAGACGGTGCTGGAGAACACGGCGACCGTGCCGCAGCTGATCGGCACCCCCAAGGCCCAGGCCCGCGCCCGGGCGGCCGAACTGCTGGAGCTGGTGGGCCTGGACCCGGCCGTGTACGGGGGCCGGTACCCGGAGCAGCTGTCCGGCGGGCAGCGCCAGCGCGTCGGCGTGGCCCGCGCGCTCGCCGCCGATCCGCCGGTGCTGCTGATGGACGAGCCGTTCGGCGCGGTGGACCCGGTGGTCCGCGAGCGGCTGCAGAACGAGTTCCTGACCCTGCAGAGGACGGTGCGCAAGACGATCCTGCTGGTCACCCACGACCTGGAGGAGGCGATCCGGCTCGGCGACCGCATCGCGGTCTACGGCAGCGGCACCATCGAGCAGTTCGCCAGCCCGGCGGCGGTGCTCGGGGCGCCCGCCACCGAGTACGTGGCCTCCTTCGTCGGCGCCGACCGGGGGCTCAAGCGGCTCGCGGTCACCGCGGTCGAGGCGGCCGACCTGGCCGCGGCGCAGGGGAAGGACCCCGCGGCCTCGGTGGAGCTGGGCGCGACACTGCGCGAGGCGCTCTCCGCCCTGCTGCAGGAGGACTCGGGGCGGATCGGGGTCACGGACCCGGAATCCGGCGCGCTGGTCGGCGTACTGACGCCGGAGGGCGTCCACCGGGCACTGCGCCGGGCGCAGTTGCAGGAGGCGTAGCCCCTCAACGGTGCCCGCGGCCCCGGAAACAGCTGTGACCGGCCTCGGGAGGCCGGTCACGGGGTGCGTCGGGCGGCCTCGCGCCGGACGCCGGCGCGAGGCGGGTCAGGCCTGGATGCGGCCGCTCATCCACATCAGCATCGGCGGGATCTCCCGTCGCCACGTGTTGAAGTTGTGGCCACCGCTGTCGAGGATGATGGAGGAGACCCGGTCCGGGCCCTGCACCTTCTTGATGAACTTCCTGGTGTCGGTGAGGTTCGGCTCGCCCTTCTCACTGCTGGTCACGAGGAAGGACGTACCGGACGGCTTCTTGTGCTCGACGCTGTGCAGCACGTCCGCACGCTTCTTCAGCTTCTCGTCCCCGTGGAACAGGTCACCGGTCGTCGGGTCGTCCGGGGCCTCGTAGTACGCGGACAGACCCGCGGCGGCGCCGAAGGTCTGCGGGTAGTGCGCGGCGATCTTCAGGGCGCAGTAGCCGCCCGTGGAGTTGCCGATGAAGCCCATGTTCTGGGGCTTCTTGCCGACCCGGAAGGTGTCCGTGATGGCCTGCGGGAGGTCCTCGCCGAAGAAGGTCTCGGTCTGCGGGCCACCGGGTATATCGACGCACTCGGTGTCACGCGGCGGCGCCACGGTCGGGCGCAGCATGACCAGGATCATCGGCTTCATCTTGCCCGACTTGGACAGGCTGAAGGCCTTCATGGGGTAGTCGAGCCCTTTGATGAGGTTCTCGGCGGTGCCCGGGTAGCCCGTCAGGACGATGGACGCGGGGAAGTTCTGGTCCTTGTGCTGGGGCTGGAAGTACTCCGGCGGGAGCCAGACGTAGCCGGGGCTCGTTATCTTCGACTTCTGCCCGGTTATGGCAACCTTCAGGATCTGACCACCGACCTGGGGCTTGGCGCCACCGGGTACGTCCAGCCTCTGCTTGTCGACGACCTTGATGTCCTTGCTGCTCATCGAGTGGTCGACGACCTTGCCCATGGACGTCTCCTGACCGAGCAGGTCGGCCCAGGAACCGTAGAAGAGGAACGACTTGTTGGCCGCCAGCCCCACAGCCGAGAACAGCGCCAGCTGGGTCGCCAGCAGCAGCCCGATCCGGCCGGCGAACGCGCGCCAGGTGCGGCCCGAGAGCTTCGGCCAGAACCACACCGTGGCCGCGAAGAGCAGCACACCGGCGATGATGGCCAGCGCCAGAACCGTATTACTGGTGAGACCCATGAGCAGTCAGTCGACTTTCTGGTGGCAGGACTGTTTTTTTCCGACGAAAGAGTGAACCCGCTCCTCGTCGATGTCGTCCTAAGGGACGCACCACAACACCGGAGGCTGTCGCGGCCTTCGGCCACATGATCTCTCGCGGAGCAACGGGAAGCGATGTCTAGCAGGATAGATGGCGATAAGTCGGGACAGGTTCCGAGCAGGGCCCGCCGAATCCTCCGAGGCCCACAGCCGGAGTCGGTGCCCGGCCTGGTAGGTACGGCCGTCATGATCGTCGGCCTTCTGGACGTCGCGGCAGGGGTGTTCCCGCGTTTCCGGCACAGCCGGATCCACGCGCTGGCGGAGGTGCTGCCGGTCTTCGGGCCGTTCGCAGCGGCCCTCGCCATCAGCGCGGGCGTACTGCTCCTGCTGCTCGCGCACGGCCTCAAGCGCCGCAAGCGCCGGGCCTGGCGGGCGGCGGTCGTGCTGCTGCCGGCCGGTGCCGTGGCGCAGTTCCTCTACCGGCACTCGATCCCCGGCGTGATCATCGCGGCGGTGCTCTTCGCGCTGCTGCTGCGCCACCAGAGTGAATTCAAGGCGCTGCCCGACCCGCGCAGCCGCTGGAAGGCCCTCGCCAATTTCGTCGTGATGAGCGCCGGCTCCATCGGGCTCGGCCTGCTCATCGTGAACGTCCACCCGAACCGGGTCGTGGGCAACCCCAGCCTGTACGAGCAGATCACGCACGTCGTCTACGGCCTCTTCGGCTTCGAGGGCCCCGTCGACTACGCGGGCCAGGTGTCCTGGACCGTCGGGTACTCCCTCGGCGCCCTCGGCATGCTGACCGCCCTCACCACCATCTACCTGGCCTTCCGCCCCGAGCACCCGGCCGCCCGGCTCACCGCCGACGACGAGGGCAAGCTGCGCGAGCTGCTGGCCAAGCACGGCGGCCGCGACTCGCTCGGCCACTTCGCGCTCCGCCGCGACAAGGCCGTCGTCTTCTCCCCCAGCGGCAAGGCCGCCGTCACCTACCGCGTCGTCTCCGGTGTGATGCTCGCCTCCGGCGACCCCATCGGCGACGTCGAGGCCTGGCCCGGCGCGATCGAGCGGTTCATGGAGGAGGCCAAGGCCCACTCGTGGACCCCGGCCGTCGTGGGCTGCAGCGAGACCGGCGGCGAGGTCTGGACCCGCGAGACCGGCCTGGACGCCCTGGAGCTGGGTGACGAGGCGATTGTCGATGTCAAAGACTTCTCCCTCGCGGGCCGTCCCATGCGCAATGTCCGCCAGATGGTGAAGCGCATCGAGCGCAACGGCTACACCACCCAGGTGCGCCGGGTCAGCGAGCTGACCGAGGAGGAGCTGGAGCGGGTCCGCGGCGCGGCCGAGGCCTGGCGCGGCACCGACACCGAGCGCGGCTTCTCGATGGCCCTGGGCCGGGTCGGCGAGGAGGGCGACGGCGACTGCTTCATCGCCACCGCACACCGCGTGGAGGAGGGCGACACCAGCCCGTTCGGCGACCTGAAGGCCGTCCTGCACTTCGTCCCGTGGGGCACCGACGGCATGTCGCTGGAGCTGATGCGCCGCGACCGCGCCGCCGACCCCGGCATGAACGAGCTGCTGATCGTCGCCTCCCTCCAGGCCGCCCCCGACCTGAAGATCGAGAAGGTCTCGCTGAACTTCGCGATGTTCCGCGCGGCCCTCGCCCGCGGCGAGAAGATCGGCGCCGGTCCCGTCCTGCGGATGTGGCGCGGCCTGCTGGTCTTCCTCTCCCGCTGGTTCCAGATCGAGTCGCTGTACAAGTTCAACGAGAAGTTCCGCCCCCGCTGGGAGCCGCGCTTCATGGTCTACCGCAACAGCCGCGACCTGCCCCGCATCGGCTTCGCCGTGATGCAGGCCGAGGGCTTCGTCACGGTGGCCCTGCCCCGGCTCTTCGCCAGCCGCCGCCGTCCCAAGCCGGTGCGCACCTGCACGCACAACCACATGACGGCCGTGCCCAAGCAGCCGGAACGCGAGGTCCAGGCGGCGTAACCCCCGGCACATGCCCGTCCAGGGCCCCGGCGGTCGTAAGACGCCGGGGCCCTGTCGTATCCAGGTCAGCCCTACCCTTGGACCTATGAACACGAAGCGCGGAGCCACCGGCAGGGGCCGGGTCGCAGGTCTGCCGGACTGGGACCGCTGCGCGGTCATGGGCGTCGTCAACGTCACCCCCGACTCCTTCTCCGACGGCGGCCGCTGGTTCGACACCACCGCCGCGGTCAAGCGCGGCCTCGACCTCGTCGAGCACGGCGCCGACCTCGTCGACGTCGGCGGCGAGTCCACCCGCCCCGGCGCCACCCGCGTCGACGAGGAGGAGGAGCTGCGCCGGGTCGTCCCCGTGGTCCGCGGCCTGGCCTCCGAAGGCGTCACCGTCTCCGTGGACACCATGCGCGCGGTCGTCGCCGCCCGGGCCGTCGAGGCCGGCGCGACCCTGGTCAACGACGTCAGCGGCGGCTTGGCCGACCCCGGGATGATCCCGGCCGTCGCCGCCGCCGAGGTGCCCTTCGTCGTGATGCACTGGCGCGGCTTCAGCGCCGGCATGAACAGCCTCGCCGTCTACGACGACGTGGTCGCCGAGGTCACCGCCGAGCTGCGGACCCGGATCGACGCGGTCGTGGCCGGCGGGATCGCCCCCGAGCGGCTCCTCGTCGACCCCGGGCTCGGCTTCGCCAAGAACGCCGAGCACGACCTGGCCCTCGTGGCCCACCTGCCCGAGCTGCGCGCCCTGGGCTTCCCGCTGCTGGTCGCCGCGTCGCGGAAGCGTTTCCTCGGCCGGGTCCTGGCCGGCGGGGCCGACACCACCCCGCCGCCCGCCCGCGAACGGGACGCCGCCACGGCCGCCGTCTCCGCGATCGCCGCCCACCAGGGCGCCTGGGCCGTACGGGTGCACGAGGTACGGGCGACCGCGGACGCGGTTCGGGTGGCCCGTGCCGTGGAAGGCGCACTCTGATCCGCACCCACCGACAAGGAGCACCGTGAGCAGAACCGACATCGAGGCGGTCGAAGAGGTCAACACGGCCTTCTACGAGGCAATGGAGCGGGGGGACTTCGACTCACTGTCGGCGCTCTGGCTGGAGGACGAGGTCTCCTGCGTCCACCCCGGCTGGCCGGTGCTCTCGGGCCGCGGCGAGGTCCTGCGCTCGTACGCGCTCATCATGTCGCACACCGACTACATCCAGTTCTTCCTCACCGACACCAAAGTGGCCGTAATAGGTGATACCGCCCTGGTGACGTGCACGGAGAACATCCTCAGCGGCGGCCCCGCCGAGGACGGCGGGGAACTCGGCCCGCTCGTCGGTCAGCTGGTCGTCGCGACGAATGTGTTCCGACGCACATCCGAGGGCTGGCGACTGTGGTCCCACCACGGTTCTCCCGTCCTCACGGAGTCCGGCGAGGACGAGGAGGAGGACGCCTCCTGACCCCTCCGGCGGGATCCGGAGTATTTCGCAGGTAAATTCGAAGACGGACGACGCCGACCGCACTCGGCGCAGCCATGGCCCCGGGGAGCCCCGGGACCGGAAGCACCTACGAAAGCAGGAGTGATTCGCGTGGATCGTGTCGCGCTGCGCGGCCTCAAGGCTCGCGGGCACCACGGCGTCTTCCCCCGGGAACGCGAGGAAGGCCAGACCTTCATCGTCGACCTCGTGCTGCACCTCGACACCCGCCCCGCGGCGGCCGGAGACGACCTGGCGAAGACCGTGCACTACGGGGTCGTCGCCGAGGAGGTCGTCGACGTGGTCCAGGGTGAGCCCGTGGACCTGATCGAAACCCTGGCCGAGCGAATCGCCCAGCAGTGCCTCAAGCACGAAGCGGTGGCACAGGTGGAAGTCGTCGTCCACAAGCCGGACGCGCCCATCACCGTCCCCTTCGACGACGTGACCATCACGATCACCCGGAGCCGCGCATGAACAACGGACTGAACGCACAGAGCGACCCCACCGTCCAGCCGGTACCCGCCTCCGTCGTCGAGACGGTCGACGCGGCGGACGTGACCCTGTCCAACCCCAAATGGGCCGTGATCGCGCTCGGCTCGAACCTCGGCAACCGGCTGGAGACCCTGCAGGGCGCCATCGACGCCCTCGGCGACACCCCCGGCATGCGGGTCAAGGCCGTCTCCCCTGTCTACGAGACCGAGCCGTGGGGGGTCGAGCCCGGCTCGCAGCCCTCGTACCTCAACGCGGTCGTCGCCGTGAAGACCACCCTGCCGCCGTCCTCGCTCCTGGAGCGCGCGCACGCCGTCGAGGAGGCGTTCGACCGCGTCCGCGAGGAGCGCTGGGGCCCGCGCACGATCGACGTCGACATCGTCGCGTACGCCGACCGGGTCTCCGACGACCCGGTCCTCACCCTCCCGCACCCGCGCGCCCACCAGCGTGCCTTCGTGCTGGCCCCCTGGCACGACATCGACCCGGAGGCCCAGATCCCGGGCCGCGGCCCGGTCACCGCGCTGCTGGCCGAAATCGGCCTGGTCGGCGTCGCGCCGCGCCCCGACCTGGAACTCCACCTCCCCGAGTAGTCGTTAGTAGCCTGTTCACGGCTACTCGCTGAAAGTGGGGAACGGGCAAGTGAAACAACTGAGGCCGGGGGTCCTGGCGGGCATCTTCGTGGTCGCCGGGGTCCTGTCCTGGGCCGGTGCCCGGCTGTGGAACGCGTACGGCACGCTGCCGGGCGTTCCGCTGGCCGCGCCGATCGTCCTGGGCATCATCGCGGCGGTGCTGCTGGCCACGGCCCTGTCCATGCGCGCCCGCCTCAAGGCCCAGCGGGAGCGCCGCCCGGGCGCCAAGGGCGTGGAGCCGCTGATGGCGGCCCGCGCCGTGGTCTTCGGCCAGGCCAGTGCCCTGGTGGCGGCGCTGGTGGCGGGCATGTACGGCGGTGTGGGCGTCTTCCTGCTGACCGACGCCCTGGACGTCCCCGCCCGCCGCGACCAGGCCTGGTACGCCGGCGCCTCGGTCCTGGCGGGCGTGGCGGTCATCGCCGCAGCCCTCTTCCTGGAACACGTCCTCAAGCTCCCGGAGGACGAGGACCCGACCAAGGCCCCGGCCCGGGCCTAGCCAGGCCTGTCGGTCGGCCCCGGCCGGGGCCGACCGGCGTACCGGCTCAGCGGGCCATGATCAGGGACATGGCCTCGTTGCGGGTGGCGGGGTCGCGGAGCTGGCCGCGGACCGCCGAGGTGATGGTCTTCGCGCCGGGCTTGCGGACGCCGCGCATGGTCATGCACATGTGCTCGCACTCGATGACCACGATGACCCCGCGCGGGTCCAGGATCTCCATCAGGGAGTCCGCGATCTGCGTGGTCAGGCGCTCCTGCACCTGCGGACGGCGGGCGAACACGTCCACGAGGCGGGCCAGCTTCGACAGGCCGGTGATCTTGCCGTCGGTGGACGGGATGTAGCCGACGTGCGCGACGCCGTGGAAGGGGACCAGATGATGTTCACATGAACTCATGACTTCGATGTCCTTCACCAGGACCATCTCGTCGTGTCCGAGGTCGAACGTCGTCGTCAGGACCTCTTCGGGCTTCTGGTACAGCCCGGCGAATATCTCCCGGTACGACCGCGCCACGCGCGCCGGGGTCTCCAGGAGCCCTTCACGGTCCGGATCCTCGCCGACCGCGATCAGGAGTTCGCGGATAGCCGCCTCCGCGCGCTTCTCGTCGAACTCGCCGATCCTGCCCTCGTCACCGGTCAAGGTCACTGGGTCGGTCATCTCATCCTCGTTCCTGTCCGCACACGCGGTCGTACAAATGTGCCGCGCCCCCCAGGCTAGAACCTGGGGGGCGCGGCTTCCATTCCGGGTGGGGCGAGCCGTCCGTTACTCGGGGCGGTCCTCCGGAGCCACCTCGATGCCCTTCTCCGTGGAGACCGGCGCGACGGCGGCGGACGTGCCGTTCGCCGAGTTCGTCAGCTGGAGCTCCTTGGGAGAGAGCACCGGCGGACGGGTGGACGGGGTGCGGCGGGAGGAGCCGGTCCACGCGGGGCGGGCCGGACGCTTCACGATCGTCGAGAAGATCTCGGCGATCTGCTCCTTGTTCAGCGTCTCCTTCTCCAGCAGCGCGAGGACCAGGTTGTCGAGGACGTCGCGGTTCTCGACCAGGATCTCCCAGGCCTCGTTGTGCGCGGTCTCGATGAGCTTCTTGACCTCTTCGTCGACCAGCGCCGCGACCTCTTCCGAGTAGTCCCGCGGGTGCGACATCTCGCGGCCCAGGAACGGCTCGGTGTTGTCGCCGCCGAACTTGATCGCACCGAGACGCTCGGTCATGCCGTACTGCGTGACCATGGCCCGCGCGGTGGCGGTGGCCTTCTCGATGTCGTTCGCCGCGCCGGTGGTCGGGTCGTGGAAGACCAGCTCCTCCGCCGCGCGCCCGCCCAGCATGTACGCCAGCTGGTCGAGCATCTCGTTGCGCGTGGTCGAGTACTTGTCCTCGTCGGGCAGGACCATGGTGTAACCCAGGGCCCGGCCGCGGGACAGGATCGTGATCTTGTGGACCGGGTCGGAGTTCGGGGAGGCCGCCGCGACGAGGGCGTGTCCGCCCTCGTGGTACGCGGTGATCTTCTTTTCCCGGTCCGACATGATCCGGGTCCGCTTCTGCGGGCCCGCCACGACACGGTCGATCGCCTCGTCCAGCGAGTGGTTGTCGATCAGCTTCTTGTCCGAGCGGGCCGTGAGCAGCGCGGCCTCGTTCAGGACGTTGGAGAGATCGGCACCGGTGAAGCCGGGCGTGCGACGGGCGACGGCGCCCAGGTCGACGTCCGGGGCGACCGGCTTGCCCTTCTGGTGGACCTTGAGGATCTCCAGACGGCCCTGCATGTCCGGACGGTCGACCGCGATCTGCCGGTCGAAGCGGCCCGGGCGCAGCAGCGCCGGGTCGAGGATGTCCGGGCGGTTCGTGGCGGCGATCAGGATGACGCCGCCCTTCACGTCGAAGCCGTCCATCTCGACCAGCAGCTGGTTGAGGGTCTGCTCGCGCTCGTCGTGACCGCCGCCGAGACCCGCACCGCGGTGCCGGCCGACGGCGTCGATCTCGTCGACGAAGACGATCGCCGGGGCGTTGGCCTTGGCCTGCTCGAACAGGTCACGGACACGCGAGGCACCGACACCGACGAACATCTCGACGAAGTCGGATCCGGAGATCGAGTAGAAGGGGACACCGGCCTCGCCCGCGACGGCACGCGCCAGCAGGGTCTTTCCGGTGCCGGGCGGGCCGTACAGCAGCACGCCCTTGGGGATCTTGGCGCCGACGGCCTGGAACTTCGCCGGCTCCTGCAGGAACTCCTTGATCTCGTGGAGTTCCTCGACGGCCTCGTCCGAGCCCGCGACATCGGCGAACGTGGTCTTCGGGGTGTCCTTGGTGATGAGCTTGGCCTTGGACTTCCCGAAGTTCATGACCCGGGAGCCGCCACCCTGCATCTGGTTCATCAGGAACAGGAAGACCAGGACGATGAGCACGAAGGGCAGGAGCGAGAGCAGCACGCTCAGGAACGGGCTGGTCTTGTCCGGCGTGACGGAGTACCCGTCCGGGATCTGACCGGCGTCGTACTTGGTCTGGAGGCTCTGGGCGAGCTGGACGCCCTGATCCCCGATGTAGTTGGCCTGGAACTTGGTGCCGTCGTGCTTGCCGAGCTTCTCGCCTTGCTTGAGCTCGATCTTGATCATCTGGCTGTCGCCGGTGGTCAGCTTGGCTGTCTCCACCTGGCCAGTGTTGATCGCCTTGATGACCTCGCTGGTGTCCACCGACTTGTAGCCGCCGCCGGAGCCGACGACATTCATCAACACGACCACGGCGAGGACGGCCAGCACGATCCACATGACCGGCCCACGGAAGTATCGCTTCACGTCCATCCATACGGGACGCCAGGCGTCCCGTCCCTCCTGCCCGTAGGTAAATGCTGCTGTGAGTAAAGACTGTTCTTCGGAATGTACCCCTGAATTGTCACCCGCGGCCCTGTGGGACGGCTGACAGACCCGCCTTCCCCTGCTCCAACGGCGGGAATCGCCCCCAGGTTCCCCGCGGGCCTGCCGGGGTTCCCGGGGGCGGGAGCGGGATCAGCCGCCGTAGACGTGCGGGGCGAGCGTGCCGACGAACGGCAGGTTGCGGTACTTCTCCGCGTAGTCCAGGCCGTAGCCCACGACGAACTCGTTGGGGATGTCGAAGCCGACCCACTTCACGTCGATCGCGACCTTCGCGGCCTCGGGCTTGCGCAGCAGCGTGACGACCTCCAGGGAGGCCGGCTGGCGGGAGCCCAGGT
Organism: Streptomyces sp. NPDC040545; assembly: GCF_055595065.1. NCBI lineage: Bacteria > Bacillati > Actinomycetota > Actinomycetes > Kitasatosporales > Streptomycetaceae > Streptomyces > Streptomyces sp. NPDC040545. The sequence goes on from NZ_JBVIWA010000007.1 coordinate 67,827, forward strand.
TCGACAGCAGCCAGGACAGCGTCAGGCCCGAGTCGATGATGTCCTCGACGATCAGGACGTGCTTGTCCTTGATGTCGGTGTCCAGGTCCTTGAGGATCCGCACCACGCCGGAGGACTGGGTCCCGGCGCCGTACGAGGACACCGCCATCCAGTCCATGGTGAGCGGGGTGGACAAGGCACGCGCCAGGTCCGCCATCACCATCACGGCGCCCTTGAGCACACCGACGATGAGCAGGTCCTTGCCCGCGTACTCCGCGTCGATCTTCGCGGCCAGCTCGGCCAGCTTCGCGTCGATCTCTTCCTTGGTGATGAGCACCGACTGGAGGTCGTTGCCCATGTCCTTCTCGTCCACCCGCATCACTTTCGTTGTCGGCCGGGGCTCCGGGGGGCGACCCCGGAGGACTCAGCCGTGTTTCAGCACCAATCAGCCCTGCCGGATGACAAGTCTGCCACCCTGCCGCTGGGCCTCGACCCGGCCGGGCAGGTTGATGGCGCCCTGACCGCGCCATCCGGTGATGAGACGGTCGACTTCTTCGATGTGACGGGCGAAGAGCGAGCCCGCGGGGGACCCCGCCGCGACGACGGCCCTGCGCAGCACACGGCGGCGGACGGCCGGGGGCAGGGCGTAGAGCTTGGCGCACTCCAGGCGGCCGTCCGCGTCGCGTACGCCGGTCTCCGCCTCGGCGGCCCAGGCGTCCAGGGCGTCGGCGTCGTCCCGGGAGAGCTGCGCGGTGCGGGCGAGTGCCTCGACGACCCCCTTGCCGAGCGCCTTCTCCAGGGCGGGCAGTCCCTCGTGGCGCAGGCGGGAGCGGGTGTAGGCGGGGTCGATGTTGTGCGGGTCGTCCCAGACGGGGAGGGACTGGACCATGCAGGCCTTGCGGGCGGTCTGCCGGTCGACCTGGAGGAAGGGGCGGCGGTAGCGGTTCGTGCGGCCCGCGCTGCCGCCGGAGACCTCCGGCATGCCGGAGAGCGAGCGGATGCCGGAGCCGCGGGCCAGGCCCAGCAGGACGGTTTCGGCTTGATCGTCCCGGGTGTGGCCGAGCAGCACGGCGGCGGCGCCGAGGCGGTCCGCGGCTTCGTCCAGGGCCCCGTAGCGGGCGTCGCGGGCGGCGGCCTCGGGTCCGCCGTCGCGGCCGACGCGCACGGCGACGGACTCCACCGGGTCGAGGCGGAGTGCGGTCATGCGGGTGACGACCTCGGCGGCGCGCAGGTCGGAACCGGGCTGCAGTCCGTGGTCGACGGTGATGCCGCCGGCCCGGATGCCGAGCTTGGGGGCCTCGAATGCGAGGGCGGAGGCGAGCGCCATGGAGTCCGCGCCGCCGGAGCAGGCGACGAGGACGAGCGGCAGGGGGCCCCCGGCGCGGCGGGGGCCGGCGGGACTGCCCGTGTGGTCGGTGAGGACGTCGTGGAGTACGCGGCGGACCGCCAGGCGTATCGCCGCGACCGCAGGATGGGGACCCATGTCCGGTGCCCTTCGATGGAGTTCGGATGCCTCGGAGGCGTTGGGGTGGTGTGCTGAGGTGCTGCTGCCCGGCCCCCGCGGAACGGGAGGATGTCACTCAGAGTGCGTCGATGGTGACAGAACCGAGCCGTTCCCCGAGCATCGCACGCCCTTCCGCGGCCCACGGTCCCTCGGACGGGTGACGCTGCTTCCCCCAGTGAGACATGTTTACGCCCCCTGTGTCACTCCGCTTCGCTCGGTTCGCTCCCCTTGCGGTGCACCCGGGCCACCCAGTCGGCGGGCCTGGCGATCTCGGCCTTGGTCGGCAGTGTGTTCGGGGAGGTCCACACCCGGTTGAAGCCGTCCATGCCGACCTGGCCGACGACGGCGCGCACGAACCGCTCGCCGTCGCGGTACTGGCGCAGCTTGGCGTCCAGGCCCAGCAGCTTGCGCAGTGCGGCGTCGAGGCGGCCGGCCCCGCTGGCCCTGCGCTGCTGGAACTTCTCGCGGATCTCGGCGACCGAGGGCACCACCTGGGGGCCGACCCCGTCCATCACGAAGTCGGCGTGGCCCTCCAGCAGGGACATGACGGCGGTGAGCCGGCTGAGGATCTCGCGCTGCTCGGGGGTCTGCACGAGTTCCACGAGGGAGCGGCCCTCGTCGCCGTGCTCGGCGTCGGGACGGGCGCCCGCGAAGGACTGGGCGGCCTCACGGATGCGTTCCAGGACGGTGGACGGGTCCACGTCGGTGGCGCCGAGAAACGTCTGGATTTCGCCTTCGAGGTGGTCGCGCAGCCACGGGACGGCGGTGAACTGTGTACGGTGCGTCTCCTCGTGGAGGCAGACCCAGAGCCGGAAGTCGTGCGGGTGCACCTCCAGCTCGCGCTCGACGTGCACGATGTTGGGCGCGACGAGCAGCAGGCGGCCGCCGGCGGCGGAGGCGGGCAGGTCCCGGGAGACGGGTGCGAAGGTCTCGTACTGGCCCAGGACCCGGGAGGCCAGGAAGCTCAGCAGCATGCCCAGCTCGACGCCGGTGACCTTGCCGCCGACCGCGCCGAGGACGGCTCCGCCGGGGGTGCCCGCGCGGCGGTCCTGCATCTTGCCGAGGAGCGGCTGGAGCAGCTCGCGGAAGCCCGCGACGTTGGCCTTGACCCAGCTGGCCCGGTCGACGACCAGGACGGGCGTGTCGGGGACGGCCGACCCCTCGGGGATCATCCGGGTGAACTCGCGCACGTGCCGTTCCGAGGTCCTGGCGTGCCGCCGCAGCTCGGCGACGACGGCCCGCGCCTCGTCCCGGGTGACCTCCGGGCCGGGTCGTACCAGCCGGGTCGCGGTCGCCACCGCGAGGTTCCAGTCGACCATCTCCGCACCACCGATGCTCGTCATGCGTCAACCGTACGTGGACCGGCCCTCCGGCGGACCCCCTACGAAGCGGTCGCGACGGCGGCGGCCAGCTTGTCGAGGGCCTTCTCGGCGCCCTCGGAGCCGGGGGCGTTCGCGGTCAGGAAGGCGAAGGCGAGGAGCCGGCCGGAGGAGTCGACGACCGTCCCGGAGAGGGAGTTCACCCCGGACAGGGTGCCGGTCTTGGCGCGGAGCAGGCCGGCGGCCGGGGAGCTGCCGGAGTTGCGGGCCTTCAGGGTTCCGGTGAATCCGGCGACGGGCAGTCCGGTGAGGACGGGCCGCAGCTCGGGGTGCTGGGGGTCGGCGGCCCTGGTGAGGAGCCCGGTGAGCAGGCCGGCGCTGACCTTGTCGGCGCGGTTGAGTCCGCTGCCGTCGGCGAAGCGGGAGCCGGCGGTGTCGATGCCGAGGGCGGCGAGCCGGTCGGTGACGGCCTTCTCGGCGCCCTCGAAGCTCGCGGGGCGGCCGGAGGCGAGGGCGGTCTGCCGGGCGAGGGCCTCGGCGATGTCGTTGTCGCTGTTGGTCAGCATCCGCTCGACGAGGCCGGCGACCCGGGTGGAGAGGGTGACGGCCAGCGGCTGGACGCCGGCGGCGGCCTTGGCCTTCGCGGGTTCGCCGGTGACCTTGATGCCGCGTTCGGCCAGCAGGGTGCGGAAGGCCCGGGCGGCGTCCTCGGAGGGGTCGTCGGACCGGTCCACGGGCCCGGAGGTGGAATCGTCGGGGCGGCCCTCGTCGGCCGTCAGGGCGGTCACCGGAGCGATGTTGGGGTTGGCGCCGATCGGGTGGCGGGCGGGGCCGGTGTAGAGGCCGTCGTCGTATCCCAGGGTCACGGTGTCGGTGCCGGCGGCCTTGAGGGCCTGCGCGGTGTCGGCGGCGAGGGCGACGAGGCTGCCGCCCGATCCGGCGGGGCTCTTCTTCTTCGCGGTGAGCGAGGGGTCGCCGCCGCCGGCCAGGACGATCTGTCCGGGGGCGGTGCCGGGCACGACGGTGGTCCTGATCCGGTGCTCGGGCCCGAGGGCGGCCAGCACGGCCGCGGCGGTGGCGATCTTGACGGTGGAGGCCGGGGTCATCGCGTCCCGCGCCCCGGACTCGTAGAGGACCTGCCCGGTGGCGGTGTCGACGACGGACGCGGTCCGCAGGCTGCCGAGCGCGGGATCGGCGAGCAGCGGCTTCAGCGCGGCGGCCAGGCCCCCGGCGGAGGCGGGCGCGGCGGGGGCGCTCTGCGCGCGCGGGGCGCCCGGGCCGATGCCGCCGAGCACCCCGGGGGCGCTGGGCGCGGCCTCGGGCAGGGCGTCGGAACCGGGCCCTCCACCGTGATCTGCACCACCCGTGCGGTCCCAGGAGGCGGCGGTGTCCCGCTCGGCCTTACGCTGGCCGGAGTCCCAAGGACCGGCCGCGGTCACCGCTGCCCCCGACAGGGCGAGGCCGGCGACGGCCGACCCTGCGATGAGCTGCCAGGTCTTGACCAATGGCACCTCGGACCAGCCCCTTTCGCGATCACACATATGCGTGAGGGACACTTAACCACTGCGTCTTGCCGCGAGCATGGCACCCCACCCGGCAGGGCTGGGCCGGACGCGCACGCAGACGAATCGACGCAGTCCCGAAGCAATGCAGCTGATCATGGAGGAGCAGGACGTGGAGTTCGACGTCACCATCGAGATCCCCAAGGGTTCGCGGAACAAGTACGAGGTGGACCACGAGACCGGCCGGATCCGTCTGGACCGTCGCCTCTTCACCTCGACCAGCTACCCGGCCGACTACGGCTTCGTCGAGAACACCCTGGGCGAGGACGGCGACCCGCTGGACGCGCTGGTCATCCTTGACGAGCCGACCTTCCCGGGCTGCCTGATCAAGTGCCGCGCCATCGGCATGTTCAACATGACGGACGAGGCGGGCGGCGACGCCAAGCTGCTGTGCGTGCCGGCCTCCGACCCGCGTGTCGAGCACCTGCGCGACATCCACCACGTGTCCGAGTTCGACCGCCTGGAGATCCAGCACTTCTTCGAGGTCTACAAGGACCTGGAGCCGGGCAAGTCCGTCGAGGGCGCGAACTGGGTCGGCCGCACCGAGGCCGAGGCCGAGATCGAGGCCTCGTTCAAGCGCCTGGAGGCGCAGGGCGGCCACCACTGAGCTCGCGCTCGGCGGTAACGGGCCGGGGCACTCCCCCGCGCCCCTTGTGACATGGCGGGCGGTATCCCTCGGGGATACCGCCCGCCGTCGCGTTCGCGGGCCGCCGCCGCGGGCGCGGCCGGGCGCGTACCGGGTAGAAGCTGGGTGTGCGGCGGGAGGAAACGATTCCGCATACTGATACCCCGGGTGATCACGGACTGGAGGACGCGTGGCGGAGGCCGACGGGGCCGAGGACAGGAAGCCCCAGTCCGACGAGGCGCACAGCGCCTTCACCCCGCCGCCCGGCATGGAGCCGGGCGTTCCCGAGGAGGACCAGCCCACCTCGGAATTCGCCCGTCCGGCGGGCGCCGATCCGGTGGAGCCCGAGCCCGAGGGGTCGGCCTTCGCCGCCCCGGCCACCTACCGGGCCGCGCAGTCCCCGCCCGCCTACACCCCCGGCCAGGGCTTCCCCGTCGCGCAGATGAAGGAATCGCCCTGGCAGGACCGCATGCGCACGATGCTGCGCATGCCGGTCGACGTGCGTCCCGTCCCGGAGCTCGTGCAGCGCCACAGCGAGACCGGCCCCCCCGTGGGCCGCGTGCTCGACCTGACCCTGCGCATCGGCGAGCTGCTGCTCGCGGGCGGTGAGGGCGCCGAGGACGTGGAGGCCGCGATGTTCGCGGTGGCCCGCTCCTACGGGCTGGACCGCTGCGAGCCGACCGTCACCTTCACCATGCTGTCGATCACCCACCACCCGTCGCTGGTGGGCGACCCGGTCTCGGCCAGCCGGACCGTGCGCCGCCGCGGCACCGACTACAACCGGCTCGCGGCCGTGTTCCGGCTCGTGGACGACATCAGCGCCCCCGAGATCGACGTCACGCTGGAGGAGGCCTACCGGCGCCTCGCCGAGATCCGCCGCAACCGGCACCCCTACCCCGGCTGGATGCTGACCGCCTCCGCCGGACTGCTCGCCGGGGCCGCCTCCACGCTCGTCGGCGGCGGGGTCCTCGTCTTCTTCGCCGCCGCGATCGGCGCGGTCCTCGGCGACCGCCTGGCCTGGCTGTGCGCCGGGCGCGGGCTGCCCGAGTTCTACCAGTTCGTGGTCGCCGCGATGCCGCCGGCCGCCCTAGGGGTCGCGCTCAACATGACGGGGATCGACGTCAAGGCCTCCGCCGTGATCACCGGCGGGCTGTTCGCGCTGCTGCCGGGACGGGCCGTGGTCGCGGCCGTGCAGGACGGCCTGACCGGCTACTACATCACCGCGTCGGCCCGGCTGCTGGAGGTCATGTACCTCTTCATCGGCATCATCATGGGCGTGCTGGTGGTGCTCTACGTGGGGCTGCAGTTCGACGCCTCGCCGCGGCCGGAGGAGGTCCTCCAGATCCAGCAGCGGCCCCTGATCCAGATCGCCGCCTCGATGGTGCTGGTGTTCACCTTTGCGATCCTGCTCCAGCAGGAACGCTCCACCGTGTGGATCGTGACGCTGAACGGCGCGGTCGCCTGGGTCACCTTCGGGGCCCTGCACTACGCGGGGAACATCCCGCCCGTCCCGTCCACGGCCATCGCGGCCGGGCTGGTGGGCCTCTTCGGGCAGCTCTTCTCCCGCTACCGCTTCGCCTCCGCCCTGCCGTACGTGACGGCCGCGATCGGCCCGCTGCTGCCCGGCTCGGCGGTGTACTACGGGCTGCTGCTGATCGCCGAGAACCGGCTGAACGAGGGCCTGGGCTCACTGGTGAACGCCGCGGCCATCGCGCTGGCCATCGCGATCGGGGTCAACCTCGGGTCGGAGGCCTCGCGGCTGTTCATGCGCATCCCGGGGGCCACGAGCGCCGCCAAGCGCCGCGCGGCGAAGCGGACCCGCGGCTTCTGAAAGCGCCGCCAGGCCGCGTACGTGTGCCCGTACGCGGCCTCGTACGGGCACACGTACGCCCCGGGGCCTCAGGTGGGCCTCCGGGGCGGTACGGGCGTACGGGGTGCTGCGGGCGGGCCTCAGCGCTTGGCGTGGCGGCCACGCGCGCCCGAGGCCTGCGGGGCCGAGCCGTCGGCCACGGCCTCGTCGCCGGCCTTCGCCTTGCCCTCCTTGCGGGCCTTCAGCACCTCGAAGATCACCGGGATGACCGAGATCAGGACGATGCCCACCAGGATCGACTCGACGTTCGTCTTGATGAACTCGATCTGGCCGAGGAAGAAACCGGCGATCGTGATGCCCGCGCCCCAGCCGATGCCACCGATGATGTTGTAGGTCAGGAAGGTGCGGTACTTCATCGTGCCGGCGCCCGCGACCATCGGGGCGAAGGTGCGGATGATCGGCACGAAGCGGGCGAGCACGATGGCCTTCGGGCCGTGCTTGTCCATGAACTCGTGCGCCTTGTCCAGATTCTCCCGCTTGAAGAGCTTGGACTTCGGCCGGTTGAAGATCTTCGGCCCGAAGAACTTGCCGATCATGTATCCGACCTGGTCACCGATGATCGCGGCGGCCACGATCAGGGTGCAGACGAGCCACAGCGGCTGCTTGATGTACTGCCCGTCCGCGACCAGCAGACCCGCCGTGAAGAGCAGGGAGTCGCCGGGAAGGAAGGCGAAGAGTCCCGATTCGGCGAAGACGATGACCAGGATGCCGACCAGACCGAAGTGCGAGATCAGGTAGTCCGGGGACAGCCACTCTGGGGCGAGCGCAAGCGTATACACGGGTTCCGGGCTCTCCTGGAATCGGGGGGCGTAAGGCGGAAGGATCGATTTCAATTATCAACGCACACGACCCCCGCCCGGTTCCAGGGACCGGAGGGGGTCGCATGCGTGACATTCCGCTTACACCTTGCGGACTCCGTTCGCGAGGATCGCGTCGCGCAGGTGCTCGGCGAGACCCGGCTTCATCGCGCCGTAGAACGCCGCGAACCGCTCGTCCGCCACGTACATCTCCCCGAGCCACGTGTGCATCTCGTACGGGCAGTCGTAGAACCACTTGTGGATGTGCAGGCGGTGCTCCTCGGCCAGGTCCATCGCGCGCTCACCGTCCGCGGGCTCGCCCGCCTCCATGACCGCCACGTACCGACGGCCCCAGTCGGCGGACTCGTCCTGGATCCGCTGCCAGTCGTCCTTCGTGTACGAGGCCGCCCGGCGCTGCGACTCGGCGTACGCCTCGGTATCGCCCCAGCGCTCCTCGACCTCCTGCGCGTACTGCTCCGGGTCCTGGTCCCCGAAGACCTCGAACCTCTCCTCAGGCGTGAGGTTGATGCCCATCTTCTTCGCCTCCATGGCGTGCTCAACGGCCTTGGCCATCTGCTGGAGCCGGGCGATCCGGTCGGTCAGCAGGGCATGCTGCCGGCGCAGATGCTCCCGCGGATCCGTCTCCGGGTCGTCCAGCAGGACCGCGACCTCGTCGAGGGGGAAGCCGAGCTCCCGGTAGAACAGGATCCGCTGCAGCCGGTCCAGGTCGGCGTCGTCGTACCGCCGGTGTCCCGCATGGCTGCGGCCGCTCGGGGAGAGCAGCCCGATCTCGTCGTAGTGGTGCAGGGTGCGCACCGTCACTCCGGCGAATCCGGCGACCTGGCCCACGGAGTAGCTCATCTTTTCCGCCCTCTGGTTGGGTACGCCCTTCACTGTGGGTCCTCACGTGGCGTGAGGTGCAAGTCCGCCGCGGGAGCTACTTGCTCAGGCCCCGGAACCTGCCCACCGCCGACGGGAAGAAGATCGCCAGCAGCAGGACCGGCCAGGCCACCGCCAGCAGCGCCGCGTGATCGGCGGCCCACGACGGCGGAGCCGCGGCCGGGTTGCCGAACAGCTCGCGGACGGCCGTGGCCGTCGCCGACAGCGGATTCCATTCCACCACCGTGCCCAGCCAGCCCGGCATCGCCTCCGGTGTGGCGAAGGCGTTGGAGAGGAAGCCCACCGGCCACACCAGGATCTGCACCGCCTGCACCAGCTCCGGACGGCCCGCGACCATTCCGAGGAAGATGCCGATCCACAGCATCGCGAAGCGCAGCAGCAGGAGCAGGGCGAAGGCCGCCAGAGTGGCCGCGGGCGAGCCGTGCGGGCGCCAGCCCAGCAGCAGGCCGACTCCCGCGAGGACGGCCAGTCCCACCGCCGACTGGAGCATGTCCGCCGCGCTGCGGCCGACCAGCACCGCCGCGGAGGACATGGGCATGGCGCGGAACCGGTCGATCACCCCCTTGCCCAGGTCCTGGGTGACGGCGGTCATCGTCGCCTCCAGCCCGAAGGCCATGGTCAGCGCGAGCATCCCGGGCACCAGGAACTCCACGTAATCGCCGCCGATCCCGCGCCCGCCGCCGATCAGGAAGCCGAACATCAGCAGCAGCATCACGGGGAAGACCAGTCCGACGACCATCTGGACGGGCCGGCGCCCCCAGTGCGCGAGCTCGCGCCGGGTCATCGTCCAGGAGTCCACGACCACCCAGGGCGTGCTCATGCGGCCACCTCCGTGACGTCCGTGCGGCCGGTCAGGTGCAGGAAGACCTCGTCGAGCGTGGGGCGGCGGACCGCGAGGTCCCGTGCCTCGATGTGCGCCCCCTCCAGCGCGCGCAGGGTCAGGGCCAGGCCCGCCATCCGGTCCTGCACCGGGAAGCTCAGGGTCAGGGAGTCCGGGTCCACGGCCGGGTCCGGCAGCAGCCGCGCCGCCTCGGCGAGCCGTGCCGCGTCCCGCAGGACGACGACGATCCGGTCGGGCCCGACGAGGGACTTCAGCTCGTCGGCCGTGCCCTCGGCCGCCACCCGCCCCGCGTCGATCAGCGTGATGCGGTCGGCCAGCTGGTCGGCCTCCTCCAGGTACTGCGTGGTCAGCAGGACGGTGGTGCCGCCGCCCACCAGGGAGCGGACCGCGCTCCATACCTCGGTGCGGCCGCGCGGGTCGAGCCCGGTGGTCGGCTCGTCGAGGAAGAGCACCTCCGGCTCGGTGATCAGGGACGCCGCGAGGTCGAGCCGGCGCCGCATGCCGCCGCTGTACTGCTTCACCGGCTTGCGGCCGGTGTCCGCGAGGCCGAAGCGCTCCAGCAGTTCGCCGGTCCGCAGCCCGGCCCGCCGGGCGCCGAGGTGGTGGAGGCGGCCGAACATCTCCAGGTTCTGCCACCCGGCCAGTTCCTCGTCGAGCGCCGCGTGCTGGCCGAGCAGCCCGATCCGGGCGCGGACGGCCGGCGCCTGGGTGCGTACGTCGTGACCGGCGACCCGGACCACGCCCTCGTCGTGCCGCAGCAGGGTGCTCATGACGCGCACCGCCGTGGTTTTCCCGGCTCCGTTGGGGCCGAGGACGGCGTGCACCGTCCCGGGCTTCACCTCCAGGTCGAGCCCCGCCAGCGCGGGCTTGCCGCCGTACCGCTTGTGGACACCTTCGACGAAGATCGCCAAAACCGCTCCTCTAGTAATCAAATTTGAGTAGCTGGGCGCGCCCAAGGTAATGCCCGCCCCGCGGCTAGTCAAACTTGATTACGCATCCTGGTGCGCGGCGTACGGATTCTCCTGGCCGTCCGCGAGGACCCCCACGAACGGATCGCCGCCCTCACCGGCGAAGGAGTACGCGCCCCCCTCGATCCGGGCGACGAGCCCCCGCGTCCACTCCGCCTCGGCATCCGCGGAGTGGACCCACCTGTGCATGATCTCGCCGATGTGGCCCAGCGCCTCCGGGCCGCCCTCCGGCGTGTAGTAGTCCGTCACCGACGACCGCCAGAGCGCCAGCTTCGCCATCCGCTCCCGGAGCAGCGCGAGCACCTCCGCCCGCGGCAGATCGACCATGAAGCCGATCGCCGCCGACAGCACGTCCGTCTTCTGGTCGTACGCCGCGAGGGCCTCGCGCAGCAGCCGGAAGTACTCCTCGCGGCCGGCGTCCGTCACCTCGTACTCGGTGCGCGGCGGCCCGCCCGCCGCGCTCGGTGCCACCTCGTGCGCGTGCAGGACGCCCTGCTTGGCCATCTGCTTGAGCGCGTGGTAGATCGATCCGGGCTTGGTGTTCGACCACTCGTGGGCGCCCCAGTACTCCAGGTCGTTGCGTACCTGGTACCCGTGGGCCCGCCCGTGCTGGCGGACCGCACCGAGGACAAGAAGCCGGATCGCTGACATGGGGCCAGGCTAAGCCCCCGGCCTCTAGCCCATCGCCTTGGTGCCGTCGAGGGATTCGCGGACGATGTCCGCGTGGCCCGCGTGCCGGGCGAACTCCTCCACCAGGTGCAGGAGCATCCAGCGCATCGAGACCTTGGCGTCCTTGGGGAACCAGGGCGCCGGCGGGAGCGGGAAGGTCTCGTCCAGGCTCGGGACGGCGGCGATGAAGGCCTCCGTCTGCTCCGCGACCCCGTCCCAGAAGGCGAGCACCGACGCAACGGACTCGCCGTCGACCAGGCGGAAGGCCTCGCCCCAGGTCTCCTGGGTGCGCGCCTTCTCGTTCGGCACCTGCTGGGCGAGGCGCAGCCAGTTCAGCTCGACCTCGGCCACGTGCTTGAGCAGCCCGGACAGGGTGAGCTCGCTGACGCTGGGGCGGCTGGCGGCCTGCTCCTCGCTGAGCCCGAGGAGCGATTCGCGGATCGCCGTGCGCTGGGCGCCGACGAAGGCGAGGAGGGTGCCGCGCTCGTCGCCGAGGACTTCGGTGGAAATCTGAGCCATGACCGACCGCCTTAATGCGTGAGGTGTGTGCCGGGGGGCCTCTCCCCCCGACACGACCCACGCTACGGAGCCTTGCGGTCAGATCCTGTCCTCATTGGCCGTTCAGTTGCCTTCGATCTCCCCGTCGGGGCGGATCGCCGGCAGCGCGGTGGCGGGCTGCGGGAGCAATGCCTTGGAGAGGTCCTGCTTGCCCGTCGGGTCGAGCCCGTACATCGCCTCGTAGATGTTGCGGACCGCCGGTCCCGAGGCACCCGAGCCGGTGCCGCCCTGGGAGATCGTCATGACGATCGCGTAGTCCTCGGTGTACGAGGCGAACCACGAGGTCGTCTGCTTGCCCTGGACCTCGGCCGTACCCGTCTTGGCGTGCATCGGGATCTGCTTCTGCGGCCAGCCGCCGAAGCGCCAGGCCGCGCTGCCGTTGGTGGCGACGCCCGCGAGGGCCTCGTCGATGTCGTCACGGGTCTTCGCGTCCATCGGCAGCTTGCCCGCCTCCTTCGGCGCGAGCTCCTGGACCGACTTCCCGTCGGCGCTGACGATCGCCTTGCCGATGCTGGGCTGGTGGAGCGTGCCGCCGTTGGCTATGGCCGCGTAGACGGAGGCCATCTGGATCGGGGTGACGAGCGTGTCGCCCTGCCCGATCGAGTAGTTGATGGCGTCACCCTCGCGCATCTGGTTGCCCTGGCGGCAGTTCTCGTAGGCGATCTTCTCGGCGAAGGAGCCGTTCTTCTTGCCGTCGCGGCACCAGGCGTCCTTGTTCGCGTCGAAGAAGTCCTGCTTCCACTTCCGGTCGGGGACCCGGCCGGGGACCTCGTTCGGCAGGTCGATGCCGGTGCGCTTGCCCAGCCCGAACTCGTGGGCCGTCTTGAGGAACCAGTCCTTCGGGTCCTTCTTCGGCTTGATGCCGCCGTCCTTCTTCCACTCCTGGTCCGCGAGGGCGTAGTAGACGGTGTCGCAGGAGACCTCCAGCGCCCGGCCGATGGTGATGTCACCGTGGCCCTGCGACTCGAAGTTCGTGAAGGTCTGGCTGCCGACCGAGTACGAGCTGGGGCAGGGGTAGCGGTTGTTGAACGGGTACCCGGCGTTGACCGCGGCCGTCGAGGTGACCACCTTGAAGATGGAGCCCGGCGCCGCCTGTCCCTGGATCGCCCGGTTCAGCAGCGGGTAGTTCGACTCCTTGTCGGTGAGGGAGGCGTAGTCCTTGGCGGAGATGCCGCCCACCCAGGCGTTGGGGTCGTAGGTCGGGTTCGAGGCCATCGCCACGACCCGGCCGGTCTTGGTCTCCATCACCACGACGGCGCCCGAGTCGGCCTCGTAGTCGCGGCCGGTGTTCTTGTCCCGGACCTTGCGGGCTTCGGTCATCGCGTTGTTCAGCTCGCGCTCGGCGACCGCCTGCACGCGGGAGTCGATCGAGGTCACGATGTTCGAGCCGGGCTTCGCCGGGTCGGTCTCGCCCTGGCCGATGACCCGGCCGAGGTTGTCCACCTCGTAGCGGGTGATGCCGGCCTTGCCGCGCAGCTCCTTGTCGTACGTGCGCTCCAGGCCGGAGCGGCCGACCTGGTCGGAACGCAGGTACGGCGAGTCCGACTTCTTCGCCTTGGCGATCTCCTCGTCGGTGACCGGCGAGAGGTAGCCCAGCACCTGGGAGGTGTTGGCCTCGTCCGGGGCCGCGTAACGGCGCAGCGCGGTCGCCTCGGCCGTGATGCCCGGGAAGTCCTCGGGGTGCTCGCGGATCTGCAGGGCCTGCTCGGTGGTGGCCTCGTCGCTGACCGGGATCGGCTGGTAGGGGGAGCCGTTCCAGCAGGGCTGCTTGGTCTTGGCGTCGCAGAGCCGGACCTTGTCGATGACCTCCTGGGCGTCCATGCCCAACACCCCGGCGAGCCGGGTCAGCACGGACCTGCCCTTGTCCTTCATGGTCAGCAGCTCGGTGCGGCTGGCGGAGACCACGAGGTGGGTCGCGTTGTCGGCGAGCGGGACCCCGCGCGAGTCCAGGATCGAGCCGCGCACCGCGGGCTGGACCACCTGCTGGACGTGGTTGTTCTTCGCCTCGTCCGTGTACTCCGAGCCGTTGCGGATCTGGAGGTACCAGAGGCGTCCGCCGAGCGTGAGCAACAGCGAGAAGACCACGATCTGGATGACGACGAGCCGGTTCTGGACCCGAGGGGTCCTGCCGGTCTCCGGTATGTTGCTCAACTCGTTCTCCCCCGGGCGGCTGCTACGCCCGGCCGAGTCTAGGGGGACGGCGGGGGTGACCTAGAACGGGAAGGTCGTCCGGCCGTGCTGTACGGAGATCCACTTCTGCGTGGTGAAGGCCTCGACCGTGGCTTCGCCGTTCAGCCGGCCCAGACCCGAGGCCTTCTCGCCGCCGAAGGCGGCCAGCGGCTCGTCCCCGATCGTGGAGTCGTTGACGTGGATCATGCCCGTCTCGATCCGCTGGGCGAAGCGGACGCCCCGCTCCACGTCCCGGGTGTGCACGGCGCCGCTGAGCCCGTAGGGGGTCGCGTTGGTCAGCCGTACGGCCTCGTCCTCGCCGTCGAAGACCACCAGCAGGGCCACCGGGCCGAAGATCTCCTGGCTCAGCAGCGGGGAGTCCTCGGGGATCCCGGCGAGCACCGTGGGTTCGACCAGGTTGCCGCGCGTAGACCCGCGTACGAGCGCCTGCGCGCCGGATTCCACGGCCTGGTCCACGAGCGCGGTCAGGGCGTCGGCCTGGAAGGAGTTGATCAGGGGGCCGATGTGGGTGTCGGCCTCGTGCGGGTCGCCCGTCTTGAGGGCGCGCACGCGTGCGGTGAACTTCTCGGTGAACTCCTCGGCGACGGAGGCGTCGACGAGGATCCGGTTGGCGGCCATACAGACCTGGCCCTGGTAGACGAAGCGGCTGAAGACGGCCGCGTCCACCGCGTAGTCGAGGTCGGCGTCGTCGAGCACGACGAGCGCGCTGTTCCCGCTGAGCTCCAGGACCGTGCGCTTGAAGTGGCGGGCGGCGATCGCCCCGACGTGCCGGCCGACCCGGTCCGATCCCGCGAACGAGATGACCTTGGGGACGGGGTGGGTCAGGAGCGCGTCGCCTATCTCGGCGATGTCGGTGACCAGGACGTTCAGCAGGCCGGCCGGCAGCCCGGCGTCCTCGAAGATCTTGGCGATCACGCCGCCGCCCACGACCGGGGCGTTCTGGTTGGGCTTGATGACGACCGCGTTGCCCAGCGCCAGGGCCGGGGCGACCGACTTCAGGGTCACCAGGAAGGGGAAGTTGAAGGGGCTGATCACCGTGACGACGCCCACGGGGAGCCGCTGGACCCGGTTCTCCTTGCCCTCGACCGGCGAGGGCAGGATCCGCCCCTCGGGCCGGACGGCGAGCTGGAGGGACTCGCGGATGAACTCCATCGCGAGGTGGACCTCGTACTCGGCCTTGGGACGCGTCCCGCCGAGCTCGTCGATCATCGCCTCGACGATCTCCTTCTCGCGCTCCTCGGTGATCCGCAGGGCGCGCTCCAGGACGGCGCGTCTGATGTAAGGGCTGGTGGCGGCCCACTCGCGCTGGGCGCGTTCGGCGCCGCGGTAGGCCTGGTCCACCTGCTCGACGGTGGCCACCGTGATGGCTGCGAGCTTCTCCCCGTTGAAGGGGTTGACGTCGATGATGTCCCACGAACCGGTACCGGCCAGCCATTCGCCGTCGATGTACTGGTGAGCCAGGTCGCTGAATATGGACATGCCATCCCTTACTGCGAGCGCGCACCCGTGCGCTGCACCGGAGACCGATCGGTCATCATGCACTGATCAGACGTCATACTACGTGCGAATCAAGACAGTTGGAGCAGACCGCGGAGAAGATCCCGGGTCCGTTCGGCATCGGGGCAGTCCGCCTGGAGCCGTTCCATCGCCCGCTCGTACTGCCCCACTTCCTCGCCCTTGTCCAGGTAGAGGGCACTGGTGAGCTGTTCCAGATAGACGATGTCCTGGAGGTCGGACTCGGGGAAGCGCAGCAGGGTGAAGGCTCCGCTCTCGCCCGCGTGGCCGCCGAAGGAGAAGGGCATCACCTGGAGCTGCACGTTGGGCCGCTGGGAGACCTCGATGAGGTGCTCCAGCTGACCGCGCATGACCTCGCGGTCGCCGTACGGGCGGCGCAGGGCGGCCTCGTCGAGGACGGCATGGAAGACGGGGGCGTTCTCCGAGACGAGGACCTTCTGGCGCTCCAGGCGCAGGGCGACGCGGCGGTCGATCTCGGCGGCGGTGGCGCCGGGCATGCCGCGGCTGACGACGGCGTGCGCGTACGCCTCGGTCTGCAACAGTCCGTGGACGAACTGGACTTCGTAGATCCGGATGAGCGAGGCGGCGCCCTCCAGCCCGATGTACGTCTGGAACCACCCGGGCAGCACGTCGCCGTAACTGTGCCACCAGCCGGTCGCGTTGGCCTCCCGGACCAGCCCGAGCAGCGACTCGCGCTCCGCGCTGTCCGTGACTCCGTAGAGCGTGAGGAGATCCTCGACGTCTCTGGCCTTGAAGCTCACCCTTCCCAACTCCAAGCGGCTGATCTTCGATTCGGATGCGCGGATCGAGTAGCCGGCCGCCTCACGGGTGATGCCGCGGGATTCTCGGAGTCGCCTGAGCTGGGAGCCCAGGAGGATGCGGCGCACCACAGAACCGCTTGCTTCTGCGGTCACTAGTACTGCCCTCCCCATCGCATTGGCGTGCGCGTGGTGTGCGCGAGCGTCTCGGGGCCCCCGTACCCCAGGGGCCGCAGTCTGCCACCAAAACGCATCGGCCCGTACTCGTTCTGTAACGGAATCCCGTCTCCGGGAAAAGAAGTCCGTAAGTATGCGTAGGAAGAAATGAGTCAGAACCGTCACGGGAGGGGACAGGTCCGGCGCGTGCACGTGCATCTGCCCTTGCATCCGGCTCCGGCATTCGGAACGATGGTCCCCGCGCACCTGCGTGCTATTCGCGCCGGCGCCGGACCCACCCCGCAGTTCTTTCTGGACGGAGATGACCGCTCCGCCCGCGAATCCCGGGAGTGCCTCGCATGGGGACGAATGGATCGACCATGCTCGAGCCGTTACGGCAGGGGCTGCCCCCGGTCGACCCCACGGCTGTCTCCGGGTCCGCCTCCTGCGCCCTGCCCGCCCGTTACGAGGCGGTGCGCGGAGCCCGCTCCTTCTGTCGTTCGACCCTGTCCCAGTGGGGCCTCGACGACCGCTTCGACGATGTGGCCCTGGTGGTCTCCGAGCTCGTCACCAACGCGCTGCGCCATGCCCTGCCCGAGGACGCGCGGGGGACGGACGCCGAGCCGGAGCCGCCGGTACGGCTGCACCTGATGCGGTGGAGCACGCGACTGGTGTGCGCGGTGCGGGACCCCAGCGAGGACCGGCCCGGCGGGGCGTTCTCGCCGGAGCGCACCGAGGAGAACTTCGACCTGGAGTCCGGGCGCGGGCTGTTCCTGGTGGACTCGTACAGCGACAGCTGGGGCTGGCACCCGCTCGCGGGCCGGCTGACCGGCAAGGTGGTCTGGGCGCTCTTCCTGCTCCAGGACTGAACCGCCGACGGCCGCCGATCAAGGGCGAACACAGGACAACTGGCCGGGATTGATCATTGCGATCAGTCCCGGCCAGTGCACGTGCATGGCGTGATGGGTGCGCTGTTCCGTCAGCTGATCAGGTGATCGAACTCGCCGTCCTTGACGCCCAGAAGCAGAGCCTCGATCTCGGCCGGCGTGTAGACGAGCGCCGGTCCGTCGGGAAAGCGCGAATTGCGCATGGCGACATCGCCTCCCGGCAGCCGTGCGAACTCCACGCAGGAACCCTGCGAGTTGCTGTGTCTGCTCTTCTGCCACGTCAGCTCAAACAAGGTAGCGAGTTCTGCAGCTGCCATCCCGTTGTACGCGTGGTCCACAGGAAGCCCCCGATAGTGCAGATGTCAACTCCTCCGGATCATAGCTGTGTTCACAAGCCGCTGCATGGGCAGATGCACGTGCACGCGGGGTGGTCCGTTGATCACAGACAGGTCCGTACTCAGGAGTAGGGAACATCTAGCGGGGCAGCGGCTTCTGCCTGCCGCCCATGTGGGCGCGGTCCGCGGCGGCCGTTCCGTCCTCCCAGCCCGCGTGGTCGGTGGCGCCGCGCAGCCGGGTCGTGGTGGTCCGGGGGAACATCTCCTCCGCCCGCGAGGTGACCGCCACGTCGCGGGCCACCAGGGCCGGCAGGTTGTCGGGGGCCTCCGCCGCCGTGTGCTCGGCGGTCTCGGCGAGCCGTTGGCCGAGCCGGCTGGCGTAGGCGAGCAGGAAGGACTGCCTGAAGGTCTTCGTCCGCTTGCGCCCGCCGGAGCGCTGCGCGGCCTCCGCGCGGGTCATCGCCGCCGTGCCCTGTACGAGCAGCGAGGTGTAGAGCAGCTCCACCGCCTCCAGGTCGCTCTCGAAGCCGACCACCGTGGAGAACTCGAAGCCGCTGTTCCACACCGCCCGGCAGCGGTTGGCGCCGGCCACCGCGTCGAGCAGGACCGCCTTCGCCTCCTCGTACGGCGCCTCGACACCGATCCGGCAGGCGCCGGGCACCTGGGCCGGGCCCTTGCCGCTCGCCGCCAGCAGCGCCTCGTCCACGGTGTGCCGGGCCATCAGCTCCTGGGCCTTGGCGCTGAGCGCCTCCGCCTCCTCCGGGAAGGTCGTCGCCTCGGCCTTGGCGAGCAGGGCCCGGATCCGGCCCAGCATGCGCGGCTCGATGTGGGCGTGCTCGGCGAGCGCGTCGGCCGGGTCGCCGGGCAGCGGACCCACCGGTTCGATCGAGGGCAGCCGGATCATCAGCCGCAGCACCTCCAGGAAGGCGGTGGCCAGCGTGAACCGGTCCGCCCGTTCCCGCTGCGCGAGCCGGTCGGCGTACTCCTCGTCGCCCGTCCACCACACCTCGGGGGCGCCCCAGCGCGCCGGGAGCCGGGCGTAGCGGCGCGCCTCGGCGGCGATCAGGTCCCCGGTGATCCGCAGGTGCCGCTCGTCGAGGTCCCGGCGGACCAGTCGCAACACGTCGGCCGGCTGCCAGCCCCGCTCCCAGCCCTGGCGTACGTACGCCTCCCCGCGCGCCAGCAGCTCCCGCCCGACCGCGGGCCAGCCGCCCTGGTCGGCGACGAGCAGCGACGCGCCGGTGTCCAGCCCGGCGTCGTCCTGGGCGTAGAGGGCGGCGGCGAAGGCTCGGTCGACGGTCTCGGCAAGGTCTCTCACACCTCTCAGCTTGGCATGTCCGCCTTCGCGTCCCGTTCCCGGCGGGCGGCCTCGATCTGCGGGCGGTGCGCCGGCGACCGGTCCGCGTCCAGCCCGCCGGCGTTTGAGGCGCGGGGGTCCGGGGGCAGCGCCCCCGCAACGGCGCCGCGCCGGACAGGCTCGCCGCACGGCCCGCCGCGCGGCCACTGTCAGACCCCGGTGGGAGACTCGCACCCATGAGCGACCGCACTCCCCGGTGGGCCCTCGCCGAGGACGGCGACGGGTGGTGGCACGCCGCGCCCGTACCCCCCGCCGGCGGAGTGCGGATGCGCGTGCGCGACCCCGCCGAGGCGGTGCGCGCCGCCCCGCCCGGCACGCGCTGGGTCTGGCGGTCCACCGCGGCCGTGTACCCCCGGCTGCTCGCCGCGGGCGTCCGCGTCGAGCGGTGCCACGACATCGAGGACGCCGAGCTCCTGCTCCTCGGCCACGAGGGCCGCTTCGGTGAGCCCCGCTCGGCGGCCGCCGCCTGGGCCCGGCTCACCGGCGGCCCCGTACCGCCCGATCCGCGCCCGCGCGCCGCCGGACCCCGCGCCCAGGACTCCCTCTTCGACCCGCAGCCCACCCCGGTCCCCCTGGACGCCCTGCTCGCCGTCCACGCCGACCAGGCGAAGCGGCTCGACGCCACCGCCCACCCCGACCGGATGCGGCTGCTCACCGCCGCCGAGTCGGCGGCCTTCCTCGTCGCCGCCGAGATGAACCGCGTGGGCCTGCCCTGGCGGGCGGACGTGCACCGCGCCCTGCTGACCGAGCTGCTCGGCGAGCGGTACGCGGGCGGCGGGGAGCCCCGGCGCCTCGCCGAGCTGGCCGACCGCGTGTCCGACGCCTTCGGCAGACGCGTGCGCCCCGATCTGCCCGCCGACGTGATCAAGGCCTTCGCCGGGGCCGGGATCAAGCTCAGGTCCACCCGCCGCTGGGAGATCCAGGAGCTGGACCATCCCGCCGTCGAGCCGTTGATCGAGTACAAGAAGCTGTACCGGATCTACACCGCCCACGGCTGGGCCTGGCTCGCGGACTGGGTCCGCGACGGCCGCTTCCGCCCGGAGTTCATCCCCGGCGGCACCCTCACCGGCCGCTGGGTCACCAACGGCGGCGGGGCCCTGCAGATCCCCAAGGTGATCCGCCGGGCCGTGGTCGCCGACCCCGGCTGGCGGCTCGTCGTTGCCGACGCCGACCAGATGGAGCCGCGCGTCCTCGCGGCGATCTCCCGCGACCCCGCCTTCATGGAGGTCGCCGGGGAGGCCTCGGACCTCTACACCGCCGTCTCCCGCCAGGGCTTCTCGGGCGACCGGGACAAGGCCAAGATCGCCGTGCTCGGCGCCGTCTACGGCCAGACCTCCGGGGACGGCCTGAAGAACCTGGCCGCGCTCCGCCGCCGCTTCCCCCGGGCCGTCGCCTACGTGGATGACGCGGCGAAGGCCGGGGAGGAGGGCCGGCTCGTACGGACCTGGCTGGGCCGTACCTGCCCGCCGCCCGCCGGCTCCGGCGAGGGGGACGAGGCCGGTGACGGCGGCGTCGACCCGGGCGAGGGGTACGGGGAGGGCGGGGCCGGGGCCCCTCAGCACCGGGACGACGGCTGGACCCCGAGCTACGCCTCCACCAACACCCGGGCCCGCGGCCGGTTCACCCGTAACTTCGTCGTCCAGGGCAGCGCGGCCGACTGGGCCCTGCTGCTGCTCGCGGCCCTGCGGCAGGCGACCGCCGACATGCGGGCCGAGCTGGTGTTCTTCCAGCACGACGAGGTGATCGTGCACTGCCCGGCCGAGGAGGCCGAGGCCGTCGTGGAGGCGATCCGGACCGCCGGCGAACGGGCCGGCCGGATCGCCTTCGGCGACACCCCGGTCCGGTTCCCGTTCACGACGGCGGTCGTGGAGTGCTACGCGGACGCCAAGTGAGGGGGGCCGGCGGGCGGTCAGTGGGTGGGCGCTCCCAGGTTCCAGTCCGGGGCGAGCGCGATCTGCCGCAGCTGCGCCATCGTCAGCGCGGGTGAGGGCCGGGTGGCCGCGCCGTTCTGGTCCGCCGTGCTGAAGGCGGTGACCAGCACGCGCAGCCCGTCCTCGCGCAGGGTGTCCACCTTCCACTGGGTCACGCTCTTGTTCTTCTCCCCAGGACCCGCCGTGACCTTCACCTTCGTGCCGTCGGACTCCGTGGTGACGGCCGGGTTCCCGGTGAAGCCCGGGGGGTTCGCGTGCGACTGGACGTTGATCTGGACCAGGGACTTGCCCTTGCCGTCGTCGAGCACGACGTAGCCGTACGTCCCCTGCCCGCCCTTGGAGACGATCGGGACGGTGATCCGGAACTGAGCCATCAGGTGCTCCAGGGCGTCCACGGCCTTGCGGTCCCGCAGGGCGATCGACTCCGGCTCGGGCGCCGGCTCGGGATCGGCCGGGGGCAGGGCGTTCAGGGCCGCGTGCCAGGTGTCCGAGGTGACCAGGCTCTTCAACTGCGCGACGGTCAGCGGCGGGTCGGTGCGCGAGACGGGGGCACCCTTGTCGGCCGCGGCGTTCCACTCCGACGCGTCGACCAGGAAGCCCTGCACGGTCACGAGCACGGCCCGCCAGACCTTGGTGTCCGCCCGGCGGTCCGGGTACTCGTACCCCTGGTGGAGCAGCAGCCTGGAGCCGTCCGGCAGCTGCTCGGTCCGGCAGTCGTCGTAGGTGTGCAGGTTCTTGTCCTCGCACTCGGTCTGCGCGCGGGACCGGCTGCCGAACGGGTCCACCCGCTGGAGGCTGAGGGAGACGGCCGCCGGGCCCTTCCCGTCGTCGTACACGACGCCGACCCTCGGTCCCAGCTCGTCCTGCGTGCCCCGCGCCGTGGGCTCGGTGAGCCGGCCGGCCGGCAGGAGCGACTTCAGGTTGCCGATCATCTGGTCCGCGCTGACCGCGGCGGTGCCGGTCCGGCGCCCGTCGGCCGGCGGGGTCGGCTGCGGCGCCGCGGCGTGGGCCGCGCCCCCGTCCCCGGAGCCGCCGAACAGGCCGCCGGAGTAGGCCCCCGCCGTGGCGATCAGGGCGAGGGCCAGCACGGATCCGCCGGCGACGGCCCGGCGGCGCGCCACCCGTCGCCGGCCACGTTCCTCGCCCGCGTCCGCCAGGGCCTCGGGGTCGGCCGTGAAGCCCTCCCCCGTGCGCCGGAGGGCTTCGGCGAGTTCGACTTCGACGGACATAGGGGCCAGGCCTTCCGTTTGCCGGGGGAGGTGAGCTGAGGGGAGGAGGTGAGCTGAGGGGAGGTGAGGGTCATCGGTCCACGAAGGCGGCGAGGCTGCCGCCCAGCTGCTCCCGCAGCCGGGCGAGCGCCCGCGAGGTCCGCGTTCGGACCGCCGCCGAGGAGGCGTTCATCGCGTCGGCGGTCTCCTCGACGCTGCGGTCCTCCCAGTAGCGCAGCACCAGCACCGCCCGGTCCTTGGGCTCCAGCCGCGCCAGCGCGTCCAGCAGCGTCGGCCGCTGCGCCGGATCTCCGCCGCCCGGCCCGGGTGCGCCCCGGCCGGGGTGCTCCCCGACCGGCCGCTCCCCCGCCGGCCGGCGGCGCCGGTGCGTGAGGAAGACCCGTACCAGCACCGTCTGGGCGTAGGCCGCCGGATTGTCGATCCGGGAGATCCGGCCCCACCGCTGGTACATCCGCCCCAGGGTCTCCTGCACCAGCTCCTGCGCGAGGTGGGTGTCCCCGCCCACGAGCAGACATGCCGACCGGTACAGGGGGCCCGAGCGGCCCGCGGCGAACTCACGGAACCCGTCCCTGCGCCCCTGGCGCATGTGCTCCCCCCTCGCGTCCGTCCCACCCCTGTGACGCGAGGACGGCGGAGAACGTTTCATCCCCCGCTCATCCCCCGCCGCTGTTCCCGCCGGTACTCCTGCCGGTACTCCTGCCGCAGGCCGGTCAGCCCAGGTCGTGGAAGTACACGTGGAACTCCTCACGGACGAAGCCCTCCGCCTCGTACAGCCCCTGCGCGACGGTGTTGTCGTACGCGGTCTCCAGCTGCACACCGGACACCCCGGCCTCGCGGGCCCGGCGCAGCACCTCGCGCAGCAGCGCCCGGCCGGCCCCGGTGCGGCGGCCGGCCGGGGCGACGTAGAGGTCGTTGAGGACCCAGGCGGTCCGCAGAGAGAGGGAGGAGAATCCGCGGTAGACCTGCGCGAAGCCGACCGTGCCGGCCTCCGGGACATCGGCGAGCAGCACCAGCGACTCGTCCTTGGCGATCCGCTCAGCCAGGAAGGCCCGCGGGGCGTCCGGGTCCTCGATGTCCACCTCGTAGAAGTCGAGGTAGCCGCGGAACAGCACGGCCGCCGCGTCGACGTCCGCCTCGCCCGCCGCGCGGACCGTGACCGCGGAAGCGTGGTCCTGCGCCGGGGGCCGGCCGTCCTTCTGTGCTGCCCGACCGTTCATGTGCATCTCCCTCAGGGGTGTTTCGCGCGTCGCGGACCGTGGTGGGTGGAGGGTGCCGAGCCGTCCGCGCCCCCCGGCGCCCTCGACTGCCTACGCTACGGCGGGAGTCGGCCGTGGCGAAGCACGGGGCGAAGGACGGGGCGCACACGCGACGTCGGCGGGCCCCGGGACCGAAGTCCCGGGGCCCGCCGCGCACATGCGGGGCCGGCCGGGCCCGCTCAGGACACAGGCTGGGCAGGGAGCGTGTAGATCCGGCCGGGGGTCACGATCTTGGTGATCGCCTCGCCGAACAGGGTGCTGGGCTCCTGGCCCTGGTACCCGATGTCCGTGTTGACCAGCACGACCAGCGTGGCCTTCGATTCCGGCAGGTAGAGGACCAGCGATCCGTAGCCCGGCAGTGAGCCGTTGTGCCCGATCCAGCCCTGGACGTTGAAGATGCCGAGGCCGTAGCCCGTGCCCGGGAGCGCGTCGACCACGTCGAGGCGCTGGGCCTGGGTGGCGGGGGTCAGCAGGGTTCCGGTCGCCAGGGTCTTCGCCCAGCTGCGCATGTCGGGGAGGTCGGAGATCATCGCGCCGGCCGCCCAGCCCCAGGAGGGGTTCCAGTCGGTGGCGTCCTCGACCTTTCCGGAGGCCGTCTGGTT
Source organism: Streptomyces sp. NPDC040545 (assembly GCF_055595065.1). Lineage (NCBI taxonomy): Bacteria > Bacillati > Actinomycetota > Actinomycetes > Kitasatosporales > Streptomycetaceae > Streptomyces > Streptomyces sp. NPDC040545. Next base: position 91,635 of record NZ_JBVIWA010000007.1, read on the forward strand.
CGTGTAGCCGTGGGCGTGCGGACTGGGGAACTCCGGGCCCGTGGGGAACACCGTGTGCTTCAGCCCGGCGGGCTCGACGACCTCCCGGTCGATGAACCGGTCGAGGGGGACGCCGCTGACCTTCTCCACCACCAGCCCGAGCAGGATCAGGTTGGTGTTGCAGTAGAAGAACTTCGCGTTCGGCTCGAAGAGCACCGGGTGCTTGAAGGAGTAGGCGAGCAGCTCCTGCGGGGTGAAGGGCCGGTCGGGATTGCTGGTCAGCGCCTTGTAGAAGTCCTCGTCCGCCGAGTAGTTGAACAGGCCGCTGCGCATGCCGGCCAGCTCGCGCAGGGTGATGCGGTCGCCGTTGGGCACGCCGGCGATGTACGTGCCGATCGGGTCGTCCAGACCGACCTTCCCCTGGTCGACCAGCTCCAGCAGGGCGGTCACGGTGAAGGTCTTCGTCACGCTGCCGATCCGCATGTTCAGGTTCGGGGTCATGGGCGCGCCCGTGGCCTTGTCGGCGATGCCGAAGGACCGTACGTAGTCACCCTTGCCCGGGGCCGACACGGCGACGATGACGCCGGGGATCTTCGCCTCCGCCAGCACGTTCTTGATCGCGGCGTCCAGCTGGCGGGTGACGGCGGGGGTCAGCTGTGCGAACCCGTCCGAGGCGGGTGTCGGGGTCGGTGCCGGGACCGTCGCCGCCGGCACGGGAGCCGCGGGCGCCGCCGCGTCCCGTGCGTGCACCGCGCCCGCCCCCGCACCCACGGACCCCGCCACGAGTACGGCCGCCGCCACGGCCACGGCGGCACTGCGCCGGAGTGTCGTCATGCCCGGCCTCCTCACCCCGCGAGCCAAGGAACCATCACTCCACGCTAGACCTGCGCACCCGGGCGGGCGACCGGAGCTGCCCGCGGCGAATTCGTCCAAAAATCTATTCTAGAAATATCTCCGGATCGACCAGACTTCCCCCATGACCGGTCGTACCTCCGGCCCATGGCCGGAACCCGACGAGCAGCGACCCGCCGGTTTCGGCCCGCCGCCCGCCCCGTTCGCAGCGCCCGCCCCGACCGCCCCGCTCGCACCGCACGCGCCACCCGCACCGTTCACCTCAGCCGCCCCGCGATCCGGCGGCCGGCCTCGGCCGTCCCGTCCCGTGGCCGCCGTCGGCGCCGCCCTGGCACTGCTCGCCGCCCTGCTCCTCATCGGCGGCGGCGCCTACCGCCTCACGGTCCGCGGCGGGCCCGTGCAGCCCCTGGCCGGGCCCTCCGGCTCGCCCTCGGTCGACCAGGGCGACGGCAAGGGCCCCGGCGGGGGACCCGACACCTACGACCCCAACGCGGGCATCCGGGCGGGCGAGGCCCGGGTCTGGCTGCGCGACAACCAGGCCGAGGTGGCCGGGGCGGGTGTCTCGCAGTACGGCCCCTGGCGCGTGGGCGACACCGTGGCCAGTGCCATCCCGAGCGGACTCACCGGCTACGCGGTCGCCGACGGCCAGGAGAAGTGGAAACTCCCGCTCCAGACCCCGCTGTGCGGGGTCCCGCCGGCCCCGTCCGCGCAGGGCAAGCTCGTCGTCGGGGTGAAGGAGAGCACGTCGGAGAGCTCGCGCTGCACCCACCTCCAGCAGATCGACCTCGCCACGGGGCAGGCCGGCTGGAAGATTCCGCTGCCGCCGGAGAACGACCGGGACACCACGACGCAGTTCGAGCTGGCGATCAGCGGCGACACCGTGGTCGTCGCCCGGTCGGCCCTCATGAGCGGCTTCTCGGTCACCGACGGCCACAAGCTCTTCGGCACGTCGAGCCCGAACGGCTGCTATCCGTCCGCCTTCGCCGGGGGCTCGCGGCTGATCGGAATCCGCCGCTGCCCCGACCCGAAGGACGTCCGCGCATCCGGACAGGAGATGGTCGAGGAGCTGGATCCGGCCACCGGCGCCGCGCGGTGGAGCTACAAGTACGCCCCGGACTGGACGGTGGGCCGGGTGCTCTCCGTCGACCCGCTGGTGATCGCCGCGCACCACAAGGACAAGAAGACCTGGAACCTCACGGCGTTCGCCGCCGACGGCACGGTCCGCTCACAGAGCACCCCGGCCTTCGGGGTCAGCGGCCGGTGCAACGGATTCGGCAACGCGAGCGGCTTCCAGGAGTGCTACGCCGCCGCGGCCGACGCCGACTCGCTCTACATCGGCGCGGGCAAGCCCGGCACCTCCCTCGACACCGAGGCCACCGGCCAGGTCGTCGCCGTCGACCTGAACACCGGCAAGGAGCGGTGGCGCACCGCCGAGCAGCCCAAGGGGCGCACCATGTGGCCGCTGGCGGTCGAGAACGGCAGGGTCCTCACGTACGTCACCCCCGGCACCAACGAGGCGGGGGCGGTCGTCTCCCTCGCCGCGGCCGACGGGGCCTCGCAGCCGGCCCTGCAGAGCCCGGCCGCGGCCCGCGGCGCCGAGGGCGTCTTCTACCCCCACGGCGTCCGCATCGCGTGGGCGGGCGGGCGGCTGTTCCTGCTCAACGGCCGGGTGAACAGCCCGGAGCCACGCAAGGCGAGCCGCGCGATCCTGTCCTTCGGCAAGTAGGGCAGCCAGGTACCAGGAGGGGCACCGTGCAGAACCCGTACCCACAGCCGAGTCACCCCGGCGGGCTGTACCGGCCGCCGCCCTTCGCGCCGCCGCAGGAGCCCGGCGGCGGCGGGCGCCCGATCAGCAGAGGACGGCTCGTAGCCGGGATCTGCGCCCTGACCGCCATGGCGGTCGCCGCCGCGGCGACCGGCGTCGTACTCGGCGTCCGCGAGAACCGGGCCCGCGCCTCGGCGGCCGCGGCGGCGTCGGCGGCGGACCCGGCGAAGCCGCTCGTCGCGGGCTGGAAGACCGTGATCAACCCCACGCACGGCACCGCCTTCGACGTCCCGCCGGGGTGGGAGGTCCTCGAACCCCAGGTCTTCAGCGGCTATGAGGACAGCAAGGACACGGAGAAGGTCCTCATCGGGCACACGGCCCCCGCCTTCTACAAGTCCCAGTGGTGCAGCATCGACGCGAACGGCGACGGCCAGGTCACGGACGTCCGGCTCGGCAATGTCGGCACCAAGGGCGCCGGCGGCGCCAAGGACCCCGCCGACATCGCCGTGAGGGAGGCGCCCACCTGGGTCTACGCCGCCTACACCCAGCCGGACAAGAGCGTGGTCACGGCGGACAAGCCGGTGGAGTACACCACCAAGTCCGGGGTCAGGGGGAGTTACGTCAAGGCGCGCTCCTCGGGCGCCCAGCGGCCCAACCGCTGCGCGGGCGACGGCCAGGCGGTCGTCTTCGGCTTCAAGAACTCCCGGGGCGACCTCGTCTCCTGGGACTTCTACGGCCGCACGGGCGTCCCGGGCGCCGTCGACGACGCCCTGATCATGCGCATCCTGAGCACGGTCCGGCTGGCCGGCGACCCGAAGGACCCCGGCCCCGGGCCGTGATCGCCCACGGCCGCCCGCCCACCGGCCCTAGGCGTGTCAGCCCTTCAGCAGCCGGGCCTCCGCCTCCTCGGACAGGCCGTCCGCCAGGGTCGGCCCGCCCTCCGGGACCGATCGCTGCCAGGCCCAGGTGTCGGTGACCGTCTCGGTGACCGGGCGGCAGACGAGGCCCGTGGCATGGGCCCGGGAGACGTCTCCCGCGTGGATCGCGGCGTGGAAGTCCGTGCCGGGCGGGGCCCAGACGGGGAGGTCGGTCCACGGGGAGAGGTCCGCGGCGGCGATCGCCTCGGGGGAGGTCCAGCGCAGTTCGGCGGCGGCGCCCGTGACGCGTACGCAGGTGTCCAGGAGTTCACCGATGGTGGTGTGGCCCGGCTGCGAGACGAGGTTGTAGGGGCCGTGCAGGGACGACTCCAGCGCGTTCAGCAGCCAGGTGGCCAGGTCGCGGACGTCGACGTACTGGAGCGGCGTGTCCCGGGGGCCGGGGGCCACGACCTCGCCGCCACGGGCGATGCGCGACAGCCACCAGGGCAGACGGCCCGCGTTCTCGCGCGGGCCCAGGATCAGGCCCGGCCGGACCAGCAGCGTGCGGTCCTCGCCGAACGCGCGCAGCACGGCCAGCTCCGCGCCCCGCTTGTCGGCCGCGAAGTCGGTCGCCTCCGCGTCCGGGTCGCCCGCGGCCAGCGGCCCGGACTCGTCCAGCCCGGCCGGCACCGGCCACGCGTACACCGAGCGGCTGGAGACGAAGGCATGGCGCCCGGCGCGCCCGGCCAGCAGGTCGGCCGCGTCGCGCACCACGGTGGGGGCGCCCGACCAGGTGTCGACGACCGCGTCCCACTCCCCCGTCGCGAGGGCGGCCAGACCGTCCTCGCGCGTACGGTCGCCGTGGCGGACCCGCACGCCGGGCGGGGCCGGGTGCTCGCCCCGGTGGAAGACGGTCACGTCCCAGCCCCGGGCGACCGCGCCCTCGGCGACGGCGCGCCCCGCGAAGTCCGTTCCGCCCAGCAGCAACAGCCTCATCCTGGTCCCTCTCCGTGGAGCTCGTGCGTCGTGTGGTGCGGCGCGCGAACGCCGCCGGGGCCCGTCCCGGCCGCCGGCGGCGTTCGCGGAGGAGCCCGGTCAGCGGGCGGTGCGGTCCCGGTACGCCGCGAAGCGCTCGGCGATCTCCTGGGCCCGTCCCTCGGCCTCCGAGAGCTTCATCTCGGCGCAGTCGTAACCGAGTTCCTCCTTCATGATCGCCATGGCGGAGGGTTCGAAGACGACGGTGCCGTCCGCGCGGATCTCGCTGATGCCGTCGTGCAGCTGCCCGGAGACGTTGATGGCGTGCGCCTGGTCCGCCGTCATGCCGTCGGGGAGCAGCGCGCGGAACTTGCCGTTCTCGATCGCCACCGGGTAGCCGCCGAGCGCCCCGTCCGCGCCGGGTGCGTGGACCACCGCGTCGCGCCCGTCGGCGAGCGGCTCCAGCACGCTGAGCGCGGAGGACGCGGTCATCGTCTGGCCGGGCAGGCCGCCGGTACGGCGGTACGCGCCGGGCAGCCGGTTCAGGAGCTCCGCGACGTCCAGCTCGCCGGTGACGTCGCGCCCGTCGAGCCGGATGCCGAGGCCCATGCCGGCGGGGCCGCTGTTGCCGGTGCGGGACAGGCGGTGAGAGACGTAGTGGTGGGCCACCAGGCGCACCTCGACGTCGGCGGTGCTGCGGCCGAGCTCGTCGGCGGCCACGGCGGTGATGCCCGGGACGTTGTTGGCGACGTTGCCGATGCCGATGTCCGGGGAGAGGCCGATCGCGGTGAGCGCGGGGTGCACGGCGTCGGGGTAGGCGGCGTTGACGACCAGGGCCTGGGTGCCGGAGAGGCGCACGGCCTCCATGGCCTTCATCACCGGGACCAGGTGCATGGGCAGCCACGGGCCGTAGTTGGCGGCGTAGACCCGCTGGAAGGCGTCCTGCTGGAGGGTGGAGATGACCCACCAGGACTGGTAGCTGACGGCCAGGAAGATGATGTCGGGGTCGAAGGCGGATATCCGCTCGGCGGTGCGCGCCACGTCCGTGATGTCGGTCTGCGCGTGGCTGACCTCGTTGGTGTATCCGCGCTGGACGCTGCAGAAACGCGTCAGGTTCGCGGCCTTCAGGACGGTCTCCTCGTCGCGGCCGACGAGCTGGACGTGGCGGGGGTTCGGGCTGTGCGCCAGCTCGTGGAAGACACGGCGGCCGATGTCGCCGGCACCCAGGACCATGATCTTGCGGGCGTTGTTCATGAGGTACCTCCGAAGGGTGCGGCAGCGGCGAAGGGGGCGGCGACGGGCGCCATCAGGTGGGCGTCGCGGACGAGCTGGGGCAGCAGGCGCATGGACGGGAAGGTGAGGGCGCCCTCCCGGTGGGGCGGGGTGGCCGGGTCGGCGGTGTACTGCAGGACCCGCATCCCGGCGGCCACGGCGGCGTCCACGCCGACCGGGCTGTCCTCGACCACGACGCACTCGTCGGGCGTGACACCGCAGCTCTCGGCGGCCCAGCGGAAGAGCTTCGGGTCGGGCTTCCAGGCGTCGGCGTCGTACGCCGAGAAGAGCCGGTCGCCGAAGTGGTGCAGGATGCGGGCCTTCTCCAGGCGGCTGCGCATGATGGCGAGCGGGCTGTTGGAGGCCACGCACATGCGGTCGCCGACGGCGGCGGCGAGCTGTTCGAGGGCGTACGCGACGCCGTCGATGGGCTCGATGCGGTCGCCGATCAGCTCCTCGCACCGGGCGCGGGCGATCACCATGGCGTCCTGCGGCGGGGCGTTGCCCGACAGGTCCGCCATCAGGTCGAAGCACTCCTGCATCTTCTTGCCGGAGAACAGCTCGTCCCGCTGGTCCTTGTCCAGCCGCAGGCCCATCATCTCGCCGACGTGGGCGATCCCGCCGTTCTCGGCATCCTGCGTGTCGACGAGGACGCCGTCGAGGTCGAAGACGACGAACTCGGCCGCTCGTACGGGGAACTCACTCATAGTCGATCCAGTCCACGCTCTCGATGGCGGCGACGGTCGCGGCCAGTTCCTCATGGGTGGCGGCGGAGCCGATGACGGCCGCCGTGTTGCCGCGCGCGCCGATCCGCCAGTCCACGTCGGCGCCGGGCTCGGCGAGGACGACGACCCGGTCGACACGGGCGAGGCGGCGCAGCGCGGAGACGCCCCGGATGGCGCGCACCCGGCGGGCGCCGACGGGCGGCACGGTCAGGTAGTGGAAGGCGATCGGCCCGCCCTGCTTGACCTCGGGGGTCTCGTACGGGAGGCCGAGCGCGGCGGCGACCGCGACGTACGCCGGGTCGGAGGTGCCGGAGCGGACGGCGAGGTCGTCGACCCAGGCGCCGAGCCGGCCGTTGACCTCGATGACCCGGGGGCCGTCGGCGGTCAGTTTGATCTCGACGTCGGCGACGCCGTGGATGTTCAGGGCGCGCACCGCGCGGCAGGCGAGGTCACGGACCTCGCGCTCCTCGGCCTCCGGCACGACGGAGAAGCCGCCGTAGCCACCGCGCTCGCGGAACGGCTCGGCCAGGGCGAACTTGCTGGTGACGAACACCGGCCGGACGTCGTCGCCGTCGGCCACGCAGTCCACCGCGATGTAGTCGCCCCAGGGCGCCGGGGTGGGCCGCCCGACCAGGAGCTCCTCCAGCATCACGGCCGTCTCGGCGGGCCCGCCGTCCGAGCCGGTGAAGATCGTGGCGAGGGCGGCCCGGCACTCCTGCGGGGTGGCGACGGCCTGCGTGTTGCGGCTGGACGCGCCGATCACCGGCTTGATGATGGCCGGCAGTCCGACGTAGGCGATCGCCTCGTCGGCCTGGGCCGGGTCGGTCAGGGTGCGGAAGCGCACGCTGTCGACGCCCGCTTCGGCGAACCGCCGGCGCTGCAGGTCCTTGTGGGTGATGGCGTCGACGTCGGCCGGCCGGTGGTAGCGCAGGCCGAGCGCCTCGGCGAGCCGCACGGTGGGGGCGATCTGGAACTCGCTGAAGGTGATGATGCCCGCCGGGGCGAGCGCGCGCAGCGCCTCCTCGGTCTGTGCCTCGGTGCGGCCCGCGGTGTTCACCACGGTGCCGACCATCTCCAGGGTCGGGATCATCTCCTGGGCGTGGGCGGTGTCCGCGGTCACGAACACCAGATCACAGCCGGCCTGCCGGGCCGCCTCGGCGAGCCGGGTGGGTGCGAGGCTGCCGGCGTCGTAGACGACGAGCAGCACGGGGTTGGCGGGGTTCGCGGTCATGGGTCAGCCTCCGGCCGGGAACGCGCCGGTGCGGCGGGCGACGGTCAGGGCCCCCGCGAGCGACTCGACGGTCGAGTAGGTGAACAGGGTGCGCACCGGGATCTCCAGGCCGAACTCCTCCTGGAGCCGCAGCGCCACCCGGGTCGCGGTCAGCGAGTCGCCGCCGAGGTCGAAGAAGTCGTCCCCGGCGCCGACCTCGTCGGCGTACAGCGTCTCGGCCCACACCCGGGCCACGGCCCGCTCGGCGGGGGTGCGCGGGGCGATGAACTCGGTCTCCAGGCCGGTGCGTTCGCCGTCCGGCGCGGGCAGCGCCTTGCGGTCGGTCTTGCCGCTGCTGGTCAGCGGCATCCGGTCCAGGAAGACGTACGTACCGGGCACCATGTAGCCGGGCAGGGTGCGGCCGCACCAGTCGCGCAGCGCGCCGATGCCGGGCACCGGGCGGCCGGACACCGGGACGACGTACGCCACGAGCGTCTTCTCCCCGGGCACGTCCTCGCGGACGGTGACGGCGCAGGTGCCGACGTCCTCGTGGGCGAGCAGCGCGGCCTCGATCTCGCCGAGTTCGATGCGGAACCCGCGGACCTTGACCTGGTGGTCGAGGCGGCCGAGGAACTCCAGTTCGCCGCCGGGCAGCCACCGCACCAGGTCGCCGGTGCGGTAGACCTGGCCTTCGGCGAACGGGTTGCGGGTGAAGCGCTCGGCGGTCAGGTCGTCGCGGCCGAGGTAGCCGCGGGCCACGCCGGCGCCGCCGATGAGCAGTTCGCCGGGTACGCCGACGGGGACCGGGCGGTCCGCGTCGTCGACGACGTACAGCTCGGTGCCGGCGGTGGGGCGGCCGATGGGGACGGCGCCGGCGGCGCCGGTGATCTCGGCGACCGAGGCGTAGACGGTGGTCTCCGTCGGGCCGTAGCCGTTGAGGACCCGGGTGCCGGCGCGCAGCATCCGGGCGGCCAGTCCGGCGGGCAGGGCCTCTCCGGCGGCGAAGATCTCCAGGGCGCGCGGCCGGTCGCCGAGGGCGTCCAGGAGGGGGCGCAGCGCGGACGGCGTGGCCTGGACGAGGGTCACGGCGTGCCGGTCGATCAGCTCGACGAGGGCGGGCGGGTTGTGGATCTGGTCCTGGTACGCGCCGATGATCCGGCCGCCGGTGATCAGCGGCAGGAACACCTCGACGCCCGCGATGTCGAAGGTGGCCGAGGTGGTGAACAGGACCCGCTCGTTCGCCGGTGCCGGGAAGGTCTCCCGCATGCCGCACAGCAGGTTGCCGAAGCCGCCCCGGGTGACGGCGACGCCCTTGGGGGTGCCGGTGGAGCCGGAGGTGTAGAGGACGTAGGCGAGGTGCCCGGGCCCGGCGGCCGCCGCCGCTTCCACGACGGGGGAAGCGGCGATCGCCGCGGCGTCGGTGTCGACCGCGACGAGGCTACGGGGCCCCGCCCCGTCGCCGCCGGACAGCCGGCCGCGCAGCGACTCCTGGGTGACGACCACCGGCGCGGCCGTGTCCCGCAGGACGAACTCCAGCCGGTCGACCGGGTGCTGGGGGTCGAGCGGCACGTAGGCCGCGCCCGAGCGGAGCACGGCGAGCAGCGCCACGATCAGTTCGGGGCCGCGCTCCAGGCAGACCGCGACGGGCACGTCGGGGCCGGCGCCGAGGCCGCGCAGGTGGTGGGCGAGGCGGTCGGCGCGGCCGTCGAGCTCCTGGTAGGTGACCTCCTCGGCGCCGAAGACGACCGCGACGGCGTCGGGGACGCGCCGGGCCTGCCCCGCGACCAGACCGGCCACGTCCACGGCGGCGGCCGCGTCGGCGGCCTCGGGGAATGCGGCGCGGCCGCGGCCCCAGCCGGTGAGCAGCAGCTCGCGCTCGGCGGCGCCGAGCGGATCGAGTCCGTCCAGCGCGATGCCGGGGGTTTCGGCGATCGCGGTGAGCAGGGTGAGGTAGCCGTCGGTGAACCGCTCCGCGCTCGCCACGTCGAACAGCTCGGCGGCGAAGCCGACGTGCAGGCCGAGGCCATCACGGCCGTGGTCCCGGTCGAGCGCGAGGGTCAGGTCGGGCGGGCACACCCCGTCGGCCCGGTAGGCCGGCCCGTCCGTGAACAGGGCCTGGACGACGGGGTGGTGGCCGTCTGCTCCGGGTTCGAACGCGGCGGCCAGGCGGGCCACCGGCAGCGCGGCGGCCCGGCCGCGGGCCAGCGCGGCGTCGGTCCGGGCCACGAGCTCGGCGAAGGCCGGGCCCGCGGTCAGGTCGGCGCGTACGACGGCCAGGCCGCCGTCGGCGCCCGGGACGCCCACCGCGAGGTCGCGCTGCCGGGTCCACCGGCCGAGCAGCACCTGGTAGGCGGCGAGCAGCACGGCGGACAGCGGGGCGCCGTACTCGGCGGCCGCCTTGTCCAGCGCCTGCGCCGTACCGGCCGGGACGGTGCGGGTGACGTGGCCCAGGGCGCCGGTGCGCGCCGAGGGGCGCGGCCGGTCGGTGGCCGGCTCCAGCGGTTCCAGGCCCGCCAGTTCGGTTCGCCAGTACTCCAGCGCGTCGGTCATGACCCCTCCGTCGTGTCGAGGATCCGCGCCAGTGCCTTGCGGTCCGTCTTTCCGTTGTCGTTGAGCGGCAGCCCGCCCGGCAGGTGGGTGAGCGAGGCGGGCACCATGTGCAGCGGCAGCAGCTCGCGCAGCCAGGCGTCGAACCGCTCGGGGTCCACCTCGCGGCCCGCGTAGGCGCCGACCAGCTCGGTCTCGCCGTCCGGGCCGGGCAGGGCGAGCACCGCGGCGTCGATGACGTGCGGGTGGCGGTGCACGGCCGCCTCGACCTCGCCGAGCTCGATCCGGAAGCCGCGTACCTTGACCTGCTGGTCGAGGCGGCCCCAGTGCACGTAGAGCCCGTTCTCGCGCCGGACCCGGTCACCGGTGCGGTACCAGTGGGCGTCGGTCAGCGCGGTGCTGCCGTCGTAGCCCGCGGCGGGGCCGCCGCCGGGCTCGTACGACACGAACCGCCCCGCGTTCTCGCGCGGGTCGAGGTAGCCGCCGAAGCGCTGCGGGCCGCGCACGCACAGTTCGCCCTCGTCGGCCGCCAGGCCGTCCTCGTCCAGCAGCACCATCTCCATGCCGGGGAAGGGGACGCCGATCGGCACGGTGCCGTTGGAGAACTCCGGCCAGTCCGTACTCGGCCCGGGCAGCGCGTGGTGGGTGCAGCACACCGTCAGCTCGGTGGGCCCGTACACGTTGTGGATCACGGCGTTCGGGGCCACCTCGCGCCAGAGTGCGGCGTGCTGCGCGGTGACCGGCTCGGCGCCGAACATGCTGTGCCGCAGCTTCACGGCGCGCCCCAGGGGCAGGTTGCCGAGCCGCTGCGCCTCCCGGATCACCGAGGGCACCGAGAACCAGTGGGTGAGCTCGCGTTCGACGATGAAGTCGACCGGCCGGTACAGGTCGGCGGCGAGCGGCACCACCAGGGTGGCGCCGCCGCCCCAGGTCGCGAACAGGTCGATGAGGCTCGCGTCGAAGGTCAGGCCGAACGTCTGGGTGAGCCGGGCACCCGGCGCGATCTCGTACCGCTCGATGTTGTGCGCGATGAACAGCGAGGTGTTCCGGTGCCGGATCGGCACGCCCTTGGGCTGGCCGGTGGAACCGGACGTGAACAGCAGGTACGCCTCGCGGTCCGGATCGTCCGGGACCGGCGGCAGCGACTGCTCCAGCACCCCGGCCGCCGCCGCGGACACCCGCTCGTCCTCGTCGAGTCCGAGGACGGTCGGCCGGTGGCGCTCGGGCAGCCGGGTGAACAGGCCGGCGGACCGGGTGTCCACCAGGGCCACCTGCACACCGGCCCGCTGGGCGATGTCCAGGTTGCGCTGCGCGGGGTAGTCGGGGTTGAGCGGGACGACGCTCGCGCCGAGCCGCTGGATCGCCAGGTATCCGGCGTACGCGGCGACCGAGCGGGTGGCGGCGAGCGCCACCCGGGTGGGCAGCGAGCCGTGCTTGGCGGCGATGCGGTCGGCGAGGGTGAGCGCGAGGGCGCGCACCTCGCCGTAGGTCAGTACCTCGTCGCCGATCTCCAGGGCGGGCAGGCCGGGGTGCCGCAGGGCCGATTCCTCGAACCACTGGTAGAGCGTGCGCTGTTGCCGGTCGTTCATCGTTTCCTCGGTATCGGTGTGCTGGTCTGGCGGGTGCGGCCGCGGGCGCGCATGGCCTCGGCGCGGGCCTGGGCCCGGCTCTGCCCGCGCTCCCCGGCGGCCGACGGGGCGTCCGTGGCGGGGGCGCCGCCCAGGAAGGCGGCCATGGCCTTCACGGTGGAGTGCCGGAACAGGTCCACCACGTCGACCTCCCGCTCCAGTGCGCCGCGCAGCCGGTCGCGCAGCCGGATCAGGAGCAGCGAGTTGCCGCCGGCGTCGAAGAAGTTCTCCGACGCTCCGACCGGCCGGCCCAGCACCTGCTCCCAGGCCGTGGCGACGGTCCGCTCGGCGTCGCTCGCCGGCTGCGCGTCGGCCCCGTCGGCCGGCTGCCCGGCCCCGGCGGCGGCCGCCTCGGCGAGCAGCTCGGCGATCGCCTCCCGGTCGGGGCGGCCGGCCGGGAGCAGCGGCAGCCGGTCGGCCAGGTGCAGCCGGGTGGGCAGCAGATGGCCGGGCAGCAGGTCCCGCAGGTGGGTGCGGAGTGCGTCGACGGTGAGGTCCGCGCCCGGCCGGGCCGCCACGGCCGCCGCGAGGGTGCCGTCGGCCGGGTCGGTCAGGACCTGCGCCCGGACGACACCGGGGTGCGCGAGCAGCGCGGCCTCCACGTCGAGGGCGGCCACGCGGACGCCCCGCACCAGGACCTGGTCGCCGGACCGGCCGGCGAGGACGATCCGCCCGTCGGGGAGCCGGCGGGCCAGGTCGCCGGTGACGAACAGGCGGGCGCCGGGCTCCTGGCCGAACGGATCGGGCAGGAACCGTTCGGCGGTGGCGCGCGCCCGGTCCACGTAGCCGCGGGTGACGGCCGGGCCGCCGATGTGCAGCTCGCCGACCGCGCCGGTCGCCGCGATCGCACCGCGCGCGTCCAGGACGTACGCCGTGGCGCCGGCCGGGAGCCCCAGCGGCAGGGGGCCGTAGCCCTCCCCCTGCGGGGACCGCGCCGGGCCCGCGAGCGCGGGGCCGGCCGTCTCGGCGCACATGTACAGCTGGTGCACGTCCGTGGCCCCGGCGGCCACCGCGGCCGCGAGGGTGGCGGGGAACAGGGGCTCGCCCGTGGTGAGTACGGGGACCCGCGCGCCGCCGGTGAGCAGCCCCGCGAGCTCGGCGGGGGCCGCGAGCACGGTGGCCGCGTCGCCGCCGGCGGGGACGACCGCGCGGCCGCCCCGGGTCAGCGGGCCGAACAGCTCCAGGAACGCGGCCGGCGAGTCCGGGGCCGCCAGCAGGGCGACCGCGTCGAAGGCGGCCCCGGGCAGCTCGCGGTGGGCCCAGCGCAGCCGGGACACCAGATTGCGGTGCTCGGCGACGACCGCGCGCGGCTCGCCGGTGACACCGGCCGTGCGCAGCACCCAGGCGGCGCCCCGCGCGGTGACCCCCGAGGCCTGCGGCGCCGCCGGGTCCTCGCCGGCAGCGTCCTCCGGGTCGAGCACGTCGACCTGGGTGTGGTCGAACAGCGCGCCGGAGTACGGGTCGGCGAGGACCGTCCGCAGTCCCGCGTCGTCCACGGCGAGCCGCAGCAGGAAGGCGGGCAGCTCCGGGTCGAGCGGTACGCACGTGCCGCCCGCCCGGACCACCCCGAGCTGGGCCGCGGCCAGCGCGAAGGACTTCGGTACGCACACCCCGACGGGGGTCTCGGGGCCGGCCCCGAGCGCCCGCAGGCGCGCCGCCACCCGGTCCGCCGCGCGGTCGAGTTCGCGGTACGTCCAGGTGCGCGCCCCCGCGGCCACCGCGACCGCGTCGGGGGTGCGGGCGATCTGCTCGGCGACCAGCCCGTGCAGGGTGGCCTCGTCCTCGTACGCCGCCACGGGCTCCGGGGCCTCGGTGCGCAGCAGCGCGGAGACGCGGGACTGCGGGTCCGCGCCGATCCGCTCCAGGACCGTGCGCAGCCGGTCGAGCAGCAGCCGGGCGGTGGCCTCGTCGAAGAGGTCGGTGCGGTAGTCCGCGAGGGCCAGCAGGCCGTCCTCGGTCTCCACGGTGTCGATCGCCAGATCGGTCTTCATGGTGGGCAGGCGCAGCTCGGCGGCGCCGAACCGGGAGCCTGCCGCCTCGTGGACGGGCGCGGCCGGCGCGTGCGTGTACATGACCTGGTAGAGCGGGTGGTAGCTCGGGTCGCGGGCGAGCCCGAGCCGGTCCATGACCTCGTCGACGAGCAGGTCGGGGTGGTCGAGGGCGTCGAGGAGGTCCCCGCGCACCCGGCCGACCAGGTCGGTGAACTCCGGGTCGCCGGCCAGCTCTCCGCGCAGGACGACGGGCCGGGTGAGGTAGCCGATCACGCCGGCGCTCTCGGTGGTGTCGCGGCCGGAGACGGCCATGCCGGTCAGCACGTCGGTGCCGCCGTACTGGCTGAGCACCACGTCCACCGCGGCCTTGAGCACCATGAACAGGCTGGCGCGCTTGGTGCGGGCCAGCCGGCGCAGCGGCTCCACGACCGGCGCGGGTACGACGGTGGTGACCCGGGCCCCGGCGTGCCCGGCCCGCGCCCGGCGGGGCCCGGCGAGCGGCAGTTCGAGGAGTTCGGGGGCGCCGGCCAGGCGCTGTGTCCAGTAGGCGAGCCGTTCGGGCCCGGCCTCCTCGTCCAGCGCGGTGCGCGCGGCGAGGAACTCCCCGTACCCGACGGCGGGACGGGGCAGCGGGTCGGCGAGGCCGTCCGCGAACGCCCCGTACAGGGCGACGAGTTCGGCGGTGAACAGCTCCAGCGAGGCCCCGTCGAACACGATGTGGTGGACGCCGACGAGGAGCTGGTGCCGCGTCCGGGACAGGCGCAGCAGCTCGGCCCGCAGCAGCGGTCCGCCGTCGAGGTCGAAGGGGGTGCGGGCGAAGGCTTCCGCGCGGGCGGCCGCCTCCTCCCGCGTCGCCTCGACCACGTCGAGGGCGACCGGAGCGGGCGCCCCGATCCGCTGCACGGGCTCGCCGTCGGCGTCCCGCACGATGCGCACCCGCAGCGCGTCGTGCCGCCGGACGAGGGCGTCTAGGGCGCGCTGCAGGGCGTCGGCGTCGAGCGGGCCCTCGATGGTGACGGCGAAGGGGATGCTGAAGAACGGGTCGCCGGGCCGGAGCTGGCCCAGGGCCCACAGCCGCCGCTGGGCGGGGGTCAGGGGAAGCGTGGGCAGGGCGGGCGTGCTCATGCGACGGCCTCCGGTTCCGGGGTGCCCGCCCGCCCGCCGCGGCCGCCGCGCAGCCGGGGGACGAGCAGGACGAGGGCCGCGACGACGAGGACGGCGCCGGCGACGACGATGGATTCGGCGATGCCGACGAGTCCGGCGAGCAGGCCGCCGACGACCACGCCGAGGACGGTGAAGTTGACCATCAGGGCGTTGAGCAGGCCGACGCCGCGGCCGCGCAGCTCCTCGGGCAGGTCGCTGAGGAGGGTGTTGGCGACCGGCACCTGGAAGAGCCCCGAGCCGAGACCGGCCAGGACGCACCAGAGCAGGACGACGGTCAGACCGAGTGCGCCCTGGTCGGTGGCCTCCCATGCCGTGCCCGTGGGGGCGAGCAGCAGCAGGGAGGCGCCGAAGAGCACGATCGACCCGATGAGCAGCCCCCGGTCGGAGAACCGGCGCACCAGCGGCGGACCGGTGAGCGCGCCGATCACGCAGCCCGCGCCGAAGCCGGCCTGGGCCAGCCCGTACTCGAAGGCCGGCAGCTCGAAGACGCTCAGGAGCTGGGAGTTGAGGTTGGTGGTGAACAGGCCGAGGACCAGCATCACCGGGACCATGACGATCGCCAGGAAGCGCAGCGAGGGTACGGCGAGCACACCGGAGATGCCGGTGCGCAGGGACTGCCAGTACCCCTCGCGGCCGCTGTCGGCGCCCCGCACGGGCACCTCCCGCAGCACGGCCATGCTGGCGAGCAGCAGCGCCGAGAGCACGAACGTCACGGCGTCGAGCACGAAGACCGTGGTGACGCTGCCGAAGGCGATGAGCAGCCCGCCGAGCGCGGGGCCCACCAGGTTGAGGGTGTGGTTGGTGGACTGGAAGAGGGCGACCGCCGTGGGGATGCTGTGCCCGCGCACGATCAGCGGGATCGCGGTGATGCGGGCCGTCTCGAAGAAGGCCTTGGCGATGCCGCTGAGCAGGATGAGCACGAGCAGCAGCAGCGGCGAGTCCCGTACGGCGATCATCGCGAGCACCAGGGCGACGCGGACCAGGTCCGAGCCGACCATGAGCAGCCGGGCCGGCAGCCGGTCGGCCAGCGGTCCCACGAACGCGCCGAGCACGCCGAAGGGCAGCAGCTGCGCGATGACGACCAGGGACACGTACAGGACCGGGTCGTCGGTCTCGGTTGCCACCACGTAGATCAGGGTGATCTTGGTGATGGCGTCACCGAGGAAGGAGGCGACGACGGCCAGCCAGTACCGGATGTACGTCCGGTCCTTCAGCAGCTCAAGCATCGTCTCCCCCACCGTTCCCGGCAGCGCCGTTCAGTACCTCGTTGAGGACTTCGGCGACGCCCTCGATGTGGGGGTGGCGCATCATCGTGTAGTGGTTGCCGCCGACCGTGCGGACGTCGAAGTGCTGCCCGGTCAACTCGTTCCAGGAGGTGGCGAGGTCCCACTCCTCCTCGTCGGCGCGGATCAGCGTGACCTTGCCCTTGACGGGGCCGGGCCGGAAGTTCCACACCAGGCGCAGGTTGGCGACCCACAGCTCGTAGATGTCGCGGATCTGCTCGCGTCCGGCGTCCGGCGGCAGGTAGTCGCACTCGCGGGCGATGCCGAGCAGGTAGTCGAGGTGCGCGTCCTCGTCCATGGTCTGCAGTTCGGCGAGCGGCTTGAGGCGCTGACCGTAGTCCCACTGCAGGTTGGCGGCGATGGCCTCGACGATCTCGGCCGGGTCCGGCTCGGAGCCGGCCGGTACGACGGCGGGGGCGTGCGCGTCCATCATGACCACCGACACCTCGGCGCCGCTCTTCTCCAGCTCCCCGGCGACGGCGAAGGCGTTGGCGCCGCCGTAGCACCAGCCGGCCACCGTGTAGGGGCCCTCGGGCTGGGTCTCGCGGATCAGCGCGGCGTACTGGGCGGCGCGGTCGCCGAAGCCGGTGAACGGCAGCTCGCCGCCTGTGGGCGGCGGCGAGGCCAGCGCGTACAGCGGGCGCCCGGCGGGCTCGACGAGGGCTGCGAACGGCATGTAGCAGACGACCTCGCTGCCGGCCGGGTGGGCGAAGAACACCGGGGAGCCGGTGCCGTCGCCGGAGCCGAGCTCGACCAGGTGCACCCCGGTCTCGTCCTGGTAGCCCTCGCGCAGCATCCGGGCGAACCGCTCGACGGTGGCGCCCCGGAAGATCGCCGCCATCGGGAGCTGCTGCCCGAACCGCTTCTCGATCTCCGCCATCAGGCGCAGCACGAGCAGCGAGTGGCCGCCCAGGTCGAAGAACCGGTCGTGCAGGCCGATCGGGGAGACCCCGAGGACCTCCTCCCAGATGTGCGCGACCTCCAGCTCGACGGCGTCGCGCGGCGGCACGTAGCTCGCCGCGTCGCGCTCGACGGCGGGGGCGGGCAGCGCCCGGCGGTCGATCTTCCCGCTGGTGTTCAGCGGGAAGGTCTCCAGGCGGACGATCGCGGCGGGGACCATGTAGTCGGGCAGGAAGCCGCGCAGGTGCTCGCGCAGCTCCTCGGCGGTCAGCGTCCCGTCGGCGGACTCGACGTACCCGGTGAGCCGCTTGTCGCCGGGGCGGTCCTCACGGACCAGGGCGACCGCGCGGCGCACCGCCGGGTGCTCCTCCAGCCGGGCCTCGATCTCGCCCAGCTCGATGCGGAAGCCGCGCAGCTTGACCTGGCCGTCGTCGCGGCCGAGGAAGACGAGCGTGCCGTCCTCGCGCAGCCGAGCCTTGTCGCCGGTGAAGTAGAGGCGGGCACCGGGGCGGCCGCCGAACGGGTCGGGCACGAACCGCTCGGCGGTCAGGCCGGGCCGGCCGCGGTAGCCGCGGGCGACGCCGGTGCCGCCCAGGTACAGGTCACCGGGCATGCCGACGGGGACCGGGGCGAGGCGGTCGTCCAGGACGTACACCTGGGTGTTGTCGAGCGGACGGCCGATGGAGATCTGCTCGGTGCCGCTGTCCAGGCGCTGGAAAGTCGACCAGATGGTGGTCTCGGTGGGGCCGTACACGTTCCAGGTGCGGCCGGGCTCGCGGACCAGCTGCTCGGCCAGGGCGGGCGGCAGGGCCTCGCCGCCGACCAGGACGCGCAGCGAGCCGTCGTTGTGCCAGCCCGCCTCCACCAGCAGGTGCCAGGTGGCGGGGGTGGCCTGCATGACGGTGGCGCCGGTCTCGGCGAGCAGCGCGGCGAGGCGCCGGCCGTCGACGGCCTGCTCCTTGGTGACGACGTGCACCCGGGCCCCGCTGATCAGCGGGGCGTACAGCTCCAGGCCCGCGATGTCGAAGGTGACGGGGGTGACGGCGGCGAGCGTGTCGCCGGGGCCGAGCCCGGTCTCGCGGGCCATCGACAGCAGCAGGTTGACCAGGTTGCGGTGGGTCACCTCGACGCCCTTGGGGCGGCCGGTGGAACCCGAGGTGAAGATGACGTACGCGAGCCGGTCCTCGCCCGAGGCGGGCTTCGCCGGGTCGGCGGACGCGGCGGCGATCGCCTCCGCGTCGGTGTCCAGGCGGATCCGCTCGCCGGGGCATCCGGCGAGCGCGCCGAGCAGGCCTTCCCGGGTGAGCAGGAAGCCGGTGCCGGCGTCGCCGGTCATGTCGGCGAGGCGCTGCGCCGGGTAGGCGGCGTCGAGCGGGAGGTAGGCGCCGCCCGACATGATCACGCCGAGCAGCGCGACGACGAGGTCCACCGAGCGCTCAAGGCACACGCCGACGACGGTCTCGGGGACCACGCCCCGCGCCTGCAGGTGGGACGCCAGCCGGCCGGAGCGGTCCAGGAGTTCGCCGTACGTCAGCCGCTCGTCTCCGCAGGAGACGGCGACCGCGTCGGGGGTGGCGGCGGCCTGGCGGCGCACCAGGTCGTCCAGGCCCAGGCCGGGCTCGCGCGCGGCCTCGGTGCTGTTCCACTCGACGAGCAGGGTGTGCGCCTCGCCGGCGTCGACCAGGGACAGGTCCTGGACGGTGCGTCCCGCGTCCTCGGTCATCTGCTCCAGGAGGCGCACGACCTGGCGGGCCATCCGCGCCATCGTGCTCTCGTCGAACAGGTCGGTGTTGTACTCGAACAGGCCGTGGAGGTGGTCGGCGGCCAGCTGCGGGTCGTCGAGGAACCCGAGGAACACGTCGTCCTTGGCGGTGGCGTTGTCGAGCATCAGCTCCTCGACGCGCAGCCCGGCCATCGGCGGCGGGTCCTCGTGGACGAAGTCCACCAGGATGAAGGAGGCCTGGTAGATCGGGGTACGGCTGGGGTCCCGGGGGATGTCGAGCTCGTCCAGCAGGGTGCCGAACGGGATGTCGAAGTGGTCGAAGGCGCCCAGCATGGTGGAGCGGGTCGCCCGGAGCAGCTCGCGCACCGTCATCGCGGGCGAGACCGTGGTGCGCAGCGGCAGCATCGTGAGGAAGTAGCCGATCATCGGCTCGGTCTCGGGCCTGCCGCGGGTCGAGGAGGTGGTGCCGACGACGACGTCCTGCTGGCCCGTGAGCCGGTGCAGCAGCGTCTTCCAGGCGGCGAGCAGCACGATGTTGATCGTGACGTCCTCGCGCTTGGCGAGGTCGCGGATCGCCTGGGTGAGCTCCGGGGTGAGCGGGAACTGGTAGCGGGCGCCGTTGGAGGTCATGACCGGCGGGCGCGGCCGGTCGGTGGGCAGCTCCAGGACCAGCTCGGCGCCTTCGAGCTGCTGCTTCCAGTACGGCAGGTGCTTGTGCCGGACCTCCTCGCGCAGCCACTGCGGCTGCCACTCGGAGTAGTCCGCGTAGTGCACCTCGACGGGCGGCAGCCCGGGCTCCCGGCCCGTCGCGAACGCCGTGTAGAACTCGGCGAACTCGGCGTTGAAGATGCCCATCGAGCCGCGGTCCCAGACCAGGTGGTCGACGGTGCCGACCAGGACGTGCTGGTCGTCGGCGACCCGCAGCACCGCGATCCGCAGCAGCGGTCCCTTGACCAGGTCGAAGGGGGCGCGCATCTCCTCGGTGGCCAGGCGCGTCAGCTCCGCCTCGCGCCGCTCCTGCGGTACGGAGCGCAGGTCGACGTGGCGGACCGGCACCTCCATGGCGGGGTGGACGACCTGGACGGGAGTGTGGCCGTCCTGCTCGAAGGTGGTGCGCATCGCCTCGTGGCGGTCCACGAAGGCGTCGGTGGCGCGCTGGAGCGCGTCCCGGTCCAGCTCGCCGTGCAGCTTCGAGGCGAAGTACACGTTGTAGAGCGGGTCTTCGGCGTCGAACTGGTGGATCAGCCAGATGCGCTCCTGGTCCACCGTGAGGGGCACCCGGTCGCCGCCCGTGCGCCGGGGAATGGGGCCGGCCGTCGAGGGCGTACGGGCGCGCTCGCGCATCTTCTTGTCCAGGAGGGCCCGCTGGGCGGGGGTGAGGCCGGCCAGCCGGTTGGCGAGTTCGGTCACGACGGGTCTCCTTCGGCGGCAGCCTCGACGGCCTCGGCTGCCCGGTACCGGTTCTTGAGTTCGGTGAGGTGTTCCAGACCCTTGACGACCTGGCCCGGCGCGAGGCCGAAGTCGACCAGGCAGGCCACCTCGTCCACGCCGATGTCGACCAGGTCCTCGATCAGGGACTCGCACTTGTCGGGCGTGCCGAGCAGCGCGAGCGTGTCGAAGTACCGCTCGAAGGTGGCGTTCAGCATCACGTCGCGCTCGGCCTCGGAGAGCTTGGAGTACTCGCTGCCGAAGCTGTCCTGCTGCGCGAGGAAGGTCTTGAGGTAGCCGGTCAGCGGCTCCCGCACGATCTCCCGGGCGCTCTCGTCGTCGGAGTCCAGGAACGTGTGCACCATCGCGGTGACCTTGGCGCGGGACGGGTCGTGCCCGGCTCCGACGAGTGCCTCGCGGTAGGCGGCGATCTTGTCCTTGAGGTCGGCGGGCCGCTGGGCGACGAGACCGGTCAGCAGGTACGCACCGGCCTCACCGGCCTTGACGAACGTCTCGGGGCTGCCCTGCGCCGACACCCACACGGGGAGCTCGGGCTGGATCGGGCGCGGCAGGGTGCGCACCGGCTGGAGCGAGCCGTCGGCGCGCGGCAGTTCGACGCTCTCCCCGGCCCACAGCCGCTGGATCGTCTCGATCGCCTCGAACATCTCCTCCTTGCGGCGCGGGTAGCGCTGCTGCCCGTCGCCGGGGGCCAGGAGGAAGTCGTCGGGGTGCCAGCCGGAGGCCGCGGAGATCGCGGCCCGCCCGCCGGACAGGTTGTCGACGACCGCCCACTCCTCGGCGACCCGCACCGGGTGGTGCAGCGGCAGGACGCAGCTGCCCGCCCGGATCTGGATCGACTGCGTCTGTACGGCGATGGCCGCGGCCAGGACCGACGGGTTGGGGTAGAGCCCGCCGAAGTCCACGAAGTGCCGCTCGGGCACCCAGATCCCGGCGAAGCCGTTGGCGTCGGCGAACCGGGCGCTCTCCATCAGGAGGTCGTACTTCCCGGGGCCGGCGGCGGTGCCGTCGCCGGAGAAGAAGAACAGGCTGAACTCCATGGTGCTGCCGGGGCGCCGGGTGCGGCGCGGAGCGGCGGCCTGCCGGGCGCCGGCCCGCTCCCCCGCGTCCAAGGTGGCGGGTGCCTTCAGGCCGCGCTCGCGCATCGCGCGCAGCAGGACCTCGCGCTGGTCCGGGCTCAGCGAGGCGAGCCGCTCCTGGAGCATGCGGGCCTGCGCCGCCTCGGCGTCGGTGGTCGTGTTCTCGTCAGCCATGGTCAGCTGTCACCCTTCAGCTTGTGCTCGGCCTCGGCGGCGGAGAGGGCTTCGACCTCGCGCAGCATCGCCTCGAACTCGTCCAGGCCGATGGACTCGGCCTGGTGTGCGCGGATCGCCGCCGCGAGCCCCGGTACGGTCGGCGCCTCGAAGACGGCGCTCATCGGGAAGTCACCGTGCGCCTGGCGCAGCCGGCCCACGATCTGGATGGCGAACAGCGAGTTCCCGCCCAGGTCGTAGAAGTCGTCGTCCGGGCCGATCGGGGAGGCGCCGAGCATCTCCTGCCACACCCGGGCCACCGACTGGGCCAGTTCGTCGTCCGGCCACACGGTGGCGGGGTCCCAGTCGCTCTCCTCGCCCCGGCCGCTGCCGAGCGCGCTGGTGAAGGAGGCCGCGGTCATGCCCTGCTGGTCGGCCAGGACGTCCTGGAAGTCGGCCCGGGACACCACCAGCTGGGGCAGGCCGGCGAAGAGCGCGGCCCGGGCCAGCGCGAGGCCGTCGGCGACGGGGATGCCCTGGCTCACGCGCAGCCGCTCGTACAGCTCGCGCACCTCGGGCAGTCCGGCCATCTGCAGCTCGAACCAGTCGTCCCACTCCCACTGCGACCAGTCGAGGGTGACGGTGTTGCGCCCCTGGGCGGAGCCCGCTGCGGAGAAGGCGTCCAGGAAGGCGGCGGCCGCGCAGTTGTCGGCCTGGCCGAAGCCGCCGACGATGCCGGTGGTGGCCGAACCCGAGAGGAAGAAGTCCAGCGCGTCGTCGGCGAGGAGCTCTTCGAGCAGCAGCGTGGAGCGCACCCGCGCCCCCAGTACGGCCTCGAAGTCGTCCCGCGACTTGAGCGCGACGAGTCCGGTGCCGCGGGCGTCCGCGCAGTGCAGTACGCCGTCGACGGCGCCCAGCAGGGAGCGGGCCTCCTCGACGAGCGCCCGGGCCTGCTCCGGGTCGGCCAGGTCGGCCGCCCGGTAGGTGACGGCACCGGGACGGGCGGCGCGCAGCGCGGCGATCCGCTCGGCGCGGGCCCGCTCGGCCCCCGCGGGCAGCGCGGCCCACTCGCTCTCGGCCGGGAACTGCGGGTCCCCGACGAGCACCAGGCGGGCGCCCGCCCCGGCGAGCTGCTCGGCGAAGCTCAGCCCGGCCTCGCCGGACACGCCGGTGACCAGGTAGCCGGCGTCGGCCCGCCAGGCCCGCTCGACGGGTACGGCCGCCGGCTCGACCGGCGCGAACGCGCGGCCCAGCCGCTGGGTGCCGCGGTAGGCGACGAGGGTCTCGGTGCCGGGACCGGCCAGTTCGGTGGCGAGCTGCCGGGTCAGACGCGTCCGCGCGGCGGTGTCGGCCGGGGGCAGCACGTCGATGCTGCGGCACGTCAGCCAGGTGTACTCCTGCGGCAGGACGGTGACCGCCCCGTACAGGGCGGCCCGCTCGGGGCGGGTCACGTCCGAGCCGTGCGCGTCCTGCAGCCGGTCGGTGAGGACGTCGACGCGCACCGGGGTGTCGGCGCCGCTCTCGCCGAGGGCCTGGGCCAGCGCGACCAGGCTGTGGAAGCCGGTGGCCACGCCGTCGGCGTAGCGCTCCGCGGCCGTGGCCGGAGCCGAGCCGTCCGGCCCGGTGACGGCCCAGGCGTGCAGGATCCGGTCCGGGGCCGACCCGTCCTGGCGCAGCTCCGCCAGGACCCGGCCCAGGTGCCCGGCGTCCGCCGGGTCGGCGTCGAAGCCGCGCTCGGAGGTGCGGGCGTACGCCGCCGCCTTGCGCACGGTGGTGACGCTGTCGCCGCGCTCGCGCAGGGCGGCGGCCAGGTCGTCGGCCAGTCCGCGTTCGTCGGCCAGCACCAGCCAGGTGGCCGGTCCGGCCGGCTCGGGGGCGGCGGCCAGCGGCGCGCGGTGCCAGACCGGCGCGTACGTCCAGCGCGCGCTGTCGGTGCGGACGCTCGTGGCCTCGGCCGGCTTGGGCAGCAGGAAGCTGCGGCCCTGGAAGGGATAGGCGGGCAGCGGCACCCGGCGGCGCGCGCCGCCCTCGTGCAGGGCGCTCCAGTCGACGCCGACGCCGTGGCGCCACAGCTCGGCCAGGCCCTCGCGGACCGCGCGGTGCTCGGCGGGCGCCTCGGCTCCGGCGCGCGGCTTGCGCAGCAGGGTGACGACGGGGCCCGGCTCCGGGTGCGTCTTGACGAGCCCGCCGAGCTGGCTGCCGGGGCCGGCTTCGACGAACACGGCGGGTCCGCGCCGGGCGAGGGCGGCGATGCCGTCGGAGAACCGGACGGGACGGCGGGTGTGGGCGACCCAGTAGGCCGGGTCGGTGGCCTGCTCGTCGGTGATCCAGGTACCGGTGACGTTGGACAGGAAGGGGATCTCCGGCGCGTTCAGCGTGACCGAGCGCAGCACCTCCTCGAGGCCCGGCAGGGCGGACTCGACCAGCGCGGTGTGGAAGGCGTGCGAGGTCTCCAGCTCGCGTACGGAGGCGCCCTGGGCCTCCAGGACCCGGCGGGCCCCGGCGACCTCCTCGGGCGTGCCGGCGACCACGCAGGAGCCGGGCGCGTTGACCGCGGCGATCGTCGCGCGGCCCTCCAGCGCCCGGGTGAGCGCCTCCTCGTCGAGGAGCACGGACAGCATCCGGCCGGGCGCGAGGTCCTGCATCAGCTGGGCGCGGCGGGCGACCACGCGCAGGATGTCCTCCAGGCTGAACACCCCGGCCAGGCAGGCCGACACGTACTCGCCCAGGCTGTGGCCGGTCATGGCGGACGGCTCGACGCCCCAGGAGAGCAGCAGCTGCGCGGTGGCGTAGTCGACGCAGAAGACGGTGGGCTGGGTGTAGAGGGTCTGCCGCAGCCGCTCGCGGGTCTCCTCGCCGTCGGCGGCGAACGCCACGTCCCGGACGTCCCAGCCGAGCTGGGGCAGCAGGAGCTCGGCGCACCGGTCGAGGGCCGCGCGGAAGACGGGCTCGGTGCGGTAAAGGTCCGCGCCCATGCCCGGGTACTGGGCACCCTGGCCGGGGAAGAGGAACACCACCTCGGGCGTCCCCCCGCCCTGCCCGGCGGCCACGGCGGACGGGGCGGGCCGGTCCTGGCGCAGCGCGGAGGCGGCGCCCTCCGGGCTGTCGGCCACCACGGCGCGGCGGTACGGGAGTTCGACGCGGCCCGACTGCAGGGTGTGGGCGACGTCCGCGAGGGCCGCGCCGCTCCCGGTGAGCGCGTCCGCGAGGCGCTCCGCGGCGGCGTCGAGGGCTTCGGGGGTACGGGCCGACAGGGGCAGGACCTGCCAGCCGCCGTCCGCGCCGCGTTCCGCGGCGACGGCGGGGGCCGCCTCCAGGACCACGTGCGCGTTGGTGCCGCCGATGCCGAAGGCGCTCACACCGGCGCGCGGCGGGGTCGCGGTACGCGGCCAGGGGGTGCCCTCGCCGGTGACCACGAACGGGCCCTTGTCGAGGGCGAGCCGCGGGTTGGGGGCACGGAAGTGCGCGGTCGGCGGGATGAAGCGGTGCTCCAGGGCGAGCGCGGCCTTGATCAGGCCGGCCACGCCGGCGGCCGCGTCGAGGTGGCCGATGTTGGACTTCACCGAGCCCAGGTGGACCGAGCCGGCGGCCACGTCGGGACCGAACGCCTCGGTGAGCGCCTGCACCTCGATCGGGTCGCCGAGCGGGGTGGCGGTGCCGTGCGCCTCGACGTACTGGACGGTGGCGGGCGGGGCGCCCGCGACGGCCAGCGCCTCGGCGATGACCTCGGCCTGGCCGTGCGGGGACGGCGCGGTGAAGCCGATCTTGGCGGCGCCGTCGTTGTTGACGGCCGAGCCGCGGATCACGGCGTGGATGTGGTCGCCGTCGGCGACCGCGTCCTCCAGGCGCTTGAGGACGACCAGGGCGACGCCGTCGCCGGAGACCGTGCCGGAGGCGTCCGCGTCGAAGGGGCGGCAGTGGCCGTCCGTCGAGAGGATCGCGCCCTCCTCGTAGCGGTAGCCGCGCGGCTCGAACTCGCGCACCGCGACGCCGCCCGCGAGGGCCATATCGGACTCCCGGGCGAGCAGCGACTGCACGGCCAGGTGCACGCCGACCAGCGAGGAGGAGCAGGCGCTCTGCACGGTGAAGCTGGGCCCGGTCAGACCGAGCTTGTAGGAGACGCGCAGCGCCAGCATGCCGGGGTCGTTGCCGATCGCGACCTGGATCTCGTCGGAGATCCGGCCGTCGCCGCCGCTGTCGGCGATCCGCTCGCGCAGGTAGCCGCTGCCCGAGGTGCCGGCGAAGACGCCGGTGCGGCCCTCGAAGGAGCCCGCCGGGTAGCCGGCCCGCTCCAGGGCCTGCCAGGCGGTCTCCAGCAGCAACCGGTGCTGCGGGTCCATCAGTTCGGCCTCGGAGCGGGTCACGCCGAAGAACTCGGCGTCGAACCGGTCGAACCCCTCGACGGGGAAGCCCGACTTCACGTAGGCCGGGTCGCCGAGCAGCGCCTCGGGCACGCCCGCCCCGGCGAGCTGCTCGTCGGAGTAGTCGGTGCGGCCCTCCTCGCCCGCCGCCACCATGCGCCACAGGGCGTCGACATCGCCGGCACCGGGGAAGCGGCCGCTCATCCCGATGATGGCCACGGACTGCTCGGGCAGCGGCAGATCCGCTTCGTACGTCATGCGTTCTCCCCGTGCGGGTTGGTTGTGGACGGTGCGGCGAGCAGCTCTTCCAGGGCCGCCGCGAGTTCTCGGACCGTGGGCAGGTCGAAGAAGATCCGCAGCGTCACGGCGACGCCGAACTGCTCCTTCGAACGGGCCACGACCTGGGTCGCGAGCATCGAGTGCCCGCCGAGGTCGAAGAAGTCGTCGTCGAGGCCGACCCGGTCGACCGAGAGCACATCGGCCCAGATCTCCGCGAGGGCCTTCTCCACCGGGGTGCCGGCGGCCTCGAAGCCGCCGCCCAGGTCGGGGCGTACGGCCTCGGGCGCGGGCAGGGCCCGCCGGTCGACCTTGCCGTTGAGGGTCAGCGGCAGACGCTCCAGCGGGACGAAGACGTTCGGCAGCATGTACGCGGGCAGGGTGCGTCCCAGGTGCTCGCGCAACTCGGTCGTACCGTCGCCGGGTCCGGCCCCTGCGGACACCCAGTACGCGACCAGGCGCGGCTCGCCGACCGAGTCCTCGTCGACGATCACCACGCAGTCCCGGACGTCCGGGTGGCGGGTCAGCGCGTTCTCGATCTCGCCGAGCTCGATGCGGTAACCGCGCACCTTGACCTGGTGGTCGAGCCGGCCGAGGTACTCGTGGTCGCCGTCCGCGCCCCGCCGGGCGCTGTCGCCCGAGCGGTAGCGGCGGGCGCCGGGCTCGGCCGCGTCCGGGTCGGGCAGGAAGCGCTCGGCGGTCAGGGACGGCCGGCCCAGGTAGCCGCGGGCGACCCCGGCGCCGCCGACGAAGAGCTCGCCGGCCTCGCCGTCGGCCGCCCGGGTGCCGTCCGCGGCGGCGACCTCCATCGTCCAGCCCCCGAAGGCCCCGCCGATCATGGAGCCGGCTCCGGCGTCGAGGTCGGCCGAGGTCATCCGGCGGTAGGTGGAGTGCACGGTGGTCTCGGTGATCCCGTACATGTTGACGAGCTCGGGCCGGTCCTCACCGTGCCGGGCGATCCACGGCCGCAGCATCTCGGGCGGCAGCGCCTCGCCCGCGAAGACGACCAGGCGCAGCGCGTCGAGGGCGGCCGGTCCGGCGGCGGGCGGCTGTTCCTCCTCGTACCGCACGAGCTGCCGGAAGGCGGCCGGGGTCTGGTTGAGGACGGTCACCCGCTCGCGGTTCAGCAGCGCGTGGAACTCCTGCGGCGAGCGCCGGGTCTCCTCCGGTACGACGACGAGCCGCCCGCCGTGCAGCAGCGCGCCCCACATCTCCCACACCGACACGTCGAAGGCGGCGGAGGCGAACATGGACCAGACGTCGTCGGGGCCGAAGCCGAAGTGGCCCCGGGTGCCGGTGAGCAGGCCCGTCACGTTGCGGTGCTCGATCATGACGCCCTTGGGGGTGCCGGTCGAGCCGCTGGTGTAGATGACGTACGCGAGGCTCGCCGGGCCGGTGCCCGCGTCCTCGGGAGCGGTGTCCGGGTGGCCGCCGAGGTCGGTGCCGCCGGGGCCGGTCAGGACGGTGTGCGCGGCGGGCAGCCCCCGCCCGTCCCGGTCGGTGACCAGGACGGTGGCGCCGGCGTCGGCGAGGGTGAAGGCGATCCGCTCGTCCGGGCTCGCCGGGTCCAGCGGCACGTACGCGCCGCCCGCCTTGAGCACCGCGAGCAGCGCCGTCACCAGGGCGGTGGTGCGCTCCATGCAGACGGCGACCGGCACTTCGGGGCCGACGCCGAGGGAACGCAGGTGGTGGGCGAGGCGGTTGGCGGAGCGGTCGAGCTCGCGGTAGGTCAGCCGGCCGTCGATGCCGGTCACGGCGATCGCGTCGCCCCGCGCCGAAGCCTGCCGCGCGAACCAGGCGTCGATGGTGCCCGTTCCCGGGGCGGCCAGTGGGTCAGCGGTCACGGTGCGTGTTCCTCTCGGTGCCGGACACCCGGAAGCGGACCGCTGGGAGATCCAGCACGGGCCCGTCCGGGAAGGTGATTGCGTCGTGCAGCGTCTGCTCGTAGGCGGCCAGCAGCGCGGCCGGGGTTTCGGGCCCGAACAGGTCGGTGTCGTATTCGAGGGTCAGCGCGACACCCGCACCGCTCTCCTGCGCGTACAGGCTGAGGTCGTACTTCGCGGTGTCCTGCGGTCCCGTGAGGTCGAGGGAGCAGTGCCCCAGCCCGGCGAAGACCGGGTCCGACTGCTCCTTGAGGAAGCTGAACATCACCCGGAACACCGGCAGGAAGTCCCGGCTGCGCCGGGAGACCAGGGCCTCGACCAGCTTGTCGAAGGGCAGTTCCTGCTGCGCGGAGGCGTCGAGCAGCGCGGTGCGGGTACGGGCGAGCAGCCCCCGGAAGGCCGGGTCCCCGCCGAGTCCGACACGCACCGGAACCATGTTGATGAGGCAGCCGAGGAGCTCCTGGAGTTCGGGCCGGGTGCGGCCCGCGACCGGGATCCCGACAGTGACGTCCTCGGTCCCGGACCAGCCCGCGAGCAGCGCCTGGAACCCGGCGAGCAGCGTCATGTTGAGCGTTGCGCGCTCGACGCGGCCGAACTCCCGCAGACGGGAGGTGAGTTCGGGCCCGAGATCGCGGGTGACGACCGCGCCGCGGAAGGACCGGTGGCGGGGCCGGGGGTGGTCGGTGGGCACGGCGAGGGCCTGCGGGTCGTCGCCGAGCACCGCCCGCCAGTGGGCGGTCAGGGCGTCCAGGGTGTCGCCCTGGAGCCGCTCACGCTGCCAGACGGCGTAGTCGGCGTACTGCAGCGCGGGCGCGCCGCCCGTGTCCGTGCCCGCATCCGCGTCCGGGTCGCCGTACAGCTCCCCCAGTTCCCGGAAGAAGATCTCGACGGACCAGCCGTCGATGGCGATGTGATGGAACGTCACCACCAGGTGGTGGTCCTCGGCGCCGAGCCGCAGCAGGTGGGCCCGCAGCGGCAGGTCGGCGGCGAGGTCGAAGACGTACGCGCCCACCTCGGCGGCGATGCGCGCCGCCTCGGCCGCGGGCTCCGGCGCGGCGCTCAGGTCGGTGGTCGGGAGCGGGAACTCCCCTGGTGCGGCGACGGCCTGGTGGGGCACGCCGGACGACGCCTGGTAGGTCGTGCGCAGCACCTCGTGCCGGGCGACGAGCGCGGTCAGCGCCCGGCCGAGCCGGCCGTGGTCGAGGGCGCCGCGCAGCCGCAGCACGGTCGGCACGTTGTAGAGCGTGGTGTCGGGGTCGATCTGCTGCATGAACCAGAGCCGCTGCTGGGCGAAGGACAGTGCGGGCCGCTCCGGACGTGCCCCGGCCCGCGGGCCCGACGGTCCGGCCGCCGCGGCTCCCGCCCCCGGTCCCGTCCCCGCCTTCCTGGCCGCCATGGCGCCGCGCACCAGGCGGGCCATGCCCTCCAGGGTGCCCGCGTCGAGCAGCCCCGCGGGCTCGACGCGGGCGCCGAGCTCCTCGTCGATCCGGTCGGCGAGGGTGCGTACCGCTTCCGGCCGCCCGCCGAGCGCCTGCCAGTGCGAGCCGAGTGCCACGTCGGTGGCGCAGAGGATCTCGGCCCACATCTGGGCGAGCTCCTCCTCCACGAATCCCATGACTGTCATATGAGTTGTGTCCCGGAGTGAGAGTGACGCACGGCGTCCTGGAGCAGTTCGAGGAATTTCGGCGGGTTGCCGCTGAAGTAGAAGTGGTCGCCCTCGAAGACGTGCACGTCGGCGTCGGCCGTCGTGTGGGCGCCCCAGGCGCCGGCCTCGGCGAGCGGCACGTCGGGGTCGCCGTCGGCGACGAACACGGTGACCGGGCAGCCGACGACGGCGCCCGCGTCGACCCGGTACTCCGCCAGGGCGCGCAGGTCGCCGCGGATGGCGGGAAGCACGAGCTGCAGCAGCTCCGGGTCCTGGCGCACTCCGTCACTGGTGCCGCCGAGGCCCATGATGCGGGCGAGCACGGCCTCGTCGGGCTCGGGCTCGGCCTCGGACCCAGGCTCTGATCCGGCCTCCCCCGAGGTCAGCCGGTCCGTACGCACCGAGGGTGCCGAACTGGCCGAAGCGACGAGGAGGTGGGGAGCGGTGCCCCCGGCCGACTCCAGCCGCCGGGCGACCTCGAAGCCGATCAGCCCGCCCATGCTGTGCCCGAAGAAGGCCGGACGCCGCGGCAGCCGGGTACGCAGCGCCTCGTACACGCCGTCCGCCAGCGCCGCCACCGATCCCGCGGGCTCCTCGAAGAGCCGGTTCTCGCGCCCCGGGTACTGCACGACCAGCATCTCGATGTCCGGGTCGAGCGCCGCCGACAGGTCGAAGTAGTAACTGGCCGACCCGCCCGCGTGCGGGAAGCAGACCAGGGTGTACCGGGCCGCCGGCTTCGGGTGGAAGCAGCGGATCCAGGTGGTGGTGGGGGCGGGGCCGGTCCCCAGGACCCGCACCGGTGTCGTCGTGGCCGTGCCGCCGTCGGGACAGTGGCCTTCGCCGGCGCCGCCCATCAGGCGTGCACCGCGTCCGCGCGCAGCGCCCGGTGGGCCCGGCGCGCCTGCGCGAACTCGACGACCTGGCCGGCCATCGCCGTCAGCTGCTGCTGGACGTGCGGGTCGGTGCACTCGCCGTCGGCACCGAACCCGGCCGTCGCGCTGTTGAGCGCCACCCCCAGCGGGGTGGTCCAGCCGCGCAGGGCGTGCACGATGTCCCGGAGCGCGGCGAGCGTGGTCACCGCGCCCTGCCAGCCCATCCCGACGGACAGGCAGCCGACGGCCCGCTCCGAGAGGTAGGGCCGGACGTCGCCGCGGAGCTCCTCGGTGTAGTCCAGGGCGTTCTTCAGCAGCCCGGACACCGTGCCGTGGTACGCGGGGCTCGCCAGCACCACGCCATCCGCCGAAGCCACCTCGTCGAGGAGCCGGCGCGCCGGGGGCGGGCAGGCCGCCACGCGCGGGTCGTAAAGCGGCATGACGAGGTCGGCGCCGCTGACGAGACTGACCTGCGCGCCCAGCCGGGCGGCCTCCGAGAGCACCACCCGCAGCCCGAGCTCCGCGGTGGAGCCAGGCCGGGAGGACCCCCCGATTCCGACGACCTTCACGGCCTGCTGCATGAACTCCCCGTTTCGCGTGACTTGGTCCAAAAGCCCGGCCGCCCGTCCTCGTGGCGCTCCGGGTCCCCCGGTGGTCGATCTCCCCGGTCGATCAGGACCGGCCACAGCCTTCGGCACGCCAACTTGCAGGTCAACGCCCGTTGTCCGGGGGAATCCGATGGCCCCGTTCGGACATTCCGATGGGGCCTTGCGGTCATGCCCGGCGCCGGTCGGCCGGTCATGCCCGGCGCCCGTCGGCGGCCCCGCTCCCACCGGGGCACCCGGGCCGCCGCCACCGATCGTTCCCACTGATGGGAGCCATCGGAGATACCCGTCGGCCCGCTCTTTTCCGGGCGCCCCCGATGCGCGGATCATCGGAGCGGCGCCGATCGCGCACACCGCCCCATGCCGAGCTTCCGGCGCGTACTCGAACAGGGTCATGTCCCGGAGCCGACGGCCCGCACGGCCGCCGGCCGTCCGGGTTCCCTGCCCACCGCGGATCCGAGAAGCCCATGCCCCAGGTCGACGACCCCGCCGCCCCCCGCATCGCCGTCGTCGGAGCGACCGGTGCGGTCGGCGGCACCCTGCTCGAACTCATCGAGGACCGCGCGCTGCCGTACCGGAACCTGCACCTGGTGGCGTCCGCCCGCTCGGCCGGCCGTACGATCCGCGTCGACGGCCGCGACCGACGCGTCACCGAGCTCTCCCGGTTCGCGTTCGGCACGGTGGACGCGGCCCTGTTCTGCGCCGGTGAGCAGGTCAGCAGGGAGTGGGTCCCGGTCGCCGTCGCCCACGGCGCCCTGGCCATCGACAGCACCCCCGCCTTCCGGATGGCCTCGGGCACCCCCCTGGTCGTCCCGCAGCTCGACGCGGCCGAGCTGGGCCGCCGTCCGGCGGGCGGGGTGATCGCGGTGCCCGGCGCCGCCACGGTGCCCGTGGTCCGCGTACTGCGGGACGTGGAGCGCCGTTGGGGGATCCGCCGGATCGTCGTCAGTACGTACCAGGGCGCCTCGGGCGCCGGGCACGGCGGTATCGAGGAGCTCCAGGACGGCTCGCGCACGGTCCTGCAGGACCCGCATGCCACCGTGCCGTCGGCGCAGTTCTCGCCCGCGCTCGCCTTCAACGTGCTGCCCGGCATCGGCGACGTCCTGGACGACGGCTCGACCCGCCAGGAGCGGGAGGTGGCCGACGAGGTCCGTAAGGTCCTGGGGCTGCCCGGCATCGAGGTCACGGCGACCTGCGTCCGGGTCCCGATGGTCAGCGGGCACGGTGCGGCGGTGTGGGTGCAGTGCCGTGCGGCGGTGGACCGTACCGAACTGGTCGCACTGCTGAGGGCGCTGCCCGAGGTCGTGGTCCACGACCCCGGCGGCCCGACCCCGGCGGCGCTGGGCGATCCGGACCAGCTCCACGTGGGGCGGATCCGGGTCTCGGCCACCGCCCCCGAGGGCTTCTGGCTGTGGCTGGCCACCGACAACCTCCGGGTGGGCGGCGCGCTGGACGCCGTACGGATAGTGGAGGAACTGCTGGCCCGGGGCGCCCTGTGAACACGCCGCCGCCGGCCCGCCCGAAGGCGGGGGCGGCGGCGCCACGGGCGCTGGCGGAACCGCGGGAGGGCGGCCTTCAGCAGGCCACCAGCTGCCGGTCCTGCTCGGCGAAGCGGACCATCCAGTCGATGAACACCCGCATCTCACGCGTGAGGTGGCGCCCGTACCGCCACGCGATCTGTGTGTAGACCTCGAACGGAGCCTTCCAGTCCAGCACCGTCAGCGACTGCGCCTCGAGCTCGGCGGCGACCGCCATCGCGGGCAGCACGCTGACGCCGAGACCGGCCGAGACCCCGCGCTTGATCGACTCGATGTTGCCGAACTGCAGCAGCGGTACGGGCTGCTCGGCACCGCCGTTGAGCTCCGCCTCGAACATCGCCCCGTACGAGCAGCCCGCCTCCGGCGCCAGGATCGGCACCGCGCGCAGATCACTGGTGGAGACGTTGCGGACGCCCGCCAGGACATGGTCCGGGGCGGCGACCGCGACCAGCGGCTCGGAGCCGAGGATCTCTGTCCTGACCCCGGGATGGTCGGTCTCGGCCTCCATGAGGAAGCCCAGGTCGAAGGTGCCCTGCCGGAGCGCCTCGCAGGTGTCCCGGCACAGGCTGGGCCGCAGCGCGAGCTGGAGCTGCGGGTAGCGGTGGTGGAAGTACTCCAGGACCGGGGGCATCCGGTAGGACGTGAAGCTCTCCATCGTGCCGATGGTGAGCACCCCCGAAGGTTCGCCCAGGCCGGTGGTCCGGTCCCGGGCCTCGTCGACCAGGGACAGGATCCGCTCGGCGTACGGAACGAGCCGTTCTCCGGCCGGAGTCAGCCGGATCCGCCCCCGCAGGCGCTCGAAGAGCTCCACGCCCAGCGCCACCTCCAGGCCTTTGACCTGGGCGGTGACGCTGGACTGCGCGTACTTCAGGTCGGCTGCGGCGCGGGTGAAGCTGAGCAGGGTCGCGACCCTGTGAAAGGTGGTGAGCTGCTTCAGATCCATACGCTGTCCCGGCGGCGCGCCGTCCCCGTGCTGGTGGCGCCGGTCACTGCCAGCCCATGTCCGTCTTCTGGGCGTCGGCCTGGGTGGTGGGCGCGGCGGCGGCGCCCTGCGGTACTTCGGTGGTGGCGGCCTGCGCGGTGGCGGGCGCCATCAGCACGGCGGCACCGAAGACGACGATCGCTACGGCCTTGCCCATACGAGTGCTAAGCATGAAAGAACATCCCCCTGTGTCATGCGTGTTTCTTGCCGCTACAGCATCACCACGCGTCACAGCCTCGGGAAAGGGTTTTCCCGTGGCCAGATTGGGCCCTGACCCAATCTGGCCAGCAGGGCCCGAACGGGCCCCACCGGAGATACTGGTCTCTGCTGACGGATGGGGGGGCCGATGCTCGACGTACTGGGACTGGACGGACCGACCGAAGCCGTTTACCGAGCGATGCTGAGCCACCCGCGGGACGACGCCGCGGCCCTGGCCGGGCTGCTCGGAATCTCCGAAGAGGCCGTGCGCGCGGCATGGGACCGGCTGTCCTGCCTCTCGCTCGTGCAGTACCCCGCCGACAGGGCGGCCGACCCGTCGGCGGCGCCCCGCGCGGTCAGTCCGGAGGTCGGCCTGGAGTACCTGCTGGCCCGGCGCCAGGCCGAACTGTCCCTGGAGAACCAGCGCATCGCGGGCGCCCGGGCCGCGGCCCAGCGGCTGATCTCCGAGTACGAGGGCCTCCGCCCGGTCGGGGCGCCGGTCAGCGTGGAGCACCTCGCCGACGTCGACGAGGTCCGCACCCGCCTCGCGGTGCTCACCGAGAACGTCCGGAACGAGGTGATGGTCTTCGCCCCCGGCGGGGCGCAGACGGAGGCGAACATGGCGGCCTCCCGCCCGCTCAACGAGCGGCTGCTCGGCCGGGGCGTCACCATGCGGACGATCTACCTCGACAGCGTGCGCAACAACCCGGCCAGCGAGGCGCACGCCAAGTGGCTGACGGAGCTGGGCGGCCAGGTCCGCACGATCGCCGTGCTGCCGCTGCGGATGACCATCGTGGACCGGACGACCGCCGTCCTGCCCGTGAACAGCGAGGACAGTGGTGAGGGCGCGGTCGCCCTCACCGGCCAGGGCACGCTCACCGCGCTGTGCACCCTCTTCGAGACGGTGTGGGAGAACGCCCGCCCGCTGGGCCAGGCCCCGCGCCGCGACGAGTCCGAACTGGACCACCAGGAGGCGGCCAGCCTGCGCCTGCTCGCCGAGGGCCACACCGACGAGGGGATCGCCAAGCGCCTCGGTGTCTCCCACCGCACGGCCCGCCGCATCGCCACGGTCCTGATGGAACGCCTGGGCGCCCGGAGCCGCTTCGAAGCCGGCGTCCGAGCGGTCCAGCGCGGCTGGCTCCCCCCGGACGCGTAACCCGGACGCGTAACCCGGAACCGATGGCGGGCTGGGGGGGTGTCTTGTCGGTCGACAAGACACCCCCTAACGCACGCTCAGCGGGCGCTGGTCCGTCCACACCTCGTCGATGTACTCGAGGCACTCCTCCTTGGTCCCGGTCACACCGGTGTCCCGCCAGCCCAGGGGCACTTCGCGCCCTTCGGCCCAGATCGAGTACTGCTCCTCGCCGTTGACGACAACGGTGTACCGCCCCACGCCGCACCTCCACGTACGCGCCGGCCCGACAGCCCGGCAACCTCATCTGCGGGCCCCAGCCTCATCGGCCCACCCCGCCACCACAACACCCACCCCATACCGGCTCCCGAACCGCGCAATCGCCCCAGCCGATCGCCGACGGCGTGCGCGACGTTGAATAGACGCAACGTCTAGTCTAATGTCGCGCTCAGACACAACGCACCGTCCAGTCTTATGCCGGAGGTCATCCCGTGCCGAACCGAACCGACCGAACCGACCGCCGAACCGACCGCGCCGACTCCCCGCCGGACGCACCGGCACCACACGTGCCATACGCGCCACACGCGCCCCGCAGCCGGCTCGCGGCCGCCGTCGTGGCCTTCGCCTTCTGGATCACCATGGCGGGGACCACGGCGCCCACCCCGCTCTACCCGCTGTACGGCAAGGACTTCGGCTTCTCCCCGATCACGGTCACCGTGATCTTCGCCGTCTACGCCATCGGGGTCGTCGCCGGACTCCTCGCCTTCGGGCGCCTGTCTGACCAGATCGGGCGGCGCCCCGTGCTGATCGCGGCGACCCTGCTCTCCGTCTGCGCCGCCTGGGTGTTCCTGGCCGCCGGCGACGTGGCCGTCCTGCTCACCGCCCGCGTGATCTCCGGATTCTCCGCCGCGCTCGTCACCGGCGCCGCCACCGCCTCGCTCACGGAACTCCTCCCGCAGGACCGCGGGGTCCGGCCCGCGACGGTCGCGCTGTTCGCCAACATGGGCGGCCTCGCCTGCGGCACC
This sequence comes from Streptomyces sp. NPDC040545, assembly GCF_055595065.1. Classification (NCBI taxonomy): domain Bacteria; kingdom Bacillati; phylum Actinomycetota; class Actinomycetes; order Kitasatosporales; family Streptomycetaceae; genus Streptomyces; species Streptomyces sp. NPDC040545. The sequence continues at coordinate 127,701 of NZ_JBVIWA010000007.1, forward strand.
CTGCTCGCCGGGATCCTGGCCGACGCCGCTCCCGCACCGCTGCGCACCCCGTGGATCGTGATGCTCGTCCTGGCGGCGATCGGGCTGATCGGCGTGGCCTCGTCCCGGGAAACCGCCGCCCACCGCTCCGGATTCACCTTCCGGTTCCAGCCGCTGCACATCCCGACGGAGATCCGCTCGGACTTCCTGCGCTCCTCCATGGCCGCCGGGGCGGGCTTCGCGGTGCTCGGCGTCCTCACCGCCGTCACCGGCCTGTTCCTCGGCACCGTCCTCCACGAGAGCAGCCACTCCCTTACCGGACTCGTCGTCTTCACCGCCTTCGCCTGCACCGCACTGGGTCAGCTGCTGGTCCGCCGGATCAAGCCGGGCGCCGCGCTCTCCGTGGCCTGCCTGGGGCTGATCCTCGCCGCGGCACTGATCGCGCTCGCCATGGCGGTCACCTCCCTGGTCCCGCTGCTCATCGGAGCCGCGGTGAACGGCCTGGCCACCGGCACAGCCCTCGGCCACGGCATCGCCAGCATCACCACACGCAGCGACCCGCAGCACCGCGGCGCGTCGGTGTCGACGTTCTTCGCGATCCTCTACTCCATGCTCGCCGTCCCCGCGATCGGCGTCGGCGTCCTGATCCGCGCCACGAGCCTGCGGCCGGCCGGGGAGATCTTCAGCGCCGCGGTCGCCCTGCTCGCACTCACCGTGCTGCTGAGCCTCACCCGCTCGATCGGCCGGCTGCGGCACTGACCCGGTGTGCCAGAATCGCGGCATTCGCACGGAACAAGAGGTGAACGACCATCAGCGCCGCACGGAAGACCGAAGGCCGCCGCGCCCCCTCACCCGTCGTGAGCCGCACGGGTCCGCGGCGCAGTGAAAGCATTCGCGTCGCGGTGCTGAACGCCGCCGACGACCTGCTGGTGGAACAGGGCTTCGCCGCGACGACGATCGAGGGCATCGCCGCCCGGGCGGGCGTCGCCAAGCAGACGATCTACCGGTGGTGGAAGTCGAAGGTCGAGATCCTCCTCGACGCCCTGGAGGACGACGCCCTCGAAGGGCTCGCCTGGGCCGACCCGGCCGGAACCCCCGCCGAGGACCTCACCGCGCACCTGCACCGCGTAGCCGACTTCTTCCAGGAGCCGGCGGGCCAGGTACTCCAGGCGCTCCTCGGCCATGCCCAACTGGACCAGGACGCCGCCTCCTCCCTGCGCGAGGGATTCCTGCTCAAGCAGCGCGAACGCGACCTGGCCGGCCTGGCCGCGATCATCGAACGCCACACGGGAAGGACCCCGGACGAGGAGACCCTCGACCGACTCGCGGACCTCCTGCTCGGCCCGATCTACTACCGCGTACTCGTCTTCGGCAAACCGGCCGACAAACACCTCATCGAGGCCACCGCCCACCTGACCCTGAAACTCGCACTCTGACCGCCACACGGCCCGAGCCCCCGCCGGACGGCAGCTGCCGGGCGGAGGGCTCCCACTGGCGCACGAACACGCAAGCCCCAGGTCACGGCAAGTGAGTCCGAAGGCTTCGTCAAGGCCGAGGCCTCAGATGGCGACGCGTTCCGGCGCTCGGCCGCCGGACCACGCGTACTTCACTGCGCGCATCGCGCCGGAGCTCCCTGGGGTGACGTTCGGTCCGGTGGCCAGTGAGGGCTCGACCTCGCTCGCGCAGACCCTTTCACCGCTCCAGCAGGCTCACGCGGTTTCCACCCCGACGAAGGTCCAGAGGCTGCACCCAGATCGGGATTCCGCAGCGGCCAAAGACGAGACCGGCCGCATTCTTGCGGAGACCGGGGCCGCAGTTCCTGACGTGATGCAGGCCGGATTCCTCAATTAGTTCCCCGTTCGGAAGATGACCCCGAGAATCCTTTCCGCTCGCGCCCTCACCTGCGGTTCGGGGTGCGACAGGGCGACGGCGATCAGCACCGCGACCACAGCAAAGAAGGGGGAGGAAACAAGGGCGATCTGCGATTCAATTCCCATGGCACGACGATACCGCCCAGACTTTTCTGGACTAAATTACACCTATACGCGGGTTCCATAAACTTATATGTGTCAGCGCCGAAAAGAGCCCTGATCAGGAGCTGTCAAGCCACGGCCGGCCCATCCCGGGCGGCGCGCTCGCCCCCCGCGACTCTTCACGTCATCTCCACAATCGGAGCCACATGCACCTCCGCCAATGGCAACATTCCGGGGAGGTACCGTGCCCATCCATCCGGCGATGGCCGAGGATCTCTCGGCCGCCGTCCGTGACCTGTACGCGGACGCCGAGGCTCACCTGCTCTCGCTCGGCGGGTGTCGGCGACGCCGCTCCTCGGGGTCGGCTCCCGTCGGCAGGCCACACTGCGCGCGATGGAGCGGTTCGGCGACGCCGGTCTGCGGACGTTCGTCGACCGGCGTGGCCGGTCGTGGCAGATGACCGGCTATGCCGAGACGGCCGTGCGGACGGCGGTCGGCCGTGCCGCCGTGTCCAACGCGCCCCACAACTGCGACCTTTGCGGCCCGTTCGAAGAACGCATCCGTTGCCGAGCGTTGGATGAGGGCTCGGGCCACCCAGGGCTGATCTGGATGAAGAAGCGGGGGGAGCGAGATCAACTCACTCCCCCCGCCCTTGTTTTCACCATGGCCAGCGACGAGACCGGCTGGACTGACTCACAGATGGCACGGGTGCCGTGGCCGGTGCCGGTGCCGTGCGCGGGCGCCGGCACCGGCGGATACGGCATCAGTAGCGCGGCTTGCGCGTGAGGATCAGTCCGCCGAGCAGGAACAGCACGCCGATCGCGCCGGCGACGACGGCGGAGGTCATCTGCGCGGGCTTGCTGCTCGCGTCGAGCACGGCGGTGACCAGCCCGGCGACGCCGCTGATGTAGCAGAAGATCGTGATGAAGATCTTGAGGTTGGGGTTCATGGGGGGCCTCTCGTATCAGTTCGGTTCTTGTTGTGCTGGGCTTGTCATGCCGCCGGGCCGGGGGAGGTTCCGGCGGCGATGAGGCCGAGCAGCATCACCCAGGCGTCGGGGTCGGAGCGGAAGCGGTTCCACCGGTCGGCCGCGAGGGAGAGTTCGGCGAAGGACAGCACCCCGGCCGCCAGCAGGGGTTCGAGGCGTTGCGGCCCGAGATGGGGAGCGAAGGCCTCGGTCGGGTGATCGTCGTTGGTGGTGGCGAACGGGCGCAGTACGACGTCCTCGAAACCGTCCGCGCGCAGCATCCGGGTGAGCCGGCGGCCGATCGAACGGTCACCGCCGGCCGCCCGCTGGGCGCCGGCCACCTTGGCGTGGATGCCCGCCATCTCCGGGTAGGACGGTTCGGCGATGCCCCAGCAGGAGGTGTCCACCTCGGTGACGATCACCCGGCCGCCGGGCCGCAGCACCCGGCGGACCTCGGTGAGCACCTTCGACGTGTCCGGCACATGTTGCAGGACGTAGCGCAGCAGAACGGTGTCGACGCTGCCCGTCTCCAGCGGCAGGTCCGCCGCGTCGGCGACGATCAGCTCGGCGCCGGTGCCCTCGGCATGGGCGAGCAGTGTTTCGTCGATGTCGACCGCGACGATCGTGAGGCCGGGGAGCGCGGCGCGCAGGCAGCGGGTGACCGCGCCCGATCCGGCGCCGAGTTCGAGCAGGGTCGAGGACTCGGTGACGCCCAGCTCGCGCAGGATGCGCAGCTCTTCGGGGAAGGACAGGGCGGCCTGTGCTTCGAGGCGGGCCAGCTCGCCGGTCAGACCGCCGGTGGTGGTCCGGGCCGGATCGTACGAACCGCCCTTGAGGGTCGAGGTGTTCACCGGGTCCTCACCATCATGCTCATGCCGTGCCGGGGACGCAGGGTGACCAGCGCTTCCGGCTCGACGGGGAAGTCCTTGACGAGTTCGCACTCGACGGACTGCATCAGCATGGCCAGGACGAGGGTCGCCTCGACCATCGCGAAGTGCTGGCCGATGCAGATCCGGTCGCCGCCGCCGAAGGGCATGTAGAGGTGGCTGGGGAGCTCGGCGTCGATGAAGCGGTCGGGTACGAACTCCTCCGGCGCCTCCCAGTGGTCGGGGTGACGGTGCAACACCCACTGGCTGATGCAGATCAGGGTGCCCGGCGCGACGTCGTAGCCGCCGATGACATCGGGGCCGGTCGCCCGCCGGGAGGTGAGCCACACCGGCGGGTAGAGGCGCATGGCTTCCTTGATCGCCCGCTGACAGACGGGCAGGTCCACCAGGTCGGCGGCGGTCGGAGTGCGCCCCTGGAGTACCCGGTCCACCTCCTCGCGGACCCGCGCGGCCTCCGCCGGGTTGCGGTCGAGCAGGTAGAGCGTCCAGGTCAGCGACTTCGCGGTGGTCTCGTGACCGGCCATGATGATCGTCAGCACCTGGTCGCGCAGATCGGCGTCGGAGATCTGACGGTCGGCACTCATCATCGCGTCCAGCAGGTTGGTGCTGCCGGTGGCGGCGCCGGTGACCCGGCGGGAGGCGATGAGGGTACGGGTCACGGCGTCCAGGAAGGCGCGCGCCGAGGCGAATCCCTGCCGCCGCAGCGCGGTGTCCGTCGGATCGGGGTCCTCGGCCGGTACGTAGTGGCCGATGTAGCGGTTCACCGCGTCCACCGCGCGGCCGAAGCCCTCGCCGATTCCGTCGATGTCGGCGCCCAGGATCGCCCGGGTGATGATGCCCAGGGTCAGGGCCGTCAGATGGTGGTCGACGGCGATCGGGCTGTCGCTGTCCAGAGCCGGGCGCCAGCGGTCCAGCATGTTCGTGGTGGCGTCGGTGACGATCCCGTCGAACGTCCGTACCGCGCTGGGCCGGAAGGCCGGCGCGCACATCCGGCGCTGCTTCGCCCACTCCTCGCCGTCGCTGGTCAGCAGCCCGTTGCCGAGCAGGGGACGCAGCATGTGGTCGTCGGGGGTGTTCTCCTTGGTGTAGTTGGCGCCGTTCTCCTTGAGTACGTAGCGCGCCAACTCGGGCCGGTTGAGCAGGTAGACGGTGTCGCCGTCGGCGCGGTGGCAGGTGATGTCGCCGTACTCATGCGCGAGCCCGGTGACGAAGGCCAGCGGATCGTTGCGCATCTCCTGCATGTCGGCCGGGCCTTCGGGGCCGGGGGGCAGGACCAGGGTCCGTGCGGGCATGGTGGCGGTCACCTCCGTGGTGTGGCCGTCGGTCGAATGCGTACACCGAATGCGTACGCGGAATTCTTAAATACGTAGCAGAGGACGCCCGATACGTAATCGGAATACGTACACCTAGGGCCGGCAATACGTATCGATTCACGTATCCAAGGGGTTCTGCGGGGCGCAATCTATCGCACTGTCCTGAGGCGCTCAATACTTACTGATGCGCGCAGAAGATTAAGTCTTGGCGGGGTCTTTCCCACATGCCAAGCTTCGTTTGTCGCCAGCACAACACGGTGCTCGGCGGTACTCGAAGGAGGAGTCCACATGTCGCTGGACCCGCAGCAGCGCGCTGAATTCGTCAACGCGTACACCAAGACGCTCATCACCGCCTGGTCGAGCGAGGAGTACGTGGCCCGCCTGAACTCGGAGCCGCGTGCCGCGCTGGCCGAGTCCGGTCTGAACGTCCCCGAGGGCGCCGAGATCGTCATCGTCCGCACCCTCCCGGACGGCAAGCAGGACGGCAACCTGGACGTCCAGGTCTCCTTCTGGGAGCAGGGCCTGGCCACCGGCCGCTTCGAGTTCCACATCCCGGAGACCCCGGTCGTGGACACCGCCGAGCTCAGCGAGGGCGACCTGTCCGACGTCGCCGCCGGTGGCAACTACTGCTGCTGCCCCTGCTCCTGCTGCACCTGATCGGCGGCTGCGGAGAGCTCGAAAAGATTCGCGGCTCCGCAGGATGACGGAACCGGTGCTGTGCGCGGGCCCTCGGTCGAACAAGGCCGAGGCCCCGCGCAGCCGGCTCCTGCCACAGCATTTGGATCCTGTTCTCAGTGCCCCCCGTGCGTCCCCCGTGTACGGGGTGCCTGGAATACATAGAAAGAGAAGTCAGCATGGCGATGGATGCCCAGCAGCGTACTGAATTCGTCAACGCCTACACCAAGACGCTCATCACCGCCTGGTCGAACGATGAGTACCGCGCCCGGCTGAAGTCGGACCCGCGCTCGGCCCTTGCGGAATCCGGTCTGACCCTTCCCGCGAACGCCGAGATCGTCATTGTCAGCGCCGACCCGGAGACCCAGCCGGACGGAAACCTGGACGTCCAGGTCGGTCTGTGGGAGGCGGGGCTCGCGAGCGGCCGCTTCGAGTTCCACGTGCCGGACGCTCCCGTCGTCGAGACCTCCGAGCTGAGCGAGAGCGACCTCTCGGGTCTCTCCGGCGGCGGCAAGGGCGGTGGCCCGACGGTTCTCACGTGCTGCTGCCCCTGCTCCTGCTGCACCTGATCACCGCCTCGTAAGGAGAGCACCGAAGTGCTGCACACCGCATCGGAAGAAGACCCTGTCGTTGTCCGGGGTCTGCGTAAGCAGTACGGCGATTCGCACGTCGTACAGGGCGTGGACCTGACCATCCACAAGGGAGAGGTGTTCGCCCTGCTCGGGCCGAACGGCGCGGGCAAGACGACGACCGTCGAGATCCTTGAAGGGGTCCGGCAGCGGACCGGCGGCGACGTGCGGGTACTCGGATGCGATCCGGCCGAGGACAGGCGGGACTGGCGGGCACGCATCGGTGTCGTGCCCCAGTCCACGGGCGCCTACACCGATCTCACCGTGCGCGAGGTCGTGGAGCATTTCGCGGCGCTGTATCCGGCGCCGTTGCCCGTGGGCCAGGTCATCGACATGGTCGGGCTGGGCAAGCACGGCAAGAAGCAGACGACGGCTCTGTCCGGCGGCCAGCAGAGGCGCTTGGACGTGGCCGTCGGGGTGATCGGTGATCCCGAACTCATCTTCCTCGACGAACCCACCACCGGGTTGGACCCGGTGGCTCGTCGAGAAGCCTGGGATCTGGTGCAGTACTTCGCCGACCGTGGGCGGACGACCGTACTCACCACGCATTACCTGGACGAGGCCGAGGCGCTCGCCCAGCGCGCGGCCGTCATCGTCGACGGAAAGGTCGCCGAGGTCAGCCGGGTCTCCGAACTCGGCGGACGCGCCGACACCTCGACAACGGTGTCCTTCCGGATGCCGCCGGAACTGGTCGGACGGACCCTGCCGGCCCTGCCCGCCGACGTCACGGTCGAACGGGACGGAAGCAAGGGCGACGGCATCGTCAGCATCCTGACCAGGACCCCCACCGCGGTCCTCCTGGTGCTGCTGGCCTGGGCCGCCGAGGCCAGGGTGCGGGAGCTTCCTGAGCTGCGCGTGCACCGGCCGACGCTCGAGGAGATCTACCTCGACCTGATCAGCAGGAACCGCGACGCAAAGGCAGGAACCCCGTGACCGTGTCCGACGCCCCTTCCGTCCCTGCCCGCACGACCACGAGGGCTGCCGCGACCGCCGAAGCCGGCGAACACCGCGCGCCCCGCCGTACGCCGGGCATCTGGCGGGCCTCCGTCGCGCGCTCCTCGGTGGAGCTCAAGAGCTTCTTCCGCAACAAGCAGTCGCTGATCTTCACGCTCATGTTCCCGGTCCTGATGCTCCTGGTCTTCGGATCGATCTTCTCGGGCAAGGTCGCGGGCACCGACACGGACCTCAAGCAGGTCTTCATGGCCGGGATCATCGCGTCCGGCGTGATGAGCACCGCCTTCTCCGGTCTCGCGATCAACATAGCCATCGAGCGCGACACCGGTACGGTCCGCCGGCTCGCCATGACGCCGATGCCCAAATCTGCTTACTTCATCGGCAAGTTGGTGCGCGTGGTGGTCACCACCGTGCTGGAGACCGCACTGCTGATGGCGATCGCCGTGACGGCCTTCGGCCTGCCGCTGCCCTCCACCGCGCAGCGCTGGACGACGCTCGGGTGGGACCTGGCGCTGGGTACGGTCGCCTGCGCCCTGCTTGCCGTGGCCTACAGCGCGATCATCCCCAACAGCCGGTCGGCCGCCGCCATCGTGACCCCGGTCTTCATGGTCACGCAGTTCATCTCGGGTGTGTTCTTCCCCTTCAACCAACTGCCCTCCTGGATGCAGACCCTCGCGGCGTTCTTCCCCCTCAAGTGGATCGCCCAGGGCTTCCGGTCGGTGTTCCTGCCGGACTCCTTCGCCGTGGTGGAGCCTGCCGGCAACTGGGAGCTCGGCAGGATCGCCCTGATCCTGGCGCTCTGGTCACTGGCCGGACTCGTGCTCACGGCGATGTCGTTCCGCTGGCGCGGCCCGCGCGTCAACTGACCCAGACAGGAACCGTCGTGTCCTCAGCCACCCTTCGCCTCCCGGGCCACCTCGCTCATCCGTTCTCGCCGGCCGGACGGGTGGACCCCTACCCGGCGTACCGGTGGCTGCGGACGTACGCCCCGGTGTACCAGGACCCCGCCACCCGGATGTGGCTGCTCACCAGCCACGCGGACTGCTCGGCGGCGCTCAGGAGCGACGCCTTCTCCGCGGCCCAGGGGCAGCAGGGCCGCGCCAGGGACGACGCCCTCCCCCCGTCCATGCTCACCACCGACGCGCCCGACCATCACCGGCTGCGCGCCCCGGGCGGACTTCTGCTCGGCCCGGAGGCGATCCGGTCGGTGGCGGAAGGGATCGGCCGTGAGGTCGACGCCCTGCTGGAGCGGTCGGGTGGCCGGGCAGGAGAGCTGGACGCCGCGACCGGCATCGGACAGCCGCTGGCCACCGCCGTCTACGCGCAGCTCTTCGGGCTGGCGGACGCCGAGCGCCCGCACTTCGAGGAGCTGGCCCGTGCGGTCTCCGTCAACCTCGACCCGATGGCGGGACCGATCGCGGCCGCCGCGGGCCGGGCGGCCATGGGTGAGCTGAGCCGCTACCTGGACGCGGTGGCGCAGCGCCACGCCGCGACCGGATTCGACTGCCCGCTGTCCCGGCTGGCCGCCGACGACCGGCTGACCAGGCCCGAGATGCTCGGCATCCTGGGCCTCGCCGTCGTCGGCGGCTGGCAGCCGTTGGCCGAGACGGTGGGCAACGCCCTGTACTGGCTGCTGCCCCGCCCGGCGGCGGTGGAGTACCTGCGGCGGGCCGACGACCATGCGGCCCGCACCGCGGTGGACGAGCTCCTGCGCTTGGAGGCTCCGATCCCGTTCACCGCGCGCGTCACCACGCGGGAGGTGGAACTGCCCGGCGGCCGGGTGCCCGCCGGCGCCCGGGTGCTGGCCGTGCTCGCTGCCGCGAACCGGGATCCGGCGGTCTTCGAGCGCCCCGACGAGCTGCTCCTGGACCGGTCCCCCAATCCCCACCTGGCCTTCGGCAGCGGGCCGCACTTCTGCCTGGCGGCCGTGCTGGTCCGGCAGACCGGGGCCCTTCTGCTGCCCCGGCTGCTACGCCGCTTCCCGAACGTCGCGTCCCACCAGGACCGCGCCCGCTGGGACGACTGCGTGCTGCCGCGCCGCCTCGCGGAGTACCCGCTGGAACTGGGCCCGCGCCCTTCGGACGCCTGCGGCCGGAACACGAACGACATGGAGGCCTGATGCGAACCGACGTCCTCGTCGTGGGCGCGGGAATCAGCGGTTTGACCTGCGCGAGCCGCCTCACCGAGGCAGGCCTGCGCGTCGTCGTCCAGGAGGGCCGCGCACAGGTGGGCGGACGTATCCGCACGTTCCGGCCGGCCGACGGCGGACCCGCTCTCGAACTCGGCGCGCAGGTGGTCCACGGCGCCCGCAACCCGGTCCACGCCCTCATGGGGAGCGACCGCATGGAGACCGTGCCGCGCGACGTCGCGGCCCGGGTGGTCGAGGACGGCGCGCCGGCGGAGATGGGAGTGCTCGCCCGTGGCCGACGCGGCCCGTGGGCGCTGGAGGCCGAGCTGAACACGGCACGGGCCGATGCGGACGTGTCGGTCGGCGACTGGCTGCGTTCCAAGGGCGCCGACGGTGCCGAGGAGCGCGCGGCACGGGAGTGGTACCGGCAGAACTGGGCCGCGGAACCGGACGAGGTGAGCGCCTCGGGGGTGGCCGCCGCACACCACGCAGATGCCGTCGGTGGCGGCGAGTTCGCGGTGAGCGGCGGTTTCGACCGGCTTCCCGAGCAGCTCGCGCAGAGCCTCGACGTACGCCTCGGCTGCCCGGTGGACGAGCTCGACTGGTCCAGGGGGCAGGTGCGGGCCCGCACCGCGCAGGGGGTGCTGCATGCCGGTGCGGCGGTCGTCACCGTTCCTCCGCAGGTGGTCGTCAGCGGCCGGCTGCGGATCGCCGGGCTGCCCGCGACCAAGTGGCGGGCGGCGAAGGACCTGCCGGCCGGCGACGGCTACTGCGTGGTCGTCACCCTCTCCGTCCCCGCGCCGGAGTCCGCGGTGGTGTTCGACGTGGACGGGCTGGGCGGATTCGCCCGCAGCCGGGCCGGACGGCCGGAGGTGCTGATCGTGGCCAAGGCCGGAGCCGCCGCCGCCGTACGGTCCGCCGTGCACGAGAGCGGCGGCCTGGCGGCGCTGCTGGCCCGGTCCATGCCCTGGACCCGGTCGGCGCGGGTGGTGGCCACCGAGGCAGCGGACTGGGGGAACGACCCCTGGTCGGGCGGAGCTTTCACGGCACCCAGGACCGGCGCGCGGGAAGCCTCGGACCTGTGGGCCGAACCGATCGAGGACACGTTGTTCTTCGCCGGAGAGGCGACCGTCTGCGGCCGTCAGCTTCCCTGGGTCCAAGGGGCGATCGCCAGCGGCGAGCGCGCGGCCGCGCAGATCCTGTCGGGAGTGGCACGATGACCGTACGATCCGAGGCCGGGCTGCCGGGAGCGGTGCGCTCCGAAGGGGCGTACTCCCGGACGGTGCACTCCGGCTGGCACCTGGTGGCCTTCCTGTCCGAACTCACCGCCGAGGTGACCCCGCTGGCGATCGGCCCACGCCGCCTGGTGGCGGTCCGCGACGGCGACGACGTACGGCTCTTCGACGCGAACTGCCCGCACCGGGGCGCGCACCTGGGATACGGCGGCACGCTGGACGGCAACTGCCTGGTCTGCCCCTTCCACGGCAAGCGCATCGCGCTCGGCGACGAGGGCAAACGCTGGTCGGTCGCCGAACACCAGGTGCTCCGAGCCGGTGAGGCGGTCTTCGCGAGGCTCACCGACACCGCGCGGGACGACCGGGGGTTCGAGAAGGTGATCAAGGAGATCGCCGTCAGCCACCCGCTGGTCGAGGCGGTCGTCCTTCCGGTCGCCGCTCCCTCCGGACTCATCATCGAGAACGCCTTCGACACGGACCACTTCACCGCCCTGCACAAGGTCGAGGCCGTCGAAGGCATGGACATCGTGCCGACCGAGAACGGTGAACTGGCCATCGAGGGCACATTCCCGATGCGCAACTCCCCCTGGAAGAGCGATCTCGCCCGGGCGGAGGCCAAGTGGCGGGCGATGCGTAACGGCGAGACGCGACTGGAGTACGTACCGCGGTTCTACGCACGGGCCTTCAGCCCCGGCCTGGTGGTCACCGAGTTCGGGCCGCCCGGACAGGTGCACGTCCTGGTCACCGGAGCCACGCCCACCCCGGACGGCTGTGTCGCCCGTGTGGCGGTCGGCGTCAGCCCCGGCCGGGAGAGCGACCTGCGGATGCTGATCGTCGGCAGCGAGCGCGCGCTCGCCGAGGACCTCACCGTCTGGGAACACCTGGATCCGCACGCGCCCGTGCGCTACGACGCCCGGGACGAGCCGGTGATCGCCTTCCGCGAGTTCTGCGAAGGCTTCGAGGAAGTGAACTGATCATGAACCAGCTGTCCGTCCGCACGTCCGGCAGCGGCCCCGCCGTGCTGTGGATCCACGGCTACACCATGGACTCCAGCACCTGGGAGCCGCTCTGGGAGCTCCTGCCCGGCTGGCGGCACATCGGCGTCGACCTGCCCGGCCACGGCGGTTCCGACCCCATTCCGGCCGGGCTGACCCTTCCCGCCCTGGCGCGGCAGATCGCCGAAATCGTCCGGGCCGAGCAGGCCCACCGGATCGTCTCGCTCTCATACGGTTCGTCCGTCGCACTCCAGCTGGCCATCGACGAACCCGAGCTGGTGCACGCCCTGGTGGCCGCCGCGCCCACGCTGGCGGGCGCGGCCCCGGACGCCGATGCCCGGCGGCGATACCAGCAGCTGATGATGCTCAAGCCGCTCGCCGGCCCCGGGGAGCAGATGGCCGATCTGTGGATGGCCTCGCCCCCCGACATCTTCCGCGGCACCGAACGGCATCCGGAGCTCCGCGCGGCGCTGCGCTCGGTGATCGTCCGGCACTCATGGGCGGAACTGGACAGCGGCGCCATGATGACGCTGTCCGCGCACCGCCACAGCCCGGCGGACCTGGCCCGCATCCAGGCCCGGACCCTGGTGTTCATCGGCGACGAGGACATGCCCGCCTTCGTCCGCAACGCCGAACTGCTGCGCGCCAACGTCGCCGACTGCCAGGTCGTGGCACTGCCCCGGTCCGGTCATCTCCCGCTGCTGGAGCGGCCCGAGGCCGTCGCGGCCGACCTCGCGGCACACCTGCTCCGCGCCGGATGAGCCACTGGCCCGGCTTGCGCGTCCTCCCTCATGCCGATGGCCCGCGGACCTCCCGTCCGCGGGCCATCGGCATGGGTGCTACTCAGCGGTCGGACGAGGCTTCGGGGCCGTGCGCCGTACGGAACCGCTGCACCATCAGCGCGTGGCCCGGGCTGCCGGCGGCCTCGTACGCGCCGAGGGCGTTGACCCGTTCCACGGTGGAGGAGCCCAGCTCGGCCCGCAGGTCGGGCGAGCGGGAGAGAAGGAACATGCCCTCCTCCGTGTAGCCCTCGTCCAGCCACCCCTGCCACAGGGCGTCCCGGTCCTGCTCCTGGCCGGCGAAATACGCGGTGCTCCGCTCCCGTGGTGCGGTGGGCGGGGCGGTGTCCGGGACGGGTGCGGCGCGCAGGACGATCCGCCGGCCGCCGAGGTAGGCGATCCGCAGGCCCTTGCGGATACAGAAGACCAGCGCCTCGGCCGCGGTGTCCACGACCGGCTCGCCGCGGTCGTTGAGCGAGGTGTTGCACACGATCGGCACCCCGGTCCGGGCGTGGAACGCCCCGATGGCACGGTGCAGGAGCGGGTTGGCCGCCGCGGTGAGGACCTGGTGGCGTGCCGATCCGTCCAGGTGCACGATCGCCGGTACGGCGTCGCGTACCTCCGGCCGCACCTGAACGGTCTCCAGCATGTACGGGGACGGCCGGTCGCCGTCGAACCAGTCCGGGGCGTACTCGGCCGGCACGATCGGGGCGACCGGGCGCCACCACTGACGCTGCTTGTACTCGTTGAGCAGGTCCTTGACCTTCGTCGACCGGGGGTCGCCGAGCAGGCTGCGATGGCCGAGGGCCCGGGGGCCGATCTCGGCGGCGCCGTCCACCCAGGCGACCACGCTGTCGTCGAGGTCCTCGGCGAACCGCTCGGGTGAGAACGCGCCGACCTCCTCGATCCACGGGGCGAACTCCGCCAACGCGGCGTCCACGTCGCGCAGCTCGTTGCCGTAGTAGGCGGATTCGATCAGGATGTCGGCGTTGTCCAGGGCCCCGGTGCCGTACAGGGCGAGCAGCCCGAGTCCCAGTGCCTGGCCGGAGTCGTTGGCGCAGGGCGGGGTGAGCAACCCCTTGAAGCCGAAACGGTCCATCAGCAGGGAGTTGGCGGGGCAGTTCAGCGCGAAACCGCCGCTCGTGGAGAGGTAGGCGTCCTCGGCCCGTACGCCGCCGATCGCCAGCAGGCGTTCGATGTTGCGGACCGCGACCAGCTCACAGCACCGTTGGACGACCTCCATGACGGCGCTCTGCAGGTTCTCCTCGTCGGTGAACTCCCGGTCCAACTCCCGCCCCGCCAGCTGCCGACGGGCTTCGGAGACGATCGACGCGACCACCCGGTGGGCGTCCTGCCACGGCGCCCGCCGCCCGCCGAACAGCTCGACGCCGGCCATGGCGGCCTCGACGTCGAGGTCGATCCGGGTCCGGCAGGCCGAGGCCAGGGCCATGAGGGTGCCCGGCTCCTTGCCGAAGATGGTCTCGGCCGCCGTGTAGAGGGGGCCGGGGGATTCCACCGGGGCGAAGGCCGGTCGTCCCTGGACGGAGACGCACCCGGCGTACCAGGCGCTCTTGGTCTCCCGGTCCTGGACGAAGTCGGGGCCGCCGTCCACGGCCATCGCGATGATCGTCTCCCGCTTGAACAGCGCGCTGTCCATCAGCAGGCCGCTGAAGAGATGACCGAGGCTGTGGAGGGGGAAGTCCTCGGCGCCCGCCGGGACGGGGATCTCCGCGTGGCCGGGCAGGCCCGGGGTGCCCCAGGAGGCGCTGATGTCGGACAGGTCCAGCCCCTCGGTGGCGAGCAGTCCGTTCAGGAACGCCTCGGCCCGGGCGGGGGTGTAGAGCGGCTGATGATGGTGCTTCTGGCCGCTGACGCGTTCGAGTTCCCAGACGCGTACGAGCTCCACGGCCCGGCCGCTGCGTCGCCACAGGGCGACGTTCTGGTCGTGGCGCGCGGACAGCACGGCGGTGGGACCCGGCGGTGTCAGGTAGCCGGAAAGGAAGTACTCGACGTCATGCCGATCAGCCACGGCACTGCTCCTCTGCTTGCTGTCCGGTGGGTTCATCGGGGTGTTCAGGAGGCGCCGGGACGATCGCAGCGGCGCAGCCCGACGGCGTTTCCGGGGCCCACCGGCATCCGCCGGGCCCACTCCCGTGCTTCTTCCTCGGTGGCCACCTCGATCAGCCACAGGCCGCCGAGCTCCAGTTCGCCCGGTGCCGCGCGGTCCTCGCCGGTCGCGCCGTCGGGGCGGGCCAGCCGGGCGCCGTAGCGCACCCGCACCCCGGCCTCGGCGAGGTCACGGCCGTAGGCGCGGTTCGCCTCGTACCGTTCCTGGCGTTCGGTCGGCGACATGTCGTCCCATGCGCGCTCTTCGCCGTAGACGAGCAGTGCGAATTCCATGAAGATCCTTCCTCAGGACACCTGGCGGCTGGCCAGGCGGGCGAACAGGCCGTTCTCGTCGGCGAGCAGTTCCTCGTAGCGGCCCTGCTGCACGATCCGTCCCTGGTCCAGGACGATGACCTTGTCGGCGTCGGCCACCGTCGACAGCCGGTGGGCGATGACGATCCGGGTGGCGCTGAGCTTTCGGGTGCTCTCCGCGACCAGCCGCTGGGTCGGGTTGTCCAGGGCGCTGGTGGCTTCGTCGAAGAAGACGATGCGGGGGCGGGCGACCAGGGCGCGGGCGATCATGAGCCGCTGGCGCTGTCCGCCGGAGAGGGTGTTGGTCCCTTCGGAGAGCACGGTGTTCATGCCCATGGGCATGGCCGAGATGTCGTCGGAGATGCCCGCCATCGATGCCGCCACCCAGGCGTCGTCCAGGGTGTGGCTGCTGCTGCCGATGATGTTGGCCTTGATGTCGCCGGCGAGCAGCGAGCCGTTCTGCAGCACGACGCCGCACTGTCGGCGGACGGCGGAGACCTCCAGCTCCGCCAGGTCCTGCCCGTCGTACAGCACCGTGCCCGACACGGGCTGCTCGAAGCCCAGCAGCAGCCGCAGCACAGTGGACTTCCCGCTGCCCGAGGACCCGACGATGGCGACGAACTCGCCCGGCGCGATCGACAGGGTGACGTCGTCCAGCACGAGCGGGCCGTCGTCGCCGTAGCGGAAGGAGACCCGGCTGAGGTCGAGCCGGCCGGAGAGGTCACCCGGGGCGGCCTTGGACTGGTCGACCTCCGGTGCCGTCTCCAGGATCGGGCGCAGCTTCTCCAGAAGCGGTACGACGCCCATCGCCGTGATCGCGGCCGAGGTGAACTGCAGGCTGGAGGCCAGGAGAAGGTTGAAGGCCGCGAAGAACGAGAGGAACGCGGCGATGGGCACCTGGCCCTGCAGCGGACCGCCGATCACCGCGAAGATGATGACCGAGCACACCAGCGGGAAACCGGCGTTGAAGGTCGTCACGATGTTCTGCACCCGCCGGGACGCGGCGGCCAGGCTGCGGCCCTTGGCCAGTTCCGAGGCCCAGACACCGAACACCCGGTCCTCGGCGGCGGTGACCCTGAGCTTGGGGACGGCGGTGAGCAGTTGGAAGACCCGCGAGGACAGCTTCTGCTCGTGTGCGTACAGCTTGCGCTGCCAGCGCACCTCGATCCGGCCGGCCACCAGCGCGAACACCGCTCCGACCAGCACCAGCACGGTGGCCAGCAGCGCGAGCCGCAGGTCGTAGAAGTAGACGAGGACGAGATTGGCGGAGCCGGTGATGAAACCCAGGGTGGCGCTGGTCATCATGCCCGAGAGCATTTCCTGGGCGGCGCTGACACCGAGCACGGTCGTGCCCAGTTCCCCGGTGGAATAGCGGGTGAAGAAGGAGGTGGGCAAGGACAGCAGCTTGGTCCAGACGCCCACCTGCATGGTGGCGGTGGATCGGCTCTCGATGCGCAGCACGGCGATGTTCTGGACGATGGACAGCGCCGCGACGACCAGGGCCGAGCCGATCACCACCAGCGAACCCTGGACGATCAGGCCCCGCTGGGCCTGCGCGACGAAGGTGCCGAGGACCTGCCCGGTCATGACGGGCACCAGCAGTCCGACCAGGGCGGCCAGGGCCGCCGTCCAGGCGAACATCCACAGGTCGCGCCGGTTGCTGCGGATACCGAAGCGCAGCAGGCCGCTGATCGACCGGACCGCGGAGGGCAGCGGCTGGTAGAGCATGACGGCCTTGGTCTGCAGCTCCTCGGCGAGCTTGGCGGTCACCTCGGTGATCTTGCCCGCCTCGGCCATCACGTAGCGGCCGCCGATGGGGAGCAGCGCCACCGGCTGATCGCCCACCTTGCGGTAGCCGATCACCGGGCCGAAGTCCGTCCTCCACCACCGGCCGTCCAGCCGGATGGCACGGGTGCGGACGCCGGAGGCGTGGGCGATGGACTGGAGGTCGTCCAGGTTGCGGCCGTGACCGCTGCCGACCAGGGGGGCCTTGACGGCGAAACCCTGGTGCGCGGCGACCAGCCGGGCGGCCGCCAGTGTCGGCGGGTCCGCGGCGACGTCCGCGAGCCGGATCCGGGCCTCGGTGTCGTGCAGGACTGCCTCGAAGCTGCGGGCCGTGGTGGCCAGGGTGCCGGCCTCGTGGGCCTGGCGGACGTCGAGGGCCTCGCGTTCCAGGCCGCGCTGGGCCTCGATGCGACGGTCGACGGTGTAGAGCAGGCGGGTCGCGTGGGCGAGCAGGAGACCCCAGAGGGCTCCCTCGTCGAGCAGTTCCCGCGAGGAGCGGGCCCGCAGCCGGGCGGGCGAGTCGGCGATCAGCCAGTCGCGCTGGGTGAGGCAGGTCTCCATACCGGTCGTGAACCGCCCGGAGACGCCCTCGCCCAGCTCGACCGAGCCCTCCTCCACCCGCACCCAACGGACGCCGTCCACCGAACGCACGGCCGCTCCGGCGGCGAGCTCGGTCGGCCCGTCGGTGGACAGGGGTACGAACTCACGGGGCGGCAAGGTGTCGCGCAGCGCCTGGGCGAGGGCCACGATGCCCTGCTCCAGGCCGTCCAGGAACTGCTGTACCGCGTCCCCGTAGGCCTCGGTGGACAGGGCGCGCACCGCCAGCCCCGACGGGGTGTCGCATGCGGCGCGGCGGGCCGAGAGGCCTTCGAGGTGGGAGAGCGGCAGGTACGACAGCACGGTGCCGGGCACCGGCCGGCCGACGATGCCGTGCCGCGGCCCGGACGGTGATCCCATGAGCAGGGCTCCGGCCTCCACACGGGCCAGGAAGTTCCAGCGCCCGGTGGGCACTCCGTCCACCAGGCGGACCGCGAACAGGTCCACGGCGCCGGCCTCCACCAGCAGCACGCGGCGTACGTCGTCCAGGACGGTGAACGGGTCGGTGTGGAGGTCGGCGGGGGTGGCCGCGTCGGAGAAGAACGGCGCGAACGCAGAGGTGATCACAGGTCGCCCCCTTCGGCGGTGCGGACCGAATCGATGAGACCGGCGTAGTGGCCGCCGCGGGCCAGCAGGTGTTCGTGGGTGCCGCGTTCGGCGATCTGCCCCTTGTCGAGCACGATGATCTCGTCGGCGTCCCGCACGGTGGACAGACGGTGGGCGATGGTCAGGCAGGCGCAGCCACGGCGGCGCAGGTTGTCCATGATGACCCGTTCGGTTTCCGGGTCCAGGGCGCTGGTGGCCTCGTCCAGGATGAGCAGGGTGGGCTGGGTGGCCAGGGCGCGCGCGAGCTCCAGGCGCTGACGCTGGCCGCCGCTGAAGTTGCGTCCGCCCTCCCAGACCATGGAGTGCAGACCACCCGGGCGGGCCATCACCGTCTCGAAGATGGCGGCGTCATGCAGTGCGGAGATGATGACGTCGTCGGGGACGTCGTTGTTCCACAGCGCGAGGTTGTCCCGGACGCTGCCCTCGAAGAGGGAGATGTCCTGGTCCACATAGGCGACCGAGGCGGCGAGCACGGTGCGCGAGATTTCCTCGCGGGGACGGCCGTCGAGCAGGATGCGGCCCGACCATGGGGCGTACAGACCGGTGAGCAGCCTGCCGAGGGTCGACTTTCCGCTGCCGGAGCTGCCGACGACGGCGATCCGGCGACCGGGCACCACGGAGAAGGACAGGTCCTTGATGAACGGCGCGGCCAGCGGACTGTAGCCGAAGGTGACGTCCTCGAACTCCAGGTGCCCGTCGAGCCTCCCGGTGCGGGAGGGGTCCTCGGGAACGTCGAAGGAGGTGTCGGCCGGATAGTGCTCGACGTCGTACAGCCGCTTGATGTCGGCGGTGACGTCCTGGAGCCGGCCGCCGAGATTGGTGAGTTGGGTGACCGGGCGGCTGAGCGCGGCGAGCAACGTCTGGAAGGAGACCAGGATGCCGACGCTGATCGCGCCGTCCACCACCCGCTGCCCGCCGACCAGCAGGATCAACCCGCTGTTGAGGGAGGCGAGCATCGGGGGCACCACGATCAGTACGGCGGTCGGCACGCCCAGTTGCTGCTTCGCGGAGATGACCTTGGCCAGGAAGCCCGCCCAGCGGCTGAAGGCGTCGGGTTCGGCGCCGGTGGCCTTGACCGTCTCGATCTGGCTGAGGGTGGTGAACGTGGTCGCCGTGAGGTTGCCGCGGTCGGTGCGCAGCGCCACCACGGCGTCCGTGCGGGCCCGGGCGACCCAGCGCAGCACCACGATGTTCAGCAGCGCCATGCCGACGCCGATGGCGCCGAGCAGGACGTCGAAGTGGATCAGCAGGGCCGCGTAGAACACCACGAGCACGAGGTTGACGACGGTGAGGGCGAGGTCCCGGGAGAGGATCTCGGCCACGACGTCGTTGCCCGCCACCCGGTTGGCCACTTCGGCGGGACGCCGCTGCATGAAGAAGTCGACGGGAAGCCGCAGGAGATGGCGGAAGAAGCGGGCCGAACTGACCAGCCCCATCCGTATCTCCAGGCGCAGCAGGTAGTGCCGCTGTACGGAGGTGAGGACGAAGACGCACAGCGCCGTGAACATCATGGCGAGCAGCAGGGGCACCAGGTACCCCGCTGAGCCTCCCGCCAGGACCCGGTCGATGAAGACCCGGGTGAAGGCGGGGGTGGCGATGCCCGGAACGACCAGCAGCGCGCTGGCCATCAGCACGAGCGGGAGGGCCCGCCCCGAAGGCAGCCGACGCGACAGCAGCGCGGCGCCGACCTTGGTGCGGGTACCGCCGCGCACGAAGTCCGGGCCGGGCTCGAAGGACAGGACGACGCCGGTGAAGCCGGAGTCGAACTCGTCCCAGGCCATCAGCCGGGGCCCGCCGGCCGGGTCGTTGACGGCCACGACGGTCTTGCCGTACTGGGTGCGCACGCCCTCGACGACCAGGAAGTGCTGGAAGGCCCAGAAGATGATGACCGGCCGGTCGAGGTCCTTCAGGTTCTCCGCTTCGGTCTGGTAGCCCCGGGCGGTCATGCCGTACTGGCGGGCCGCCGCCAGTACGGTGGCGGCATTGGCGCCGTCCCGGGAGACGCCGCACACGCCGCGCAGTTCTTCGAGCGGGACGTGGCGTCCGTAGTGGGCGAGGATCATCGCCAAGGAGGCGGCGCCGCACTCCACCGACTCCATCTGCATGACGGTCGGGACCTTGTGGCGCCAGGGCCGCATGCGGGGCAGCGGGATCCGTCGGCGCCGGCCGCCCGGCCGGTCGGGTCCGCGGGGGGCGGGCGGGGTCGTGTCCTTCGCCGGGGGCTTGGCCAGGGTGCTCTGCGTCATGGCGATGTCCCCTCTCAGCGTCCGAGGATCAGATTGAACGGGGTCTGTTTGCCGAGATTGATCGTGGCCGACACCCCCACCTGGGTGGTCAGCGCCGTCTGGGGGCCGCTGGTGTTGGACCAGGCGAAGCCGGAGCGGGTGTTCTCGTCGCGTACCAGGTCCACGACGACCAACCGGGGCGCGGAGCCGGCGGCGAACTGCCGTGCCGCCAGCTCACCGCCCACCAGGCCGGACAGGGCCTCCGACGTCAGCGGGTAGGGGCTGACGGAGGTGACGGTCCCGCGGAGCAGGCCGAAAGCGGCCGGCGGGGCCGTGGACACGGCCAGGTCCACCTTGTTGCCCGGGTGGAGCCGCGCGGCCCGGTCGGCGGGCACGAACACCATGGCGATCATGCGATCGCCGGAGACGTCGGTGCGCTCCACGGTGAGGACGGCGGAGCCGACGTCGATCATCTGCCCGTCGCTGACCGCCAGCCCGACCACGTGGCCCGCGAACGGGCTGGTGATCCGGCGGATCTGACCGGCGGGGTCCTGCACCTCGATGACCGTCTGCCCCGCGGTGACCGTGGCGGTGGGCTGGGTGAGCACCCGCTGCACCATGCCCGTGAAGGGACTCTGCACCTGTGCCGTGCCGCCCGGGCGGGTCAGCAGGCCCGGCGCGCTCACACTGATCAGCAACTGGCCGGCGAAGGCCCAGATCACCGCGGCGGTCATGGTGATCATGACGACGAACAACGCGATCCAGCCGCGTGGCGCCGCCAGCAGGGTGGGCGAGTCCAGCTCGTCGGGCTCACGCATCCGTTGCAGCGCCTTGAAGCGGAACATCATGACTGGTCCTCCCCGCGTGGGACTCCCGCGCTGTGCCGCAGTGTCCGGGGGCGGCTGCCGACGACGAGCTCGCCGACCCCGCCCTCGGAGTAACGGTCCAGGCCGGAGGCGGCTGCGAACTCGTCTGCGTCTCCGCCGCCGAGGCCGCACACCGCCAGTCCCATGGCCGTTCCCACCAGGTAAAAGGTCTGGTAGAGCACGCCGACGTGCTTGAGGATGAGGGAGTAGGCGACGGTCTCGTACTTCCACATCACCCGCCCGAAGCGGGCCGAGACCAGCAGAGTCACCTGCGGAGCGGAGTCCATCAGGGCGCTGCCCCGTGCGGACTCCACCAACGCGGCCGTGGCCGGACCGGGTTCGGCCACCAGCTCCAGCTCGTGCCGGTCCGGCGCGTAGTGCCACAGCCCCGGTTCGGCGCCGACGCACTGGGTGATGAGCGGGTAGACCTCCAGTTCGTGGACGGAGCCGCCGGACGGGTAGGGCCGGTCGGCCAGCACCTGCCCGTCACTGCCGGTGAAGGTCTGCCGCAACCGCATGCTGCGGTAGAGCAGTTCACCCAACTGCTCAAGGGTGATCGGCGCGTCCGCGTCGTGCTCACGGATCGACCTGCGCCGCTCCAGCACCTCGCTCAACGAGGCCTCGCTCTTCG
Organism: Streptomyces sp. NPDC040545; assembly: GCF_055595065.1. Lineage (NCBI taxonomy): Bacteria > Bacillati > Actinomycetota > Actinomycetes > Kitasatosporales > Streptomycetaceae > Streptomyces > Streptomyces sp. NPDC040545. The sequence goes on from NZ_JBVIWA010000007.1 coordinate 149,343, forward strand.
CGCGGGCATCCAGGTCGGGGACGGCCAGGGCGATCCGCTGTCCGGGGAAAGGCTCCCGGGACGCCGGCTCGGGGCCGAAGCGCTCCCCGAGCGGGTACGTACCGCCGTAGCCGGTGACCGTACGCGGGCCCCGGGTGCGGGAGTGGAGGGCCAGGTCGGCGGCGGACCACTGGGCGAGCCGCTGCTCCCCGGCCTCCGGGTCGTGTTCCGGCCCGCCGGAGACGAGCAGACCACCGGCCGCGAACAGCCGCAGCACCTGCGACACGGCCGTGTCCGGGAGCCCGGACCGCTTGGCCGCCCCGGTCGGGCTGTTCCAGTCGGCGAGGACAGCGAGCAGTCCGGCGGAGGCCGGGGAGAGCTCCAGCGCGAGCGGGCTGCCCGGCGCGCGCACCACCAGCAGCCCGCCCTCGGCGGTCGCGGTGGCGAACCGGGACAGTTTGACGAGTGCGTCGGCGGCCGGAGCGGCCGGGAGCGCGAGGCGACCGCGGCCGACCTGGCGCAGCCGGGCGATCGGCTCACCGTCGAGCCGTACCGCGCGCTCCGTCATGCCTGCGGCGTCGAGCTTGTGCAGCAGCATGTGGAGGCGGAGCAGCCCGAATTCCCCGTCGTGCGCGGTGACGAGGGGAGCGAGCTGGTCCTCGGCGTGGTCGTCGGCGGCGAGGGCGGTCAGCACCGCCAGCAGTCCGGGAGTGGTGTCCGGCAGGGCGACGGCACCGGCCGGGGCCGACAGGAGCCAGGCCCCGGCGGCCGCGGCTCCGGCCTGGCCGGGGGCTTCTTCGAGCGTCGCGTCCCGCCGCAGCCGCAGGACGGCGTGCACGGTGCGGGCCGGGTGGGCCGGGTGAGCCAGGTGCTCCGGGTGCTGCGGGTGGGCTCGGTCGGTCTGCCCAGTCGTCATGATGTCCGTCCGGCCGGGTCTAGAAGAAGACATTCCAGGGATTCATCTCGTCCTCGGTACGGGGCTGTTCCAGCCGCCCGGTGCGGGTCGGGACCTCGTAGAGGCGACCTGGGCCCAGGCGCCGCCAGAAGTGCCGCATGCCGGGGGCGATGACCTTGACCACGCACAGGTCGAGATCGGGGCGGGTCTGGTCCAGCACGATCACCTCGATGCCGGCGGCCTCGGCCCGGGACACGCAGTCCTTGATGTGGTCGGCGAGGTCATGACCCACCAGCGGAGCGAAGTCGCCCACCGTGGTGGGCTTCTGGTCCGGGTCGGGGGTCAGCCACGGCTCGTCCGCCAGCTTGACCTTCTTGCACCACGCCAGGGTCTCCGGGTCGTCCGACCGGTAGACGGTGTTGCCGTCGGCGTCGCGACGGTCCACGTACGGCAGGAACTGATTGACCTCGGTCAGGGCGCGGATGGCGGCGATGCGCGCGTCCGGGTGCGAGCCGAAGCCGACCATCACGTCCTCGACGTCGTGGCGGCGCCCGGAGACCGCGGCGAAGGTGGGGATGCCCAGGTCGGAGGTGATGTCCAGGACCCACACGTCGCGGTCCATGCTCGCGTAGAACTCGCGCATGGTGTCCACGTACGGGTCGTCCAGCGAGTCCAGGTCGAACTCCGGAACGCGCAGGCGGTTGTACCACCACAGCGCCACCGAGTCGCGTTCCACGACCTCGCAGAAGCCCTGGAGGATGGCCTCTTCGAGGGTGTTGCCGCTGGCCCCGCCATTGGAGTCGCCCACGCAGTAGAAGTGCTCGGCGAGGTCCGGGTGGCCGTACCAGGCGTAGCCGGACGGGATCATCCGCTCGGTCTCGCGGGTCAGGGACCAGCCGGTGGACCAGTCGATCGGCAGATCGGTGCGGAAGGGGTCCGGGACCAGGTGGAGCCGGTGGGTGGGATCGGCGTTCCACTGCTCGCGGCCGGCGACCTGCGCCTCGGAGAAGCCCAGCAGTTCGTCCATGTGCACGGCGACGTCCGGGTCGAGGTCGTCGTACGCGGCCCGGGTGACCGGCTCGCCGCCCCGCCACACCGCCGAGTAGCGCTCGATGGCCTCGCACATCGCGCTGACCTTGGCCTGTATCTCGGAGCGGCCCTTGCCGCCGCTCTGGCCGCGCATGTTGCGGCGCAGCAGGTCCATGTTGTCGTTGACCATCGCGAAGTTGTGGCCCGCGGTGAAGCTGTAGGTGACGCCGTTGCCGGTCTCCTCGTGGGCGCCGAGCTTGGTGATCGCGCCGAGGTAGGGGCTGATGTGCCGCTTCAGCCGGTCGTACGTCAGCTGCGGCGGCTGGATCCGGTAACCGCCGTCCGTGGTGTGCCGGGCGGGGCTGGCGGTGAGGGCGACCTTGGGGCTGCGCTCGGAGACCAGCGTCGGATCACCGCAAGAGGCACACTGCGGCTGCCGTACGAGGGTGTGCTCGGCACTCTCCAGAGTGACCAGGTCCATGGTGCGCATCACGCCGGTCAGGGACTCGGACGTACCGGTGACGACGATCCGGACGGCCTCGACGGCGAGCAGGCCCGCGATCAGGGTCGAGCTCGCGGGAAGTGCCGCATGCGAGGGGTGGCGGGGGGTGTGGTCACCACGCTTGCCGGAAAGGTAGCGCTCGACCTGGCGGTTGCCACCGAGCCGCTGGGCCAGGCAGGTCCAGCAGCCGGTCTCGCCGGGACGCAGGAAGGGACCGACCCACGGCACGACACCGGCGGGTTTGGCCGGCAGCCAGGAGCGGCCTGCGGCCAGGTATGCGGTATTGAGGCGGTCCAGTTCCGGGTCAAGGTAGTCGTCGACCAGGACGACGGCCAGGCCGTCCCCGGCGTCCGCCGAGCCGATCGCCTCGTCGAAGCCGACCACTCGCACCCGAAGACCGTTGGACTCCAGCGCGCTGAGCACCGGCCGGTGGTCCAGGCCGGATCCGGCGACAAGGGTCAGCTCGGTGGCCGCGGTGGCGGCCACCACCTGGTGCGGGTCGACGCCCTGGGCGTCCCAGAAGGCCAGCGCCTCGTCCGACATCTCGGGACGGCCCTCGGCCAGGTGGCCGGCCGCCTCGTACCGACGCAGCGCGGTCAAGGTCTCAGTGATCGCCAGCTGTCCGCCGAGCGCCCCGACGATCTCGGCAACGGTCTTGTGGCCGTCGAGGTGCGGAAGCACCGCGGCCGCCGCGGCTCCCTGGACGAGGAAGTCTTTTCCCTCGGCGAGCAGGAAGACCTTCGAACCATCGACCACTTCACTTATGAAATGGGCCTTGAGTCGCGGACGCTCCATCTGGCTTCCCCCTGTTTATTGCCGGTGTTCCATATTTCGCTCGCCATCCAATCATGTGGCTGAAACCCGTGTACATGCTGAAAAGCGTGAGGCGATGCGCCGCTTAGGTATGTGCGGGTCGATACGTAATCGCGGGCTGCGATACGTAAGCCATACGTATCTTTCCGAAAGGCCGGACCTGTTCTGGACTACAGTGGTCCGCGGATGCGATGATCATGGCTGCGGTTGTCTGCCGCTGACGGGGGATGATTTACGGTGCCGACGGGGCAGTTGCAGCATCGGGAACGCGAGTTGGCCGCACTGGGGGAAGTGCTCGGGGAGGCGGCTCAGGGCCGTCCGGCGCTCGCGCTGATCCAGGGGCCCAGGGGCATCGGCAAGTCCGAGCTGCTCCGTGCGGCCCTCGCGCGGCTGCCGCAGCAGAGCATCGTCCTGCGGGCCCGATGTCATGAGAACGAGCAGGAATATCCCTACGGCGTCGTGCGCCAGCTCTTCGACCCGTTCATATCGGCGTCCGTCAGTTCCGGGGCGACCCCGGAACCCCTCTCCGTGAATTTGCCGAACAGTCTGGATCAATCAGCTGTTCCCGCGAACGGCGCCGCCGCACATCATCTTCTGCAGAATCTGTTCCAGGCCACCCGCTCCATGGCGACGACCCGGCCGGTGGTCATAGCCATCGACGACCTCGATTTCGCGGACGAAGCCTCGCTGCAGTGGTGCTCGTACATCGCCCGCCGCCTCGAAGGCCTCCCGGTCGCATTGCTGGCCACCGTTTCCTCGGAGACCGCCGACGTCCACGAGAACCTGCCCGCCGAACTCGGCGCCCTGCCGTACACCCGGGTGGTCCGGCCGGGGCCGCTGTGCGACACCTGCAGCGCGGAACTGATGGCCGCCGCGTTCGGGGCCCCGCTCGACGCCGAACTCGCCGCCGCCTGCCACACCCTTTCCCAGGGCAACCCCTTGGTGCTGCGGGAGCTCACGAAGCGTCTGATCGCCGCGCCGGTCTCCCCCGGGTCACCGAACCTGGACGACGTGCTGCGGATCGGCGCACAGACGCTCTCCGACACCACGCTGACCTGGCTCGACCAGTACCGGCCTGCAGCGGTGGAGCTGCTCAACAGCCTCGCGATCCTCGGACCCGGGGCCGATCTGACGACCGCGGCCATCCTGGCCGGCCAGGGCGACTTCCAGGCCGCGCAGGCCCGAGCCGCGCTGTGCCGAACGGGCCTGCTCGACCCCGGGCCGCCGGAACAGTTCCGGCACGAGCTGGTCCGTACGGCCATCCTGTCCCGCATCGACTCCGACCACCGCCTGGACCTGCACGAACGCGCCGCCGCCCTGCTCGCCCGGCTCGGCGCCCCGGCCACGCAGACCGCCGGGCACCTGATGTCCCTGAGTACCGCCAACCGCGCCTGGGCCCTGCCGATCCTGCGGACGGCCGCCGACGAGGCCGCCGCGGCCGGGTCGTGGGACACCGCCGCGCGTTACCTCCGCCGGTCCCTCGCGGAGTCCGACGACCCCGAGGCGCTGAGGGAGACCACGGTCCGGCTGGGCGCCGTAGAGCTGCATCGGGACCTCGCCTCGTGCGTGCGCTACGCCACGACGGCCGCTGCCGCCGCCGACCCGTCCGACCGCGCCCGGGACCTGCTGCCGCTGGCCCACCCCGCCCTCACCGTCACCTCCACGACCGCGGCCCGGCACTTCGCCGACACCGCCACCGCGTTGAGCACCGTCGAGGACGCACCACGCGAACAGTTGCTGCAACTCGGCTCCCAGGCACTGCTGGCCGGTCACCGCGTCGGCATGAAACGTGCCGTACGTGAACTGCACGCCGGTGAAAACGGCCCGGCGAGCTGGAGCTTCCTCGGGGCTCTGGCCGCGATGACCGCTGCCGGAGGCCGGTCGCCCCTGCGGGCCGCGCGGCTGGCGGTGCGTTGCACCGAGGCCGCGTCCCCCGCCGGTGCGGACGCCGGGCTGGTGGGCGCGGTACTGGCCTTCGCCTGGACGGGCCGGCCGGCCGAGGCGGAGCAGTGGAGTGCCTGGGCCGTCCGATCCGCACGACGACTGCGGCGCCCCGCCGAACTGGCCCTGGCGCTGCTGGTGCAGAGCGAGGTGACGTACCGCCGGGAGAAGTGGGACGAGAGTCTGCGCGACGCTCGTGAGGCCGCTGCGCTCGCCCGGGCCGTCAACGCGGCCGGTCTGCACGGCGCGGCGGTCGCCTGCGCGGCGCGCGCTCTGGTGCGGCTCGGTCAGGTGGCGGAGGCGGCGGGCTCGCTGGTGGGCGTGGAGGTCCCGGGCGACGTCCATCCTCTGATCCGGGGAGTGGTCCTGGAAGGACAGGGCGTCGTCGCGGCCGCCCGGGGCAACCACCAGGAGGCGCTCCGGCTGTTCCTGGAGTGCGGGCACCAGCTCGCCACCCGGGGCATCGCCAACCAGGCCTGCGTTCCCTGGCGGTCCCATGCCGCCAACTCCTACCAGCACCTGGGCGAGTACGCCGCCGCGCGGACCATCGTCGCGGATTCCCTCGGCACCACGGCGCGCCGGAGGGCCGGTGCGGGGGTGCCGGATCGGACACCGTCCGGGGGCGCGTCGCCGGAAGCCGCAGGCGCAGCCTCGGCAGCAGCCGCAGCCGTCCGACTGAGCCCCGCCGAGCGCCGGGTGACCGACCTCGTCCTGATGAACCTGAGCAACCTCGAAGTGGCCGAGCGGCTGTGCCTCAGCAAGCGCACGGTCGACACCCACCTGGGCCGGATCTATCGCAAACTCGGGATCGTCGGCCGCCCCGAGCTGGCCGCCGCCATCGAGAAGCTCTCACCGCGCGGTTGAGGCCTCCTGGACATGCGACAAAGCGGCGGGGGGGGGGGGGGGGGGGGGGGGGGCAAGGACCTTTCCCCTCTTCGTCGCTGGCCCCTCCGTGCGTTTTAGCCCGGCCGG
>NZ_JBVIWA010000007.1:155483-312609 GCF_055595065.1 Streptomyces sp. NPDC040545
CTCCCCCCCCCCCCCCCTCCCTCCTCCCCCCCCCCCCCCCCCACCCCCCTCCCCCCCCCCCCCCCCCCCCCCCCCCCCCCCCCCGCTTTCCCGGTCAGGGCCGGTGCCCGCGCGGTGGTTCAGACCTGCGCGGAGGGCCTGGTCATACCGAAGACGGCCCCCCAGGGGTCGCGCAGCACCGTCCGCGTCCCCGTCGGCCTCCCCACCAGCTGCGCCCCTGCTGCGAGCGCGTCGGCTTCCGCGGTGACGAGGTCGTGCACACCGACGTACGGCACCCAACCCGCCTGCGCCGTAGGGTCTTCGACGAGCCTGGCCCAGGCGGTGCCGTTCAGATCGAGGGTGAGCCGGCCCTCATCGTCCGCCGCACCTGCCTGGTGTCCAACGGTACGGAATCCGAACAGGCCACCGTAGAAGCGCTCGGCGGCATCGGCGCGGGGTACCACGAGATCGTGGCCGCATACGGCCCCGGCCTCGTCGGCCAGGACGACGCCCTGGGCATGATGTCCTTCCCAGAAGCCGACCGGCGCTCCTTGCGGGTCGACAGCCAGGAACAGCCGTCCGTCCTCGCCGGCCGGAACAGGTCCCATCACGACGGTCCCGCCCCGGTCCTCGACGTCGGCCCGGGTCCGGTCGGCGTCCTTGGTGGCCAGGTAGACGTTCCAGGCGGCCCCGCTCCAGCGGCCGGGGGGAGCCGTCCCCAGGCCGCCGATCAGTTCCCCGTTGAGGCTGGCCAGCCGGTAGTTTCCGCCTTCGTCGACGAACTCCCAGCCGAAGAGGTCGCCGTAGAAGCGTTGGGCGCCGGTCAGATCAGGAGTGATGCAGTCGACCCAGCAGGGGACGCCCGGCTGATAACTGGTACGTCTGGGCACAGCTCTCGCCTTTCCGAGGTCATTCGGTGATCGATGAGTCCGGCGGCCTCGTCGGCGCCGCCGGACTCGGGGAGCTCCAAGCGGAACGAAGGGGCGTCCGCCATCTCTGCGGCGGCCTCGGGCGGCCAGGTCTGCGTCGGAAAGTCCCACGGCTCCAGCCGGGCGCCTTCGTTGCCGCTTCGGCACAGCCGGAAGAGCTCCGGCGGCCCGAGCCTCGCCTGGATGGGCACGATGTCGCCAAGGGCCTCCGGGCGCACCATCAAGACGTCGCCCGTCAGGGGTGAGGTACGTGAGGTCCAGGTACCCGGAGCGAGCCCGGCGGCCCGTAGGCCGACGGCCGTGGCACCGCGGAATTCCAACGGAACGTGATAGGGCATGACGTTTCCGTCAGTCCGGTCGGTGATGAGTAGTTGGCCGGAAACGATCCGCCACGAGCGCTGAGTCAGCGCGAGGGCGACACCCTCCCGGTCGGAGTGCGGGCTGCCGATCAATGCGACGGTCATCGACCCCTTGGCCAGCACCACCGCCTGGACCAACGAAAATCGTTCGCGGAGTACGGAGAAAGGCGGCACGGGAGGCGGAACATTGCTCCAGCCACGGAATGCCCGGCGCAACAAGGGAGGTCCATCGTCACGCCGGACAACCAGCTCCGCCCAAGCGTCGCCGGATACGGAATGGCCTGGGTGCGGATACCAGAACTCGACCTGGAGCCGGTCTGCGGCTCGGGAGTCGGGCACGACGTGCGGACCGAAGAGGAATTCCAGATCGGACACGTCGCCGGTGGTGGTGGAGACGGAAATCTCGGCACCGAAGAACTCAAGACAGAGGGAATCCATGTCGGCGTTGACGGTTCCTTCCGGTTCAGCGGCGAACGGTGGTGGCCATGGCGTCCGGCACCACGACGAAGACACACGGCGATCTCACAGCTCCGACGCCCATGCCCAGCCGCCCAGCTGCCGAGCGGCCTCCATCGCCCGACGGCAGATCTCCGAGACGGCCGACGCGGCCGCGCACGGACTCTCCGTGGCATGGAAAAACACCAGCTCAACGCGACCGGGAGTGCTCCGGACGGTGATGTGCTCGGGACGGTCGGCCGGAGCGGAAGTCCCCTTGAGCCACGCCGTGAGCAACTCCGGGTCGAGTTCGAGTCGGGCATCCCCGTCGATGGCGACCATGGTCACTTCGGTCATTTGCACGTCGGCGGCCTCAGTCCCAGTTGAGGTTCGCGTTGTAGACCGGAGCGAAATCCCAGTTGAGATTCGACGGGTGGACCCGCGCCGCCACCGCCGTTTCTCCGGCGGTCACCGCGAATGCGGTGGCGGCCGGAGAAACGGCAGTGACGGCGGCGGCGAGACAAAGGCAAGCTGCGGCGGCACGCCAAAAGGAAATGGAAGAAGACATGGTGGTACCCCGTTGGTTGTAGCAAAGTGTCTGCACGCCGGGCGCTGGAATCAGGGCCTGTGGTCTGCGCGGTCGGCGGGCATTGCCCCTCCGATGATCACAAGTCTGCGTGAGTTGCTTTGCGACGGGAAGGGGGTAAGCCTGGCAGCAAACGCCGGGTGGCACCTCAGTGCCAAATAGGAATCCTTGAATCTTGAATCAGCGAGCTATTCCGCCCTCACAACCCCTGCGACCCCTTGATTAATCTGTCCGTTTCGTGCCGGATTGCCACGATCGAGCACTTCCTTTGCCCGTAAAAGCACAACTTCTTGGCCTACGGTTTACTTGATCATGGTTGGTGCATTGCGCAGGGTCGGGATGATGACGCGGGCGGTGAGTTCAGGCCAATGCAAGGGGGGGGTAGGGCGAGCCATGCTCGAGGTGTTGGGGCTTGACATGCGTACGGAGGCGATTTACCGCCTCATGCTGACCAACCACCGCTGGGGTGTAGCCGAGCTCGCCGAGCAAGTGGGGCTGTCGGAAGCCGAGTTGCGTAAAGCTCTCGACCACTTGGCCGAGCTGAAGCTCTTGACCCACTCGGCCGTCCCCGGCGAAATGGTGCCACTGGACCCGAAGGTCGGCCTGCAGACACTCCTCCAGCGGCAGCGCTTCGAACTGCAGCGGCAGCAGGAGGAGTTCGAGCGGTGCCAGGCCGCCATCACCTGCGTCCTCGACGAGTACGCCGATCTGTACGCCGGCCGCCAACAGCACGCCGAGCACCTCCTCGGCGTCGAGGCCGTTCAGGAACGCATCAAGGACCTTGCCCGCGAGGCCACTTCCGAGTGCCTGACCTTCAACCCTGGTGGCGCACAGTCCGCGTTGAGCCTGGAAGCCAGCAAGCCGCTGGATCGCGACGTCATGTCGCGCGGCGTCATGATGCGGACCGTCTATCTCGACAGCGTGCGCAACGACTCCGTGACGGCGGAGTACGCACGGTGGCTGACCGAATGCGGCGGCCAGGTGCGAACCGTCCCGGCCCTGCCGCTACGGATGCTGCTGATCGACCGTCGCGTGGCCCTGGTCCCGGTGGACCCCGGGAACTCCCGCAAGGGTGCGGTCCAGCTCAGCGGAATCGGCGCCGTCGCCGGACTCGTCGCGCTCTTCGAACAGGTGTGGGCCGGCGCCGCCCCGCTGGGAGCCAGCCCCGAACGCGACGAGCAGGGCCTGAGCCGGCAGGAACAGGAACTCCTGCGCCTCCTGGCCGAGGGACTCACCGACGCCGCCGCGAGCGTGAAGCTCGGCCTCTCCCTGCGCACGGTCCGCCGCATGATGGCCGACCTGATGGAACGCCTCGACGCCCGCAGCCGCTTCGCCGCCGGCCTCCGCTCAGCCGAACGCGGCTGGCTCTGACGCCGACCCAGGCGTCACGATCAGCCGCCCCAGGGTGCCCCGCAACGACTCACGACCGACCAGGACCCCGTCGCGGCGCATCAGCCATGACGACCGCCACCCGCGTGTGCCTCAGGCCGGCGTCCTGGAGCGGCACCTCAAGCATCGAGTGCCGCGGCGTCCAGGCTCCGGCCGACGGCGCGGCCACGCTCATACCGGCCGCCGACATCCGCGCCCGAACAGGATGGCCTCACGACGGCATCACATGAGGGCGCGAAGATCATCGCGTTCCGCCCCCCATCTCGTCGGGGCATAAGAAAAACCCCAGGTCACGGCGAGTGAGTCCTGGGGTTAATCCGAGCCGCCTTCGGGATTCGAACCCGAGACCTACGCATTACGAGTGCGTTGCTCTGGCCAACTGAGCTAAGGCGGCACCGCTGGTCAGACAAGTATTCCCTTGAAGAGGGGCGCTCATCAGCAGCGGCGCCAAGTCTACAGGGTGCGGACGGGTGCCCCGAACCAGGTTTCGCGGGGACGGGACACGGGCCACTTTTCGGGGCTGCCGCAGCTTACCGAGGCGGCGGTCTCAGCACTTCTTGCCGTCCCGCGGGGCCTTGCCCTCCAGCAGGTAGCGGTTGATCGCGGTGTCAATGCAGTCGCTGCCGCGCCCGTACGCCGTGTGACCGTCGCCGTCGTAGGTGAGGAGCGTGCCCGATTCGAGCTGGCCGGCCAGCGCCTGGGCCCACTTGTACGGGGTCGCCGGGTCGCGGGTGGTGCCCACCACCACGATCGGCGCAGCTCCCTTCGCGGTCAGCTCCCTCGCCTCGCCCGTGGCCTTCACGGGCCAGTACGTGCAGTTCAGCGCGGCCCAGGCCAGGCCGGCGCCGAAGACCGGGGAGGCCTTCTCGAAGGACGGCAGCGCGGAATCGACGGCCTCGGGGCCGCTGAAGGCCGGGGGCTGGTCGAGGCAGTTGACGGCGGCGTTCGCGAACATCAGGTTGGCGTACTTGCCGTCCGCCTCACGCTCGTAATAGCTGTCGGCCAGGCTCAGCAGGCCCGATCCGTCGCCGTTCATCGCCGAGCCGATCGCCTCGCGCAGCTGCGGCCAGGCGCTCTCGTCGTACAGCGCCGCGATCACCCCGGTCGTCGCCAGGGCCTCGCCCAGCGGGCGGTCCGGGTCGCCGCTCGACACGGGCTGGGCGTCGACCTTGCGGAAGAACTCCTTCAGGCGCGCCCCCACCGCGTCCGGGCCGCCCTTGCCGAGCGGGCAGTCGGGCTGCTTCGCGCAGTCCTTGGCGAAGGCGGTGAAGGCCGTGTCGAAGCCCTCCGTCTGGTCCCGGTTCAGTTCGAGCGCGGGCCGGGTGGGGTCCATCGCCCCGTCCAGGACCAGCCGGCCGACCCGGGCCGGGAAGAGGTCCGCGTACGTGGCGCCCAGGAGGGTGCCGTACGAGGCCCCGACATAGTTGAGCTTCCCGTCCCCGAGCAGCGCGCGCAGCAGGTCCATGTCCCGGGCGGCGTCGACGGTGGAGACGTGCGGCAGGACCCGCCCGGAGTTCGTCCGGCAGGCGGCCGCGAACTCCTTGAACGCCGCCACCAGCTCGGCCCGCTCGGCCGTGTCGTCCGGCGTCTGGTCCACCTGTGTGTACTTGTCCATGGCCGGGCCGTTCAGGCACTCGACGGGGCTGCTGCGTTCCACCCCGCGCGGGTCGAAGGACACCATGTCGTACCGGGCCCGGACGGCCGCGGGATAGCCGATGCCGGCGTACGCCTGGAGGTAGCCGATGCCGGAGCCGCCCGGGCCGCCCGGGTTGACGATCAGCGAGCCGAGGCGTTTGCCGGGACCGGTGGCGGTACGGCGCGACACCGCGATGTCGACGTCCTGGCCTGAGCCGGGGTTCGCGTAGTCCAGCGGGGCCTTCATGGTGGAGCACTGGAATCCGGGGACACCGCAGTCGCGCCAGGTCAGCTTCTGCTCGTAGTACGGGCGCAGCGCGGCCGCGTCGGGGGACGGCTGCGCCGCCGCCGTGCCGGACTCCGCCGGGGAGAACGCGGCGGCCCCCGGTTCCCCCAGCCCGCCCGAGGTGCACCCGGAGAGCAGCAGCCCGGCGGCTGCAATCACGGTTCCGGTGGTACGCAGCAGGCGACTGGTGTCCATCCCCGGAGCCTACGTCCTACCGGCGGAGGTGAGCAGGCTCTCCGGGCCCGGACGGTCGCACGCCTTCCGTGGCACCTGCCGGGCCCGGCACGGACCGGCCGCTACCCGGCCCCGGCGAGCGGTTCGCCCGTACGGGTGGGCCGGTCAACCGGGTATGGACCCCCGCCCGGCGGCCCGGCCGCGGTCAGCCCGCGCGCAGGGCCATCGTCATCGCCTCGACCGCGAGGAGCGGGGCGACATTGCGGTCGAAGGAGTCCCGGCAGGCGATGATCGCCTCGATCCGGCGCAGGGTCCGCTCGGGTCCCGAGGCGCGGGCGATCCGCTCCAGGTCGGGCCGTATGTCCTCGTTGGCGATGGCCACGGACGAGCCGAGCTGCAGGGCCAGGACGTCCCGGTAGAAGCTGGTGAGGTCCGTCAGCGCCAGTTCGAGGGTGTCGCGCTGGGTGCGGGTACGACGGCGCTTCTGCCGGTCCTCCAGCTCCTTCATCACGCCCGCCGTGCCGCGCGGCATCCGGCTGCCGGCGCCCGTCCCGGCGCCGAGCGCGGTCCTCAGCTCCTCGGTCTCCTTGGTGTCGACCTCCTCCGCGACCTGCTTGGCGTCCTCGGCGGCGGCGTCCACCAGCTCCTGGGCGGCCTTGAGGCAGGCACCGACGTCGTCCACCCGGAGCGGGAGCTTCAGTACCGCGGCCCTGCGCTCCCGGGCCCCCTCGTCGGTGGCCAGCCTTCGGGCGCGGTCGACGTGCCCCTGGGTGACCCGGGCGGCGGCCAGGGCCACCGACGGCTCGATGCCGTCCCGCCGCACCAGCATGTCGGCGACGGCCGCGACCGACGGGGTGCTGAGGTTGAGGTGGCGGCAGCGGGAGCGGATGGTGGGCAGCACGTCCTCCACGGAGGGCGAGCACAGCAGCCAGACTGTGCGGGGCGCGGGCTCCTCCACGGCCTTGAGGACCGCGTTGGCGGACTTCTCGTTCAGCCGCTCGGCGTCCTCGACCAGGATGACCTGCCAGCGGCCCGTGGCCGGGGACGTGTAGGACTTGCGGACGGTGTCCCGCATGTCGTCGACGAGGATCTGGCTGCCGACCGCGACGACGGTGGAGACGTCCGCGTGGGTGCCGACCATCGTGGTGTGGCAGCCGTCGCAGAACCCGCAGCCGGGCTCACCGCCGAGGGCGCGGTCGGGGCTGGTGCACTGCAGGGCGGCCGCGAAGGCCCGGGCGGCGGTGATCCGCCCGGATCCGGGCGGACCGGTGAACAGCCAGGCGTGGGTCATCTTGGACCCCTCGGGCGGCGCGGTCCCGTCCGTGATGGCCGTGACCAGCGCGTCGGCATCGCGGGCGGCGGCGGCCAGCTGCGTCCGGACCCGCTCCTGTCCCACCAGGTCGTCCCATACGGGCATCCCGCCCACCACCTTTCACTCTCCGTGCACCCATTGTGGCGGGCGCCACCGACAATCCCGTCCCGGTCCCGTCCCCGCCGAGGTCAGCGGCGGCGGCGCGGCCGCTGACCCTCCTCGCCGTCCTCGCCGTCCTCGTCGTCCCGGTGGCGGCCCAGCAGTTCGTCCGCCAGCGTCGGCAGGTCGTCCAGCGGGGTCTCCTCGGCCCAGTCCGGGCGGGGCCGGCGCGGCCGGCCCTCGCCGTCGACGACGGGGAGCTCCCGCGTCCGGTCGTTGCCGGAGTCCCGGAAGATGCCCGACGGCACCCGGTCGGCCGGGTTCTCCTCGGGACGCTGGGCCGTCGGCCGCGTGGCGGACCGGGCCGGCCGGCCACCACTGTCCTGCGCGGGCTGCGGCGCCTGCGGGGCGGCCGGACGTACGGGCGGCAGCACCGCCGTCTCGTCGGTCGCGCGAACGGGCGGCAGCACCGCCGTCTCGTCGGTCGCACGGACCGGCGGCAGCACCGCCGTCTCCGCGGCGGAGGCCGGGTCGACCTTCGGCACCGGGACGGTCTGGGTGACGTCGTCCGGCTGGACGACCCGCTTGACCGGCCTGGCCTCCGGGGCCACCGGGGCGACCGGAGCCGCCGGGACCACCGGGGTCTCCACCGTCACCGCGTCGTCCGGGTGCGGCTCCCGCTTCTTGGTCATACCGACCTTGGGCGCAGGGGCGGGCGCAGGCGCAGCAGCAGGCGCGGGCGCAGGAGCCGGAGCTGGAGCCGGCGGCGCGACCGCAGCAGCCTCCGCGGCCGCCACGGCAGCCGCAGCCGCGGCCTTCGCCGCCGCCTCGGCCGCCACCAGCCGGCGTGCCTCCTCGGCCTTCAGCAGGGCCTCCTCGGCCCGCCGCTGCTTCTCCAGCCGACGCTCCTCGGCCTCGGCCCTCAGCCGGGCCTCCTCCTCGGCCTGCCGGCGCAGCCGCTCGGCCTCCGCCGCGCGTGCCTTCTCCTCGGCCTCCAGACGCAGCCGCTCGGCCTCGGCCCGGGCCCGGGCCTCCTCCTCGGCGCGCAGCCGCTCCTCCTCCGCCCTGCGGGCGGCCTCCGCCTCGGCCCTGATCCGCGCTTCCTCGGCCTCGCGGGCCAGCCGCGCCTCCTCCTCGGCCCGCAGGCGCGCTTCCTCCGCCTTGCGGGCGGCCTCTTCCTCGGCCTTGCGCCGGGCCTCCTCCTCGGCGAGGCGCCGTGCCTCGGCCTGGGCGGCCATCTCGGCCTCCGAGAGCGGAAGCATCCGGTCCAGGCGGTGCCGCACGACGGTGGTCACCGAACCCGGGTCCTGGCCCGCGTCGACCACGAGGTAGCGGCCCGGGTCGGACGCGGCGAGGGTCAGGAACCCGGACCGCACCCGCTGGTGGAACTCCGCCGGCTCCGACTCCAGCCGGTCCGGTGCCTCCGTGAACCGCTCGCGCGCCGCCTCCGGCGATACGTCGAGCAGCACGGTCAGGTTCGGGACGAGCCCGTCGGTGGCCCAGCGAGAGATCCTGGCGATCTCCGTCGGGGAGAGGTCACGGCCGGCGCCCTGGTAGGCCACCGAGGAGTCGATGTAGCGGTCCGAGATGACGACCGCGCCGCGCTCCAGGGCCGGGCGCACCACCGTGTCCACGTGTTCCGCCCGGTCGGCGGCGTAGAGCAGTGCCTCGGCGCGGTTCGACAGACCGGCCGAGGAGATGTCGAGCAGGATCGAGCGGAGCCGCTTGCCGACGGGGGTCGCCCCGGGCTCCCGGGTCACCACGACCTCGTGTCCCTTGCCCCGTATCCAGTCGGCCAGCGCCTGGACCTGGGTGGACTTGCCGGCTCCGTCGCCGCCCTCCAGGGCGATGAAGAACCCGGTCGCGGACGCCGCCTGTACGGGCTCCCCGCCGCGCAGCGCCTCGCGCAGGTCCCGCCGCAGGGGCACGCCCCGGCGGTCGTCGGCCTTGGTGAGCACGAGTACGGCGACCGGCAGCAGCAGGGCGCCGACCAGCATCAGGGTGAAGGCGGCGCCGCCGTGCGCGAAGACGACCTCGGCACCGGTCAGCCGGTGCGGGCCGATGGCCGCGGCCAGGAGGGGCGCGGCGACGGCGCCGAGCGCCACGGCCACCCGTACGACCGCCTGGAGGTGCTCGGTGATCCGGGCCCGCCGGAACTCCTCGGTCTCCTGGTCCACCAGGGTGTGGCCGGTGTTGGCCGCGACGCCCGCGGCGGTGCCGGCGAGCAGCGAGAGGAACAGCACGGTCGCCATGTCCGGGACGAGCCCGGTCAGGAGCAGCGCGAGCCCGGTGACCGCTATGGCGAGGGCCATGAGCCGGCGGCGGGACAGCGCGGGCAGCACCTTGCCGGCCTGGGTGGCGCGGATGCCCACGGCGGTGCCGCCGACCAGCGCGAGGACGAACAGCGCGAAGGCGGCCGGGCCGCCGCCCAGGTCGAAGGCGTGCAGTACGGACACGGACACGGCGCAGGACACCGCTCCGGCGACCGCGGCGCAGCTCAGGACGAGAAGGGGGATGGCGCCCGTTCGGCCCTTGTCGGGCCGGTCGCCCGCCTTGGGCGTGCGCAGGCCCTCCAGCGGCGAACGCGGACGCGGGGTCACCCCGCCGGGCAGCACCAGCGGCAGCAGCAGCGAGACCGAGGCGGCGAAGAGGCCGGAGGCCACGTACGAGCCGAGGGCGGCCTGGTTCGCGGCGAACCAGTCGATGCCGAGGCCGAGCGCCTTGCCGACCAGGGTCGCGGCGAGCAGCGCGGCCGCGGCGATCGGAAGCGCCGCGAAGGACGTACGCAGGGTCAGCCGGCGCAGCGCGTCCAGGTGGTCCGGGAGCGGCCGTACGGTCGCCCCCTCCGGCGGCGGCGCGGGCAGCAGGGCGGGAGCCGCGCTCTCCTTGGCCAGGGTCCACAGCCGCTCGGCGGCGCCGGAGACGAAGACGGTGGCCAGCAGCGCGGTCAGCGCGTGGGCCGCGATCCAGTCGAGCCACAGCGGGGCGACGACGAAGAGCCCGAGGCGGACCCCGTCGGCCCCGATCATGGTCCAGCGGCGGTCCAGCTTGCCTCCGGCGCCCAGCAGCGCGGCCAGCGGGCCGAGGAGGACCGCGCCGAAGAGCAGGGTGGCGAGGATCCGGACGCCGAAGACGGCGGCGACGGCGAGCGCCGTGCCGCGGAACCCGCCGCCGAACGCGTCTTCCGAAGCCGCTGCCTGGAGGGCCAGCAGCACCAGCACCAGCAGGGCCAGGGCATCACCGATGCCGCTCACCAACTGGGCGCTCCACAGCCGGCGCAGCCTGGGAGTGCGCAGCAGCGCGCGCACCGCACGCTCGCGGGAATCCGCGGCTAGGGCTTCGTCGTAGGTGGGGTTCGCCGGGGCGGTCACGACCGCCGGCTGCTCGGCTCGCGTCATCCGCCCAGCCTATCCGCTGCGCTATGCGGGTGCGGAAGCCTGTGGACAAGGCCGGGTGTGACCCCGGACCCACCTTCCGGGAAGCAGCCCGGCGCCGTTGCGGGGCGCTCCCCGGCCCCGGACCCCGGGGAGCGCCCAGGGTCCGGGTGCGGCGGCGCCCACGGGGGCGCTGCCCCCGAGCCCCCGCGCCTCGGACGCCGGCGGGGCTGTGGTGCGAGCGACTACTCGTCCGCGGGGGCCGCGGCCGCCTTCTTGGCGACCGTCTTCTTCGCCACCGTCTTCTTGGCGGTCGTCTTCTTGGCCGCCGTCGTCTTCTTCGCGGCAGCGGCCTTCGTCGCCGTCGCCTTCTTCGCCGGGGCCTTCTTGGCGGGGGCCTTCTTCGCCACCTTCTTGGCCGGGCCCTTCGCCCGCTTCTCCGCGAGCAGCTCGTAGCCCCGCTCCGGCGTGATCGTCTCGACGTCGTCGTCCCGCCGCAGCGTCGCGTTCGTCTCGCCGTCCGTCACGTACGGCCCGAAGCGGCCGTCCTTGACCACGACCGGCTTCTCGCTGACCGGGTCGGTGCCCAGCTCCTTCAGCGGCGGCTTGGCCGCGGCCCGGCCCCGCTGCTTCGGCTGCGCGTAGATCGCGAGCGCCTCGTCCAGCGTGATCGAGAAGAGCTGGTCCTCGGTCTCCAGCGACCGCGAGTCCGTGCCCTTCTTCAGGTACGGGCCGTAGCGGCCGTTCTGGGCCGTGATCTCCACGCCCTCCGCGTCCGCGCCGACCACGCGCGGCAGCGACATCAGCTTGAGCGCCTCGTCGAGGGTGACCGTGTCCAGGCTCATGGACTTGAAGAGCGAGGCCGTCCGCGGCTTGACCGCGTTCTTGCCCGTCTTCGGGGTGCCCTCGGGGAGGATCTCCGTCACGTACGGCCCGTAGCGGCCGTCCTTGGCGACGATCTCGTTCCCGCTGACCGGGTCCTTGCCGAGCTCGAACTCGCCGCTCGGCTTGGCGAACAGCTCCTCCGCGTACTCGACCGTCAGCTCGTCCGGAGCCATGTCGTCGGGGACGTCGGCCCGCTGGTGGCCCTCCGCGTCCTTCTCGCCGCGCTCCACGTACGGCCCGTAGCGGCCGACGCGCAGCACGATGCCCTCGCCGACCGGGAAGGAGGAGATCTCCCGGGCGTCGATCGCGCCGAGGTCCGTGACCAGTTCCTTCAGACCGCCGAGGTGGTCCCCGTCGGCCGGCACGACCTCGGTCGCGTCCTCCGAGCCGAAGTAGAACCGCTTCAGCCACGGCACGGACTGGGCCTCGCCCCGCGCGATGCGGTCGAGGTCGTCCTCCATCTTCGCGGTGAAGTCGTAGTCCACGAGCCGCCCGAAGTGCGTCTCCAGCAGGTTCACCACGGCGAACGACAGGAAGGACGGCACGAGCGCCGTGCCCTTCTTGAAGACGTAGCCGCGGTCGAGGATCGTGCCGATGATCGACGCGTACGTCGACGGACGGCCGATCTCGCGCTCTTCGAGCTCCTTGACCAGCGAGGCCTCGGTGTAGCGGGCCGGCGGCTTGGTCGAGTGCCCGTCCGCCGTGATCTCCTCGGCGGCGAGCGCGTCGCCCTCCGCGACCTGCGGCAGGCGCTTCTCGCGGTCGTCGAGCTCGGCGTTCGGGTCGTCCGCGCCCTCGACGTAGGCCTTCATGAAGCCGTGGAAGGTGATCGTCTTGCCGGAGGCGGTGAACTCGGCGTCGCGTCCGTCCGAGGCACGGCCGCCGATCTTCACGGTGACGCTGTTGCCGACCGCGTCCTTCATCTGGGAGGCGACGGTCCGCTTCCAGATCAGCTCGTACAGGCGGAACTGGTCGCCGGTCAGACCCGTCTCGGCCGGGGTGCGGAAACGATCACCCGAAGGACGGATCGCCTCGTGCGCCTCCTGGGCGTTCTTGACCTTGCCGGCGTAGACGCGCGGCTTCTCCGGCAGGTAGTCGGCCCCGTACAGCTGGGTGACCTGTGCCCGCGCCGCCGACACCGCGGTGTCGGACAGCGTGGTGGAGTCGGTACGCATGTAGGTGATGAAGCCGTTCTCGTACAGCTTCTGCGCCACCTGCATCGTCGCCTTCGCACCGAAGCCCAGCTTGCGCGAGGCCTCCTGCTGCAGCGTCGTCGTACGGAACGGGGCGTACGGGGACCGGCGGTACGGCTTGGACTCGACCGACCGGACGGCGAACGAGGCATCCGCCAGAGCTGCGGCGAGCGCCCGGGCGCCTGCCTCGTCGAGGTGCAGCACCTCGCTCTTGAGCTGCCCGTTCGAGCCGAAGTCACGGCCCTGGGCGATGCGCTTGCCGTCGACCGTGTTCAGCCGGGCGACCAGCGTGGAGGGGTCGGAGGCGTCACCGGCGCGGCCGGTGGCGAAGGTGCCGGTCAGGTCCCAGTACTCGGCGGAGCGGAAGGCGATGCGCTCGCGCTCCCGCTCGACGACCATGCGCGTGGCCACCGACTGGACGCGGCCCGCCGACAGCTTCGGCATGACCTTCTTCCACAGGACCGGCGAGACCTCGTAGCCGTAGAGACGGTCGAGGATGCGGCGGGTCTCCTGGGCGTCGACCATGCGCTGGTTGAGCTCGCGCGGGTTGGCGACGGCGTCGCGGATCGCGTCCTTGGTGATCTCGTGGAAGACCATCCGGTGGACGGGGACCTTGGGCTTGAGGACTTCCTGCAGGTGCCACGCGATGGCTTCGCCCTCGCGGTCCTCATCGGTGGCGAGGAAGAGTTCGTCGGACTCGGCCAGCAGCTCCTTGAGCTTCCTGACCTGGGACTTCTTGTCCGCGTTGACGACGTAGATCGGCGCGAAGTCGTGCTCGACGTCCACGCCGAGGCGGCGGACCTCACCGGTGTACTTGTCGGGAACCTCGGCCGCGCCGTTCGGGAGGTCGCGGATGTGCCCGACGCTCGCCTCGACGACGTATCCGGGGCCGAGGTAGCCCTTGATCGTCTTCGCCTTGGCTGGGGACTCGACGATGACGAGTCGGCGGCCGCCCTTTGCGGTCTCGCTAGTCGGGGACAACTTGGCTCTTCTCTCCGGTCGGCACTCGGTCGCAGTACGGCGACGCTGCGGAGTGTGACGGTACAACCCGCCCCCGTGTCAAACGGCAGAAGCCCGCAACGGCCACTCGAACGGTAACCCGACAAGTGCCGTTTCTGCCGCCCGGATGCCGCGCCGGGGCGTTCCCGATCACCGGGCAGGGTGGCCGCGGGGCCGTCTGGCCGCGCCTTCGCACCTGGTCCGGGGCCTGCTCCGACCTCGGCTTTCCGGGCCGGATCCGCGGCCGCGTCCCGGTCCGCCCGGGGCCTTCGAACTCGGCGGCGGAACCGCGCGAGGCGACCCGCTCCCAGCGCCGTCGCCGCCCGCCGAGGAGCCCGGCCGACGAGCGAGGCGACGAGCCCCGCCGACGAGCCGGCCGGCGCCAGGGCCGCGACGGGGCGCGTGCCTGCGCCACCGGCGCACGGTGGCGGAGCACGCGCCCTCGTCAGGCCTGCAGAGCGGCCCCGAACAGCGGGAACACGGCCGCCGCGAAGATCGCCGGACCGTTTTCCGCGCCGCTTCCCCTTACCCCCGGGCCGCTCACGGGATCCCCCCGGATCCCCCTGCGCAGGAGACTGGCAGCCCCGCGGATACAGCGGGCGAACCCCGGGTTACATCCCGGGGCCAACTACTGCGCGGGGCCCGCCACGGGGTCCAGGAAACCCTGCTCGACCAGCAGCCGGATGGCCTCCGGAGTGCGGTCCCGCAGCACGATCGGATCCTCCTGGACCAGCTGCGCGATCGCGTCCAGGATCCGGCCCGCGCTCAGTGAGCCGTCACACACTCCGGCGAAGCCGGCGCCGACCGTGTCGACCTTGGTGGCGCGCCGCATTCCGCGGTTCTGCCGGAGCACGACGTGTTCCGGATCCTCCGCGCCGGGCGCGCCGACCTGCTCCTGGACCACTTCCTCGGCCAGTGCGAAATAGGCCTCCAGCAGGGCCGCGTCGTCGTGCTGCCGCAGGTAGTCCTGGCGCGCGAAGTGAGCCAGGACGGCCTCGCCGAGCGGCTGCTCCACCGTGTGGGGCCACTCCTCGACCACGATCGAGGGCTCGGCCGCGTCCGTCCGGCGCAAGGTGATCCAGCCGAAGCCGACGGACTTGGTCCCGCGGGCCTCGAACTCGTCCAGCCAGTCCTCGTACCGCCGCGCGTACTCGGCCGGGTCGGTCCGGTGGTCGCCCGCGTCGCGCAGCCACAGCTCTGCGTACTGCGTCACGTCCTGCACGTCACGCTGCACGATCCAGGCGTCGCAGCCGCGCGGCACCCAGGAGCGCAGCCGGTCGCGCCAGTCCTCGCCCTCCACGTGCTGCCAGTTGCCGAGGAACTGCGCGTACCCGCCCGGGTTGAGCCGCGCCCCGGCCTCCTGCACCAGGGTCCGGCACAGGTCGTCGCCGCCCATGCCGCCGTCCCGGTACGTCAGCCGGGCGCCGGGCGAGATCACGAACGGCGGGTTGGAGACGATGAGGTCGTACGTGGCCTCGCCGACCGGATCGAACAGCGACCCGGTGAGCAGCTCGGCCTCCGGGGCTCCGGACAGGGCCAGCGTCAGACGGGTGAATTCCAGGGCCCTGGGGTTGACGTCGGTGGCGGTGACCCGGGTGGCGTGCCGGGACGCGTGCAGCGCCTGGATTCCGGATCCGGTGCCGACGTCGAGGGCGGAGCCGACGGGGGTGCGGACGGTGATCCCGGCCAGGGTGGTGGAGGCGCCGCCGACGCCGAGGACCACTGCCTCCTCGCGGCTGCCGATCCCGCCGGCCCCGCCGACGGAGCAGCCGAGGTCGGAGACGATGAACCAGTCCTCGCCGTCCGGGCCGCTGTACGGGCGCACGTCGACGGTGGCGTGCACCTCGTCTCCCTCCAGCCGCAGCCAGCCGTCGGCCAGCGCCGCCTCGACGGGCAGCGCCTCCGCGGCGTGCACGTACGGCTCCGGCTGCTGGAGCAGGAACAGCCGGACCAGGCTCGCGAGCGCCCCGTCGCCCGGGCCGCGCGTGGCGCGCAGGGCGGGGACGGTCTCGCTGCGGGCCAGCGCGGCGTAGGCGGGGGCGCCGAGCAGGTCGAGCAGCCCGTCGGCGGTGAAACCGGCGGCGAGCAGGGCGGCGCGGAGCTCGGGGGCGCGATCGGGCTTGGGGAGGCTGGTGGTACTCACGCGTCCATTGTGTCCGCTGGGACCCGTCCTGCCGATCACACCGGGCCCGAAGGCGCGAAAGGGCGGCCGCGGCCCCTTCCGGGACCCCGGCCGCCCTGAGCGGCGTACCGCGCGCAAACACCTCCCGCGCGGGCCGGCCGAGCGCCTACGAGGACGCCGGCGCCGCCGCGACCTGGCAGCCCTTCTGGCCGTTGATCGCCGGGCCGAGGCCACCCGCCTTGAGCTGGGCGAGCGCGTCCTGACCGCCCTTCGTCACGTCCTTGAGCCCGCCCGCGACCTCCTTGAGGCCGTCGGCGAACTTCGCCTTGTCCTGGGGGTCGAGGGCGTCCGTCTTCGCCTTCAGGTCGGCGTAGCCCGTGGAGGTCGTCTCGAAGCCCTTGGCCGCCGCCTCCTGGGTCGCGGCGCCGTTCTTGACCGGCGGGACGCCGGCCGACCGCAGGGCGGCCGCCATCGCCTTGTACGACTCGGTCATGGTCGCGAACGCCGCCGAGTCGGTCTTCTGGACCTCGTCGGGCTTGCTGCTCTCCGAGGCCACGCGCTTGATCTCGACGTTGGCGGCCTCGATCTTCTCGAGCTGGGGCTGCCACTGGTCACAGACCGTCTTGGCCCAGGAGCCGGCCTTCTGGTCGGTCTCGTCCCCGCCGCATCCGGACAGGACGAGCATCAGTGCCGCACCGCCCGACAACGCGGCCGCAATCTTCTTGTTCACCGGATTGGTCCCTTCGAAGGCTCTCGGCCCGGAAGATACACGCCCGCCCTCCGGAGACGCACAAAGGCGGACAGACGGCGCGTGAGTCCGCGCCGCCCATCCGCCTTTCGGGCGTACCGGCCGGCCCTGCCCGGCCCTGCCCGTACCGCTGACCGGATCTCGGGTCAGGAGACCGTCGCCGGGTCGGCCGGCTGGGCCACCCGCTCGGCGGCTCCGCCCTCGGTCTCGTCCTCGTCGCCGACGGCGATGCCGCGGCGCTTGGAGATGTACACCGCGCCGATGATGACCCCGATGGCGAGGACCGCGACGACGGCCCGCACGACCGGGCTGCTGTCCCCGCCGTAGCTGAACTGCACGACCGCGGGGGCGATCAGCAGCGCGACCAGGTTCATGACCTTGAGCAGCGGGTTGATCGCCGGTCCGGCGGTGTCCTTGAACGGGTCGCCGACCGTGTCGCCGATGACGACCGCGGCGTGGGCCTCGCTGCCCTTGCCGCCGTGGTGGCCGTCCTCGACGAGCTTCTTCGCGTTGTCCCACGCGCCCCCGGAGTTGGCGAGGAAGACCGCCATCAGGGTGCCCGTTCCGATGGCACCCGCGAGGAAGGAGCCGAGCGCGCCCACGCCGAGGGAGAAGCCCACGGCGATGGGGGTGAGCACGGCGAGCAGGCCGGGCGTGGCGAGCTCGCGCAGCGCGTCCTTGGTGCAGATGTCCACGACGCGCCCGTACTCGGGCTTCTCGCTGTAGTCCATGATCCCGGGGTGCTCGCGGAACTGGCGGCGCACCTCGTAGACGACGGCACCCGCGGAGCGGGAGACGGCGTTGATGGCGAGGCCGGAGAACAGGAACACGACGGCCGCGCCCAGGATCAGCCCGACGAGGTTGTTGGGCTGTGCGATGTCCAGGCTGAGGTTCATCTCCCCGGCCTTGGCACCGACTTCCTTGACCGCGGTGGCGATCGCGTCGTTGTACGAGCCGAACAGCGCCGCCGCGGCGAGCACCGCCGTGGCGATGGCGATGCCCTTGGTGATGGCCTTCGTGGTGTTGCCCACGGCGTCCAGGTCGGTCAGGACCTGCGCACCGGCGCCCTCGACGTCGCCGGACATCTCGGCGATGCCCTGGGCGTTGTCGGAGACGGGCCCGAAGGTGTCCATGGCGACGATGACGCCGACGGTGGTGAGCAGGCCGGTGCCGGCCAGGGCCACCGCGAACAGCGCGAGCAGGATCGACGTACCGCCGAGCAGGAACGCGCCGTAGACGCCGAGGCCGATGAGCAGAGCCGTGTAGACGGCGGACTCCAGCCCCACCGAGATTCCGGCGAGGACGACGGTGGCGGCTCCCGTCAGCGAGGACTTGCCGATGTCCCGGACGGGGCGCCGGTTGGTCTCGGTGAAGTAGCCGGTCAGCTGCTGGATCAGGGCCGCGAGCACGATGCCGATGGCGACGGCGACGACGGCCAGGATCCGCGGGTCACCGGTGTGGTTGGTGATCGCCGGGTTCTCGACGCCGACGAGCTCCTTGTAGGTGGCCGGCAGGTAGGCGTAGACGGCGATCGCGACCAGTGCCAGGGAGATCACCGCGGAGATGAAGAACCCGCGGTTGATGGCGGTCATGCCGCTGCGGTCGCTGCGGCGCGGGGAGACCGCGAAGATGCCGATCATCGCGGTGATGACGCCGATCGCGGGCACGATCAGCGGGAAGGCGAGGCCCAGGTCGCCGAAGGCGGCCTTGCCGAGGATGAGTGCGGCCACCAGGGTGACGGCGTAGGACTCGAAGAGGTCGGCCGCCATTCCGGCGCAGTCTCCGACGTTGTCGCCCACGTTGTCGGCGATGGTCGCGGCATTGCGCGGGTCGTCCTCCGGAATGCCCTGCTCGACCTTGCCGACCAGGTCGGCGCCGACGTCGGCGGCCTTGGTGAAGATTCCGCCGCCCACGCGCATGAACATCGCGATCAGGGCGGCTCCGAGACCGAAGCCCTCCAGGACCTTGGGGGCGTCGGCGGCGTAGACCAGGACGACGCACGAGGCGCCGAAGAGGCCGAGGCCGACGGTGAACATGCCGACGACGCCGCCCGTCCGGAAGGCGATCTTCATCGCCTTGTGGGAGACCTCGGTCAGGTCCCTGGCGGGCTCCCCCTCGGCCGGGGTCGCCTCGCGTGCGGCAGCGGCGACACGGACGTTGGCGCGGACCGCCAGGCGCATGCCGATGTAGCCGGTGGCGGCCGAGAAGATGGCGCCCACGAGGAAGAAGGCGGAGCGCCCGCCCCGCTGCGTCCAGTCGTCGGCGGGGAGCAGGAAGAGCAGGAAGAAGACCACGACGGCGAAGATGCCGAGGGTGCGCAGCTGCCGGCCGAGATAGGCGTTGGCGCCTTCCTGGACGGCTGCGGCGATCTTCTTCATGCTGTCGGTTCCCTCGTCGGCGGCGAGGACCTGGCGGACCAGGATCTGCGCGACGACGAGTGCGGCGAGTGCCACGGCCGCAATGACGATCACGATGAGCCGATTGTCATCGGTGAGTACTGCGGCTGCCAGATCTGTGGTGCGATCCGGCGCGATAGGGGTGAAGAGCCCCGTCATTCGTCCTCCTTGACGTGATGAGCTCAAGATGTGGACGGATTGTAGGGAGCGCGCCCCGATCAAAACAGTGCGCAGGAAACGTAATTGGCGTGCTCTCGCTCCTCAGCAATAGATCGCGTCACTCCATTACCCTCGAAAGTGGTAATGGGGCAAAGGCATTGACGCCTCATCATTGATCTAGGGAAATGAAAAAGGCCCTGCTCAGCAGGGCCTTGATAAAGATCGGAAGATACGAAGGATTGTGCGCGGCGCGGAGCGCGGTGGATCTCAGGGAAGCTCGGAGACTCCGGAGACGGGCCAGCTCATACGGATGGTCCCGCCCGATTCCCCGCTGCTCACCTCGACGTCGTCGACGAGCCCGCTGATCACCGCGAGGCCCATCTCGTCCTCGGTCTCGCCCTCGGACTCCAGGACGGCGGTGATGCCGGACACCGCGTCGGAGGCACTGCCGGGCCCTGGGACCTCGTCGCCGACCTCGATGGAGAACACCTTCTCCTCCTCGGTCAGCACCACCCGGACGGGCGCGGTCAGTCCGTTGCTCCGATGGAGTCCGACGGCACGCGAACAGGCCTCACCCACGGCGAGGCGGACCTCGTCGAGGACGGCTTCCTCCACGCCGACCCGGCGCGCCACGGCGGCCGCGACCAGGCGGGCCGTGCGGACGTGTTCGGGCTGGGCGCTGAAGCGCAGTTCAACGGTGGCCATGCGCATCCCCCTCGGACTACGGGCGTGCCTTGACAGGGGCCCGGGCCAACCGTGGCCCGGTACCCCCGCTCTCCTTGTCGGCCCCCTGCCGCCCGGAGGCTGCAGGGGGCCGCGCGGAGCCGTCAGTCGGTGGCGTTGACGGCGTCTTCCACCGTGGTGTGGATCGGAAACACCTTGGTCAGACCGGTGATCCGGAAGATCTTCAGGATGCGCTCCTGGTTGCACACCAGGCGGAGCGAGCCCTCGTGCGCACGGACGCGCTTGAGCCCTCCCACGAGCACACCGAGGCCGGTGGAGTCGAGGAAGTCCACCCGCTCCATGTCGACAACCAGGTGGTAGCTGCCGTCGTTCACCAACTCGACCAACTGCTCGCGCAGCTTGGGCGCGGTATACACATCAATCTCGCCACCGACCTCCACGACCGTACGGTCGCCGACAGTGCGAGTCGACAGGGACAGGTCCACGGATCCTCCAGCACCTTGCTATCGAGCGACGCCCCCTCACCCGAAGGTAGGCGAGGGATTGGCTGCCGCGATGGCATTCAATCACTTACCGGCAGGCGCGCACGACGCCTTCGGACCATTGTCCCGCACGCCGGTGACACACTCGGTTCCGATGGCCCACACATCTGGTCCCGAACGGCCCACGGCACCCGCGGACCCCCGACCCACCCCCGACGCGGTCCTGGACCGCCTGTCACGGGGGCCTTCCCGTGCTGCGCGCATCACCCATACGGAGCACTTGCCCCCTCGGGCGGGTCGTCATGCAGTCTGGCCGGACCGCATCCGAACAGACGTCGTAGCCGCAATCGGATCGGCCGGAATCGACCATCCGTGGGAACACCAGGCCGCGGCGGCCGAGCTCGCCCTCGACGGAACGTCCGTGGTCGTGGCCACCGGAACCGCCTCGGGCAAGTCCCTCGCCTATCTCGCGCCCGTGCTCTCCGCCCTCGCGGACGGCGCCGAGGCCCCGAACGGCCGGGGCGCGACCGCCCTGTACCTGGCCCCCACCAAGGCCCTGGCGGCCGACCAGCGGCGCGCCGTGCGGGAACTGGCCGCCCCGCTGGGCAACGCCGTACGCCCCGCGGTCTACGACGGGGACACGCCCGTCGAGGAACGCGAGTGGGTGCGGCAGTACGCGAACTACGTCCTGACCAACCCCGACATGCTGCACCGCGGCATCCTCCCGGCCCACCCGCGCTGGTCCTCCTTCCTGCGAGCCCTGCGCTACGTCGTGATCGACGAGTGCCACACCTACCGCGGGGTCTTCGGCTCCCACGTGGCACAGGTGCTGCGCCGGCTGCGGCGGCTGTGCGCCCGCTACGGCGCCGAACCCGTCTTCCTGCTGGCCTCCGCCACCGCGAGCGACCCGGCGGCGGCCGCCTCCCGGCTGACCGGCGTACGGGTGATCGAGATCACCGACGACGCCTCCCCGCGGGGCGAGATGGTCTTCGCCCTCTGGGAGCCGCCGCTGCTCACCGAGCTGCGCGGCGAGAAGGGTGCGCCCGTACGCCGTACGGCCACCGCCGAGACGGCCGACCTGCTGACCGACCTGGTGATTCAGGGGGTCCGTACGGTCGCCTTCGTCCGCTCCCGGCGGGGCGCCGAGCTGATCTCCGTGATCACCCAGGAACGGCTCGCATCGGTCGACCGGTCGCTGGCCCGCCGGGTCGCCGCCTACCGGGGCGGCTACCTCCCCGAGGAGCGCCGGGCCCTGGAGCGGGCCCTGCACTCCGGCGAGCTGCTCGGGCTGGCCGCCACGACGGCCCTGGAGCTGGGTGTGGACGTCTCCGGCCTGGACGCCGTCCTGATCACCGGCTACCCGGGCACACGGGCCTCCCTGTGGCAGCAGGCGGGCCGCGCGGGGCGCTCGGGGCAGGGCGCCCTGGCGGTGCTGATCGCCCGGGACGACCCGCTGGACACCTACCTCGTCCACCACCCGGAGGCGCTGTTCCAGCGGCCGGTGGAGGCCACCGTCCTGGACCCCGACAACCCGTACGTCCTCGCCCCCCACCTGTGCGCGGCGGCGGCGGAGCTACCGCTGACCGACGCGGACCTGGAACTCTTCGGCCCGGCGACCGAGGAGCTCCTTCCCCAGCTCGAAGCGGCGAAGCTGCTGCGGCGCCGGGCGACCGCCTGGCACTGGACCCGCCGGGAGCGGGCCTCGGACCTGACCGACATCCGGGGCGGCGGCGGCCGCCCGGTGCAGATCGTCGAGGCCTCGACCGGCCGGCTGCTGGGTACGGTCGACGAGTCGGCGGCCCACACCGCCGTCCACGAGGGGGCCGTCCACCTCCACCAGGGCCGCACGTATCTCGTGAAGCACCTGGACCTGGAGGATTCGGTGGCCCTCGTGGAGCAGGCGGACCCGCCCTTCTCCACCACGGCCCGC
Organism: Streptomyces sp. NPDC040545; assembly: GCF_055595065.1. Taxonomy (NCBI): domain Bacteria; kingdom Bacillati; phylum Actinomycetota; class Actinomycetes; order Kitasatosporales; family Streptomycetaceae; genus Streptomyces; species Streptomyces sp. NPDC040545. The sequence continues at coordinate 177,639 of NZ_JBVIWA010000007.1, forward strand.
GACACCACCTCCATCTCCATCCTGGAGACCGAGACCGAGATCCCGTGGGGCTCGGCCCGGCTCTGCTTCGGCTCCGTCGAGGTCACCAACCAGGTCGTCTCCTATCTGCGCCGCAAACTGCTCACCGGCGAGGTGCTGGGCGAGGCCAAGCTCGACCTGCCGCCCCGCACCCTGCGCACCCGGGCCGTGTGGTGGACGGTGACCGAGGACCAGCTCGACGAGGCCCGGATCAACCCGGAGATCCTGGGCGGCGCCCTGCACGCCGCCGAGCACGCCTCCATCGGCATGCTTCCGCTGTTCGCCACCTGCGACCGCTGGGACATCGGCGGCGTCTCCGTGCCGCTGCATCCCGACACCCTCCTCCCCACGGTCTTCGTCTACGACGGCCATCCCGGCGGCGCCGGCTTCGCGGAGCGCGCCTTCAGCACCGCCCGTGCCTGGCTGACGGCGACCCGCGACGCGATCGCGGCCTGCGAGTGCGAGGCCGGCTGCCCTTCCTGCATCCAGTCCCCCAAGTGCGGCAACGGCAACGAGCCCCTGCACAAGCGCGGCGCCATCCGCCTCCTCACCCGCCTCCTCTCCGAATCCCCGGCCGCCCACGCCACACCACCCACCGCACCCTCCGAGGCCTGACAGGGCCCGGTGCGGCCTGACGGGACCCGGTGCGGCTGACGGGACCCGACGCGGCCTGACGGGACCCGGTGCGGTCCCGGGCCCCGGGGCCTCAGCCCCACGGCCCTGGCGGGCCTGCCCGGGCCTGGATCGTCGCCGTGAAGGGGCCCGCCGCGACCCGGGCGGTGACCTCGGCCACCTCACCCCCGAGCAGGCACCCGCCGAGCGCCCCGCCCTGAGCCTGAGCCACCCGCAGGGCCGCCGCGCACGCCGCCTCCGGCCCGTGGGCCCAGGTGGCCGCCGCGGCGAGCGCCGCCAGGTCGGCGGCCGCCGCCGCCCGGTGGCGGGCCACGACGGCCTGGCCGAGCAGCAGCACCCCGCCGAACACCGCACCCAGCACGGTCGCCACCAGCGCCGCCCAGACCGTGGCCGAACCCCGGTCCCGGCTCACGGCGGCGGCCCCACGCTGTCCTCGGCCAGGGCCACCGCCTGCGCCCCGAGCCGTACCGGCAGCCCGCCCGGCCCGGGCGCCTTCGCCGCCACCCGGACCCGCCAGAGGTCGCCCTCCCGCTCCAGCTCCACCCGCGCCCCCGGCGGGGCGGCCGCCCGGGCCGCCGCCTCGGCCACCTCCACCGGCTCCGACCTGGCCGCCGCCCGGGCGCCGGCCCGGGCCGCGTCCACACACCGGATCTGCGCGGCCGCCGCCATCAGGGACCACACCAGCAGCGCCGCGAACAGCACCAGCGCCGGAATCACCAGGGCGGCCTCCGCCGTCACATATCCCCGGTCCGACTTTCCCCGGGCCCTGCGTGACCCACCCTCAGAACGGCACATCGAGCGCCTTTCCGATGGTCGACTGAAGGGCCGTGGCGACGACTTCGCTCGTCACCACCTTGTAGAGGACGGCCGCGAATGCGCAGGCCGCGATCGTGCCCATCGCGTATTCCGACGAAATCCTTGCTTAGTTGCCGTGTCGCATAGGCAGTCAGTCCATTCGTTGCAAATCTTCGAAAACCGTTGCATGGAAGCGTGTCGGATACGTAGCCTTCAAGTGTGCATCTGACCTTCTTCAGCTCAAATAACTGGGCTTCATGGGGCCTTGATGGGCGGCCATTAATTCCGGATGGCATGCCTGTACTCATTGATGACGATCTGCTTCTGGAGGAGGACGGATTTTTGCGGCCGGCGGCGGTCGCGAATCTGTGGCTGCGGGAGCTTCCGGTCAGCGGGGCTCCGGGGCGTCTGACGTGGAAGACGTACGCCCATGCCCTACGCAGTTGGCTGGAGTTCCTTGCCGAGCGAGGCGTCAATCCGTTCAGCGACCGCGATCAGTTGCGGTCGGCACTGAGCGCCTTCTCTGAGTACCGGTTCTCCGGCCCGTTGACTGCCCGGTGGGATGAGGGCACGTGGGACCTCAACGTGAACACGGTGGCCCGCTTCTACGCCTGGGCGGTCGACCAGGGCTTTTGCTCCGCACAGCCGTTCACGTATGCGGTGGTCAGGCGGTACACGGAGGCCGGAGTACAGCAGACGCGCCGGAACACCGCGACCCTTCGGCGGGCGAAGGCCCACTCCAAGGTGAAGTACCTCGATGCCGACTTCCGGCGGCTGTTTCTGCAGGGTTTGGGTGGTCTTGGTCCGGACGGCGAACCTGACGGCTTCCGGGGACGTCACCTCGGGCGCAACGCCGCTATGGGGCGGCTGGTGATCTCGAGCGGTCTACGCGCTCAGGAGTTCACCCACCTGCTGACGTACGAGCTTCCGGGACTTCCGGCGCGCCGCAGTGCGGTTCCGGTCCGGTTCCCGCTGGCCGCTCAGATCACGAAGGGCAAGAAGGCCCGTGAGACCTGGGTGAGTTACGAGGCCCTGGAGGAGTTCTGGCAGTACATCGAGCTGGACAGGGCTGCTGTCCTGCTCGGGCGCGAGTACGTCCCAGCCCCCCGGCTGGGACCTCGCCTGGTCATCTCGGCGCCGGACTGGGAGGGAGCGAAGATCGATGGCCGTCGGGTGTCGTGGCGGAAGCTGGCTCCGAAGGAGCGGTTACAGCTGGTGACGCCAGAGGGGACTCCAGCGATCAATGCGGTTCAGTCGAACGGCAGCCCGTTCACTGACTGGGCGACGACCTTCCGCCGCACATCCGTGCGCATCCGGCGCGACTTCGAGCCTCGATTCCCGACGGTGGGCCCCCACTTGCTGCGGCACACCTTCGCCATGGCCACCCTGGAGAAGCTGGTCAAGGGCCACTATGCGCGGGCCGCAGCTCTAATCGCCGACGTGGACGAGGACGCAGCTCTCGCGCTCTACCTGACCAAGCAGGACCCGATGCTGGTGCTGCGTGACCTGCTCGGACACACGAGCGTGATCACGACGGAAATCTACCTCCAGCGTCTCGATGTCCACCGGGTCTACCGCGACTTCTACCGCGGGGCCAACAAGCACGACGGGGAGTCGGCCGCGGAGGCCGCCGCCGAGTTCGATGACGAAGGGGATGACGCAGCATGGTGACCCGGATCGAGCACGATCCGTTGCGAGTTGAGTGCATCTTCCCCAACCGCACAGCGTGGACAGCCATGCTGGACAAGACGCCGAACCCCAGGCTCACGGAGGACCTCGCTCTCGGCATGGTCCAGCTGATCCACCCGCTGGGTGACGTCAGCCGTCGTATCGGCGCGGTCCAGTACGCCTCCACGATTCGGCGGATGGTCGACGAGCTCCACGACACCGGCTTCCGTGGCGGCGTGGAGGAACTGACCAAGCCGCTCATGCTCCGGTACTGGATGTCCGCCACCGGCACTCGCGTCCAGCGGACGCGCAAGCTGCTGCAGGGGTGTGGCGAGCGGGTGGAGCCCGCTCTGCGGAAGCATCTGGCCGGGCGGCCGGTCAAGCAGCCCGCTGGTGGAAATCCGCTCGACCCGTACACCGATGACGAGTGGCGCCAGATCGAGTCGCGCTTGCGGGCGCGGGTCAAGGGGATGCTGGCCAGTCACCGAGAGGCCGTGGCCCTGGCATGCCTCGGCCCGGATCCATCCAGTGGCGGGCTGAACCGCCAGAACTTCGCCGTTCTTCTTCTGGACCAGGGGCCGCTGAAGGTCAAGGATGCGGCGGCCGTGCTGGGCGTGACAGGCGATGCCTTCCGAGACGGAGTGGGTGCCCAGTACATCGCCGTGCGCTCGGCGCTGTTCCCGTCGGTCCGTGCGGCGTACACGGTACGAACCCTGTTCGGCGTCTACAGCGGGGTGGTACCGGACGGTGTCCGGGGCCTTGGCCTGGAGGACTTCACCTGGGCCGGCGACCGCACGCTTCTGATGGACTACGTGAAGAACCGTCGCGGCCCGGAAGGCGTCAGCCTTCCCTCCCGAGCCATCCGACTGCTGGACGCGTGGCTGGAATTGGTGGAGCCACTGAGGAAGTTCGCTCCACCGGAGTGCACTGAGCACGTGTGGATCAGCCTGAACAGTGAGTCCCTTCCAGGCCAGCCTGGCAGCAGGCTTGGTGTGCTCTCGTCCATCAGCTCGCACGCGAGCGGCAAGAAGGCCCGCAAGGAAGTCGCGGCGGAACTCGACCTGCGAACGGACGACGGTGACCGGCTCATACTCCACGCCGGGCGGATCCGTACGACTTATCACAACATGCTTGCCCGTCGGGGCTGGACCGGACGCACCAGGATTGACCCCAACCACTCAACGGCCGTGGAGGGCAGCCACTACGTCTCTACCACCACGCCGGCGCAGGCCGAGTCGGTAGAGGCGATCATCGAGGACGCTCAGGGCGACATTCTTCGGCGTTCACGTCCTCCGGTCGTGCTTGATGAGGAAGAGGCGGCGCAGTTCGCGGCCGCGGTGCCCCAGGAGTTGGCCCGGCTGGGTCTGGACGAAGGCGCCATGGCCGAGTTGCTCGGCGGCGAGATGGACGTCTTCACCGCCGCATGCTCGAACCAGCTCGCCGGCTTGCACGGGCCGAAGGGCAAGCCGTGCCCCGCACGGCCCTGGGTGTGCCTGCTGTGTCCGCTGTCGGTGTTCCTCCCCCGGCATGCGCCGAATCTGCTGCGGCTGAAGGCGTACTTCGCCCGGCAGTCCCGGCAGATGACCGTTGACCAGTTCCTCGCTGTCTTCGCCCCGTACGCGGACCGGCTCGACCACGAGATCCTGCCCCGGTTCCAGCCCCAGGTACTGCAAGCAGCATCCACCGAAGTCCACGACATCGATGCCGAGCTCCCGCTGCGGCCCGAGGAGATGAGCCTGTGACCGCCTCACGCGGTGCTGTCGTGGAAATGCCCGCCGGGCCTATACCGGCGCAGTGGTCCGCGGCCTCACCGTTCGCCGGACTGGACATTTGCCGTGCAGCGGGCTGGGAGGTCGTGCCCGGCGGGCCCAGACCGAACTTCGATGAGGATTTCTGGGACCTGACCGGGGTGCGGGACATGCCCAAGAGCGCCAGGTCCAACACCAGACGGCTGGATTTCCGCACGATCATCGACCCAGCGTTCCGGCTCACGGCGAAGGAGTACATCTTCGCCCTGGCCGTCCCCGATCACGAGCTCGTCCTGGCCCTCCCGGACGCCGCCCGGACCGCCTACAAGCCGACCAGCTGCTTCAACATCTGCGTGCAGTTGGTTCGGTGGCTGAACTTCCTGACCGCCCAGGGCCTGGCTGATCTCACCGCGGTGATGCAGGAACACTGCGACGTCTACCGTGTGATGCGCCTGAAGCGCACGCATCCAACCCGTGGAATGGGGCCGATCAGCGCTGGCACGATGCTCACCATCCTGCAGCCCGTTCGGAACCTGGGCTACTACCAAGAGCTGTTCAGCAAGACCTCGTACCGTTCGGGGTTCGTGCCGTGGCCTGGGCTCGCTCTCACGGACGTGGCGGGCTGGAAGAACAAGCAGGAGAACTCCGTGCCGGCCGTGCCCGAGGAGGTTTTCCAGCCGACCGTCGCTGCCGCTCTCTACCTCACCGAGACTCTTGGCCCCCTGGTCGCCGCCGAGTTCGAACGGCTCCTCAACGAGGTTGAGACCCGGTCCTCGTCCACCATGCGGAGCATCTCGCGCACGACCGGTGCGACGTTCTCCCAGATCGTCGCCTCCTACGTACGCCGGGGGCAGCCGTTGCCGGAGCTGGATGGCCGCCTGCTGGCCAAACGCATCGGCGAAGGGGCGGATCCGGAGGATCCGCTGGTCCGCGTCCATGTGAGTCGGCTGATCAACGAGCGGACGAACTACTCCGCCTTCCCCTACCGGCTGGTCGAATCTGTTCGTCCGATGCTCGAGGACGCCGTCACGAAGGTCGGGATTGCGGGCGGCTTCGCACGGGATGCGCCCTGCATCCCCCGGTACGGCGATGAGACGCCCGTGCCGTGGACCATGCCGTTGACCGGGCAGCAGCTGCGGGACCTGGCCTTCCTAGTCTTGGCCGCCTGCCGCGTCCTCGTCGCCTCGATCAGCGGGATGCGGGCCAGCGAACTCGACGAGCTCACACCACTCTCTCCGCAGGACCCGGTCACCGTCTCCGGAGACACCCAGCGGTTCCGGCTCAAGTCCCGGCTGATCAAGGGCCATGATCTGGGCGGTGTCCCGGCAGAGTGGGTGGTCCTCGAGCCGGCCTACCGCGCCGTGCAGCTGGCCTCCCGCCTAAATCAGGCCGCCGCCGACGGGCAGGTCTTCCCCATGTCCCCCACCGACTTCCTCCACGGACGCCTCCGCGACTGGGTCAACAGTCCCGAGGGCCAGCGGCTGGGTCTGGCCCCGATCCCCGCGGGTCCTGTCAACGGGCGGATGCTCCGACGCACCCTTGCCCTGACCTTGGCCCACCGTCCCGGCGGTCTCCTCGCTGCCAAGATCCACCTCAAGCACGTGTCGGTGGTCACCACAGAGGGGTACGCCCACAAGCCCGGCGGCTCCCAGGGATCCCTCCTCGCGGAAGTCGAGCGAGCGCAAGAACAGCATCACCTCGAGCTGACGGAAGCCGCATACCGCGACTACCGGAACGGGAACGTGCCGGCGGGCCCGGGGGCACGGGATCTGATCAAGGCGTTCGAGCACATCGACGATGTCCTCCAGGAACATCAACCGGGGCCCGTGGCCGTTCTCGACAACGACCGTCGTCTCGAGATGCTGCTCAAGCAACGGGCCAAGAGCCTGCACGTGCAGGCGGCGAACTACTGCTGGTTCCAGGACCCCTCCAGGGCCCTGTGCCTCAAACTCGCCGGGACGCCGAACGCGACCAAGCCCCTGGCCGGGTTGTGCGACTCGGCCCGATGCCCGCAGGCCACCCACCATCCGTGCCACCTGCCCGTGTGGCAGAACACTGCAGCCAGCAACACCGTCTTCCTGGACAACCCCCGGTTCCCGAAGGCGGAGAAGGCACGGCTGCGGCCCGAACTCGAGCGGGCCCAGCAGATCGTGAACGAGATCATCGCGGCCAACACCAGACTCGGAGAGCAATGAGATGCCCCGCATCACCGAAGACACCCGCAACCGCAACGAGGCATCCATCCGTGCCGCAATGGACCGGCTGCTGACCGGAGACCTGCCACCCGGCGGGAAGTGCGACATCAAGACCCTCGCCAACCAGGCCGGAGTCAGCCGCACCGCGTTCTACCCCAAGAAGAACCGTGACGGAACCGTACGCTCCGGCCCCTACCAGCACCTCGGTGAAGAGTTCGAGCGTCGGCTGCGGTCCCTGCAGCAGGCCGGGCAGATCACCGACCCTCGGGCAACACAGATCGAACGCCTCAAGGCCCAGGTCACCGATCTCCAGGACCGGGTCGCCAAGCGGGACGAGGCCCTGGCCGAACTGACCGAGTTCAAGAAGCTGGCCGTCTCCCGGATCGCCGCCCAGCATGCCGAGATCGAACGGCTTCGAGCCCAGGTCGCGGACGCCGGCAACGTCCGGTCCCTCCCGGCTTCCCGAAGCCGGACGCCCGGATAGGGGCCTGGACTTGAACAGAACACGTCCAGCAGGACCCGACCTTCGCAACGGAGCGCAGGCCCCAGGCCCGCAGGCTCGGCCTGCTGTCAGTCGTTGTGGTCATGCCCTCCATAGAAATACGACGGCAGCCGCTCCATTAGGTAGTTGGCGTCCTCATCCGGAAATGAGAGCGAGACGGAGTCAGCAATGGGGAAGTCTCGAGTCACGGCCCGCTCATCCATCGCGTTCTTGAGCACGCCTACTGCTGCGACTGCCCAGTCGTCGTATGACTCGACATCTTCATCGGTCAGGCGCCGTGGGCGATCTCCGCGGAGTACGACGAGGCGTGGGTCATCGCCAACGCTCAGCAGTACCCGGGTGTCCCACCAGCATGATGCGAACCGGAAGGAATCCCTGGTGCCACTGGATGATTCCAGTGCCAGACCGCTCAGGCGCCATCGAACGCTTGCGGTGCACCAGACATGGTTGTCGATCTTGTAAGCCTTCGCGTCCGAGACCGACTCAAAAGCCGCGACTGGTGACGCCAGCCAGGAGTCCGCCCCGAATGGGAACGGCCCTCGTCCTGGCCCACCGCGGAAGGCGGTCGTGTCGAACCAGGGGGCATCGGGGCCCGGGTTGCCGTCTCGGGTAGTGACGTGCTGTCCGACTTCTGGGGAGACGTCCTTGCCCGTCAGAAGGTTCTGGACGGAGTCCAGGTCGATCTCTGCCGGCTCGGTGAACCGGGTCAGGACCTCGTCAAGCGAGGTGAGGTGGACGAATCTCCCGCCCAAATCACGAAGGTCTTGGCGCATCGGGAACGCATGGGTGACGCCGTCCCCGAAGTCTTTGGTGTTCGAGCTGACGAAGTAGACCGTCTCTTCAGGATGTGCCTCGGCATAGTCGATCGCGGACATCCAGACGGCCACGTCCCGGTATCCCGTCTTCACCGAGCGGCTCCCGTTGGCCACGATCTTGGCCGGAGCCAAGCCGTTGGCCTCACGGAAGGCAGCCTCGCGCAGGGCTGTCTCTCCGGTGGGGATGACCTCGACCAGCTCGCCGTACTTCTTGCGCCAGTGCTCTCTCACCCGTTCGGGCTCGCTGTCCAGGAACAGGAGATCCGTCGTCCACGGCGTGGCCTGACTCAACTGCTCGATCGCCTTCGTGACCGCTTCGTGGGCGCTGTTGTACTTGACTGCCTTCTGCGCGACGAGCTCTTCCATGACGACCCAGGGGACCGAGACGGACTCGGTCCTCGACTCTCGGATGGTTCGCAGGAGCTCAGCGCTGCTGGTCTCCAGGCCGCAGCTATAGAGGATGCAAGTATCCAGAATGATCACGTAAGACTTCCCTCTCTTCGGTCCTCTCGGTCAACGATCGCAGGCTGAGTGGTCGAGTGCGGGCCGCTTCTACCCCTGCCCCGGACCAGGCTGGCCAAGAGGGTGCAGAAATGACAGCCCCGGCCGTGTGACCTGTCGCGAGGACGGCCAGGGACGGTTCCGGGGCTGTGATGCCGGAGGTGGTGATCAGCGAAGGGCGTCGGCGATGCGGTGTCGCAGTTGCGGATCCGCGATGGTGTCGAGCTCGCGCCAGGTGGCGTCGGAGACCTCTTCGGTCTGGAGATCACCGATGTCGGCGGTGGTGCGGAACAGGAACCGGAAGTCGAAGTGCTGGTGGGCAGGCTCGTCCTTGGCGGGGTTGGCGTCGATGGGGTGGACGTCGACGTGGAGGGGGGTCTCGCCGTGTGGGGTGACCACGTGTGCCGGGATGCCGGTCTCCTCGGTGAGTTCACGGCCAGCGGCCTGGAGGAGGGTGTTGTCGATCGGCTCGAGGTGGCCACCGGGCAGCAGCCACTTGCCAGTGGCGTTGTGAAGAATGTGCAGGATCCGGCCGTCGGGGCGGACGAGGATCGCGCCGGCGGTCACGTGTCCGGGCGAGGTCTTGCGGCTGGTGAGGTCGTCGCCGTCGTCGAGGAGACCGAGGATGACCTCATGTTCGCGCTTGTTCTCGGGGTACTGGTCGAGGTAAGCGGCGAGGGTGGTGCGGATGTGGTCGGCTGTGATGGTCATGGTGATCACCTGTTGAAGTAGTTGAGCCAGGTCGCCGCGATGGCGGCGCGGTCGGCCGCGGGGACCTCGTGGATGCCGGGGGCGAGGTCTCCGCGGGTGAGCATCCTGATCGCGGCGAGGATCTCAGCCTGGATCAGGAAGATGAACGGCCCAACGCTGGCGCCGTGGATGAAGTTGACGGCATTGCCACCGTTCGCCAGATAGAAGTAATGGCCGGTGGTCTGGTAGCGGGTGACGTGGTCGCCGACGGTGGTGCGGGTGTAGACGTCCGGCAGTCCGTTCAGGTCCAGCTCGTCCTCGCTGCTGGTGACAGTGGCGATGTAGGCGCCGTTGCGGAGGTGGGCGAAGTCCTCGCCCCGCAGGGAGATCGCGCCGGTCGCGCAAAGGACCAGGCCGGCGCCAGTCAGGGCGGCTTCACGGCTACGGGCGACGGTGAAGCCCTGGGAGAGAGCCTGCGTACGGCGGACGGGGTCGATATCAAAGACCGTGACCTGGACGCCTTTGGCGTGCAGGAGCCGGGCGATGGAGGAGCCGAGTTTGCCGAAGCCGAGAACGAGGGCGGGCCGGCCATGGAGGATGTCACCGCATCCGCGGATGACGGCCTCGGTGGAGAAGACGACGGATTGGCCGACGAGGAAGTCCTCAGGGTCCTTCAGCGGCGACCGGGCCACCGAGACGACGGGGCAGGGCAGTTTGTTGAGGTCCTCGTAGCGGCGGTGGCCGTTCTCGGTGTCCTCGATCACCCCGGCGATCCTGCCTGTGAAGCGGCTGTCCACTGCCTCGAGGGTGGGGGCGAAGTATCCGCCGACGTCCAGCAGGGCGAGGGTTTCGCCGGCGGCCCGGGACTCGAGGTAGTCCAGGGCGGAGTCGGGGTCGGTGAACAGGCCGCGGGTCAGGGCATCGACCGGGACTGTGCGCTCGACCTCGCGCTGGGCAGCAGCGCTGATGGACTTGGGCTTGGGCAGCACTGCCTTCAGCGTGGTCATCTGGGCGACCGCGCGGACGAAGGAGGGCCGCTCGGGCAGCAGGTGCGTGACCAGGAACGATGCGGGCCGCTCGTCCGGGGTGAACTGGGCCGCGACCTTGGAGAAGTATGCGTCCAGCCGTGCGCGTTCGAAGATTTCCATGGCAGTGACCTCTCGTGGCGAGATGGGGGCCGTGCATGGGGCGCAGGAACATTCGGGGGCGTAATACAAGGCCGCATAGATGCCTTCCAGGGGCATATGTGGCGTTAGGCCGTGTGGGCGAAGCCGAACAGCAGCCGGTCGGCAGCCAGGGCCGCGTCGAGGTAGGCGTCGAGGCGGACAGCGTCGGCGGACTGGGTGAGCGGGTCCAGGCCGATGATCAGCGCGGCCCGGCCGCTGTCCTGGGCCAAGCGAGTCCACTGCGGGTGTGTGGGCAGTCGCAGGCCCCAGCGGGCACCGGGGAACTTCAGGAGAGCTCGGGGGCCGATTGTCACGAGGGTGCCCTGGATGTCAGGGACGGACTCCTGGGCGCGTGCGAGGCCGCCGAGAATCTCTGCGAGGTGCCGCATCCGGGTCTCAATCGCTCCGAGGGTGTCGTGGCTGGTCCGGCCGAGGCGGTGGGCGAGGAGTATGTGGGCGACCTGACGCCCGTCCGCGGCCTTGCCCGGCCAGGTCCAGGCGCCGAGGGAGGACAAGAGCCCGGTGTCCGGGCCGGTGCGGGTCAGCATGCCTGTCCCTGCCCGGTTGGCTGGCCGGTCTTGAACCTCGTCCAGACGATCTTGCCGCTGGGCCTGCGGTCCTCGACGCCCCAGCCGTCGGCGAGTGAGGCCACGATCTCCAGGCCCCGGCCGGTGGTGTCGTTCCCCTCCGTGTGCGCGATCTCCGGTTCCAGGCGGTGACGGGGGCGGCTGTCGTGCACTTCCACCCGTACGTAGTCCTCGTCGGCGTCGAGTCTCACCAGGAAGCCGTGCTCGGTATCGGTTCCGTGGATCAGGGCGTTCGAGGCCAGCTCGGAGACACAGAGCCGGATGTCCTCGGCAGGGCTGTGCAGGCCCCAGGAGGTCAGGGTCGTGACGGCGAAGGCTCGGGCGAGGCCGACCGACTCGGGCCGCGGGTCGAAGAACCTCTTTGCATCAGGCATCGGGTCCTCACCTCTCGGTGTCTAGGGTTGGGGTGGGGGCAGGGCCGAAGCGGCGGTGGACCGGCGCCGGGCCCGGTCCGGTGGCTCCGTGGCCTGCCGGGCGGCGCCTGCCGGGGCCTCGGACCAGCAGCAGCCGGGCTCCGGACGCGGTGATCTGGGCCTGCCTCGTGGCGGCTATGTCCTTGGGGCCCAGGTGGGAGGGGGCGGGCAGGACGACGCCGTAGGTGTCGGGCAGTTCCAGGACGTCGATCAGGCCGGTGAATGCCGCTGACGGCCCGCTGCCGGTGTCCCGTTCGGTGAACACCCCCGAGAGCGTCAGCTCGTGCTGGCGGCAGTACTCGGCCAGAGCCTCGTTCAGGGCCATCTGGCGGGCCGGGGAGACCCGGACCAGCCGCAGGTAGCCGTAGACGACCGGACCGCTGACGCCGCGATGCTCGGTGAGGGGTTCCATGCTGATGTCCGTCCAAAGGTCCGTCGGCTGGTGTCAGCACTCAGCCTGGACCTGCTCCAACGCTGCTGAAATGACCGCCTGTTGTACTTCCGTTGCACTTGTGTCCCCCCGCTCGTGCAGGCCGTGCTTCGATGACGGCAGGAAGGGAGCGACGTGTGGCGACCGTGCACCACTGGACCGGCCTGGAGGCCAAGGCCCTGCGTCTCGCGCTGCGGCTGAGCGTCCGAGCATTCGCCGGCCAGCTCGGCCTCGGCATCAGGACGATCTCCAAGTGGGAGAAGCTCCTGGCCGCGACCGAGCCCCGCCAGGACACCCAGGCGATCTTGGATACCGCCCTGGCCCGCGCGGATGCCGCCACCCACCTCCGCTTCGAGACGTTCCTGTCCGAAGCCGGCCGGACCACCCCTGCCGCCAGTGCCCGCAGGGTGACGGCCAGCGGGCCGCTGACCTGGGAGTACGAATCGTGGACCGAAGACCTCGACCGGGCCGTGGTCGCTCTCTCCCGGCAGGACTTCACCTTCGCCGACAGCCTGATCCGCCGCTGGCTCGGACGGTTCAAGCCGACCACCCTCGATGACAAGGGCCTGTACCTCTTCGCCCGCTCAACCGCCCTGCTGGGCGATCTCCAGCGCGACCGGGGGGCGGTTATCGGTCCACTGTCGGCCCAGCACTCCTACGCCTCGGCGAAGTCCCTGTTCGGGCAGCTGGACATCCCCCGCCGGGTCGCCCAGCTCGATCTGTCCCTCGCGGTCGTCGCGGAGATGTCAGGACGCCTGGAGATCGCCGCCCAGCAGTACGAGTCACTGGCCGTTGACGACCGGCTCTCCCGCCGGGACCGGGCCAGGGCCCGGCTGTGGGTGGGGACGGCCTTAAGCAAGGACGGCAACCACAGCTATGCCTCCCGCGTCATGCTCGCCGCGACCCGGGAGTTCGAGGACCTCGCCGAGCCCGAGGACTGGTCGGTTGCCCACCAGAAACTCGCCCTCGCCCACCGCGGGGCCGGCGACCTGACCAACGCCCTGCACTTCATCGGAATCGCCCGCAGCACGGCCGCGACAGACGCGCCGATGCAGCGGGTCCGCCTGGAAACCGCCCACGGCCACATCCTGCTGTCCGATCCCGCCACCCGCGATGATGGCCTTCACGTCCTCGACAAAGCAGCAAAGCTGGCCGGGCAGTTCGGCCTCAGCCACCAGCTGACCAGCATCGAGGGCATCAGGGCCATGAGCGAGGGGGGCTCCGGCCCCCGACGACGGTGACCAGGGAGAAGATCGCGTGACGGACATCCAGCAGACGATCACCGAGGGCCAGTGGCACAAGGCCAAGCTGATCTGGGACTACCACCAGATGGGCCACGACCTGGCCCCGGTGGACGTCGCGATCGGACTGGGCAGCCACGACCTCGGAGTCGCCGCGGCCACTGCCGACCTCTATCGCGCCGGCCTGTTCCCGGTCCTCGTGTTCACCGGCGGCAACAGCCCCACCACCGCCAAGGTCTTCCCTCGCGGCGAGGCCGTCCACTTCCGCGAGCATGCCCTCGAACTCGGCGTCCCCGACGAAGCGATCCTCGTCGAGCCGAACGCCGCCAACACCGGCCAGAACATCACGCTCAGCCGAGAACTCCTGGCCACGAACGGCATCACCCCGAAGACCGTCCTGTTGGTCTCCAAGCCGTATATGGAGCGACGGTCCTTCGCCACCGCCCGCAAGCTGTGGCCCGAGGTCGAGATCATCTGTGCCTCGGAGCCGCTCGAGCTGGACGACTACCTCAAGAGCATCGGCGACGAGAAGCTCGTCCTCGACATGCTCGTCGGTGACCTCCAGCGGGTGATCGAATATCCGAAGAACGGGTTCGCCATCCCCCAGGATGTCCCGGAGGACGTGCATGACGCGTACGAATCCCTCATCCGCGACGGCTTCACCAGCCGCCTCATCTCCTGACGTCCCAGTTCCGGGGAGGCTGTGTGCCATCCACCAGCCCAATCTGTTCCCTCGGCTGACGACACTGGCCAAACTGTTCGCGGCGGATACCTGGATCGTCCTCGACGACGTCCAGTTCACCCGCCGCGACTACCAGCACCGCGCCCGCCTCGCGGCCCTCGGAGACCCACAGGCATCACGGTGGATGTCGATCCCGACTTATCTGCCCCAGGGCCGACAGACACTCATCCGTGATGCCCTGATAGTTGACCCCGACCTTGCCCTGCGCCGAACCACGGCCATGCTTCAGCAGTACTACGGCGCCAGCCTGCACTGGCCCACCCTCACCCAGGCGCTGGAACCGATGGCGGCCGCCTTCGGCAGCAGCCGGACCGCGGCCATCGCCGAGACCTCCACCCGAGCCCTCCTCGACCTCCTCGGCTGGAAGGGCCAGATCCTCCGCAGCAGCGACCTTCCCGCCAGGCCGGGCCGGTCCCAGCGGCTCGCCGACCTCACCACCGCCGTCGGCGCACGCTCATACCTGTGCGGAACCGGCGGCATGAAGTATCTGGACGTGGCCCCGTTCATGACTCAGGGGATCGCCATCACCCCGTTCCTGACTCCGCCTGCCGGGGTTTGGGCTTCCGGACACCGGATCACTGTCATGTGGGCCCTAGCGACGCTCGGCCCCACCGCCGTGGCGGGGCGACTGCAAGCCGTCGCCGCGGCCCAAACCGCGCTGGCGACGACCGCCTGAGCATTCTTATCTGTAGCTCCCACACCCTCGAGGAGGAGAGGAATGTACTCAGCCGCGTACGGCTTCATCGGACCCTGACGAGATCTTCGTGAAGCGGGGATGCGCCACCGTGCGCCGGTGACGCTCGACACGGGTAACGGGACCATCGGCGGGTGTTGATGACGTCGTACGGGCAAGTAAGGCACGCGGGGACGAGCGAAACGCCGCTGGGGCGCGGCGGTCAGCTGGAGCGCATTGGGGGCGGTGCTACCGAGTACGAGCGCAGAGCGGGGCTGGCAGGATCTCGTTGAGCGGTAGGAGTCATCAGGAGCCAGTGGGTAGATCGGCCCGACCGGAGGTATCAGAGCTAGGGTCGCCGGACGCATGGAGATCACTTTGAGCGGGTGGACGGATGCTGGCGTACAGCTCGTCGAGCGACAGCCCAAGCTCCACGGCCAGAGCGGCGACGGTGAAGAATTCCGGCGTGAACGTGCGGCCCTTTTCGATGCTGCGCACGGTGTCGACAGAGATCCCCGCGCTGCGGGCGACGGCCTCGGCTGAGCGTCCGGAGGTGCGGCGGGCCTGCGTCAGGCGGAAGGCCAGCTCCTGTCCGCGGAGTTGGGCTGCGGGATCGAGCCTCCTTCGTGCCATGGGTGTAACTATACCTGTATAGTTACACCCATGACGGCGACCGCAGCGGCCCCTTCCCACAGTCGGCCCGAAGATGTGCTCCGGCTGAATGCCGTCTGCCCGTACTACACGATGTTTCCGTTGGACTTCCCGCTCCAGCAGCTTGCCGCCCACCCCGATGCCACTCGGGTGCTGGATCCGTTCTGCGGGCGGGGAACAACCTTGTACGCCGCGCGTCTGGCCGGGCTGCCGTCGGTGGGCATCGACATCAACCCAGTGGCCGCTGCCATCGCCCAGGCCAAGCTCGTCCAGGTCACCCCCGGCGCTGTGGTCCGACTCGCCCGGCAGATCCTCGACGGCAGCATGCAAGGAGAACTACCCGAGGGCGAGTTCTGGCAGTGGTGCTTCGAGCGCGAGACGCTCCACGAGTTGGTGGCACTGCGTGAAGCCTTGCTGGGGATGACCACACCGACGGCGGCCATGTTGCGGGCGGTCCTGCTAGGCATACTGCACGGCCCGCGGAACAAGAATCTCCCGTCGTATCTGTCGAACCAGATGCCGCGCACTTACGCCTCCAAGCCCGCATACGCGGTGAAGTTCTGGAAGAAGCGCGACATGGAGCCGGTGCGCATTCCGGCTCTGGAGGTCATCGAGCGGCGGGCCAAGCGACTGCTGGACGCGGCCCCGCTTGCCCACGGCGGCCGGGTTTACCTTGGCGACTCCGTCGAGACCCTCGGCAATCTGCGGCAGAAGTTCGATCTGGTTGTCACCTCGCCCCCGTACTACGGCATGCGCACCTATGTGGCTGACCAGTGGCTGCGCTCGTGGTTCCTCGGAGGCCCCCCCGAGGTCCTTTATGGAACGCATGGCCAGATCGCCCGCCAGCCGAACCAGGAGGCCTTCATCCAGGCCCTGGCCGAGGTGTGGGCCGCAACCGCTAGCCGCTGTCGTCAGGGCGCCCGGCTTGCGATCCGCTTCGGCGCTCTGCCCTCGGCTCGCACCGACCCGGAGCAGATGCTGCTGGCCTCTGTGAGGGAGGCGAAGGCCGGGTGGGTGGTCAAGGAAGTCCGACAGGCCGGCACGCCCCCCAAGCGCACCCGGCAGGCCGAGCAGTTCGGCAAGGCGGGCTCCGCCATCGACGAGATCGATCTCATCGCCGAGCTGGTCGGATTGCCTCACTGATCGGGTAACCCGGTTACTTTCCACAACTTCATAACGGAACGTCAGTGCCCCGTGGCATGCTGTGTAGACCAAGCGAGTGAACCACTTGCCTGTGACAACGCACTTGCGGTGTGGGGGAGATGCATGTTCGACGCGGACCAGATCAAGCAGCTTAAGCAGTTGATCGGCGATCAGGTCGAATCGGGTCGGGCCGAGTTGGACAAGCTGGTCGAGCAGGCACACGCCATCCGCTCCGAGGTCAAGGTGATCAGACCGCGGTCGGCGACATCGGTCGCGCTGATGTCCTCCGACGGCGGCAACAACAAGGTCGCCTTCAACCCCTTCTACCTTCAGGTTGTCCGCGTCGTAGACTCCAACGGCAAAGAGCTGTGCATGGAGGTGGTCTCCCCGATCGCCGATATCGACGGCCTGAGTCGTCGGCAGTTCAACGAAGACGGCAGTCCGTGCACCTCCCTGGGCAGGATGATGCAGGGGCTGGGTGTCGAGAGACTCCAGGCCCTGTCGCCCATGATGTCCGGCAAGTCGCCCAGCTGGGTGCAGGTCTTCCGGGACCTGTGTGAGTGGGCGACGCTGTATGACCTGATCTGTCACCGCGACTACGCAGTGGACACCTTGATCGTCCGCGACGGGCTGCTGCGCAGCAAGATCTTCCAGGGCGAGCTGTTCGTGAAGATGGGCGAGCAGATCTACGAGGCCATCGAGCGTATCTGGCGCCAGGACCGACGCAAGGTATGGCTAGTGGGACTGGCAAAGAAGACCCAAGTACTGGAGTACTACCGGCTGGCAATCTCACTGTCCGGCGTCTTCGACAACGGCTCCGCCTGTTTTGCCAAGGTCCCCGCCGAGATGCTGGAGAAGGCATACCTGTGGGACGAGTACACCCGCGACGTCAGGGATGACACCCCAGGTGAGAAGCCGAAATTCAACATCGGCTCGATGTATTTCGTGCGCTTCGGACCGTACTCCGGCGACCCCATCTGGACCGTGGACCTCATGTCCCGCCAGGACAGGGAAGCTCAGGCGATCTTCGGCTACCTACAGGCCGACGCGGTGGCCGGCTTTCCCATTCCGCTCTACCCCAACTGCATCCAGCAGGCCGACAGTTACTCCCGCGTCGCCGACCTGGACATGGACATCATCGAAGACCAGCTCGTCGACGCCGTCCGCGACCAGGTCGGCGAGGACAAGGCCCACATCATCGATGCCCTGCGGTTGGCCTCCGACGTGGCCGCCAACCGCTACGAGTAACACCTCTCACTGTCCGCACCGCATCCTGTGGAGCAAGAACCGTCATGAGCCTGTTCGAGCGCGACAAAGTCATCGGCACCTTCCGTGGCTTCTCCGAGGGCGGCATGGAGTTCCACGCCGATCTCGTCCTGCCGCACCACGACGACTTCCAGACCATGGCCATGCACGGCCAGTTCGTCCTCGTCCAGCTCGAACATGAACGAGAAGCCATCCTCGGGCGGATCACCACCATCGCCTCCCAGGGGCGCCTGGTTTCTCCCATCGGCGAGGACTACGCCACCCGGGCGGTGCGCGACCAGCGGCCCATCCCCGATGAGCTGCGCGAACGCTACCTGAAGTACAAGGTCGACATCCGCATCCTCGGTGTCCTTCGTATGGAGGGCGACAAGCACATCTTCGTTCCCAGCCACCGGCGACTCCCACACGTCGGCGCCCAGGTCGCGCTCCTAGGCGACGACCTGCTCGCCGAGGTCGTCAACGCGAAGGACACCGACGAAGGCGCGGTGCCCATCGGCTACCTCGCCTTCGGCGAATTCGTCTACGCCGGCAATGACAAGCGCGTGGGCGACACCTCCTGGATGCAAGTCCAGCAGCCCGCGATCATGCCGACGTTCCAGATCGACAAGCTCGTGGCTCGCCGTAGCTTCGTCTTCGCCCGCGCCGGCTTCGGTAAGTCGAATCTGGTCAAGCTGCTGTTCTCGGCCCTGTACGAAGGCCAGCCCACTGTCCCGCGCCGATCCGGCGAAGCCCCCGTCGGAACGATCATTTTCGACCCCGACGGCGAGTACTTCTGGCCTGACTTCAAGGGCCGGCCCGCCCTTTGCGACGTGCCGCACCTACGCGACAAGCTGGTTGTCTTCACCAACCGCAAGGGCCCCAGCGAGTTCTACCAGTCCTTCGTTGTCAACGGCGTCAAGCTGAACATCAAGGAACTGCAGGCATCGCGCGTGCTGGGCATCGCGCTGCCACCGGAGAAGCAGGATCAGCAGAACGTCGTCAAGCTCAAGTCCCTCGACGGACCCAGGTGGAACCGGCTTGTCGACCTGATTCACCGGGACAAGTACGGCGCCGACCGCTCGCAGGTGCAGGAGATCCTGAACCTCGAACCTGGCCAAGAGGCGGAGACTAACGCTGCGGTCAGCAATATGACCCGCGTCGTCAACGCCCTGCACGACCCGGACAGCCAGCTCCTCAGCAGCCTGAAGGACTGCCTTTCCCAGGGCAAGCTCTGCGTGGTGGACATCTCGCAGATGCGCGGTTCCCAAGGACTCCAGCTCGCCGGCGTGATCCTCGGCGACATCTTCGAGCACAACCAGAACCAGTTCACGGAGGCCGACCCGAAGTCCATTCCCACCATCGCTGTCATCGAGGAGGCCCAGTCCGTCCTCGGCGGTTCCAGCCAGAAGGAGGACGGCCCCTTCGTCTCGTGGGTGAAGGAAGGCCGTAAGTACGATCTCGGTGCCCTGCTGATCACCCAGCAGCCAGGCAGCCTTCCGCAGGAACTTCTCAGCCAGGGCGACAACTTCTTCGTTTTCCACCTGCTTTCGCAAGGCGACCTGTTGTCCCTGAAGAAGGCCAACGCCCACTTCTCCGAAGATCTGCTGGCCACCCTGCTCAACGAGCCGCTCGTCGGTAATGGCATCTATTGGTCCAGCGCCCCCGGCACCGACCGCCACGCGCGCCCCTACCCCATCTCTGTGCGCGTCCTCAGCTTCGAGGATTCCTACAAAATGGCCGACCCTGATTACTCCCTCCCGGCCCCTGACATCTTTGCTGCCCAGTCCCGGGCTGCCGTCGAGGAGCGACGTGCCGAAGCGAGGGCTGCCTCCGCCAGCCTCGCGGCCAACACCCCTCACGGCGCCAGCAGTACGTCGGGTGGGGATGACGTCTCGGTGGACGACAGTGCGATCGCGATCGTTCACCTGCGGGACAACAAGCCCGAGTTCCACAAACTGATCAACAGCAGCCGTGGCATCAAGTGGGGACGCATCGCCTACATGCTGGCTGAGAGGGCACCCGAATACGCTAAGCGCTCCAACTCCGGCTTTGACTGGGGCTTGAATCTGGTCAAGCAGGCACTCGATGAGCTGTATCCGGGGAAGTGGATTTCTGAAGCCCGCGAGGATCCCGCGAATCCCGGCAAGACCCCCAAGTTCGTGTTGCTCAGGGAGCATGCTGAAAAGAAGGAGCCGGACGCCCACGACAACCTGAGCGGCGCATTGTTCGACGCCGTACAGACTGAAGAGAAGCCTCCCTTCTAGACCTGTGCCACCACCAGGGACGGAGCGCTATGACGGTTCGCAGCCGTGGTGCCGCGTTGACCCGGGCTGAGATCGAACTCGTTGAGACCCTCTCAACCCGCTGGACGATACACATCCTGCTGATTCTTCATACATCCGACGACCCATGGCGCTTCGGCGAGATCCAGGAAGCCGTCTCCGGGATCTCCAATCGCGTGCTCTCCGGTCGTCTCGCCGGGCTGGAGAGCAGCGATCTGGTATCCAGGAACGTCACCGCGACCCGACCGGTCTCTATCACCTACCGGCTCACCGCCCAAGGGCGCCGAGTTGCTGGTGCCCTCGCTTGTCTGCGTGAGGTAGCCGAGAGCGGCGTCGACAGGTGATGTGTCGCGCCTGGCACCGAGGAACAACTGAAAAGCCATTCGATGCGCCCCACCCAAAGTGTGACCTCCGACACACCGACGCAGCCGAAAGCGACACAGTGGCCCTTCTGGATCAACTGCCGGTCGAAGACAGCACCCGGCTGTAAAGCGACACGACACCGTGGGACACGGCCAGTGCCGGGATAGACTTGGTGGACATCCCCTGGTCGCCCCCGCGCGCCCGCAACGCCGTCCGTACACGAAACCAGATGATCCTCATGACAACCTCCTGATGTATTCCCGCTGTTGATGCGTGTGGTCAATGCGACTTCAGGTGTTCGAGAGAAGTGCCGAGGCCATACCGATCACCACCGGCGCGACCCCGATCGCGAGAAAAGCGGGGAGAAAACACAACCCCACCGGCGCGGTGACGAGGACCGCCGCCCGCTGCGCCCGCGCTCCCGCCGTGCGGGCCCGGTCCTCCCGCAGCCCGGACGCGAGCCGGGAGACCGGCTCCGCCGCCGGCGCCCCCGTCCGCGCGGCCCGTTCCAGGCAGTCCGCGAGCGGCCGGGCACCCGGTATCTCCGCCAACCTCCCCCACCCGGCGCCCGGTTCGCCGCCGAGCCGCAGCTCCGCTCCGGCCCCCGCCAGCCGGTCGCCCACCGGTCCACCCAGCGACTCCCCCACCACCTCGGCGGCCTCCACCGGGCCCGCCCCGGCCGCCAGGCACGCGGCCAACAGATCTGCGGCGAACGGCAACTGACGCTCCGCCTCCCGGGGATCCGCTCCGGCCGGCGGCCGCGCCCTGGCCTGCCACCGCCGCACACCGAACGCGGCCAGGCCTCCGACCGCCGCGCCCGTCCCCCCGCCCACGAGCACCCAGCCCGCCAGCAGCGCCCCGGCCGGCCCGGCCCACGCGGCCACCACACCCCTCAGCGCGGAGCCGAACACCGGGGCGCGGTGCCCCGGTCCAGCTCCCAGCAGGGCCGCGGTCCGGCGTCCGGCCGCCCGCTTGCGGACCCGCGCCGTCACCGCCGACACCAGCCACAGCGCGACCACGGCCAGGCAGACCACGATCCCCAGCCTGTGGACGGCGAAGCCGCCCATCACCGCTCCCCCGCCCGGACGATCCGCCGGCACCACAGCAGCCCGACCGCCTCCAGCACCCCGCCGGCCAGCAGGCAGCCCCACCCCATCGGCGTGTGCAGCAGCACCCGCAGTGGATCCGCGCCCAGCCCGGTGCCGATCAGCAGTCCCACCAGCGGCAGCAGGGCGAGCACCACCACCGTCGACCGCGCCCCCGCCAACTGGGCCCGCAGCGACTCCTGCCGGTCCCGCTCGGCCCGCAGAGCCCCCTCCAGCCGTTCCAGTCCGGCGGCCAGTCCCGCACCGCCGTCCACAGAGACCCGCCAGCAGGCCGCCATCCCGGCCAGCCCTTCCGCCCCGGGCTCCCACGCCGCCTGGCGCAACGCACCGGGCACGTCCCCGCCGAATGCCGCGGCGGCCAGCACGCCCGTTTCCGCCGCCCCCGGCCCGCCGGGGCCGACGGCCGTTCTGCGCATCGCGGCCGTCAGCGCCTGCCCGGGCTGTGCTCCCGCCCGCAGCTCACCCACCACCGCCCCGCACAGGGCCACCACCTCGGCGGCCCGCGCCGCCCGGGCCCGCTCCCGCGCCCGTACCCGCAGCCACCGGCGCACCAGCGGCACCGCCGCCGCACCCGCCAGCAGTGGGATCACCGACCCGCCGAGCACCGCGACCACCAGCCCCGCCGCGAGGCAGACCCACTCCCGCCACCGCGCCGCCCGCACCCGTACGGCGACCAGCAGCCGCTCCCGGCGGAGCCGACCGGCCGGAACCACCCGACCGCCCGCGGCGAGCACCATCTGGGCCCGCCGGGACACCCGGTCGCCGCCGGCCAGCCCCCAGGCGGCCGCCACGGCGCACAGCACCCCGGCGAACAGCGGCACCGGCAGCCCCGCTCCCGCGCTCACCGGACGCCTCGCAGCAGCGGGCGAAGCCGTTCCCAGCCGCGCTCCCGTACGAAGCCCCGAGCGGCCCAGCGCAGCGCCGGTACGGTGACCACCAGTCCGGCGGCGTCGCGCTCCAGCACGTGCACCTCGGCCAGCCGGCGCCGTCCCTCCCGGTCCCGGACCAGGTGGAGCACCAGGGTCAGCGCCGCGGCCAACTGGCTGTGCAGGGCGGCCCGGTCGAGCCCGGCAGCCGTCCCGAGCGCCTCCAGCCGGGCCGGGACATGGGCGGCGGCGTTGGCGTGGACCGTCCCGCAGCCCCCCTCGTGCCCGGTGTTCAGGGCGGCGAGCAGGTCCGCCACCTCGGCGCCCCGCACCTCGCCCACCACCAGCCTGTCGGGCCGCATCCGCAGCGCCTGGCGGACCAGGTCAGCCAGGGTGACCAGACCCGCCCCCTCCTGGTTGGCCGGCCGGCTCTCCAGCCGCACCACGTGCGGATGGTCGGGGCGCAGCTCGGCCGAGTCCTCGGCCAGCACGATCCGCTCGCCGGGGCCGACCAGCCCCAACAGGGCGCTGAGCAAGGTGGTCTTGCCCGTTCCGGTGCCGCCGGAGACGAGGAACGACAGCCGGGCCTCGACCATGTCCCTGAGCAGCCGGTGCCCGCCCGGCGGCAGTGTCCCCGCGGCGACGAGCTCCTCCAGCGTGAACGCCCGCGGGCGGACCACGCGCAGTGAAAGGCAGGCCGAGCCGACCGAGACCGGGGGCAGCACGGCGTGCAGCCGGGTGCCGTCGGGCATCCGGGCGTCCACCCACGGCCGGGCGTCGTCCAGGCGCCGCCCCGCGACGGCGGCCAGCCGCTGGGCGAGCCTGCGCACGGCCTCGGCGTCGGCGAAGGTCACTCCGGTCAGCTCCAGCCCGCCACCGCGGTCCACCCACACCCGGTCGGGGGCCGCCACGAGCACATCGGTGACCTCCGGATCGGCGAGCAGTGCCTCCAGCGGTCCCGCGCCGACCAGTTCGGACCGTAACTGGGCCGCCACACCGAGCACTTCGGCGTCCCCGAGCAGTCTGCCCTGGGCCCGCAGGGCCGCGGCCACGCGCGCCGGGGTCGGTTCCGCCCCGCTCTCGGCGAGCCGCCTGCGCACCGCGTCCAGCAGCACCGCGCTCATGCCGGCACCCCCTGGGCGGAGCCGAGTGCGCGCTGCCAGAAGCCGTCGCAGAAGCGGGCCAGCGCGCCCTTTCCCTGTGTCCCCGGCGGTTCGCCCTCGGCCACCCGCCCCGGGAGTCCCACCTCGACCGGCACCTCCCCGGCCAGCGGTGCCCCCAACAGGTCGGCCACGGACTCCGGATCGAGGCCGCCCGGGCCGCGTCCCCGTACGACGACCCGCACGTCCCGGGCCACCATCCGCACCCCGGCCGCCACCCGGCCGGCGGCGGCCACCGACCGCAATTCGCCCGGCACCACCATCAGCACCAGGTCGAGCTGGGCCAGTACCTCGGCCACGGGTTCGTCGACCCGCCGCGGGAGGTCGACCACCACCACGCCGCCCCGGCGGCGCGCGGCGGCTACGACGGACCGGATCGCGGCGGGCGGCACCACCACCCGGTCACCGCGGTCCCAGCTGAGCACGCGAAGGTCGTGCAGCTCGGGCAAAGACTCCTCCAGCGCTCCCGCGCCGACCCGGCCCCGCGAGGCCGCGAAGTCCGGCCAGCGCAGCCCTTCGGCGCTCTCGCCCCCGAGGAGGACGTCCATGCCGCCGCCCAGTGGGTCACCGTCGATGAGGATGGTCCGCTCCCCGGCGCGGGCGGCCCGCACGGCGAGCGCGCAGGCGAGGGTGGAGGCTCCGGCGCCGCCGCTGCCGCCGATCACCCCCACGGCGAGGGCGGGCCGTCCGGCCCCCTCCACGACATCGGCGATGCGGTCGACGAGCCGGCTCTCGGCGTCCGGGAGCCGCAGCACCTCCTCGGCGCCGATCTCCACCGCCCGTTGCCACACGTGGGGGTCGTCCAGGTCCCGGCCGACGAGGAACACCCCGGCCCTGCGCGGTGCCCCGCGCACCCGTCGGGCTGCGTCGTCGCCCACCAGCACGAGCGGTGCGGAGTCCCATCCCGCGCCACCCGCCTCCCCGCCCGCCCCGACGGCCCCGCCCTGCTCGGGAAGCGCGTGGCGCACATGCGGTTCGGCACCCGCCGCGGCACACAGCCGCAGCAGGTCGTCGAGCAGCAGCGGGTCCTCGGTGATGATCAGCGGCCGCCCGCCGCCGGGTGCGGATCCGGCCATGGATGCGGCTCCGAGGCCCGCCCCGACCCCTGTCCCCCTTCCGCCGACCACGGACTCCGGCGATTCACACGACTTCGATCGCGCCACGATCTCCGCCCCCTTCTCACTGCAAATGCTTCCGCCACGGACTTCGCGGCTGGAATCACCGTGCAGCGATCAGGAAAAACAAGTGGATCTTGTTGGATAACTGTGGACAACCCCTCGGTTGTGAATAACCCGGTCACCCTCTCAGGTGAGTTCCGGAGCGCGGCGGAACCACTACGCACCGTAACGAGTCTGATGTGGTGAGGGCCTTCGCCGCGTCGGCCCCGCGCAAGAGGAAGGGCCGGAGGATGGTCACTTGGGGCCGAAGGCAGGGACGCGAACCGCGTCCGGACATGCGACGACCCCCGCCGGGGGGGAGAGCGGGGGTCGTCCCCACGGTCCGACTCGGGGGGGGAGGAGCCAGACCGGGTTAGCACGGTCGCGAACGATCCGTGACTTCCATGGTGTACCCGAGAGCCTTCTCAGGCAAACCCACGCGCCACACCTTACGCCGAATGGTGGGCGCATATGCTCGGGGCGTGGAAAATCAGCCCTTGCCGCACTCCTCGCCTCGTACCGCAGCCTTCTTCGACCTGGACAAGACGGTCATTGCGAAGTCGAGCACCTTGACGTTCAGCAAGTCCTTCTACCAAGGCGGCCTGATCAACCGGCGAGCCGTGTTGCGCACCGCGTACACGCAGTTCATCTTCCTGGCCGGCGGCGCCGACCACGATCAGATGGAACGGATGCGGGAGTACCTGTCCGCCCTCTGCAAGGGGTGGAACGTGCAGCAGGTGCGGGAGATCGTCGCCGAGACCCTGCACGATCTCATCGACCCGATCATCTACGACGAGGCCGCGTCCCTGATCGAGGCCCACCACACCGCCGGCCGCGACGTGGTGATCGTGTCCACCTCCGGCGCGGAGGTCGTCGAGCCCATCGGGGAGATGCTCGGCGCGGACCGGGTCGTCGCCACCCGCATGGTCGTGGGTGAGGACGGTTGCTTCACCGGTGAGATCGAGTACTACGCCTACGGCCCCACCAAGGCGGAGGCCGTACGCGAACTCGCGGAGTCCGAGGGGTACGACCTCACCCGCTGCTACGCCTACAGCGACTCGGCCACCGACATCCCGATGCTCGAAGCGGTCGGACACCCGCACGCCGTCAACCCCGACCGGGCGCTGCGGCGGGAAGCCGTGGCGCGCGAGTGGCCGGTCCTGGTCTTCAACCGGCCCGTACGGTTGAAGCAGCGCCTTCCCGGGCTGTCCATGCCGACCCGGCCCGCCCTGGTCGCCGCGGCGGCCGTGGGTGCGGCAGCCGCCACGGCGGGGCTGGTCTGGTACGCGAGCCGGCGCCGCGCCAATGCACTGGCCGCGGCCCGCTCTGCCTGAATGTCCTGACCTGCACGGATAAGGCATGTCCGGTTCGCCCTCGGTCGTCCCGGAAAGTAAAAAGTGGAGCCAGGGGTTTCGCATGACTCCGAAGCGGAGTACAAATAAAGCAACGGCCCGCGAGACCAAAGAACATCCGAGAGGATCATCTTTAAAACGCAGTAAGGCCCACGGACCGAAGCATGAGCGCCGAGCACCCACGCGACGTCGACCCGTCGATTACGGGCCAGCCGCACCAGGTAACGGGCAAAGACCCCGACCTGATGGGCAACTATCGAGGACGCTTGGTAACTGGGCGTAAATGCCAGCGGCGACACCAAAGCAAGACGGTGTCGCCGCAACCCATGTCCGGGGCCCGAAAGCCCCGGACACGCGGCTGAACGGGTGGAACGGATGGAACGGGCGGCTCAGGCCGCGCCGCGCTGCAGGGCCTCGCAGACCGCCGTCGACTCGCGGACACCCAGCTCGACCGCCCGGCCGCAGTGCGCGATCCAGGCGGACATGCCCTCCGCCGTCCCGGAGACGTAGCCCTCGAAAGCGGCCAGGTAGGCGTCGGTCCCCTGCTCCGCGTGGCCGACCTCCGCCGGGCAGATGGCCTTCGGGTCCAGGCCGCTGTTGATCAGGACGATCCGCTCGGCCGCCCGCGCGACCAGCCCGTTGTACGAGGCGAACGGACGCAGCGCCAGCAGTTCGCCGTGCACCACCGCGGCCGTGATCAGGGCCGGGGCGGAGCCGCCCGCGATGATCAGGCGGGACAGCCCGTCGAGACGGCCCGCCACCTCCTCGGCGCTCGGCAGCGGGAGTCCGACCAGGGGTTCGGTCACCGGCTCGCCCGCCAGCCGGGGGCGGCCCACCACATCGCCGTCCGCCGTCGACCCGCACGCCACCAGGTGCAGCCGCGCCAGGACCCGCAGCGGCGACTGCCGCCAGATGCTCAGCAGCTGGCCGGCCTCCGCCGTGAGCCGCAGCGCCGCGCCCACCGTCAGCGCTTCCGGCTCCGACCCGAAGTCGGTCCGGCGGCGCACCTCCTCCAGCGCCCAGTCCGCACCGGACAGCGCCGCGCTGCCGCGGGCACCGCGCAGGGCGGCCTCCGAGGTGATCTCACCGCTGCGGCGGCGCATCACCCGGTGCCCGTAGACGCGGTCCACGGCCTTGCGTACGGAATCCACGGACTCGGCGACACCAGGCAGCCCGGCCAGGGGGACCAGCGGGTCAGAAGCGCTACTCATAAGTAGGGAGCCTACGCACTGCGCACCCATAGCACCGACCCCTCCTTGGAGTGGTCTTCTTCACTCACCTTGACAACACAGTGCTATCGAGCCACTACTCTTGGTGAACATGAAGATCGCTTTCGTAGGGAAGGGCGGCAGCGGCAAGACGACCCTGTCCTCCCTCTTCATCCGCCACCTCGCCGCCAATGAAGCCCCGGTCGTCGCGGTGGACGCCGACATCAACCAGCACCTGGGCGCCGCGCTCGGACTCACGGAGGAGGAGGCCGCCGAACTGCCCGCCCTCGGCGCGCACCTGCCCCTGATCAAGGAGTACCTGCGGGGGTCCAATCCGCGCATCGCGTCCGCCGCCACGATGATCAAGACGACCCCGCCCGGCCGCGGCTCGCGCCTGCTGCGCGTCACCGAGGACAACCCGGTGTACGAGGCCTGCGCGCGCACGCTCCTGCTCGACGGGGAGCCCGTACGGCTCATGGCCACCGGGCCGTTCACCGAGGCCGACCTGGGCGTGGCCTGCTACCACTCCAAGGTCGGGGCGGTCGAGCTCTGCCTCAACCACCTGGTCGACGGCCCTGACGAGTACGTGGTCGTCGACATGACGGCAGGCTCGGACTCCTTCGCCTCCGGCATGTTCACCCGCTTCGACGTAACCTTCCTGGTCGCCGAACCGACCCGCAAGGGCGTCTCCGTCTACCGCCAGTACAAGGAGTACGCGCGGGACTTCGGGGTCGCGCTCAAGGTCATCGGCAACAAGGTGCAGGGCCCCGAGGACATCGAGTTCCTCCAGGACGAGGTGGGCGAGGACCTGCTGGTCACCGTCGGGCACTCCGACTGGGTGCGGGCGATGGAGAAGGGCCGGCCGGCCCCCTTCGAGCTGCTGGAGGCGTCCAACCGGTTCGCCCTCCAGGAGCTCCAGGACGCCGCCGACGACTCGTACGCGCACCGCGACTGGGCCCGGTACACGGAGCAGATGGTGAGCTTCCACCTCAAGAACGCGGAGAGCTGGGGCAACGCCAAGACCGGGGTCGACCTGGCGGACCAGATCGACCCCGGCTTCGTCCTGCGCGAGGGGGCCGAGGTGCTCGTCAGCCCTCGTCCGCACTCCCCCCGGCCGGCTCCGCAGCCGGCTTGACGCCTGCGGGGGCGGTCGGCGCCGCCGGCGGCCCCGCGGTCAGGAACTTCGCCCAGCCCTCCTTCGGCGCCTCGCCGACATCGAGGGTGCGCATCCACTCCAGGGCCTTCGGGTCCTGTGCGTCCAGCCAGTCCGCCAGCTCCCGGAACGGGACGCAGCGGACCTCCTTCTGGGTGCACATGGTCTTGATGGACTCCTCGACGGCGCGCATGTAGGTGCCGCCGTTCCAGGACTCGAAGTGGTTGCCGATGATCAGCGGCGCGCGGTTGCCCCGGTAGACGCGATCGAAGGCCTCCCGCAGGCCGTCGCGCATCTGGTCACCCCAGTACGCGTGCTGGGAGGGGTCGCCCTGCGAGGTCGTCCCGGACTGGTTGACCATGTAGTTGTAGTCCATGCTCAGGGTGTCGAAGGCGCGCCCCGGCATGGGCACCAGCTGGAGCGGGATGTCCCAGAGCCCGTCGGTCTTCTTGGGCCAGATCTGCTTGCTGATGCCGCTGGAGTCGTAGCGGAAGCCCATGTCCTTCGCCGCCAGCATGAAGTTCTTCTGGCCCTCCAGGCAGGGCGTGCGGGCGCCGATGAGCTCCTTGTCGTAGTTGAAGGGGAGCGCTTCCTGGTCCTTCAGGCCGGAGTTGGTCTTCCAGTTCTTGACGAAGGACTTGGCCTGGTTGATCTCGCTCTTCCACTCCTCCACGGACCAGGTGCCGACGCCGCCGTCGGGGCCGCAGAAGTGCCCGTTGAAGTGGGTGCCGATCTCGTTGCCCTCCAGCCAGGCCGAGCGGACCTGGGTGGCGGTGTCCTTGATGCCCTGGAGATCGCCGAAGCCGATGTCGGAGCGGCCGGGCTCGTGCTGCGGCGCCGTATAGAGGGAACGTTTCTCCTCCGGGAGCATGTAGACGCCGCTGAGGAAGTACGTCATGCGGGCGTTGTACTTCTTGCCGACCTCGCGGAAGTGCGAGAAGAGCTTCTGACTGTCCTCGCCCGCCCCGTCCCAGGAGAACACCACGAACTGTGGCGGCTTTTCGCCCGGCTTGAGCTTCTGCGGCTTCTGTACGTTCGGCTGCATGCCGGTGTACGCGGTCGAACCGTCACCGATGGGCCGGTTGACGCTGCCCGGGGCCTCCGGGGCGCCGGCCCCCTTCAGCGCGTTCGGGGCCCCTGGGGCCGGGGACTTGGCGGGTTCCGAGGTGCTGCACCCGGCGGCTCCCAGGACCAGCGCCGTGGCGACCAGGCCGCCGGCGATCTTCTTCGTGGCGGCGATCATCCGCCCCACCTCTCCCTCGCAGTTCCATCGCAGGACTTCCGCGCCGCAACGTCCCATGCGGTCCGCTCTGGAGAAGGTATGACAAGCCGTACAAAATGCTTAATCACTCTTGAGTGCTAATTTGTACGCCATTTGCCCGTATTATTCACCATTCACCTTTACTCTCCATTACCATCCATTTACCGAGTGTTGAGACTCCCGCCGCTTCATCCCTCCCCCCGAGGAGACGGGAACCTATGACAGCCAGCTCCCCCTCACGCACCACCCCAGAGATCCGCAAGGACCTCCCCGCAGACCTCTCCGCCTCCATCGCCGTCTTCCTGATCGCCCTGCCCCTCTCGCTCGGCATCGCCCTGGCCACCGGCGCCCCGCTCCAGGCGGGGCTGGTCGCCGCGGCGGTCGGCGGGATCGTCGCCGGGTGGCTCGGTGGCGCCCCGCTCCAGGTGAGCGGTCCCGCCGCCGGGCTCACCGTGGTCACCGCCGAGTTGATCCAGCACTACGGATGGCGCACCACCTGCGCCATCACCGTGCTCGCCGGCCTCTTCCAGCTCGGTCTCGCCGCCCTGCGCACCGCCCGGTCGGCGCTCATGGTCAGCCCGGCCATCGTGCACGGTCTGCTCGCCGGGATCGGCGTGACGATCGCTCTCGCCCAGCTGCACATCGTGCTCGGCGGCAACCCCCAGAGCTCTGCTGTGGCCAACGTCCGCGGGCTGCCGGCCCAGTTGGCCGATCTGCATCCGGCGGCACTCGGCGTCAGCGCCCTGACCCTGGCCGTCCTGCTGGCCTGGCCGTGGCTGCCCGGGCGGACCGGCCGGGTCCTGCGCAAGGCCCCCGCCGCGCTGGCCGCCGTGGCCGCGGCCACCGCTGCCGCCGCGCTGTCCGGGCTCGCCCTGCCCAGGGTGGACCTGCCGTCCTGGCGCAGCCACGCCCTGCCCGAGCTGCCCGACGGCCCCGTCCTCGGCATCCTCGCCGCCGTCCTGACCATCGCCCTGGTCGGCAGTGTGCAGTCCCTGCTCTCCGCGGTCGCGACCGACAAGCTGATCGCCTCCGAGCGGCGAACGGGCAACCGCCCGCCGCGCACCGACCTCAACCGCGAGCTGTGGGGGCAGGGTGCGGCGAACATCGTCTCCGGCGCGCTCGGCGGACTGCCCGTCTCGGGTGTGGCCGTCCGGAGCGTGGCCAACGTCAAGTCCGGTGCGGTCAGCCGGAGATCGACCATGCTGCACGGCCTCTGGGTGGTACTGGCGGCCGGCCTGCTCGTCCCGGTCCTGGACCTGATCCCGCTCGCCGCGCTGGCCGCCCTGGTGATGGCGGTCGGCGTGCAGATGGTCAACATCACGCACCTGCGCAGTGTCACCCGGCACCGGGAGATCCTGGTCTACGGCACGACCATCGTCGCCGTGGTGCTCGGCGGGGTCCTGGAGGGCGTGGCCATCGGTATCGCGGTGGCCGTCGCGCTGGCCCTGTACCGGCTCACCCGGACCCGGATCACCGTGGAGCAACTGGACAACGGGGCTCACCGGGTTCGGGCGCGCGGGCAGTTGACCTTCCTCGCGGTGCCCCGGCTGAGCCGGGTGCTGAACCAGATCCCGCACGAGGGGCACGCGGTGGTGGAGCTGGACGGCTCGTTCATGGACCACGCGGCCTACGAGACGCTGCACGACTGGCAGGATTCCCATCTGGCGCACGGGGGCTCGCTGGAGGTCACCGGCCGAGCCGGGTCGTCTGCGCGACTGCCCGAAGCCGTGTCCGCAACCACGACCGCAACCGCGTCCGGCGACGGGCCCGCCGACGGAAGCCACGACGCGGACCGGTCTCGCCTCGCGCCGCAGCGCGGCGTGCACCAGTGCTGCCGCCCCTGGACGCCCTGGCAGAACCACTGCGACCACCGCCCCGCGGGTACCCGTACGATCACCGCCGCGGACGCGGCCGAGGCAGCCGCGGCGGCCACCGAGGCGAAGACGCAGGCAGCCGACGGGCAGGCCGGCTCACCCACGCCCCGGCGGCGCGGCGCGGGCCAACTGGCCAGTGGGATCGGCGCCTTCCAGCGCGACACCGCACCCCACGTACGCGACGAGCTGGCCCGGCTGGCCCGCGAGGGGCAGCGGCCCTCCCAGCTCTTCCTCACCTGCGCGGACTCCCGCCTGGTGACCAGCATGATCACGGCCAGCGGGCCGGGCGACCTGTTCACGGTCCGCAATGTCGGCAATCTGGTCCCGCTGCCCGGCGCGGAGTCCACCGACGACTCCGTCGCCGCGGCCATCGAGTACGCCGTGGACGTACTGCAGGTGGACAGCATCACGGTGTGCGGGCACTCGGGGTGTGGTGCCATGCAGGCCCTGCTCTCCTCCGCGCCCGGCGACCCGATGACCCCGCTGCGGCGCTGGCTGAAGCACGGGCTGCCCAGCCTGGAGCGGATGGCCAGCCGCCACCACGCCTGGGCCCGGATCTCGGGCCGGCTCCCGGCGGACGCGGTGGAGCAGCTGTGCCTGACCAACGTGGTCCAGCAGCTGGAGCATCTGCGGGCCCACGAATCGGTGGCCCGGCGGCTCGCCGAGGGCACCCTGGAGCTGCACGGGATGTACTTCCACGTGGGCGAGGCGCAGGCGTACCTCCTGTCCGAGGGCGAGGACTTCTTCGACTGCCGGGTCTTCGACAGCGTGGGCCAGCACGCCTGAACCGATACCCTCCCGTATTCGTGCAATCGTTTGGCCCCTTCCCGCCCCCTGCAGCGGGGAGGGGCCATTCGCACTCCGTTCTCGCGCGGGCCAGGCCGTGATATAGGTCTAAACCAATTCTCGGCTACCCCTTGTCACCTGGGCCGCTGACTGATGAGCTATGCCCGGGGACACAACGGACACCCTGGGAAAGGGAGATGTCGTGAGCAATGAGAGCCTGGCCAATCTGCTCAAGGAGGAGCGGCGGTTCGCACCGCCCGCCGATCTGGCCGCCGCCGCCAATGTGACCGAGGCTGCGTACGCACAGGCCGACGCGGACCGGCTGGGCTTCTGGGCCGGGCAGGCCCGGCGGCTGACCTGGGCCACCGAGCCGACCGAGACGCTCGACTGGTCGAACCCGCCCTTCGCGAAGTGGTTCGCGGACGGCAAGCTGAACGTCGCGTACAACTGCGTGGACCGGCACGTCGAGGCCGGCAACGGCGACCGCGTCGCGATCCACTTCGAGGGCGAGCCCGGCGACAGCCGCGCGATCACCTACGCCGAGCTCAAGGACGAGGTCTCCAAGGCCGCCAACGCCCTGACCGAGCTGGGTGTCGAGGCCGGCGACCGGGTCGCCGTCTACCTGCCGATGATCCCCGAGGCGGTCGTCGCGATGCTCGCGTGCGCCCGCGTCGGCGCCGCGCACTCGGTGGTCTTCGGCGGTTTCTCCGCCGACGCCGTCGCCTCCCGCATCCAGGACGCCGACGCCAAGCTGGTCATCACCGCCGACGGCGGCTACCGCCGCGGCAAGCCCACCGCCCTGAAGCCCGCCATCGACGAGGCCGTCGCCAAGTGTCCGCAGGTCGAGCACGTGCTCGTCGTGCGCCGCACCGGCCAGGACACCGCCTTCACCGAGGGCCGCGACGTCTGGTGGCACGACGTGGTCGGCCGGCAGTCCGCCGAGCACACCCCGCAGCCCTTCGACGCCGAGCACCCGCTCTTCATCCTCTACACCTCGGGGACCACGGGTAAGCCCAAGGGCATCCTGCACACCTCCGGCGGCTACCTCACGCAGGCCGCGTACACCCACCACGCCGTCTTCGACCTGAAGCCGGAGACCGACGTCTACTGGTGCACCGCCGACATCGGCTGGGTGACCGGGCACTCCTACATCGTCTACGGGCCGCTCGCCAACGGCGCCACCCAGGTGATGTACGAGGGCACCCCCGACACCCCGCACCAGGGCCGGTTCTGGGAGGTCGTCCAGAAGTACGGGGTGACCATCCTCTACACGGCGCCCACGGCCATCCGTACGTTCATGAAGTGGGGCGACGACATCCCCGCGAAGTTCGACCTGTCCAGCCTGCGCGTGCTGGGCTCGGTCGGCGAGCCGATCAACCCCGAGGCCTGGATCTGGTACCGCAAGCACATCGGCGGCGACCGCTGCCCGATCGTGGACACCTGGTGGC
Organism: Streptomyces sp. NPDC040545; assembly: GCF_055595065.1. NCBI lineage: Bacteria > Bacillati > Actinomycetota > Actinomycetes > Kitasatosporales > Streptomycetaceae > Streptomyces > Streptomyces sp. NPDC040545. The sequence goes on from NZ_JBVIWA010000007.1 coordinate 211,511, forward strand.
AGACCGAGACCGGCGCGATGATGATCTCCCCGCTGCCGGGCGTCACCGCCACCAAGCCGGGCTCCGCACAGCGCGCCCTGCCCGGAATCTCCGCCACCGTCGTGGACGACGAGGCGCACGAGGTCCCGAACGGCGGGGGTGGCTACCTGGTCCTCACCGAGCCGTGGCCGTCGATGCTGCGCACCATCTGGGGCGACGACCAGAGGTTCATCGACACCTACTGGTCGCGCTTCGAGGGCAAGTACTTCGCGGGCGACGGCGCCAAGAAGGACGACGACGGCGACATCTGGCTGCTGGGCCGGGTGGACGACGTGATGCTGGTGTCCGGCCACAACATCTCGACCACCGAGGTCGAGTCGGCCCTCGTCTCGCACCCGTCGGTCGCCGAGGCGGCCGTGGTCGGCGCCAACGACGAGACCACCGGTCAGGCCATCGTCGCCTTCGTCATCCTGCGCGGCAGCGCTTCCGAGACCGAGAACCTGGTCGCGGACCTGCGCAACCACGTGGGCAGCACGCTGGGCCCGATCGCCAAGCCGAAGCGGATCCTGCCGGTCCAGGAGCTGCCGAAGACCCGCTCGGGCAAGATCATGCGCCGTCTGCTGCGCGACGTCGCGGAGAACCGCGCGGTCGGTGACGTCACCACGCTCGCCGACTCCTCGGTCATGGACCTGATCCAGAGCAAGCTCCCGGCCGCGGGCAGCGAGGACTGAGGCACGGGCCGAGGCCCACCGCCCAGGACGGACCGAGACACCCGGAACGCACGGGACACACGGGACACACGGGGCACACCGAAAGGGGCATCCGGCGCGCCGCGCCGGGTGCCCCTTTCGCGCTTAAAGTGATGATCGCCGGATACGTCCTCGCGCACACCCTGTAAAATATTGAAAGCGTAAAAAGATCACAGGGTGCGCCGGGAAGTCTGGTCGGCAATGAGCTTCGTCATGCCGTCCAACCGCCCCCCGGAGGTGTCCCCTCGTGGCCGCGCCCAGCCCCACCGACCACAAGAGCCCCAAGCTGCTCGGCCGCCTCTCACTGCCCGAGCTCCGCTTCGTCGGCGATGCCCTGCGCGCCGAGACCGTCGGCGGCGTACTGCTGCTCGTGGCCGCGATCGCCGCCCTCCTGTGGGCGAACATCCCCCCCATCTCCGAGAGCTACGCCGAAGTCCGGTCCTTCCACATCGGCCCCGCCGCCCTCGGCCTGGACCTCTCGCTCCAGCACTGGGCGGCAGACGGACTCCTCGCCATCTTCTTCTTCGTCGCCGGCATCGAGCTCAAGCGCGAGCTCGTCGCGGGCGATCTGCGCGATGCCAGAGCGGCCGCCCTCCCGGTGATCGCCGCCCTGTGCGGCATGGCCGTACCCGCGGTGGTCTACGTACTCGTCAACATCGTGGGCAACGGCTCCACGGACGGCTGGGCCGTCCCGACCGCCACCGACATCGCCTTCGCGCTCGCCGTCCTCGCCGTCATCGGCACCTCGCTGCCGTCGGCCCTGCGCGCCTTCCTGCTGACCCTCGCGGTCGTCGACGACCTCTTCGCCATCCTGATCATCGCGGTGTTCTTCACCAGCGAGATCGACTTCCTCGCCCTCGGCGGCGCGTTCGCGGGCCTGGCCCTCTTCTGGTTCCTGCTCCGCCGGGGTGTCCACGGCTGGTACGTCTACGTTCCCCTCGCCCTGGTCATCTGGGGCCTGATGTACAACAGCGGCGTCCACGCCACCATCGCCGGCGTCGCCATGGGCCTGATGCTGCGCTGCACCCGCCAGGACGGCGAGCGGCAGTCACCCGGCGAGCACATCGAGCACCTGGTCCGGCCGATCTCGGCCGGTCTCGCCGTGCCCCTCTTCGCCCTCTTCTCCGCCGGCGTCTCCCTCTCCGACAAGGCCATCGCCCAGGTCTTCACCCGGCCCGAGACCCTCGGCGTGGTGCTCGGCCTCGTCATCGGCAAGACGGTGGGCATCTTCGGCGGCACCTGGCTGGCCGCCCGCTTCACCAAGGCCGAACTGAACGAGGACCTCGCCTGGCCCGACGTACTCGCCGTGGCCTCGCTCGCCGGCATCGGCTTCACCGTCTCCCTCCTGATCGGCGAACTCGCCTTCACCGACGACCCGGTCCTCACCGACGAGGTCAAGGCGGCCGTCCTGATCGGTTCCCTGATCGCCGCCGTGGTCGCGTCCGTCATGCTCAAGCTCCGCAACCGCACGTACCGGGCGCTCACCGAGGCCGAGGAGCGCGACGAGGACCACGACGGCATCCCGGACATCTACGAGGAGCACAACCCCGCGTACCACCTGCGGATGGCCAAGATCTACGAGGACCGGGCCGCGGAACACCGCCGCAAGGCCGAGAAGGAGTCCGCCACCTCGCTCCAAACCGCAGCCGGGTCCACCACCGACGGCGACCGTCCGGCATGATCTGACAGACGACGCATGACAGACAGCCGCGCCGACCGGCAGCAGACGACAGAGGGAGAGAGCGATGAGCGCAGTGGACCAAGAGGCGCAGGGAGCCGAGCTCACACTCGGCCAGCTGGTCGCCTCGGCCACCGCCGAGATGTCCGCGCTGGTGCACGACGAGATCGCCCTCGCCAAGGCGGAGATCCGCGAGGACGTCAAGCGCGTGGGCAGCGGATCCGCCTCCATCGCCGCCGCAGGAGTGTTCGCGGTCTTCTCCCTCCCGGTGCTGACCTTCGCCGCGGCGTACGGGATCCACAACCTCGGGCTCGGGCTCGCGTGGTCCTTCCTCATCGTCGGCGGCGCGTTCCTGCTGATCGCGGGCGTGCTCACGCTGATCGCCGTACGGAAGTTCAAGAAGATCAAGCCGCCGGAGAAGTCCATCGCCTCCGTCAAGCAGACCGCCGCGCTGGTCGGGATCGTCAAGCCGCACCCGCGGCCGGTGAGTGACAACGCTGTGGGTGTGGCACGCTCGTCCTCATGACAGCGCCCACGCCGGACTCCAGCGTTCCTCCCACGGCTGCCACGGCGGTGCGGCTCGACCTCCCCGGCGGGCAGGCGGTGACGCACCGGGACGTCGCCGCGAACGGCGCCCGCTTCCACGTCGCCGAGCTCGGTGACGGGCCGCTGGTGCTGCTGCTCCACGGCTTCCCGCAGTTCTGGTGGACCTGGCGGCACCAGATGACCGCGCTCGCCGACGCCGGGTACCGGGCGGTCGCGATGGACCTGCGCGGGGTGGGCGGCAGCGACCGCACCCCGCGCGGCTACGACCCCGTGAACCTGGCGCTCGACATCACGGGAGTCGTCCGGTCCCTCGGCGAGCCGGACGCCGCGCTCGTCGGGCACGACCTGGGCGGGTACCTCGCCTGGACGGCGGCCGTGATGCGGCCCAAGCTGGTGCGCCGGCTCGTGGTGTCCTCCATGCCGCATCCGCGCCGCTGGCGTTCGGCGATGCTGTCGGACTTCGGGCAGACCCGGGCGAGTTCACACATCTGGGGCTTCCAGCGGCCGTTCGTTCCCGAGCGGCAGCTCGTCGCCGACGGCGGGGCGCTCGTAGGGGAGCTGATCCGGGACTGGTCGGGGCCGCGGCCGCCCGAGGACGAGGATCTGGCCGTGTACCGGCGGGCCATGTGCATCCCGTCCACCGCGCACTGCTCGATCGAGCCGTACCGCTGGATGATGCGGTCGATGGCGCGGCCCGACGGGATCCAGTTCAACCGGCGGATGAAGCGTCCGGTGCGGGTGCCGACGCTGCATCTGCACGGTTCGCTCGACCCGGTGATGCGGACGCGCAGCGCGGCCGGTTCCGGGGAGTACGTCGAAGCTCCGTACCGGTGGCGGCTGTTCGACGGGCTCGGGCACTTCCCGCACGAGGAGGACCCGGTCGCCTTCTCCTCCGAGCTGGTGAACTGGCTCAAGGACCCCGAGCCGGACCGCTGAGGCGACGACCGGCCGTTCCGCCGCCGCACGGGCCGCGGAACGGACCGCTGAGCGGACCACGGAACAGACCGCGACCCCGGCGACCATCCCCTGACGGGGCGGGAGTTCGATCGTGCGCTTGTCTTACGAGCATTCAATTGCCTGGCGCATAGGCCAATTGGCCGCCCCTGACGGGATTACGGACCTTGGGCCCCGGGCAGAGCTCGGAGTATGAGCTGGACGCACGACTACGGTGACACCGCGCACGAACGCCGCTCGGCAGCTACGCCGGGCACCCACGAGAGGGCCGGCCGGCACGGCCACGACCCCCGCCTCGGGATTCCGCTCATCCTGCGCCGACGGGCCCGCTGGGTCTCCGCGCGCCTGCGCCATCCACGGACGTAGGGACCCGGCGGGAGCGGCGCCTCAGAGCGCGCAGCCCTGGCTGTCGACCCGGCGTACGGCGTCCTTGCCGACCCGGATGTCGTCGCGGATCTCGTCCAGCGTCAGCACGTAACCGGTGTTGGGGTCGTCGAGGGACTTCGCGAAGACGACTCCGTACACCCTGCCGTCGGGCGTCAGCAGCGGACCTCCGGAGTTGCCCTGGCGGACCGTCGCGTACAGCGAGTAGACGTCCCGCCGGACCGTACCCCGGTGGTAGATGTCCGGGCCGTTGGCGTTGATCCGCCCGCGGACACGGGCCGATCGGACGTCGTACCCGCCGTTCTCCGGGAAGCCGGCGACGATCGCGTCGTTGCCGCTCGCCGCGTCCTTCTCGGAGAACTCCAGCACCGGGGCCTTCAGCTTCGGCACGTCCAGGACGGCGATGTCGCGCGCCCAGTCGTAGAGCACGACCTTGGCGTCGTACAGCCTGCCCTCGCCGCCGATCTGCACGGTCGGCTCGCTGACCCCGCCGACGACATGCGCGTTGGTCATCACCTTGCCGGGCGCGAAGACGAAGCCCGTGCCCTCCAGCACCTTGCTGCAGCTGGGCGCGGTACCGACGACCTTCACGATCGAGCGCTTCGCCAGCTCTGCCGCGGGGCTGCTGGCGAGCGTCGGGTCGGGCGCCTTCACCTCGGTGATGGGCTCGTTGGAGAACGGGCTGAACACCTGTGGGAAGCCGTTGCGCGCGAGGGTGGAACTGAAGTCGGAGAACCAGGTGTTCGCCTGCTCCGGCAGCACCCGCGACACGCCGAGGAGGACCTTGGAGTTGCGGACCTCCTTGCCCAGCGTGGGGAGCGAGGTCCCGGCGAGCGCGGAACCGATCAGCCAGGCCACCAGCAGCATCGCGACCACGTTGACCAGGGCTCCGCCGGTCGCGTCGAGGGCGCGCGCCGGTGACCAGGTGATCTGGCGGCGGAGTTTGCTCCCGAGGTGGGTGGTCAGGGCCTGGCCGATCGAGGCACAGATGATGATCACGACCACGGAGATCACGACGACCGTGGTGGACACCTGGGTGCCGTTGTCCGTCACCCGGTCCCAGATCAGCGGGAGCAGGGACACGGCGATGAGACCACCGCCGAGGAAGCCGATCACCGACAGGATGCCGACGACGAACCCCTGGCGGTAGCCGACGATCGCGAACCATACGGCGGCGAGCAGCAACAGGATGTCCAGCACGTTCACGTGGGCCACCGTCTCATGCGCGCCAGTCGAGCGGGACCTGCCGTGAGCGGTCCCACGGACGCTCCCAGCCCGCGAAGTGCAGGATCCGGTCGATCACTCCGGCGGTGAAACCCCAGACCAGAGCCGATTCGACGGTGAATCCCGGCCCCAGGTGGCCGCTCGGATGAACGGTCATGACCCGATGTTCGGGATCCGTGAGATCGGCCACGGGAACCGTGAAGACCCGGGCCGTCTCGGCGAGGTCCACGGCTCCGACGGGGCTGGGGTCGCGCCACCAGCCGAGGACCGGGGTCACGACGAACTCGCTGACCGGGATGTAGAGGCGGGGCAGCACGCCGAAGAGCTGAACGCCGGAAGGATCCAGTCCGGTTTCTTCCTCGGCCTCGCGCAGCGCGGCGCGCAACGGGCCGGTGGTGTGCGGATCGCCGTCCTCAGGATCCAGCGCACCGCCGGGGAAGGACGGCTGGCCCGCGTGCGAACGCAGGGTGCCGGCGCGCTCCATCAGGAGCAGCTCGGGGCCACGGGCGCCCTCCCCGAAGAGGACGAGGACGGCGGACTGCCGCCCGCGGCCGTCCTCGGGCGGCAGGAACCGGCTCAGCTGCCCCGGCTGGACGGACCGGGCCGCCTCGACGACGGGGTCGAGCCAGCCGGGCAGGCCGTCGGTGGTGACGGCCGGGCCGCCGCCCTCGCGGGCTCCCACCGTGGTTCCGGTCTCGTCCCGTGTACCGCGCGTCATAGGCACCTCTGTCCGCGTCGTCCTGTCCAGCGCCGTCTCCCACACCACAAACGCGGTCCGGGTACCGAATCGTTCCTGACTCCCCCGGTCCACAGGCCTTCACACCCTCACGCGCCCGCGTCCCCGCCCCCGCCACGCCGCCTCCGGGCGCCCGCTACGGACCCGCCACTGCCCCGCCCAGCGGCGGTGCCGGGAGGCCCGGGTAGTCCGGGGGCGGGGTCAGCCGCTGGCCCGGCTGGCCGCCCTTCTCGTACTTGAGCAGCTTCTTCGCCTTCTCCGGGTCGGTCTCGCCCTCCCCGTACGCCGGGCAGAGCGGGGCGATCGGGCAGGCCCCGCAGGCGGGCTTGCGCGCGTGGCAGATCCGGCGGCCGTGGAAGACGACCCGGTGCGAGAGCATCGTCCACTCGCTCTTCGGGAAGATCGCGCAGATCTCCGCCTCGACCTTCTCCGGGTCCTCCTGCTCGGTCAGCTTCCAGCGGCGCACCAGGCGGCCGAAATGGGTGTCCACGGTGATCCCCGGGACACCGAACGCATTGCCGAGGACCACGTTCGCGGTCTTGCGGCCCACTCCGGGCAGCGTCACCAGGTCCTCGATCCGGCCCGGCACCTCCCCGCCGAAGTGGTCCCGCAGGGCCTGCGAGAGGCCGAGCAGGGACCTCGACTTGGCCCGGAAGAACCCGGTCGGCCGGATCAGCTCCTCCAGATCCTCGGGGACGGCCGCGGCCATGTCCTCCGGGGTCGGGTAGGCCGCGAAGAGGGCCGGGGTCGTCTGGTTCACCCTCAGGTCGGTGGTCTGCGCGGACAGCACCGTCGCGACGAGCAGCTCGAAGGGATTGCGGAAGTCGAGCTCCGGATGGGCGTACGGATAGATCTCGGCCAGCTCGCGGTTGATGCGCCGCGCCCTGCGCACCATGGCCAGGCGCGATTCCGGCTTGGCCGACTTCGGTTTCTTGGCCGAAACTTTGCCTTGAGGGGTGGCCGCGACCCTCGCGGGCGTCTTCACTGGGACATGTTCGCCCACGGCAGAATTTTGGGGCTCCGTCACTCCGGCGGACCCCTTGGCCTGTGCTCTCACCGGCTTATTGGACACCCGGCCAGCCTAAGGCCGACCGCTGACACCCGCCCGGACCTCAGGTAACACCACTCCGATTGGCCTCTCGCCGCACAGCACGCCCGTCCGTCCGGCATCCTTGTGATTGATCGCACTGTTTGAGCCGTCCGGCAAAATGGGGAGCACGGTCCCCTGAGCTGGTCGACATAGGAGAGAGACTCGTGGACGACGTTCTGCGGCGCGCCCCGCTCTTCGCGGCGCTCGATGACGAGCAGGCCGCGGAGCTCCGCGCCTCCATGGGCGAGGTGACCCTCGCACGCGGTGACGCCCTGTTCCACGAGGGCGACCCCGGCGACCGGCTGTATGTCGTGACCGAGGGCAAGGTGAAGCTCCACCGCACCTCCCCCGACGGCCGCGAGAACATGCTGGCCGTCCTCGGCCCCGGCGAGCTGATCGGCGAGCTGTCGCTCTTCGACCCGGGCCCGCGTACCGCCACCGCCACCGCGCTGACCGAGGTCAAGCTCCTCGGCCTCGGCCACGGTGACCTCCAGCCCTGGCTCAACGCCCGGCCCGAGGTCGCGACCGCGCTGCTGCGCGCCGTCGCCCGGCGCCTGCGCAAGACCAACGACCAGATGTCCGACCTGGTCTTCTCCGACGTTCCCGGCCGTGTGGCGCGGGCTCTCCTGGACCTGTCGCGCCGCTTCGGCGTGCAGTCGGAGGAGGGCATCCACGTGGTGCACGACCTCACGCAGGAGGAGCTGGCCCAGCTCGTCGGCGCCTCGCGCGAGACCGTGAACAAGGCCCTGGCCGACTTCGCGGGCCGCGGCTGGCTGCGCCTGGAGGCGCGTGCGGTCATCCTGCTCGACGTGGAGCGCCTCGCGAAGCGCTCCCGCTGACGCCGGCCACAGCCGTTCGAAGGGGTCCTGCCCGACCGGGCAAGGGCCCCTTCGTGTTTCCCCGGGCACGGCCAGCACCCGCGGAGCCCGGCCCGGCCGACGCACGGCGTCCGGTCCGCCGCCCGGGGCGGGCGGCCAGGCACAGTTGAGCCATGGAGCACAGAGGGCTGGACGCGTACGGGTACTTCGAGCGGGAGGGGTCCCTCGGGCGGGTGCAGAGCGGGTTCAAGGGCGTCGTGGCCGCCGCGCGGGCCCGGACCGCCGAGGCGTACGGCCGACGGCTGCACAGCGCGTACCTCTACGGGTCCGTGCCGCGCGGGACGGCCCGGCCCGGGCGGTCGGACCTGGACCTGCTGCTCGTCCTGCACCACGAGCCCTCCGGCGAGGACCGGGACACCGCCGAGGTGCTCGCCCGCGGCCTCGACGAGGACTTCCCCGAGGTCGACGGGGTCGGGATCCTGCTCCGGGACAAGGCCGCCGTGCTGAGCGAGGCGGAACGATTCGACCTGGGCTGGTTCCTCGCCTGCCTGTGCACCCCGCTGCTCGGCGCGGACCTGGCCGAGCACCTGCCGCGCTACCGGCCGGACGGCCTGCTCGCCCGCGAGACCAACGGCGACCTGGCCGACCTGCTGCCCGGGTGGCGGACGCGAGTACAGGAGGCGTCGACCCCGGAGGAGTACCGGAAGCTGAGCCGCTCCTTCTCCCGGCACCTGGTGCGCACCGCCTTCACGCTGGTCATGCCGCGGTGGGGCGGCTGGACCAGCGACCTCGGCGAGTCCGCGGAGATCTTCGGCATGTACTACCCGGAACGCGCGGCTCAGGTGGAGGCCGCGGCAGCCGTCGCACTGGATCCCGTCGCGGACCCGGAGGTGCTGCGCGGTTACGTCGAGGACCTCGGGCCGTGGCTGGCGGACGAGTACACGGCCCGGCACGGCACGAAGGCGCCGCGCCAGGGCTGAACGCCGGCTCAGGCGGCCCTGACGGCCCCTTCGGCGCCGGGCCGGCTCAGGTCCGGCTCAGGCGGCGCCGGGCCGGCTCAGGTCCGGCTCAGGCCTTCTCGGCCTCGGCGAGGGCGTCGACGGCCAGCTTGGCCTCCGCCAGGCCCGCGCCGGTGATCCGGCGGTACTCCTTGATCGCCGAGATCTGCCGGTCGGCCCTCAGATGGGCCCGTACCTCGTCCATCCCGGCCGGCTCCGGCTCCTCGATGCCGAAGTGGTCCAGCACCAGGGCCAGGCGGCGCTCCATGCGGTCCGCCTTGTTCTGGAGGCTCTGCACCCGGAGGGTCACCGTCGAGGTGATCCATCCGGCCGTCGCCACCAGCACGACCAGCAAGAACACGGTGTTCATTCGGGCCCTCCCGGGATCAGTCCGTGATCTTGAAGGTACTCCAGCTGCGCTCGGACGGACCATTCCGCGGCCGGCCACAGGGAGCGGTCCACGTCCGCGTAGACCTGGGCGACGACCGCCTCCGGGGTCAGGCAGCCGTTCTCGACGGCGGTCTCGACCTGGGCGAGCCGGTGCGCGCGGTGGGCCAGGTAGTACTCGACGGCCCCCTGCGCGTCCTCCAGGACCGGCCCGTGGCCCGGCAGGACGGTGTGCACCCCGTCGTCCACCGTGAGCGAGCGCAGGCGGCGCAGGGAGTCCAGGTAGTCGCCGAGGCGGCCGTCGGGGTGGGCGACGACGGTGGTGCCGCGGCCCAGGATGGTGTCGCCGGTCAGCACGGCCCGGTCGGCGGGCAGGTGGAAGCAGAGCGAGTCGCTGGTGTGGCCGGGGGTCGACACCACGCGCAGCTCCAGCCCGCCGGTCCGGATCACGTCCCCCGCGCCCAGGCCCTCGTCGCCGAGGCGCAGGGCCGGGTCCAGGGCGCGGACCTTCGTACGGGTGAGCTCGGCGAAGCGGCCCGCGCCCTCGGCGTGGTCCGGGTGGCCGTGGGTGAGCAGGGTGAGGGCGATCCGCTTGCCCGCCCGCTCGGCGGTGTCGATGACCGCCCGCAGGTGTATGTCGTCCAGCGGGCCGGGATCGATCACGACGGCGAGGTCGGATCCGGGCTCGGACACCAGCCAGGTGTTGGTGCCGTCGAGGGTCATCGCGGAGGCGTTGGGAGCCAGGACGTTCACCGCGCGGGCGGTCGCGGGCCCGGAGGTGACGACTCCGCGGGGCTGTCCGGGCAGTGCGGCGGCGTCGGTCATGCGGGGCCTCCGGGACCAGTGGGATCGGCGGGACCAGCGGGGCGGACGCGCTTGGTGAACTCGTCGTGCCCCGGCCAGCTGAGCACCAGCTCGCCGTCCTCCAGCGTGGCCTGGGCCAGCACCGGGGTGAGGTCCTGCCCGGCCGCGGCGGCGAGCGCGCCTGCGGCGCTCCCGTAAGGCTCCAGCGACCGCAGCGTGGAGATGGTCGGCGGCATCATCAGCAGCTCGCCCTTGTCGTATCCGGCGGCCGCGTCGGCCGGGCGGATCCACACGGTCCGGTCGGCCTCGGTGGAGGCGTTGCGGGTGCGCTGCCCCTCGGGGAGGGCGGCGACGAAGAACCAGGTGTCGTAACGGCGCGGCTCGAACTCGGGGGTGATCCAGCGGGCCCAAGCCCCGAGCAGGTCGGAACGCAGCCGCAGGCCGCGACGGTCGAGGAACTCCGCGAAGGACAGCTCCCGCGCCACGAGGGCCTGCCGGTCGGCCTCCCAGTCGTCTCCGGTGGTGTCACCGACGATCTCGTCCGGGGTCTGTCCGGCGAGCAGGACGCCCGCCTCCTCGAAGGTCTCCCGTACGGCGCCGCAGACGATGGCCTGGGCGGTCAGGGGGTCGGTCCCGAGCCGTGCCGCCCAGTCCTCCCGGGAAGGGCCCGCCCAGCCGACCTGGTGCTCCTCGTCGCGGGGATCGACCCCGCCGCCCGGATAGGCGTACGCGCCCCCGGCGAAGGCCATGGAGGCCCGCCTGCGCAGCATGTGCACGGCGGGGCCCTCGGGGGTGTCGCGCAGGAGCATCACGGTGGCGGCGCGCCGCGGCTCCACCGGGACGAGCGAGCCGTCCGCGAGCGCGCGGATGCGGTCGGGCCACTCCGGCGGGTACCACTGGCCTCCCGCGGGGGGCTGCTGCTGACCATGCTGACCATTCGGCATGGCCGGATGCTACGGCCATCCGGCCCGATGTTCGAGGGTCACCCGTCCCGGTCGCCGACACGGATGGCCGCACGGGTGGCCGGCAGCGGTGGCCGGCGCAGGCGAGCCGGCCCCGGAGGCACCACGCGGGACGGGCCGGGAACCGCGCGGTGCGCGGCCCGGCCCGTCCCGGCGGAAGCGAGAGGTCAGGCTCCGGCGACCAGTTCCACCTGGATCTCGACCTCGACCGGCGCGTCCAGCGGCAGGACCGCCACGCCGACCGCGCTGCGGGCGTGGACGCCCTTCTCGCCGAGGACCTCGCCCAGCAGCTCGCTCGCACCGTTCAGCACACCCGGCTGGGCCGTGAAGTCGGGGGCGGAGGCGATGAAGCCGACGACCTTCACGACACGCGCGATCTTGTCGAGGTCACCGACCACGGACTTGACGGCGGCCAGGGCGTTCAGCGCGCAGATCGCCGCCAGCTCCTTGGCCTGCTCCGCCGAGACCTCGGCGCCGACCTTGCCGGTGATCGGCATGCTGCCCTTGACCATCGGGAGCTGACCCGCGGTGAAGACGTACGAGCCCGACCGCACGGCGGGCTGGTACGCGGCCAGCGGCGGGACGACGCCCGGGAGCGTCAGGCCGAGCTCGGCCAGCTTCGCCTCTACAGCGCTCATGCCTTCTCCCGCTTGAGGTAGGCCACGAGCTGCTCGGGGTTGTTCGGGCCGGGCACGACCTGGACGAGCTCCCAGCCGTCCTCGCCCCAGGTGTCCAGGATCTGCTTGGTGGCGTGAACCAGCAGCGGGACCGTCGCATATTCGAACTTCTTGGTCATGGGAGCGAGGGTAGTGCCTGTCGTGCGGGGCGCATGCCGCCGCCGGAACCGACGGTCGGACACCTCACCCGGGCAGGCGCCGGACCGCTCCGGCACAGGGCCTCGCCACGGACCCGGGGACGGAACCCGGGCAGGGCCCCCGACCGGATCCGCCGGATCCGGACCGTGCCCCTCCGGCACCGACGTAACGGAGCTCACCCCCGAACACTCCGGCAGAACCACCCGGCACCACCGGAGTCGAACCCGAGGAATTAGGCTCGGACGCTGTGAGCAGGCTCCAGGTGGTCAGCGGCAAGGGCGGCACCGGCAAGACCACGGTCGCCGCAGCACTCGCGCTTGCCCTCGCACGCGAGGGCGGCCGGACTCTTCTGGTGGAGGTCGAAGGCAGGCAGGGGCTCGCGCAGCTCTTCGGCGCCGAGGCACTCCCCTACGAGGAACGGAAGATCGCCGTGGCGCCCGGCGGGGGCGGTGAGGTCTACGCGCTCGCCATCGACGCCGAACGGGCGCTGCTGGACTACCTCCAGATGTTCTACAAGCTCGGCTCGGCCGGCCGCGCGCTCAAGAAGCTCGGCGCCATCGACTTCGCGACGACCATCGCTCCTGGGCTGCGCGACGTGCTGCTGACCGGCAAGGCGTGCGAGGCGGTGCGGCGCAAGGACAGGACCGGCCGGTACGTCTACGACCACGTGATCATGGACGCGCCGCCGACCGGGCGGATCACCCGGTTCCTGAACGTCAACGACGAGGTGGCGGGCCTGGCCCGGTTCGGGCCGATCCACAACCAGGCCCAGGCCGTCATGAAGGTCCTCAAGTCCCCCGAGACCGCCGTGCACCTGGTCACCCTCCTGGAGGAGATGCCCGTCCAGGAGACCGCGGACGGCATCGAGGAACTGCGCCAGGCCGGACTGCCCGTCGGGCGGGTCGTCGTCAACATGGTCCGGCCGCACCACCTGGACGAGGACACCCTGCGCACCGCGGCCGGCGACCACCGCGCCGAGGTGGCGAAGTCGCTGTCCCGGGCGGGTCTCGGCGGCGCGCGGCGCGGCGGGCTGGCCGAGCGGCTGGTGGACCCGCTGCTCACCCAGGCGGCCGAGCACGCGAGCCGGGTGGAGCTGGAGCGCGCGCAGCGCGCCGTACTGGCGGGGCTGGACCTGCCGACGTACGAACTGCCCCTGCTCGGCGCGGGGATGGATCTGGCCGGGCTGTACGCGCTGGCCAAGGAATTGCGGAAGCAGTCGGTGGCCGAATGAGCGAGGGGGTGGACACCGTGGGCATGGACACTCCGCCGCGGCTGGCGGTCGACCGGCTGTTGGACGACCCGGAGACCCGGATCATCGTGTGCTGCGGGGCGGGCGGGGTCGGCAAGACCACCACGGCCGCGGCGCTCGGCGTGCGGGCCGCCGGGCGGGGGCGCAAGGCCGTCGTGCTCACCATCGACCCGGCGCGGCGGCTCGCGCAGTCGATGGGGATCGACTCGCTGGACAACACCCCGCGGAAGGTGGAGACCGTAGGGGCGGGGGACGGCGAACTGCACGCCATGATGCTGGACATGAAGCGGACCTTCGACGAGATCGTCGAGGCGCACGCGGACGGCGAGCGGGCCAAGGCCATCCTCGCCAACCCCTTCTACCAGTCGCTGTCGGCCGGCTTCGCGGGCACGCAGGAGTACATGGCGATGGAGAAGCTGGGGCAGCTGCGGGCCCGGGACGACTGGGACCTGATCATCGTCGACACTCCGCCGAGCCGGTCCGCGCTGGACTTCCTGGACGCGCCGAAGCGGCTCGGGTCCTTCCTGGACGGGAAGTTCATCCGGGTACTGATGGCTCCGGCGAAGGTGGGCGGCCGGGCCGGGATGAAGTTCCTGAATGTCGGCATGTCGATGATGACCGGCACCCTCAGCAAACTGATGGGGGCCTCGCTGCTGAAGGACGTCCAGACCTTCGTGGCCGCGATGGACACGATGTTCGGCGGCTTCCGCACGCGCGCGGACGCGACCTTCCGGCTGCTCCAGGCTCCCGGCACGGCCTTCCTGGTGGTCGCCGCGCCCGAGGCGGACGCCCTGCGCGAGGCGGCGTACTTCGTGGAACGGCTGGCCGCGGAGAGCATGCCGCTGGCCGGTCTGGTACTGAACCGGGTGCACGGCAGTGGCGCCGACCAGCTGTCCGCCGAGCGGGCGTTGGCCGCCGCAGAGAATCTTGAAGAAGGCGGCATTGTCGATCAGGAGTCCGGGAAGGCTGGACTTCGTGACTCGGGCGCGGAACCCAAGGGGACCGCGGAGACCGCCGGGTCCGCCGAGAGCGCGCAGACCGCACACAGCACACGGACCACCCGGACCGCGAACCCTCCCGAGACAGGCTCCCCCGGCACCGAAGGCGATACCGCGGTCGTCGACCGGATCACGGCAGGCCTGCTGCGCCTGCACGCCGAACGAATGCAGGTGATCGCGCGTGAGCAGCGCACACGCGATCGCTTCACCTCACTGCACCCCGAGGTGGCGGTGGCGGAGGTGGCCGCCCTGCCCGGCGATGTGCACGACCTCGCCGGGCTACGGGCCATCGGAGAACGACTCGCGGCCGGGGTACCGGCCGGAGCGTAGGCGTTCGTACGTCGTGGCGGCCGTGTGATCTACCCGGCTGCCGCGTATGTCTCGTACGCCACGTCGATCTCCGCGTCTGCATCCATGGTGAGGATGCCCGTACTGCGCTCGTACTCCGTACGTGCGGTTTCGAGCAGCCGTCGCCACGAGGTGACGGTGGGACGCCGGCGCAGCAGAGCACGCCGTTCCCGCTCGGTCATTCCGCCCCATACGCCGAACTCGACACGGTTGTCGAGCGCGTCGGCCAGGCACTCGGTCCGCACCGGACATCCGGTGCACACCGCCTTGGCCCTGTTCTGTGCCGCTCCTTGAACGAATAGTTCATCCGGATCGGTAGTGCGGCAGGCTGCCTGCGCACTCCAGTCGGTAACCCAGCCCATCCCGGCGCCGTCCTCTCCCGAATCGAGGCTCCCCCACGGCGGTAGCGGCATATTCACCGCTGCCAGTTGAGGACGTTACGGAAGGCGGGCACAGTGCAACACCCCCGACGGGCCCAATCTTGAATGGTCCGAACGGACTATGGGTAAGCGGCAGATCACCCGACGGAGTGATCCGGCGACATGCCCGACCATTGCGGCAATTCGGGTGTAATCGTCGGTTCTACTTCAGCAGGGGGGCAAGATTCGGACATGTGTCCACCCCATTCGGGAAGGGTGAAAATCAAGCCGAGGGGTTGATGTCGCACCACACTGCTGTGACAGTTGGGGTCAGCTTAGGCCAAGGCATTCGCGTGTGTCCGGCGAATGAGAACGTAGGCTGCCCCCTATGGGAAAGAAGCGCTCGGGCGGCGGGCTCACGGGGAGCCAGCAGGCCGCCAAGTTCCTCGGAGTGTCCGTCCTCTCCGGGGTTGTACTGGCCGGCATGGCGATTCCGGCCACAGGCGCCCTGGGCCTGGCGGCCAAGGGGACGGTCGAGGGATTCGACGAGATCCCGGCCAATCTCAAGACTCCGCCGCTGAGCCAGCGGACCACGATTCTGGACGCCGAAGGTGGCACGATCGCCACGGTCTATTCGCGCGACCGGCAGGTGGTCCCGCTCACGGCGATCTCCCCGTACATGCAGAAGGCGATCGTCGCCATCGAGGACTCGCGTTTCTACGAGCACGGTGCGGTCGACCTCAAGGGCATCCTGCGCGCGGTCAACCGCAACGCACAGGAAGGCGGCGCGGCACAGGGTGCCTCGACGCTCACCCAGCAGTACGTGAAGAACGTCTTCGTCGAAGAGGCCGGCGACGACGAGACCAAGGTGCGCGAGGCCCAGGAGAAGAGCCTCGGCCGCAAGATCCGCGAGCTGAAGTACTCGATCCAGGTCGAGGAGGAGCTCGGGAAGAAGAAGATCCTCGAGAACTACCTCAACATCACCTACTTCGGGCAGCAGGCGTACGGAATCGAATCCGCCGCCCAGCGCTACTTCAGCAAGCCCGCCAAGGACCTGACGCTGGAGGAGTCCGCCCTGCTCGCGGGCGTCGTCCAGTCGCCGAGCCGGTACGACCCGGTGAACGACGCGCAGGAGGCGACGAAGCGCCGCAACATCGTCCTGCAGCGGATGGCCGACACCAAGGACGTCTCGCAGGCCGAGGCCGACGCGGCGAAGGCCAAGCCGGTCACCCTCAAGGTGACCAAGCCGAAGAACGGCTGCATCACCGCCAAGAAGGGCGCGGGCTTCTTCTGCGACTACGTGCGCAACTCGTTCCTGACCGACCCGGCCTTCGGCAAGACGCGCGAGGACCGGGCGAAGGTCTGGAACCAGGGCGGCCTGACGGTACGCACCACCCTGGACCCGCAGTCGCAGGACGCGGCCAACGAGTCGATCCAGGACCACGTCTACCAGGAGGACTCGATCGCGACGGCTGTGACCATGGTCCAGCCGGGCACCGGCCGGGTGCTGGCGATGGGTCAGTCCAAGCCGTACGGCTTCGGGAAGAACGAGACCCAGATCAACTACTCCGTCGACAAGCGGATGGGCGGCTCGAACTTCGGCTTCCAGGTCGGCTCGACCTTCAAGCCGTTCATCGCGGCGGCCGCCATAGAGCGGGGCATGCCGGCAACCAAGGTGTACCAGGCGCCGAACAAGATCGACTACCCGACGCCGATCTCCAAGTGCGACGGCACGCAGTGGCTGAACCTGCCGATCGACGGCAAGATCCAGACGGCGAAGAACGAGACCGAGGACGAGATCGGGCCGTACGCGCTGCGGACGGCGATGGAGAAGTCCATCAACACGTACTTCGTCGAGATGATCGGCGAGATCGGCCTCTGCCCGGTGACGGAGATGACGCAGAAGCTCGGCGTGGTCCCGGCCGACGGCTCCAAGCTCCCCGAGGCCCCGTCGATCGCGCTGGGCTCCGCCGAGCTCTCCCCGCTGACGATGGCCAACGCGTACGCGACCTTCGCCAACCGCGGTGTCTACTGCACGCCCGTCGCCATCGAGTCGATCACCGACGCGCACGGCAAGGCGCTCGCCGTGCCGAAGTCCAAGTGCGACCGGGCGATGTCCACCGAGACGGCCGACACCATCAACACCCTGCTGCGCGGAGTGGTCGACTCCGGTACCGGTGAGCGCGCCGGACTGAGCGACCGCGACAGCGCCGGCAAGACCGGTACGACGGACTCCCGCTACAACGCCTGGTTCGTCGGCTACACGCCGAACGTCTCCGGCGCGGTGTGGGTCGGCTCGGGCGGCGCGAAGAAGATCACGATGGAGAACATCGTGATCGGCGGCAAGCCCTTCGAGAAGGTCTTCGGTGGCGGTCTGCCCGGCCCCATCTGGAAGGACGCGGTCAGCGGCGCGCTCTCCGGCCGCGAGTCGGGGAACTTCGTCACGGTCGGCATCCCCGAGCCGACCGTCCCCTCCGGCGGCCCTCGCGGCAACAAGCCGCCCACGACCCCGACCCGGCCCGGCAAGCCCGGCGGTGACGGCAAGCCGGGCGGCCGGCCCGGTGGTCAGAACGGCGGTCAGAACGGCGGGAACCACGGAGGTGCCACGGGCGCCACCGGCGACGTCGAGCCGCAGCCCCCGCTCCCCGGGATCTCGATCGACCCGAACACGGGCGGCGTGATCGGCGGCCGCGACTGACCGGTGGCGGTCAGCGGGTCGGCGGGTCGGCTATCGCCGCACGGCACGACATGCGAAAGGGGGAGGGCCCCGGCCGGGGCCCTCCCCCTTTTCTGCGCTTCGCGGTCCTACGAGAGCTGCTGCTTGACGACGGCGGCGACCCGCCCGCCCTCCGCCAGGCCGGCGACCTTCGGGTTCACGATCTTCATGACGGCACCCATGGCACGCGGCCCCTCGGCACCCGCGGCCTTGGCCTCCGCGACGGCCTGCGCCACGATCGCGACGAGCTCGTCGTCGCTGAGCTGCTTGGGCAGGTACGTGTCGAGGAACTCGCCCTCCGCGGTCTCGCGCGCGGCCTGCTCGGGACGGCCGCCCTGGGCGAAGGCCTCCGCGGCCTCGCGGCGCTTCTTCGCCTCCTTGGCGATCACCTTGAGGACTTCCTCGTCGGAGAGCACACGTGCCTCCTTGCCCGCGACCTCCTCCTTGGTGATGGCGGAGAGGGTCAGGCGCAGCGTGGACGAGTGGAGCTCGTCGCGCGCCCTGATGGCGGTCGTGAGGTCTTCCTGGAGCTTGGCCTTGAGCGTGGTCATGCAGGTGAGTCTGCCAGGTGCGGGGGCAGTGGCGCTCACCGGTTTTCCCGGTCTGAGACGATGGGGCCATGCGTGCGCGTTACGGAGTACCCCTGAAGGCGGCTGCCGGAATCGCTGCGGTGGGGGCCGCGGGTGTGGCCTATGCCGCCGGTTTCGAGGCGCGGTCCTTCCGCCTGCGCCGGGTCACGGTGCCTGTCCTTCCCCAGGGGATGCGCCCGCTGCGCGTGCTCCAGGTGTCCGACATCCACATGGTCGGCGGACAGCGCAAGAAGCGTGCCTGGCTGCAGTCCATGGCAGGGCTGCGCCCCGACTTCGTCGTCAACACCGGCGACAACCTCTCCGACACCGAGGGCATCCCCGAGCTGCTCGACGCGCTCGGCCCCCTGATGTCCTTCCCGGGTGTGTACGTCTTCGGGTCGAACGACTACTACGGGCCGCGGCTGCGCAACCCCGGGCGCTACCTGCTGGAGAAGGCGCAGGGCCGGCACGGGCTGAACGGCAACAAGCCGGTCGTCGGCGCCGTCCACAACCCGTGGGAGGAGATGCGGGACGCCTTCGACGCGGCCGGCTGGCTGAACCTCACCAACACCCGGGCGCGGCTGAAGCTGGACGGCCTGGAGCTGGCCTTCACCGGGCTCGACGACCCGCACATCAAGCGGGACCGCTACGCGAGCGTCGCGGGCGGCCCGGAGGCGGACGCGGACTTCTCGATGGCGGTGGTGCACGCCCCTTACCTGCGCGTGCTGGAGTCCTTCACGGCCGACCGGTACCCGCTGATCCTCGCGGGCCACACCCACGGCGGGCAGCTGTGCATCCCCTTCTACGGGGCGCTCGTCACCAACTGCGACCTGGACACGAAGCGGGTGAAGGGGCTCTCCACGCACGAGACGGAGGGCAATCGCGCGTACCTGCACGTCTCGGCCGGCTGCGGCACCAACCGGTTCACCCCGGTCCGCTTCGCGTGCCCGCCGGAGGCGACGCTCCTGACGCTGACCCCGAAGGGGTAATGCGCTGCCGGGATGACCACCCCGCCGCGCCTCGTCCCGGTGGTGTTCCGCGCCCTGGTCTGCGCCGCGGCCGTGGTGGGGCTGGTCATCGAGTGCGCGTACCCCCGCGCACCCTGCGCCCGCGCCACGCCGCCCTGTGGCTGGCCTACCCGCTGACGTACGTGACCTTCGCGCTGGTACACGTACCCCTTCATCGGCGCGGCCCGGTACGGCTACGCCCAGGCGACCCTGAACGCGCTGGTCCTGGGCGCGGCCTTCTACGCACTCGGCCTCGCCCTGGTCACGGCGGACCGCTTCCGCCAGACGCCGCCCCTGGCCCCGCGACCGCTCCGCGAAAACCGGATTTCGTCTCCGGCGAGAGGTCCGCTAAAGTAATCGATGTCGCCAGGGCAGCAAGCGCTGCAAAGGCGGCGATCGGGGTGTAGCGCAGCTTGGCAGCGCGCTTCGTTCGGGACGAAGAGGTCGTGGGTTCAAATCCCGCCACCCCGACTTCGTAAGACCAGGTCAGGGGCCTGATCCGCATCGCGGATCAGGCCCCTGTTTGGCGTTTGCACCTGTCTTGGGAGCCAACGGGGAGCCGACCTCCGGATCCGGCTCCCACGGGGAGCCGGTCAGGCAGCGGCGCCGCCTTCCGGGGTAGTAGTCGTGCGCGCACTCCTGTCGTCGAGGACGATCAACGCGGGGCCGTTCTCCTTCTCGGCCAGATGCGTCACGCGGTCGACTGCGAGAGCCGTCCTGCGGTAGACGGCTGCGGCGAGCGCCCACGTGGCCAGGTCCTGGCCGCCATCACCGGGCGACGTCGCGCCGCCCTCGTGTTCCCGGGTCACCTTCCACATCGTGGTGAGCACGGCGAGCAGGGACCTTCCCGACAGGGATGCCTCGACCCGGCCGCCATCCGCGTCGTCGATCCGCTCGGGGAGCCGGAAGTGGGTGTGCCCGCTGGTGTGCTCTGCGATGAAGTCCCACGTCTCCCGGTGGCAGATCAGCGTCGCGGAGGCGATCGCAGCAGCCGACAGGAGGCACTGCAGGTGGGCGCGCTGGTCATCCTGGTCGGCCTGAGCAGGGTCCTGGACCGGCTCCGCGACGGGCGTCAGGTGCGGCCCGGTTTCCGGCCTTCCTGCCGTGTTCCCATGACCGTGGGCATTGCGGACTTCTTCCAGCACGCGGGGTTCCTTCCCGTCGGATCGTTCGGTCAGCTCGGCCGGCTCTCCGAGTACCTCGGGCTCGGCTGGGTCCGACCCAGCGGGCGGCTGCACAACGGACTCGGTGGTGGCCGGGGCGCCGGCAACCAAGGGGCTCGCCACCTGGGGCGGCACCAGCGGCACCGCCTGGATGCCCTCTTCCAGCCGTCGGCTCAGGGCCTCCAGACCGCTCCGCGCCTCCGCCAGGTCGGTGAGCATCCGTTCCTGCCGCCGCCGGAGCTCGCGGTTCTCCTCACGCAGGCCCATCGTGCCTTGCGCCACTGCTTCGAGGACCTTCTGGCGTGTCTGGTCCACCGTCACGTAGAGCGCACTCAGGCCCGTAGCAGGGTCCTCAAGTGTGCGCCGTATGACGTCGAGTTGACTGAGTGCCTTGTCCGTCTCGGCCCTCCGCCGCATGCAACCCCCTCTTCACTGTCGGTGATGACTCGCTCATCTCTCCCCGACGCCGTGTCAGCTAATGCGATGATTTCCAGCCGAATCACGATTCCGCTTGTGCAGGGCTGACGCGGCCGGTACCACCGAGACCATGCACCGTTGGTCACCCCTCAACGATCGCCAGCTCGCCCTCCTGACCCGGATCGAGGAGGGCGTCGAGCCTGTCACGTCGGACACCCCCGAACTCGCCCTCACCGCCAGAGCCCTGAAGGAGCGGGGGCACATCGCCATGCCCAAGGAGGGCGGGAAGTGGCGGGCAGAGATCACCGAGATCGGGAGCTTCTACCTCCAGCACGGTCATCACCCCGACCGGCCTGACCCGGCACCACGGAAGACCCGCCCGGTGACGACGCCCGGACCCAAGAAGGCGGAGTCCGACCGCGTCGAGGAGAAAGCCGCTGCAGAGCAGAAACCCCCGGTACAGCGCATCGCCAGAACACCCCGTCCCTCTCCTGCCGACATCGGACGGGCTCTGATCACCGAGGTGCAGCAGGCCGGTCGCTTCCTCCGAGTCCCCAACCCGGACGAGGCCGCGCGGGCCCGCTACCGAAGGGCATTCGACGCGGCTCGCCAGTGTGCGCCTGCCGGGTACCACCTGAAGTACAGCGGGCGGACCAAGGGGGACTTCTTCCTGGGGCTGCTCCGGGTGACCGGCGAGGACGACACGGAGTGGAACCGGATCCGCCTGGCGCGCAGTCGTGTGATCACCGACGTGGACGATGTCGTCGCGGCCGTAACCGCGGACCACAGCGCTTTCGAAATCTCCGAGGGGGTCCTGCCCCGCGTTCTGTCCCTGCTCCGCCTCATCGCCGAGCAGGCACTCCCTCTCCACGGGGAGATCGCGGTGTCCAAGAAGCGCAGGCAGCCGAGGCCACTGCTCACGATCCATGGCCGGACGTACGAGATCACCTTCAAGGAACGGCAGAAGCAGGTCCGGTACGTACCCAAGCCAGCAGGCCGTCGCACGTACGACTGGCAGCGGGTCGTCCCGGCGCAGCGGTTCGAGCCGTCCGGGGAGCTGGTGATGGTCCTCGCCCAGCAACAGGGCTACCAGTACGGCTGGAAGAAGGAGTGGGCCGACACCGAGAAGAAGTCGCTTGAGGACCAAATCGGTTCGGTACTCCGGGCGCCGAGAACCCGGGCCGATGAGCAGGAACGGGCCCGGCTGGAGCGGGAGGCCGAACAGCGTCGGCAGCAGGACGAGCGGGAACGGCAAGCAGCTGAGAACCGCGGACTGGAGGCCGAGAGGCAGGAGCGCGCCCAGCGGGAGTGGGAGGCTGCGGTCGGCGTGGCTTCGATCAAGGCGGTGGACGCCGCTCGGGCTGAGCATTTCGGCACCGCGCTGGAACAGTGGCGAGCCGCGGGAGAGATCCGGACCTTCTGCAACGCGCTGGACGAGGCCGCCGCCCAGACGCAGGACCCCTTCGAGGCCGAGCGGATCCGGGAGTGGTCGGCCTGGGGCCGGACGGAGGCCGATCGCCTGGACCCCACCTTGAACGGGAAGGGGCTTGGCGTCCGGAACTTCCACGCGGAGCCGACTGGGGACGAGCTGAGGCCGTTCCTCGACGGCTGGCACCCGCACCGCCCGGAGAGGGTGAAGCCACCGGCGGAGCCCGCACCGCCCAAGCCGGAGCCCGAGCGGTGGCGGGACGGCTTCAGCGACGCACGTCGGGACCAAGGCTGGAGATATGGACCCCAAGGCCGCGCTCAATGGTGGAGGCGATGACTCCGTGTCCACGATCCCGGAGTGCCTTCACCGCTTGCTCGACCAGTTCGCCGAGGCGCAGTACCTCGGCGCGTAGGGCGACGAGCTCGTCGTAGCGATCGGCCTTCTCCTCCCCGCACCACTCCCGGACCATGCGCAGGGCGGCCGCTTCCGCGTCCAGCTTGCGGTCGTCCCGGCGGTGGTACGAGTGCCAGGAGGGCCGGGCGCGTTCCTCGTCCACGGCCTGCTGACGGCGGTCCACCTCCGGCAGGACCTCCTCGGCCAGCCGCTTGGCCACCTGCCGTGCGATCCGCTCGGCGACCGGCCAGCCGACCAGGCAGAGGCCGTTGCGGTCCTCGTGGACCATGCCGTCGCCGCGAAGGTCGGCGGGGTCCATGCCGACCAGTGGCGCCGTCTCGTCGAGGTGTCCGAGCTCCAGCACGCCCGCGTCCGCCACCGCCTTGCGCAGACGCAGCCGCCCCTTCGGGCGGACGAAGCCCAGGATCATCCGCGCCGCCTCGAACTCGGCGCTCCCCCGTACCTCCCTCGACGCCTCGGCCAGGGCGAGTTCCGCCGTGTCATCCGCACGGAAGGCGTCGACATCAGCCCAGAGCACGAGCAGACAGCCGGCGCTGACCCACTCCTGTAGTCCGGCCTCATCACCGTCCAGGAACCGCACGTGGATTCCTGACCTGCCGGAGGCGCCCACTCGGACGATCTCCACCTGGCGCAGGGCGCCGCCCAGTTCCTTCGGCTTGGCCCGATAAGCCCAGCACTCCCCGATCTCCATCCCTCCATTGAGTCAGGTCGACGGCATCGCCGGATGCCCATCAACAAGATCTCGACGGCGAGGTGAGTTCGGAGTCAGCCCCTCCCCGTCCGTGATCTAGCGGAAGCAACTGCCCCGGGGCGCGGCCCGCACGTAGGCTCGGGGCGGTCGGTGCGGGAGCGCCTGGCTGACGGACTGGGGCAGGGGGACAGCGTGGATCATCTCTTCACCGTCGAAGGGGCCTTGGCCGCACCAGTCGCACCAACCGCGCTCGCAGCGGAGGGGCTCCTCGAACGACAGCACCTCCAGGAGTGGGTGATCGCGCACCCGCAGGTCCTCGGAGAGTCGGTGCTGGTCATCACCGCCGAGTTCGACCGGTGGGCCGACACGGACGGGGTGCCGGCGCGGGACCGACTGGACGTCCTGGGCCTGGATGCCACGGGTCGCCTCGTGGTGGTCGAGCTGAAGCGGGGAACGGCCGACCGGGACGTACACCTCCAGGCGATCACCTACGCCGCCCTGGTGTCCCGGTTCGACCTCGGCACCCTGGCCCAGGCGCACCGTGACTTCCTGAAGGGCAGGGGCCAGAGCCTCGAACTCGACGAGTGCCGGCAGCGCCTCCTGGACCACGTGGACGGGGATTGGAGTCCAGAGCTGCTCCAGCGCCCCCGCCAAGTGATCATTGCGGCCGGCTTCCCCAAGCAGGTCACCCACACCGTTGTGTGGCTGTCGGAGATGAACCTCGACATCGACCTCATCGAGGTCGGCCTCTGGAAGGTCCAGGGGCAGCTCGTCCCCGGGTTCACCAAGGTCTATCCCACCCCGGAGGTCGAGGAGTTCACGCTCGCTCCGGCCCGTATCGAGGCCAAGGCCGCGGCCCAGAAACTGGAGGAACGCTCACGCGCCCGCAACGCCGTGCACGTCCTCGTCGACGCCGGACTGCTGCCCGACGGGGCCCGGCTGAGGCTCGTACCGAGGGACGGCGCACCGAAATCCGTCCGCGAGGACGTCCGGACCTGGGTGGATGAGGACGGCAGGCGCGCGAGCGTCACATGGAGCAACGACCCCGCCGCGCCGCTGACCTGGGACGCCGACGGCAAGTCGTACACGCCGACCGGGCTGGCCAACCATGTCTTCACCAGTGTGACCGGCCGCAAGGCCGACGGAATACAGGGCACGACCTGGTGGGACGTCGATACCGACCACGTCCCGGACACCGTCGAGCCCGGCGAGTGGTCAGCGCTGGCGGGCACCAGTCTCGCTGCCCTGGCCAAGCAGCTCAGCGATACCCGCAGGGACTGGTCGAGTCTGCACGCTCTCCTGGAAGCCATCCCGTCCGGGCGATGGACGACCTACGGGGACGTGGCGACTGTGATCGAGAGCCATGCCGTCCCGGTCGGCACTCACCTGGCAACCTGCGGCAAGTGCCCCAACGCCTGGCGGGTGCTCACCACGTCGGGGGCCGTTAGCTCCGGCTTCCAGTGGCCCGACCCGGCGCGCACAGAAACAGCCGCAGATGTCCTCGGCGCCGAGGGCATCCACTTCGAGGCGGGCGCCGCCTCTCGGGAAGCACGCCTGCCGCTGGACGACCTCCGGCGTCTCCTGCGCAACTGACGTGCTGCCGGGCGCGGCATGCGCCCTGTCCCGGCTACCGTGCGGCCGATCGAGCGCGCAGAAGCGTGTCTAGCGCACGCACCGGGGACCTCGGGCTCATCGACAGGCGGGGTCATCGGCTGGATACGCGGCACCAGAGGCCGGCCGTCCCATCCCGTGGCGGACCTGGCCCGAAGGCTCCACATCGTGGCGGGCGGCTAGAGTCGAATCCGTGAGCGAGAACGAGCATGAAGCGAAGATGGCCCACCCCCGCATGGCGGCTGGCGCTCTCTTCTTCGACGAAGCTGATCGAGTCCTGCTCGTCGAGCCGTCGTACAAGGACTATCGAGACATTCCCGGGGGGTACGTCGAACAGGGCGAGTCGCCCCGACAAGCCTGCGTGCGCGAGGTCCATGAGGAACTGGGCATCAAGCCCCACATCGGCCGCCTCCTCGTTGTCGACTGGGCGCCGAACCCGGGAGAGGGCGACAAGGTCCTCTACCTCTTCGACGGCGGCTGCCTCAACGCAGACGACCGCCAGCAGATTGCCCTGCAAGCGGACGAACTCCGCGGCTACGATTTCCACCGCGCCGAACAGGTACCAGAACTCACCATCCCTCGCCTCGCGCGCCGAATCGCCGCTGGCATCCAGGCCCGAACGAACGGCCGGACCGCCTACTTGGAGCACGGGAAGTCGCCCGAGACCGGGACGTGACCAGACCTGTGCTTCAGCGACCCCATCAGCCAAAGCTGGTAGCTCTCACTCAGCGGTTTCCGGAATGATGACGGGCATGATTCCAGCGTTCGACGTGGAGATTCGCCACGACTATGAATTGGCCAGCCTGCGCACTGACTTGACTGCCGAGAAGGTAGCCAGCGGTTTCACTGAGCACCACGGGTACGAGTGCCTCGGCCTGCCCAGTTGGCAGGACGTCGCGGAGTGTCTCAGCGGGGAGGCCGAGATCCTCGCGCAGGCTGCTCAGTCGAATGCGTCGGACGGCATCAAAGAAGTACTCGACGCGATCGACGACGAGGACGGGGTGGAGTTCGCCGAGCTCATGGCGACGTTTCACTGGAACGATGTCGGCGTCGCCGGCCTGAGCTTGGCCCTCGCTGCGGCTCGGGGAGCCACCTTCTACTCCTGCTCCAGCGGTCTCGTAGGCGCCCACCATGCCGAGTACCCGATGGTGGGCGTCGTGCCTGGCGTCGAGCGCGCGAGCCTGATCGCCGTGCTCGCGGAACGCGCGGCCTGCGGAATTGGACAGCAGGCAGGCCGCTGGTACATCTACGCCCAGTCGGTGAGTTGCATGCATGCCCTTGGGCAGTTGATTCTGGAGCAGCGGGACGTCTTCGATGCGCTTCCAGAGCCAAAGTGGGTAGACGGACTTGAGGAGCAGCTCAAGCGAATCGACGACTACTGATCGGATTCTGGACCTCGGGAGCGTGGTCCTGTCCCGGGCGAGGCTTCCAACGAGCTGAAAGAGCTGATAGCCGTCGCATGTGCAGATGACGCCCGGCATGGTGTGGCCGTTGGACGGACGCGGCCACACCAGCACTGTCGTCGGCATACTGTTCAACTCACCGAGATTCGCACGTCGGCCGAGGTGGAGTTGATTGTCAGCGCCCTCGCGCTCGCCGTGTAGTACTCAGGTGCCGAGTGCTACACCGTTCGGTGTGTCAGGCAAGGCCTGAGTAGGGATTGTTGCAGGCCTTGGCTTCTCTAGCCCCAGCAGCACCTGCACGTCGTCGAAACTGACGTCAGGTGTACCGATGCGGCCGACAGACCGGCTGTACGCGATCAGCATCGCCTCTGCGAAGGGGCTGTCTAGAGTGGCGACACGCCTCCACTCCCGTGCCTCCTCGAGCGGGACAGATCTGACGTTCTCGAAGTCGATCACGAGATTTGGGACATCGAGATAGCGGGGGAGCGCACGGTATCGATTGTCATCGACTCTGAAGGCACGCTTTGCCTGGCTCTTATCGCTACCACTCTTGGCGCTGGTCAGCCATGGATCAATGGCCGGGGACTCAGATCGGCTTTCGTCATCTGCGAACACCCGGTCGGCCCTGGCCAGGTGCACGTACTGGGCCTTGGCCGTGCGGGGCTTCGGGATGCTTGCATTCGGGTGGTCCTCGTACAGGTCGCACGCGGGGGTGAGGACCAGCCACCAACCGCCCTGAGGATCGACGAGAAGGTCAGTAGCCGTGAGGTGGTGGGTCACAGGCGGCATCAGGTAGACGCGTGCCGCTGATGACCGTCCGCCCGTGGTGAGCAGGTGGCCGTCCACGGTGCGGTCCAGCTCGTGGAGACCATTCTCTCGCAGCCACGCCGCAAGACGGTTGAGGACAACAGGAGCGAGCTCGTTCGGATCGGCGCCGGCCATCTCGACCCAGTGCGGAGCGACAACGTCACGCATGAAATCACGGACTTGGTGCTCGACCAGGCTAGAGATTCGACGTGTCAGCGTCGGCACGCCTGAGAGCAGCCCTTCTCGGACTGCTGGAGCGATTTCATCCAGATCGTTCTTGGTCACCACACCAATGAGAGGAGGATTCTCCAAGGCACGTACCCGCTCTGGGACACCAGTGTAGAAGACCACAGGCACCCATCTGACCTTGGCGATCTGCTCGTACACCTCGCGCCCACGCCCTTCGATATCCGCGGAAGGGCTGCCGTCGGCAGTGTCCCGGACATCGAGGATGACCAAGTCGAAGTCCTCGCGGCTCAGCCTCTCCTCGGCGGAGGCGAAGTCCTGCTCAACCTCGAAGTTGATGCTTCCCAGGTCCGCGAGTTCGTCCGTCAGGAGGTCCCTGAGGTCCTCCGTCATCTTGGCGTCGTCATCGACGATGAGCACGCGATACGCAACGTCTGGTGACGTCACCCAACTCTCCTTCTCAGTCTTGCCCGGAAACTTGCACCAGAGAGGGTGCCTGGGCTCACCAGCCACAGGTCGCCATCGTAGAAGTCCTTCACGACGCTGCCCGCGATGCTGAGGCCGAGACCGATACCGTCCGGCTTGTCACTGAAGTAAGTGTCGAAGATCAGGTCCTTGATCTCATCGCGCACCCCAGGGCCACTGTCACTGACCGTGATGTCCACCACGTCTGCTGCGCCTTCTTGAGCGCGCTCGGTCTCGATCAGGATCTCGCGATCTGTCCCGCCGGGAGTCGTGGACAACCAGTACACCGCGTTATTCACGAGATTGAGCACGAGCGTCCTGATGTCACCTGGCTCAGCGGTGACCATCACGTCCTCCCCGCCGATCGTCACGATCACGCCGTGCTTTGCGATCTCCGACTCCAGCACTGAGACGGCCTCGGAGATGCTCTGGTGAAGGGAGAGCTCGCGTGGGCGGCCGCGTTGCCTTCCGCTGAGAGGTTCGATGCGGGTAAAGAGCCGGTCGAGTGCCCTCTCCTGAGCGGTGAAATCGGTGTGCAGATCTCCGAGAGCGTCAGACAGGTCCGTGTCGTGGTCCTTGACCTTCGCGGTTACCTTCCTGAGCTTGCGGAGGTCGAAGGCGATGCGGGCCAATGCGGTGCGGCCATCGTGGAGTACGACGTCAACGAGGGTGCCGAGCGTCGCGAGCCGGGAGAACTGGGAGATGATCTCCTGGACCTTGCGGACGCCCTCGTTGATGGTCTCCGTGGCTGCTTCGATGGCACGACCCAGGACGACATCATTTGGATATCGCTCGGTGGCAACCTGCCGGAGCGGATCAAGATTGAAGCTCTGGAAGACTCCGTGACCGCGTCCACTTGGGGGGCCAGTCAGGAGGTGGGGCGTCAGCGCCACATCGGGCTCGGGGCGGCGCAACTTGTAGCGCTGGATCTCCAGCCTCGAGATCGCCTGCTGTATGACCGTTTTCAGTTCCTCGTACTCCGGGCTGTCGATCAGACCTTCCCGGTGCGAACGGTCTTGGAGACCCGGGTTGTCGTCCGCAGAGATGTAGACGAACCCGGCAACCTGATTGTTGGACAGTCTCATCGTCGGGTTGTTTACACGTCGCTGGTCGAACCCGAGCCAGTCATATCCC
This sequence comes from Streptomyces sp. NPDC040545, assembly GCF_055595065.1. Taxonomy (NCBI): domain Bacteria; kingdom Bacillati; phylum Actinomycetota; class Actinomycetes; order Kitasatosporales; family Streptomycetaceae; genus Streptomyces; species Streptomyces sp. NPDC040545. Next base: position 240,601 of record NZ_JBVIWA010000007.1, read on the forward strand.
GACTCACCGAAGGGCTGGACCCGGAATCCGTCGCGGTACAAGGCCACGCCGCTGTTGTCCCGGATGAGCTTCCGCACATCGGTGAGATTCTTCGCACCTGTGTCGAGGTGGAAGAGAGGCTCGAGGGCCGACTTATCAAGATCCCACACACGGAAGTCCAGCTTCAGAGGTCCACAGGACGGTCTGTCCGAGTCGGTCCGGAGGTTCTCCTCGACAACTTCCACGGGCTCGTCCATACCGGCGTAGACCGCCAGGTTCGCGTTCCCGGCGGCGTCCACGGTGCCGACAAGCCGGTAGCGCGGGTGAGCCAACGTCTCGCTAGCCGATACGAAGCCGGCATGGTGGCGGAGCGGACCGTCGGGAGTGTCGATGTAGATAGCGAACTCCGGCTGGTCCGGCACCGAAAGCTCGGCAGGCGGTGGCGGAGGCAGGAGCCGGGACAGGGAACGTTTGAGGGCCTCGACAGCGTCAGGCCCCCAAGCCATACGTAGTCCCTCGAGCCGAGCTACAGTCCCGTGGCCGGCCGGAGCGTCATCCGAGGCAGTCTGAAATCCCTGGACGACCTCAGAGAAGTTCTGCTCTGCCTCGCCGTCCACCGCAAAGACAGACGGCGCAGTCGTCGACCACGAGACCGGGACCTCGTCCAGGTAGGCGTCGCCTTCCGTGAAATTGCCCCAGTCGATACGAAGGGTGACCTCCGGCTCGTGTACCCGACGCGTCGTGATGGTGGTGACGTGTGCCAAGCGGGCGGCGGCGAACCGGCCGATGCCCTTGGCGCCGAGCACTCGCCGTCCACCTGACTCGCTGCGAGGATTCCGATGCCTGTGCGGGGTAGCGATTTCCATCCAGGTGCCGCGGACTGTCTCCGGTGACATGCCGTGTCCGTTGTCCCACACCTCGATCGAGCCCACACCCTCCTCGAGCGGAGCGTTGAACCGAATCAGCACCAGGCTGGCATCCGCGTCGTAGGCGTTCTTCACCAGCTCGGTGAGTGCCACTCGCTCATTGCTGATCAGCTGCTCACCCAGGGTGCTCATCAGCCGTGCACGCGGCCGAAGATATGCCTCGGCACCCTCTGCTTCCACCCGAGCCCCACCTTCAGCCACTCTTCAGTCCTGCCCTCACGCACGGCGAGTGGACTGAATTCTATGGGCGGATACGGTGGGGGACCTGCGCGTAGAGGCGTAGCTGCGCATGGTCCGCGCTCGGAGTGGCTGGAAATCGCTCACTGAGGCGACTGCTCAGGGAGGTGCGCGCTCGAACGTGCCTTCTGGTGGGGGTCCTCGTTGAGACGTAGGTAGGGCGGAACGGCATGGCCCCAGTGAGGTCACTGGTGCTGTTGTCGGTGGCTTCCCGTACGATCGATCACTTCAGGGAGCGCCAGAACGTCATCTCAATGACATGACGGGCAAGCCTCGCCGACAGATGATGGCCGCTGGTGGATCGAGCCAGGTGAAGCCTACGGAATTCGGGGGCGCGGACCCGTCGGAACGGTTGCTTCCGCGAGCGTGTCCGTGTTCTCCTGGTGCTCGTTCGTCTCGTGCGTATTGGAGGGTTGTGCAATGGAGAAGGGGCAGTACGGCGTACCCCTGGAGCGGAGCGACTACCTTCCGCTGGAACCGCACGAGGAGAGCTGCTCTCCGGAGGGCTTCCGAGAATGGCTGAAGACCCACGGTAAAGGCAAGCGGCTGGCCGTCGACCTCTTCTCCGGGGCCGGCGGTCTGAGCTTCGGTGTGAAGCAGGCAGGTTGGACAGTCGCAGCTGCTGTCGACTTCGATGAGCGCGCGCTGGAGACCCACGCAGCGAACTTTCCCGGCATGAGCCTCCATATGGACCTCGGCAACCCCGACGAGCGAGATCGTTTGGTGGAGCTCCTGAAGGTTGCTGACATCGACCTGATCGCCGGCGGCCCTCCATGCCAGCCCTTCAGTCGTGCCGGGCGGAGCAAGATCCGGAATCTTGTCGCCAAGCACAACCGCGACCCAGAGGATCTTCGCAAGGAGTTGTGGCGTGCCTACCTAGACGTGGTCACGCGTGTCAGGCCCAGGGTCGTCCTCATGGAGAACGTGCCCGACATGGGGCTCGGCGATGACTTCTTCGTCGTGCGCACGATCGAGCAGCACTTGGAAGACCTCGGGTACGCCACGCAAGTCCGCCTTGTGGATGCTTGGCACTACGGCGTTCCGCAGCATCGGAAGCGGCTGATACTGCTCGCGAGGAACGACGTCGAGCACTTCGACTGGCAGCCGAAGCAGGAGGGCTTCACTAACCTCCGCGAGGCGATTGGTGATCTTCCCGGCCTCGATCCTCAGCCCATAGAGCGCGTCGGTGAACGGGAGATGTCGTACCGGATGCCAGACGCTCCCTCCGCCTTCGTGGAGATGATGCGCAAGGACGCTCCGGAGGGTGTGGTCTGGGACCACATGACGCGTCGGGTGCGTGCCGACGACTGGGAGATCTTCTCCAAGCACATGGACTCCAAGACCCTGTACTCGGACCTTCCGAAGAAGTTCCGCCGGTACAGCGACGAGCATTTCACGGACAAGTACAAGAAGCTGGCTTGGGATGAGCGAAGCCGTTCCATCACGGCACACATTGCCAAGGACGGCTACTGGTACATCCACCCGGACGAGCCTCGCACGCTCACTGTGCGTGAAGCCGCTCGGGTACAGACCTTCCCCGACTGGTTCCGGTTCGCTGGCACCCGTAGCGACGCTTTCCGACAGATCGGGAACGCAGTGCCCCCGCTGCTGGGCAAGGCTGCGGCCGAAGCACTCGCGCCTGTGGAGGGCGTACAAGCGCTACTCGGTGGGTTGCAGCCGCACTGGCGTCAGGTTCGCGAGGAACTGGTGTCCTGGGCTCGGGAGAGGCGGAATGGTGACGATTGGTGCCACCTCCCCGGAGAGCAGTTGTCGCAACTCGCGGCCACGGTGATTGCAGTTCTGTCTGGTGCCAAGCTGTCGGCACCTCAGCTGGACGAAATTCTGAAAGATGTGAAGTGGCGTAAGACGCTCACCTCCAAGGCGTTCCGGAATCTCTTGGAAGCCGCCCCCTCTGAGCGCGTCAGGGCGCGACTGGAGCGTCTTACTCCTCTCGTTGATGACACAGCCGCGTGGCAGAAGAGCAAGCGCCTCGAGATCCCCGAACGCCTCGAGCTCAAGCCGGCCGAAGCGTCGCTCTACCGCTTGCTCGTGGGTGAAGATCTCCTCTGGGTGGGCCAAGGGGCGCTGCGGGTTGCCGCGCGCTTGAACGACAGCGACGCGGACCGCACTAACAGACTCAGCGACGGCCGGGTCAACCTCGTGAGGCTTGTGGGCGCAGGGGGCGAAGATGCGCCCCTCCGCATGGCAGCGCTGCGACTCATCAGTAACACCGTTTGCAGCGCAAGTCAGCCGCTGTGCTCCGAATGCCCGCTGAGCAAACACTGCGCACGGAAGTCCGATGCTTCGGATGTTTCGATGACAGAGGGCAACAGGGGGACGGGGAGCAAGGACCACGGCGACAAGAAGCGGACGCCGAAGTAGACGGGACCGCTCTACTTGGTCATGACTCAACCAGCGCGCCGCTCACCGAGGCTGACCTCGAGGATTCAGCGTGGGGGTGAGGTGTCATCTACGTCTACGGGTCTGGGGTGAATCCGAGAGACAGGGCCTCGTTGCGAGCGTGCAGGGCCTGCACCGCCTGCGGCTCGGGGATCGCTTGGTCGAGCTCGAGCCGCCTTCCGACGTACTGGGCCAGCTGGCGCTGCGAGGGATCCAGGTTGTGTGTCTCCTTCGCCCACCGCTCGATCGCGTACCACTCGTCCGCGGGGACCGCCGTCACTTCGTCGCTCGCTCCCTTGACCCCTTCGGTGCCACCCGCGAGGGCCTCCTCGTCCAGAGCGTGGTCGCGGAGCTCCGCCTCCAAGGCGCGAGGCAAAGGCCAGGCCATGCGAGAAACGGCGTCCCAGCAGACTGCCTTCTTGGCCCACTCACCGACGTGGTTGCCCTCTCGCGGCCTGGTTACGACCTGCATGACTCTGGGGCATAGGTCGTCGATCGCGTCCTCGAGAGCCTGCGAGATCCGGTGTTCACGCCAGATCCGGTCGAGATCGATTCGCTGTCCTGTGGCGAGGGACAGGCGGGCCATGGTGTAGGCGGTGATCATGCTCTTGTAGCTGCCGGCCCCGTGGGTGTCCGCGATGCGGTCGACTGCCTTGAAGAGGACTGCCATCGCGATCACGCGCTGGCAGTACTGGACGTCGACGCGAGGGGGTGCCTCGCCTATGCGATCCATGAACGCGGCGAAGTTCTTCTGCGCTCCCCGGCTGACGTGGAACGGAAGACAGTTCCAGGAGTTGGCGTACTTCGCGAGGTCTGCCTTGGTGAACTTCTGCTTCGTCGGGTTGAGCTTCTTGAAGGTGCGCTGCTTCGCGGGGGTTCGGGCCTTGGCCACCTCATCGGTGTACTGGCCGCGTGCACGCTCGTAGAACCAGTGCGTCTCCTGACCGCTCCCGTCCGTCGCCGGAGCCCACAGAGACCGGGTGATCCGCTGGACGGCAACGTGGTACTCGTGGTTCGAGCTGAAGTCGACCAACGTGACTCGGTTCTGCGTGTTGGAGTACTCAGAGATCATCGGGACGATCTCCGCGAGTCTCTCCGGAGACACTTCCGTCAGCTTCATCTGCACCGTCACGTGAGACAGGTCCGCCTTGTCCCGATTCGACGCGTAGTGCAGCGAGGCCGTCGTCTGCCCACCGTTCACCACTTGGAGCCCATGCACTCGGGAGATCCCTGTCGGTCCACCGTCCGGGCCATACACGAAGTCGACCTGCGATGCGGTGGCCGTGATGCCGTTGTTGTATGCCAGGAACCTGCCGGGAGCGTGCAGCAGAGTCTCCCTGATGCCCCGGTTGACCGATCCCCTGGCCTGTAGGAAGGAACGGACGTTCAGCTCGAGGAGCCTGGTTCCATACTCCCCATACAGTTCGGCCAGCCGTTGGCCAGGGATCACCGCCATGGTCACCGAGTGGTCGGGCTCGCTGCTGGGAGCCGACACGCAGGGCAGCGGAGGGTCAAACGAGACCACGATGGGCTCGCTGATGCTGCCGGACGTAGCGTGGCGATGCAGCCGCGCCAGGTCCCACACCTCGTGGGTCACGGGGAGCCCGTCGAATTTGGTGGGCGGGATCGCAGTGCTGGTACCGACACGGTTGCTCAGGAGGAAGAGACGAATCCGCCGTACCTCGGTGAGCGCCTTCTCCACTGCCGCACACATGTCGTATACGTCGAAGGACTCGTCGATGTGCTGCCGCAGCCCGTCCCGGCACCGACGGACAAACGTGATGAGTCTCTTGAAGGCGGTCTCGGCCTGCCCCTTCGTGAGCTTGGACGCCAGCGGGTCCAAGTCGAAGTCCGTGACGAAGAGGTCGAGGCACTCCCCGGATTCCCCGATCCCGTATCCGTGAACCATGTGCCCATGCGCCCCGTGATACGCGGTGAACGTGTTGGAGGCGATACCAGCCTGCTCCAGGTCCTCAAACACTCGCCGAGTGAACGTCTCCGGAGTGGTGGTCCCCTCGGCGTCAGCTGTTGCCTGGACATCCACGACGAGGTCGCGGGCGTATTGGGACAGGTCGAGCTCAGGCATGGGTTCCCCCGATCAGTGCGGTCACCTCGTCGGCCGTGGCGCGATGCTGGTCCAGCCCCGAGGTGCTCACGTGGTACGTGCAGTCACCAACACCTTCGGGGAGATCAGCCTCGACGATTCTCGGGAAATCTTCCCGCACGTGCCAGAAGCGCAGGTCACGGGGGGTGTACCGAGGTTCTTCGTACAGGTCGCGTTGTTTGGGGAGGTAGCCGGCCTGCACGAGTCGGCCGTCGAAAGCCGCCCGCACGACAGGGCTGGTGAGCCGTTCACGTATCTGGTCCACCAAGCGATTCAGGCTCTCTCCCGAACCGCCCCGACGTTCGTCGAGCATGGCCAACGCTAGTAGGAGTGAGGGCGTTCCTGTGTCGTCCAGCTGGCGCTCGCTGGCGATCCGGATGCTACGGGGCCGCTTGGCTGTACTGGCCTTCGTCTCGACGGCGACTCCCGGCAGCTGGAAGTCCTGGTTGGCTCCACTCGGCCCCGTCCACGATTCAACGGCCTCGGATGGCCCGACGATGGGCAGGATATGGTCGCGCAGCACCAAGAGCTCGCCGACAAGCCCACGACGGGCCTCGGGGCCGAGACCGTCCCGCCCAACGGCACGCAGGAGGTCCTGCCACCGCTCGAACCTCTCCACGGCTGCGGTCAGAGCTGCTGCGGCCCCAGAGGCCACTCGGACCGTGTCGGCCACGTCGGTGACGAGTGGGTTGAACACCTCACGGAGTTCGTCGGCGATGAGGACCACTTGGAGCTCGTACTCGAGACGCGATGCAGCGATCAGGTTCATCTCCAAGCCAGCCGCGTCAGGAAGCCGGGTCACAGACCGCACGATGTGGTCCGCGGAGCGGGCGTCGGTTCTGAGGACGAGCATGCGCTGGTGTGCTGGTTGGGAGACAGACAAGAAGACGTCCAGCGGAGCGTCGGGATGCAGGCGGAGGCGGGACTGGCCTGGTGCACCCTGCGGTACCTCCAGCTCACGCCACTCCGCCTCGGTGACGGTCACTCCCCGTCCTGCTCGTCGTCGAAGGCGTCATCCAGGCCCTCCTGCTTCCAAATGCTGTTGACGACGTACTCCGTGTCCGATTGGTGCTCGGAGAGAGGGAAGTTCACCTGGAACCCCACCAGTGGAAGCTGCCTCTCGCCCTCCTCGCTCTTCGGTTCAATCATGTAGATCAGAAGCAATGCTTGGTCTGGTCGGCGCTTGTAGCGCAGCTGCTCACCAGATGGCGATTCCGGGACCTTCTCCTTACCCTTCTTCTTCGCAACCAGTCGTGTCGCCTCGAGTGCGGCATCCACTTGCGCCTTGTCGAGGCCGATCTGCTCGTCCCGAGGGCTTACGACTCGGCGGATGATGTACCGGCCATCAGTCTTGTACCCCGGGTCGTTCACCGGGGTACGGGTCACGGGCCCCACCGTGTGCCCCGCGACACTGTGGGGTTCCTTAGCCGTCGACTTCCCGATCAGGCACACCGTCCACTCCGCCAGCTCGTCCACGCTCGCGCATTGATCGATGTACTTCGCGATGAACCGCGGGCGGACCCTATGGGCCATCCCGTCCGTCACGTATCCCGAGAGGAAGTCAGAGACAGCCTCGCGGGGCACGCTGCTCCACTTGACCGTCCCGCCGGAAACCTCCGCTGTGCCCGTCGTGATGCCGTCGAGACGCCGGACGAAGTCCTCCAGTGTCTTGAGATTGTGTTCCCTAGCCCTCTGCGAGGAGTTGAAGAGCGTCGTCTCCGGACCCTCGCCGGAGTAGCTGAGTTTTACAGGCGTCCCCTGCCTCATCTTGTTGGGGGCGGTAATCGTGAGTCCGAGCGAGGAAGCTCGCACCTTCAATCCGAAATCCCTCGGCGTTAGGTTGAGCGCCGCCATCTCCTCGACCTCACGGCGCAGTTCGTCAGTTGCGGCCGTGACCTCGACGTATTTCGCCTGAAGGTCGGGGGTGGTGTACAGGCGGCACAAGTCCTCGTGGCCCGGTCGGTACCCGAACCACCGTCCCATCTGAAGGAGGGTGTCGTACGTGTTCGAGGTACGCAGGTAGTAGCTGACGGTCAAGCCCTCCAGAGTCAGCCCTCGGGACAGCTTCTGGCCACCGATCGCGATGACCGACAGGCCGTTCCTCCGGTGATCGTAGTAGTCGAGCGCATCACGCGAGGCGCCGTTCACGGTCTTGACGACGATCTTGCGTAGCGCAGGCAGGAGCTGGCTGGACACCTCCTCCCACGTGACGGGCTCGGCCTCGTCCACAGGGAAGTGGTCCATTGTGGGGACAAAGTCGCGCTCCCAGAGGGCCTGGAACTCCGCCATGCGCTCGGAGGCCTGCCCGTAACGGTCACGGAGAGAGTCCACGAGTAGGCGCAGGTGATCGTCCACCTGGTCGCGCACGATTCCCTGGACCGCGGTGAAGCGGGTGACGTGCACGAGCATGGAGTTGTGCACCCTCATCTGTCCCCGCGCTCTCCGAGCAGCGGAGGCCAGAACGAACGAGGCGATCGCCTCGCGCAACGACTCTGGGAGGTTGTCGGAGGGGACGAACGAGGACTTGTGCTTGGTCGGGATCCAGTTCTCCGCATCGTCAACGGATCGGACCAACGGCAGCGGAGCGATGTCATCCTCGTCGTCGATGTCGACTTGGAGGCCGAAGACCCGCTCCGGACCGAGATAGTTAGAGGGTGAGGGGAGAGTGCGGATGAAGCTGTCGGGAAAGAGATCAGAGCCGAAAGTCGCGTGCTCGACGTCGGGGTCGATGTAAATGTTGGCGAAGGGCGTCGCGGTGTATCCGACGTAGGCCGACTTCTCGAAGCTCTGCATCAGTTCACGGATTGCACCGTTGGTCTTGGTCGGGTCCGCCTCGGGGTCACGCTTGGTGTTGATCGTGGCGTTGTCAGCCTCATCGTCGATGACGAACAGCGGAATATCACGTACGGCCTTACGCCCCGATTCATCCTCCGTTCCCTGCACCTCCGTCACCCAGTTGCGCAGGTACTCGAGGATCTTCCAGTGCTTCTTCACCACGAGCACGACCGGGAAGTGCCCGAGGTGAACGGAGTTGAATGCATTCGCTGTCTGGCGCCCGAAGTCACCCTTCTCGGAACTGTTGGTCGGTGACGCGATGACCAGCCTCTTGCCGGGCATCCGCCCCGCACCCATACGGCTGGACTTCCCCGCCTCGTTGGAACGCTGCTGGTGCTGCGAGTCGAATCCGAGAAGACCCTCGTCCACACGCAGCTGTGTCTGGCTCCGCAGGTCGTTGTGGATGCCGGCGAGAATCACGACGAGCTGGTACCCGGCGTCTACCGCCTTCGAGGCGAGCCCGATGTACTGGCCGGTCTTACCCGACTGGACCTGCCCGATTACCAGCCCCGTGCGGCGCCAGGAACCTTCCCGACGCGGGTCCTCGAGTTGGCTCAGCACTTCGTCCGTGCTCTGGTCCAAGCGACGTACGACGACTGGAGGCAGGTTCTTGACGTCCTCGAGATAGCGGCGGTAGCGCTCCCAGAAGTCCCACTCACGGTCGTTCTTGGCCTCCGGCAACCAGACCTTGTGGCCCGTGTCGCTTTCCAGCCCGGAGGAACCCTCCTGGAACACAGCTGTCATGGCCTCGATCTCCTTGGCCAACCGCTCCCGGTCCACTACCTCGCCCTGGCCGGCCAACATGCCGAAGATGACCGTGACCGCGGCCTGTACTTCCTCGGGGGAAGGCTGGCGGTCCTGGGAGAACATCGCGAGAACCAAGCGACGTGCCTTGGCAAGGGACTCGTCAGAATCCTCAGGGGTGACACTCACGGCGGACCTCCGGTTGACGGAAATGGATTCGGGCAGGCTGCGGACAACAGTTGGCAACGGGTCACCCGCTCCAGAAGCCCTGCATTTGGTCGAAGGGCGGCATGTGCCGTAGGCGTTCACGAGCGGCGGCGGGCGAGCGACCGTCGGAGACCATCGCCTCGTAGATCCGCTGCGCAACCTCTGTCGCTCCGGCGCTGGCCGGCCCGGAGCCGCCGAAGGGTTCGGGGTCGTCGCTGGTGTCCGTCTCGTGCATCACGCGGAGGGCAGTGACCGGCACCGTCTCCTCCAGCAGACGGATCAGTGCACGCACGTCATCCGAACCGGCTCCACCGGGACGCAGAGCTGCCTTCACCAGCGGGTGCCCCCGGTTGATCCTGCAGGTGACCTGGTCGTCGACGCGACGAACGTTCCACGCGTACAGCAGCGGATCCCCGTGCGTCCGCGCTGCTATCTGTCCGCGGTGGCGAAGGACGTCGGCAGCCCTTCTCCTGGCCTGAAGAGCGATACGGCGAAGATGAGAACGCAGGGCGACGGGTGGGACGACGCTGGACTTCCGTACGTCCACCCCCCATTCGACATCCGTCTCGGCCGGGATGTCCACAGCGATCCGCGCCAGGTTGTACTTCTCCTCGCGACGCAACCCGCGCTGTCCGAGCCAGTCGCCCGCCAGGATCAGGCGGTCCCGGCGGTACACATAGAACCCCTGCTGGTCGAGCCAGCCGCGTGGGCCACCGGCCTTCTCATACTCGTCCGGCGTGAGCCTCTGTGCGCTGGGGAGTACGAACGCCTCCACCCGCACGAAACCGGCTCCCAGGGGCAGACGCTCGACGGGAAGTGGTTGTACGGACGGGTGGCGGGACAAGAAGGGATCCCAGGGCTCGACGGAGCTGCCGGACACCCGCAGGGTGCGGCGTCTGCCTCCGGTGAGGAACCGAGCGAAGACCATACCCAGATGAGATTCCGTACGGGCGGCCTCCGTGTAGAACTGCTTCTGGGTCCGCTCGTCCTCCACGGTTACCGCGTCGACGTGGTAACCGTTGAGCCGCCGCCACAACACGATGGTGCCGTGGTCCGCCGTACCGCGGATCCTGTCGAGCAGGTCAGCCGTCGTCTGATCCGCACTGTGCAGCAACCTCCACTCGCCGAATTCCTCAACAACGTCGAGATCCCACGTGCGGGCGTGCCACACCCCTGAAGTGGCGGTGGCCACTGTGAGCTGTCGAGCCTGTGAGAACGACGCTGACTTCAGACCGACTCCGAATCGCCCCAGGTCCGTCGCACTGCGCGGTGTCGCGGGGCCGCGTGCAGCCACGGTCATGGCGGTCACGAGCTCGGCAGCATTCATCCCGTCGCCGTCGTCGACGACGGCGATCCAGGAGTCCCGCCCGGCCCACGTGAATTCGACGTCGACGTTGCACGCGTGTGCGGAAATGCTGTTGTCCACGAGATCTGCGATGGCTGCGGGGAGCGAGTAGCCGAGTGAGCTGAGCGAGGCGACCATACCCGCCGGTTCTGGGGCTGCTATTTCGTAGGTCATGCCCAGTTCCAGCCCTGCTCCCGTTCCGGTCACCGATCAGCGATGAGGCAGTCCCAGAGATCGAGCGGCACCGAGTAGGCGGGTACGCGAGACGTCCACGCCTAGTTCCACTGCCTCATGTGAATTGAGCCCCCATCAGAGCCGATGGTAAGGGAGATGGAGGAGGAAGGTCCTGGCGTTGCTGATCTTCGTTACCTCCGCCTCCAGACGCGGCAATCTACAGACGGTGCCGGGGCGGGTGGACGTCTGGCTCCGGACTCTGAGGCCGCAGATCTCTACCTGAGGCTCGTGTCCTTCCTCGCGACTCGTTCTCGCCAGGCCGATCAGGTGAGGGCTCCGACAGCTAGCGAGCCGAGAATCGCACCCCAGTCGATGACGTGGGGCCGGCCGGGGAAGAGGCGAAGGACGGGGCGGTGCCGGCGGAACCCTGAGCTCGGACGGCCGGAAGCGGCGCGAGTCTCCCCTGGGCGAGGGAGGGTCGGTCGCTGACTGGAGCATCCGCACCCTCGCCATTCGGGGTGGACGGCAAGTGATCACGGGTCGGCTGACATCGGCTGCTGGGAGCCGTCTGGGAGCCAACCAGCTCCCCGAGACCCCTCCGGACCACGCCAGGCCAGCCGAGGCCGATGCCCTGACCAGGGGAAACGTGGTTTGTGCTGGTGGGGATCTTGGGTGGACCTCGTTCGGGACGAAGAGGTCGTGGGTTCAAATCCCGCCACCCCGACGCTGAAGTACCAGGTGAGAGCCGGTGCAGAGAAATCTGCGCCGGCTCTTTCCGCGTCTGGGTGACCAACTGAGTGACTACGGCTTCCGAGCGTCCCTGACGTGCCGGCGGGCTCACCTCCGGGGAGCTCGCGGCCCGGACGGGGCTCACGACGGGGGCGACGACGCGGCTGATCGACCGGCTGGAGCGTGCGGGGTACGTACGGCGCACCTCCGACCCCGGCGACCGGCGCAAGGTCGTGGTCGAGGCCGTGCCCGGGGCACTGGCGCAGGTCGAGGCCGTGGCGCCGGCCCGGAAGCGGATCGGCGAGGTGCTCGCCGGGTACTCGCCGGAGCAGCAGGAGCTGCTCTTCGACTACTTCCGGCGTGCGGCCCCCGCGTTCCGGGAGGCGACGGAGGAGATCCGGTCCGCGACGCAGGAGCGCAGGGGAGGCCGGTAGCCGGTGGCCGCCCGTCAGTAGGGGCGGGGAGACATGATGTGCGGCTCGATGGCCGGGGCCTCGAAGATGCAGCGGGGTACGCCCGGCCCGGGCGTCGCGCGGACGGAGACCTGTGTCGGTGGATCCGTCGGCAGCTCGACGTGCACGGTCACGGGGTGGTCGTCGTGCGTCGTGGCGTGTCCGGTCTCCTTGCCGTCGACCAGTACCTCCACGACGGCAGTGTGCCCGGTCTGGACCGTGGCGCTGACCGAGTGCCCGTCGTGGTCGATGTGGAAGTGATGGCGCCGACCCATGAGATCGCCTCCCGGCAGTACCCCCTCAGGACCAGGGTAGCCACGGGAGCCCGGAACGGCCCTGTCGTGACCGCGGGCGTGCGGCTGCGGGCGGGGGCTCTACTCCTCGGGCGCGGCGAGCCCGGCGAGTTCGGCGCGGGCCAGGGCGAGGAAGGCCGCGGAGGGCCGGGCCTCCACGGCGCGCGCCTCGGCCAGGTCGTCCAGGTGGTCGAGGAGCGCGCCGAGGGTGGTGAAGGGTCCGACCGGGCGGAGCAGCCACAGGCGCCCCCGCGGGCGGGGCGGGAGCCCGAGCCCGGCGAGGGCCTCGTCGGCCTCGCGGTCGAGGTCCCGGAGGTCGGGCTCGGGCAGCGGGGCGCACTCCACGCCGGTGATGTGGCCGTGGCCGTCGAGGGCGGTGTCCACCGCCCAGTGGGTGGACCGGTCGGGGATCCAGGTGCGGGCCGCGGGGGGCCAGACGTACGGGAGGAACACCCACCGCAGGTCCTCGGGGGCCGGCTCCCAGCCGAGCACCTCCAGCTCCCGCATCTCCGGCAGCCGGTCCGGCTCCAGTTCGCTGCGGCCGGTACGGCGCAGTGCGAGCGGGTGCGGTGTTCCGTCCTCGTCCCACGACATGCGGGCACGTTATCCGACACCGTGCCCGATATGCGTGACCGCGCGTACGGGGCTACTCCCGCGGCCGGTCCAGCGGGTTGGCGGCGATCCGGCCGGCCGCGCCGCCGGCCACGTACGCGGCCGCCGCGCAGTCGGGCTTGCGTACGGCCTGGTCCTCGACGAGCGCGAGGAACGCGGCGCCGAAGTCGCCCCGCGGGTACGCGGCGAGGAGGTCGGCCGTGAAGGCGGGATCGAACTCGGCGACGCGCAGGCCCGACACGTCCGCGCTCGTACCGACCTGCAGCAGGTGGCTCTCCACGTCCTCGGCCGCGCTCACGTCGTCCCGCATGTGCAGGACGACGACCTCCTCGGCGCGCGCCCGGCGGGCCGCCGGCCAGCCCAGACCAGCCGTCAGGACGCGCGCGACATGGCCGCCCGCCTCCTCGAAGGGCAGGGTGTGGCTGTCGAAGGGCGCGGTCAGGCCCAGATCGTGCACCAGGGCGCTGACGTAGAGGAGTTCCGCGTCGTACGCCAGCCCGTGCTGCTCCGCGTACCGGGCCCCGAAGGCGTAGGAACGGACCGAGTGGTTCAGGAGGGTCGTGTCCGCGTACTCCGAAGCGATCTCGAGAGCTGCGCGGGCCGATGCTGTGTCAAGCGTCCACGTCTTCATGGGGCGTCAGCGTAGGTGGCGGCTGAAATCGATCTCGGACGGGGGCTCCCCCGGCCAGTTCAGCCGGGTCGGGGCGGGCGGGGTCTCGGCGAGGACGGTCCCGCGCGAGACGACGTACCGCGGGCGGACCTGGCGGCGGATCGCCTCCTCGGGCGACGGGGCCGGGAGCAGCACGAAGGAGGCGGGGGCGCCCGCGGTGATGCCGTACTCCGTCTCCGCGAGGCCGAGCACCCGCGCCGCACGCTCCGTCACCATCGAGAAGGCCAGCGGGATCTCGTCGGCGCCGGTGAGCTGGGCGGCGTACAGCCCGACGAGGGCGGTCTGCAGCGGGTTGGCGGTGCCCAGCGCGTTCCAGGGGTCCATCACGTCGTCGTGGCCGAAGGCGACGTTGACCCCGGCCGCCAGCATCTCCTTGACCTGGGTGAGCCCGCGCCGCTTGGGGTAGGCGTCGAAGCGACCCTGAAGGCCCAGGTTGGCGAAGGGGTTGGAGACCAGGTTGATGCCGGAGCGGGCGAGCAGCCGCTGGAGTTTGAAGCTGTACGCGCCGTTGTAGGAGCCCATGGCCGTCGTGTGCGAGGCCGTGGCGCGCTCCCGCAGCCCCGAGCGCAGGGCCAGGGTGGCGAGCACCTCCACGAAACGGGACTGCTCGTCGTCGATCTCGTCGCAGTGCGCGTCCACCCGCAGGCCGTGCTCCTCGGCCAGCGCGAAGGCCGTGTGCAGCGAGGCGAGGCCGTCCTCGCGGGTGTCCTCGAAGTGCGGGATCGCTCCGACGACGTCAGCCCCGCGGGCGACGGCCTCGCGCATCAGTCCCTCGCCGCCCGGGAAGGAGACGATGCCCTCTTGCGGGAAGGCCACGATCTGCAGGGTCATGAAGTCCCGCACCCGGTCGCGCACCTCCAGCAGCGCTTCGAGCGCGGTGAGGTCCGGGTCGGTGACGTCGCAGTGCGTCCGCACGTGCAGCACCCCGTGGGCGGCCTGCCAGCGCAGCACCTCGGTGGCCCGCGCGATCACGTCCTCGCGGGTCAGGGTCCGCTTGCGTTCGCTCCAGCAGGCGATGCCCTCCCACAGGGTGCCGGAGGCGTTGTGGCGGGGCTCGCCGGCGGTCAGCGCCGTGTCGAGGTGGATGTGCGGCTCGACGAAGGGAGGCGTGAGCAGGCCGCCGTGGGCCTCGATGAGGATGCCGGTGACCGGTGGTTCCTTCTGATCGTCGTACGGGACGACCCGCGCGATGCGGCCGTCCTCCGCGACCTCGACGTCGGACAGGCCGTGGGTGTGCAGCAGCCGGGCGCCCCGGACGATCATCCGCATGGCGCCAGCCTAGGCAGACATCCGGCGCAGCGGGCCCAGCCGCGCCAGCGGGCCCACCCGTGGCCTAGCCGCGCTTGGCCTGGGCCTTCTGCTGCATGCCGCGCGTCTTCGCGGCGGTGTTGTGGAGGTCCCGGACCGCGGCCTTGGCGCGGGCCTCCGCGGCCGTGTTCTTCGCCAGCGCGCGCTCGGAGTCCTGGTGGCTGTGGTGCCCGGTGCGGGCCTTCTTGGCCATGATCGTTCCTCCTCGGACGGGACGGCCGACGCGTTCCACTGTGCGCCCGTTCGAAGCCGTCGGCATCCCGGGGAGCGCTGCGGCCACAATGGGGCGCATGACCAGCGACAGTGAGATGACCCCCGGCATGCCCGACTGGGAGAAGCGGTTCCGGGCACCGCGCGTCGGGCTCCCCGACTGGGCCGAGGACGCCCCGGACCGTTCGCTCTTCGTGTCCAACGCGACCGGAACCTACGAGATCTACGCCTGGGACCGCGCCACCGGCGAGCAGCGGCAGGCCACGGACCGCCCCAACGGCACCACCGACGCAACCCTCTCCCCCGACGGCGAGTGGATCTGGTGGTTCTCCGACACCGACGGCGACGAGTTCGGCACCTGGGTGCGCCAGCCCTTCGCGGGCGGCCCCGACGAACCGGCCACCCCGGGCCTGGAACCCTCGTACCCCGCCGGGCTGGCCATCGGGCGGGACGGGACGGCCGTCGTGGGGCGCTCCACCGACGAGGACGGCTCGACCGTCCACGTGGTCCGGCCGGACGGCTCCGCGCCCACCGTGATCTACCGGCACCGGGAGTCGGCCGGTGTCGGCGACCTGTCCCGCGACGGGACGCTGGTGGCCGTCGAGCACACCGAGCACGGCGACGCGATGCACTCCGCCCTGCGCGTCCTGACCCTGGACGGGACCACCGTCGCCGAGCTGGACGACTCTCGGGGCGGGTCCGAGGAGCTGGGTCTGGAGGTCCTCGGTTTCGCGCCGGTCGCGGGCGACACCCGGCTGCTCGTCGGGCACCAGCGGCGTGGCCGCTGGGAGCCGATGGTGTGGGACGTGGCCACCGGCGCCGAGCAGGAGCTGGCGATCGACCTGCCGGGGGACGTCAGCGCCGAGTGGTACCCGGACGGCTCCGCGCTGCTGGTCGCGCACAGCTTCGAGGCGCGCAGCGAGCTGTGGCGCTACGACCTGGCCGCACGGGAGCTCGTACGCGTGGACACGCCGCCGGGGTCGGTGTCGGGGGCCACCGCGCGGCCCGACGGGACGGTGGAGTACCTGTGGTCCTCGGCCGCCGAGCCCTCGGCGGTACGGTCCACCGCGGGCGGGATCGTCCTGGACCCGCCCGGCTTCCGGGCGCCCGGCTCGGTGCCGGTCCAGGACGTGTGGGTGGAGGGCCCGGGCGGACGGATCCACGCGCTCGCGCAGCGGCCGGCGGGACACGGCGAGGGTCCCTTCCCGACGATCTTCGAGATCCACGGCGGGCCGACCTGGCACGACAGCGACTCCTTCGCGTCGGCCCCGGCGGCCTGGCTGGACCACGGCTTCGCCGTGGTGCGGGTCAACTACCGCGGCTCGACGGGTTACGGCCGCGAGTGGACCGACGCCCTGAAGCACCGGGTCGGGCTGATCGAGCTGGAGGACATCGCGGCGGTCCGGGAGTGGGCGGTCTCCTCGGGACTCGCGGACCCGGCCCGCATGGTGCTGTCGGGCGGTTCCTGGGGCGGGTACCTGACGCTGCTGGGCCTGGGCACGCAGCCCGACGCCTGGGCCGTGGGCCTGGCCGCCGTACCGGTCGCGGACTACGTGACGGCGTACCACGACGAGATGGAGGCGCTGAAGGCGCTGGACCGCACCCTCTTCGGCGGTACCCCGGAGGAGGTCCCGGACCGCTTCGAGGCGTCCTCGCCGCTGACGTACGTGGACGCCGTGAAGGCGCCGGTCCACATCGCGGCCGGCGTGAACGACCCGCGTTGCCCGATCCGCCAGATCGACAACTACGTGGACCGGCTCGCCGCGCGCGGGGCCGTGCACGAGGTGTACCGGTACGACGCCGGGCACGGTTCGCTGGTGGTGGAGGAGCGGATCAAGCAGGTCCGGATGGAGCTGGAGTTCGCGCTGAAGCACCTGCCGCACTGACCCTGCGGGAGGGCGACCGGTGCACCCCCCGTACGGTGGTGGGGTGCACCGGTTTCTCCTGACCCCGCGCTGGTGGGGGATCAACGTCTTCGTCGCGCTCGCCGTGCCCTTCTGCCTGTTCATGGGGTCCTGGCAGCTCGGCCGGTTCGAGGACCGTGTCGACAGCCACCGGGAAGCGAGCGCGGAGCGGCCGGCGGACCAGGTGGCCGCACCCCTGGAGTCGCTGCTTCCGGTCGACAAGACGACCTCCGGGCGGCTGGCCTCCACGGCCGGGGAGTACGGCGACCAGCTGCTGGTGCCCGAGCGGCGGCTGGACGGCCGGTCCGGGTTCTACGTGCTGACGCTGCTGAGGACCGACTCCGGCAAGAGCGTCCCGGTGGTCCGGGGCTGGCTGCCGGGAGTGGCGGATCCCGCGAAGGCGCCGGCTCCGCCGGCCGGCCGGGTCGAGGTCAGGGGGGCCCTGCAGGCCGCGGAGAACGCCGGCACGAAGGGGGTCCACTCCCAGGGCGGGCTGCCGGCCGGGCAGCTCGGGGTGATCAGCGCGGCCTCGCTGGTCAACATCGTCCCGTACGACCTGTACGACGCCTGGCTGACCGTGCAGACCCCGTCGGAGGGGATGATTCCGGTGCCGGCACAGGCACCGACCAACACCGGGCTCGACCTGAAGGCCTTCCAGAACCTCGGCTACACCGGCGAGTGGTTCGTCTTCGTCGCCTTCGTGCTCTTCATGTGGTTCCGGCTCTACCGTCGCGAGGTGGAGACCATCCGCGACGCCGAGGCGGGCCTGCTGGAGCCCGCCGCGTAGCCCCTGCCGCCCGGAACGCCACGCAGGAGGCCCCGGGACCCCGGATCCCCCCCCGGGACGGTCTTTGCGGAACTCCCCGGGACGGCCCTCAGGACAGCGGGATCGCGCCGGTCCGGTAGACCGTTCCGCCGCAGGCCTCGGGGATCGTCGTCCGCGTGGTCGTGGCCCCCGACTGCGGGGTGTGCGAGACGGCCACGCCGGCCGGGGCCGGGGACGTGCCCGCCTGTGGTTCGACGGCCGGTCCGTTCCCCGTGCCGCCCGTGGCGCCCGCCGGTTCGGTCTGCGGGGACTTCCCGCCCGCGTCCGGGTTCGCCGGTGCGCAGGTCTCCCCCGACGGCACCCACGCGAAGCGGACCTCGTACGCCGTGTTCGGCGGGAGCACCAGCGCCGGAGCCGCCGACGCCGGGTCGGGCAGCAGCCCGCTCGCCGGATCCCCCGCCGTGTGGCCGACCACGGCGACCCCCGAGCCCGAACCCGCGCCGGTACCGGGCACCGCGGCCGCCGTCAGGGTGTCCTGGCCGTTGACGGCGCAGCCCTGCGCCGAGACGTTGGTGACCCGGAAGCTGCCGTACACCCTGCCGTCGGTCCCCGGGGGCCGGGCCGAGCCCACCACCCCGAGCTGGTCCGCGGCGCACCCGGGCACTCCTGCCGCCGCCACCGGCGGCAGCGGGCCCGAGCCCGCCGCCGGACCGCCGGTACCGGCCGGTCCGGCGGAGATCCCGGCGCCCGACGGACCTGCTGCCAGACCGTCCGCCGAGGGGCCAGCCGTGGCGTTCGGATGTCCGGTGCCCCCGCCCGCGGACGGGACCTCGCCGAAGGAGTGGGGCGGCCTCGGCCGGGACCCGAAGCCGTTCTGGTGCGGGTCGGAAGCCTGCGCGTCCGGCTTCTCGCCGGCGGCCTCGCCGTGCCCGGCCATCGCCGGGTGGTCCGTGACGGCGCCCTCGGACGCGGACAGGTGCAGTGCGGCCGGGATCGCCGTCCCGGCGAGCAGCACGGCCGCGGCGGCGCCGACGAGGGCGGCCCGGCGGTTGCGGGTCCGGCGCGCGGGGACGGCGTGGCGTAGTCGCTCCAGCGCGTCCTCGGAGGGCTGCAGGCCCTCGACGGCCCCGCGCAGGAGGATGCGCAGCTCTTCTTCCCCGCTCGCCCCGCCCGGCGGAGTGTGGTCGTCCATCATGACTGCGCAGCCTCCATCGCCACCCGCAGCGCGGCAATGCCCCGCGATCCGTACGCCTTCACCGAGCCGAGCGATATTCCGAGCGTCTCGGCGACCTGGGCCTCCGTCATGTCCGCGAAGTAGCGCAGCACCAGCACCTCGCGCTGGCGGCGCTGCAGTCCACGCATCGCCTTGATCAGATCGTCCCGCTCCAGCTGGTCGTACGCGCCTTCTTCGGCGCTCGCCATGTCCGGCATCGGCTTCGAGAGCAGCTTGAGGCCGAGGATGCGGCGGCGCAGGGCGGACCGCGAGAGGTTCACGACGGTCTGGCGCAGGTACGCCAGGGTCTTCTCCCGGTCGCGGACCCGGTTCCGGGCGGAGTGCACCCGGATGAAGGCTTCCTGGACCACGTCTTCGCAGGAGGCGGTGTCGTCGAGGAGCAGCGCGGCCAGGCCCAGGAGCGAGCGGTAGTGCGCCTGGTAGGTCGCGGTGAGGTGGTCGACGGTGGTGCCGGCCACCACCTCGGCCGTCCCGGCCGTGTCGGCCGCCTCGCTCTTGCTGCTCCCGTCCGTCTCAGCGCTGTCGCGCGGCGCGGGCACGAGGCCGCCCCGGATCGGCACGGCGGTCCTCACGGGCGCCGCCGACGGCCCAGCCGGCGGGACGGGCACGATCACGGGAAAACCGTCGCCGGGCACGCGAAGACTCCGGCGCGACGGGATGATCCCGATCTGCGCCGGCCGGACGGCCGGTTCGAGCAGTGTGTCTGCCACGCCGGTTGGACACGCGTCCCCCCATCAGGGTTGTACGCGCCAGGCAGCCTCACCAGCAAAATCCCTATTGCCCTCATGCGTACCCGCTCTTCCCGATTGCCCCGTCTTTATCGAGACGGCAGTCGGGCCATCACCTTGATCAAGGGATCAGCACCGATCCTACAAAGCGAATTACGCAAATTCACCTGCGATCAGTTCCGCGATCTGTGTGGCATTCAACGCTGCGCCCTTGCGGAGATTGTCGGCGCACACGAAGAACTCCAGGCCGTGACGGTCGTCGAGCGAGGCCCGTACCCGCCCCACCCACGCGGGATCCGTCCCGGCGGCGTCCACGGGAGTGGGGAACTCCCCGGCCGCCGGGTCGTCCACGAGCACCACGCCGGGCGCGGCCTCCAGGATCTCCCGGGCGTGCGCGGCGTCCACCTCGCGCTCGAACCGGGCCCGCACGGTCAGCGAATGACCGGTCAGCACCGGTACCTGGACGCAGGTCACCGACACCGGGAGCTGCTCCAGCTGCAGGATCCGGCGCGTCTCCCCGCGTACCGCCAGCTCGTGCGAGGACCAGCCGTCCGCGCGCAGCTCGCCGGACCAGGGCACGACGTTGAGGGCGAGCGGGGCCGCGAAGGGGCCGGTGTCCTCGCCGACGGCACGGCGTACGTCTCCGGGCTGCTCGCCCAGGGAGGTCCCGGCGACCAGGGACTGCTGGCGGCGCAGCGCCTCGGAACCGGCCCGGCCGGCGGCGCTCGCGGCCTGGTACGAGGAGACGGCCAGGTCGCAGAGGGAGTACTCGGAATGCAGCGCGCCCAGGGCCGCGATCATGGTGGCGGTCACACAGTCCGGGCCGGCGACGATCCCGCGCGGCCGAATCCGTACGGCGTGCCCGTTGACCTCGGGCACCACCAGCGGGACCTCGGGGTCCTCCCGGAAGGCGGCGGACAGGTCGATGACGACCGAGCCGCGCGCGGTGACCACGGGGGCCCACCGGGCCGAGATGTCGGCCGGGGTGAGGAAGAGGGCTACGTCGCCCGGTCCGAGGCCGTCGAAGGCGTCCTCGGTGAGGGCGATCACCTCGGTCTCCTCCGCGCGGACGGCCAGCATGCGGCCGGCCGAGCGCGCGGAGGCGATCAGGCGGATCTCGCCCCAGACGTCCGCCCGCTGGGACAGCATCTGGAGCAGGACCGAACCGACTGCTCCGGTCGCCCCGACCACGGCGAGTGCCGGGCCGGAGGACCGGGTGCGGGTCATCGTCCGGTGCCGCCGTAGACGACGGCTTCGGCGCTGTCGGAGTCGAGGCCGAAGGCCGTGTGCACGGCGCGGACGGCCTCGTTGACGTCGTCCTGGCGGGTGACGACCGAGATGCGGATCTCGGAGGTCGAGATCAGCTCGATGTTCACGCCCGCGTCGGACAGCGCCTGGAAGAAGGAGGCGGTGACGCCAGGGTTCGTCTTCATGCCCGCGCCGACCAGGGAGATCTTGCCGATCTGGTCGTCGTAGCGCAGGGAGTCGAAGCCGATCGCGCCCTTCGCCTTCTCCAGGGCCTCGATGGCCTTGTGGCCCTCGGTCTTGGGGAGCGTGAAGGAGATGTCCGTGAGGCCCGTGGAGGCCGCGGAGACGTTCTGCACGATCATGTCGATGTTGATCTCGGCGTCCGCGATGGCGCGGAAGATCGCCGCGGCCTCGCCCGGCTTGTCCGGGACGCCGACGACCGTGATCTTGGCTTCGGAGACGTCGTGCGCGACTCCGGAGATGATGGCGTGCTCCACCTGCGCGTCCCCTTGCGGATTCTCGTTGCTGACCCAGGTGCCCGGCAGTCCGGAGAAGGACGAGCGGACGTGGATCGGGATGTTGTAGCGGCGCGCGTACTCGACGCAGCGGTGCAGCAGCACCTTGGAACCGGAGGCCGCGAGCTCCAGCATGTCCTCGGAGGAGATCCAGTCGATCTTCTTCGCCTTCTTCACGACGCGGGGGTCCGCGGTGAAGACGCCGTCGACGTCGGTGTAGATCTCGCACACCTCGGCGTCCAGCGCCGCGGCGAGCGCGACGGCGGTGGTGTCCGAGCCGCCCCGGCCGAGGGTGGTGATGTCCTTGGAGTCCGCGGACACCCCCTGGAAGCCCGCGACGATGGCGATGTTGCCCTCGTCCAGCGCGGTGCGGATCCGGCCCGGCGTGACATCGATGATGCGCGCTTTGTTGTGGACCGAGTCGGTGATCACGCCTGCCTGGCTACCGGTGAACGACTGGGCCTCGTGGCCCAGGTTTTTGATCGCCATGGCCAGCAGGGCCATGGAGATCCGCTCCCCGGCGGTCAGCAGCATGTCGAATTCGCGCCCGGCAGGCATCGGAGATACCTGCTCGGCGAGATCGATCAGCTCGTCCGTCGTGTCGCCCATCGCGGAAACCACGACGACCACCTGGTGGCCGTTCTTCTTGGCATCCACGATCCGCTTGGCGACGCGCTTGATGCCTTCGGCATCGGCTACGGAGGAGCCTCCGTACTTCTGCACGACAAGGCCCACGTGCGCTCCTCGCTCAGTCCGTCTCATTGCTGGTGCAGTGTAACGAGCGACCGGGATCCGACCGCCTCGTACCACATCATGAGACGAGAAGATCAGAGAATGAGTTCCCCCTCCGGCCGCTGCTTTCGCTCAGGTGCGCCCGAGGCCGCCCAGCTCCTCGGCCATGACCTGTCCGGCCTGTTCCGCGAGGTCGTCCTCGGCCATGTCCTCGTCCGTGTCCAGGCCGTCCAGCGCCGCCAGCGGCTGGTCCAGGCGTACGTGGGCGATCAGCGACTGGAGGGCGCGCAGGGTGGCCGAGGCCGTCGGACCCCAGTTGGTGAAGTACGAGAACTGCCACCACCACAGCGCTTCCGTGATGCGGCCCGACTGGTGGTGGATGAGCCCGTGCCGCAGGTCGGCGACCACGTCCGCCAGGTCGTCGGAGATGCGGTGGGCCACCGGGGCCTTGCGGGGCTCGTAGGGGTCGAAGACCTCGGAGTAGACGTCGACCGGCTCCAGCATGATCGCGAAACGCTCGCGCAGGTCGTCCACGTCCGGCTCCGGGCCCAGATCGGGCTCGTAGCGCTCTTCCGGCAGCACGTCCTGGTACGCGCCCAGCCGGCCGCCCGCCAGCAGCAGCTGGGACACCTCCAGGAGGAGGAAGGGCACAGCACTGTCCGGGTCCTCGCCCTTGGCCACTTCGGTGACCGCAACGATGAACGACTCGATCTGGTCCGCGATCGAGGCGGCGAAGTCGTCCGGATCCTGGCCGAGGGCGTGCAGCGTTGCGTCAGACATCGAGAAGTCGCCTTCCTTCAAAGGCCCGCCCGAGCGTGACCTCGTCCGCATACTCCAGATCTCCCCCGACGGGGAGCCCGCTGGCCAGGCGGGTGACCTTCAGGCCCATGGGCTTGATCATGCGGGCGAGGTAGGTGGCGGTCGCCTCGCCCTCCAGGTTCGGGTCGGTGGCCAGGATCAGCTCGGTCACCTCGCCGTCCGCCAGGCGCGCCAGCAGCTCGCGGATGCGCAGGTCGTCCGGGCCGACGCCCTCGATCGGGCTGATCGCGCCGCCGAGGACGTGGTACTTCCCCCGGAACTCGCGCGTCCGCTCGATCGCGACGACGTCCTTCGGCTCCTCGACGACACAGATGACCGTGGTGTCACGGCGCGGGTCGCGGCAGATGCCGCACCGCTCCTCCTGTGCCACGTTCCCGCACACCGCGCAGAACCGGACCTTGTCCTTGACCTCCAGCAGCGCGTGCGCGAGGCGGCGGACGTCGGTGGGCTCGGCCTGCAGGATGTGGAAGGCGATCCGCTGCGCGCTCTTGGGCCCGACGCCGGGCAGCCTGCCCAGTTCGTCGATCAGGTCCTGAACCACGCCTTCGTACAACGGACTGCCTTCTTTCGTCGGGTAGGGGGAGGAGGGCTAGAACGGGAGGCCGGGGATACCGCTGCCGCCGCCCAGGCCCTGGGCCAGGGGGCCCAGCTTCTGCTGCTGGAGCGCCTGGGCATTCTCGTTGGCGGCCTGCACCGCGGCGACCACCAGGTCGGCGAGCGTCTCCGTGTCCTCGGGGTCCACGGCCTTCGGGTCGATCACCAGCGCGCGCAGCTCACCGGATCCGGTGACGGTCGCCCTCACCAGACCGCCGCCGGCCTGGCCCGCGACCTCGGTCCGTGCGAGCTCCTCCTGCGCGGCCGCGAGATCCTGCTGCATCTTCTGGGCCTGCTGGAGCAGCTGCTGCATGTTGGGCTGGCCACCACCGGGAATCACAGGGCACTCACTCCATACGTCGTACGTCGAGACCTTCGGAACGCTGGTCAATCCGAGCCTACGTGCTCCCCGGGCGCCGCGCCCTACGCCGTGAGGACCAACTCTTTCGAGTGAGAGATGAGGCGTGCGCGTACCTGCTGGAGACCTCCTTGCGGGCGGAAATCCCGGGAATCGTCGCCCATCGCCCGTCATTCGAAGGTAGGAAGAGCATGCGCATCATTGCGCACACGCGCACCACCACACGTCAGCGCAGGCAGAGGGAGTGCCGGGTGAGCCAGCCGGAGATGCAGCCCGAGGGGCCACCCCGGGATCCCCGGGAGGAAGGCGGCGGACCGATGGCGGCGGGCGATCTGACCGGCCGGCCGTTCCCTCTCGGGGACTGGGGCGAGCCCGCCGAGCGGCTCGACGAGCTCTACCGGCGGGTCGAGGCCGACGCGCTGCGCACCGCCGAGTGGTACCTGTCCGACCGGGCGTGGAAGCGGCGCGGTGCGCGCGTGCTGCGCGCCGGGGCGGCCGTGGGCGCCGTCACGGGCGCCTCGATGCCGCTGCTGGAGCTGACGGGCTCGATCCCGGGCGCCTCCACGTACGGCTACCTCGCGCTGCTGCTGGGCGCGGCCGCGCTGGCCTGCGACCGGTTCTTCGGGCTGACGTCCGGGTGGATGCGGGACGTGGCCACGGCCCAGGCCGTGCAGCGCCGGCTCCAGACCCTCCAGTTCGACTGGGCCTCGGAGAACGTGCGCGAGGTGCTCGGCCCCACCGAGGGCACGGCCAGCGAGGCCGCGGAGCGGTGCCTGACCGTGCTGCGCCGCTTCGCGGAGGACATCACCGAGCTGGTGCGCTCGGAGACGGCGGACTGGATGGTGGAGTTCCGGGCCGGGCCCGCGCCGCTGGTGATGCAGTCGCTGGGGGCCTCCGGGGGGCGCCCGGACGCGAACATCCCGCCCGCCCGCTTCCCGCTGCCGCCGGGCACCAGACCGAACATGCCCCGCCAGCGGCCGCCGGAGCAGCCGCGCTGAGGGACGGGCGGGACCCGCGGAAGGCGGGCGGGACGCGCCGGAGGCGGGCGGGGCCGGGGTTCCGCGCAGCGGACCCGTACCCCGCCCACCGGCCCCGCTCAGCTGAAGATGATCATCGACCCCTGGCCGAGGCTCCGTGTCGCGGCCGCGTGCAGTCCCAGCCACACGTGCCGTTCACGGGCGAAGGGGCTGTCGTCGTACGGAATCGGCCCCGCCGGCTCCTCCAGCAGCGTCGGCCGCCCCGGCGGCGCCGGTGCGGCGGGCGGGTTGCCGGGGTCTATCCCGATGGCGGGGGCCACGAACAGCAGCTCCCGCAGCAGCCCCTGCACGGACCCCAGCGGCCCGCCCCCGGCCAGCAGCTCCTCGTTGGCCAGCGGAGCCGCGAAGTCCACCGGGACGTAGGCCCCGGCGTGGTCGTAGTGCCACACCAGGTGCGACTGCTGGGCCGTCGGCTCGAACATCTCCAGCAGCTGCTCGTAGTCCCCGCCCAGCTCGTCCACCGGGGTCACGGGTAGCCCGCAGAGCTGGAGCATGTACGCCCGCCGCAGGAAATGCAGGGCGTCGTAGTCGAAGCCGGCGACCGGGGCGACGTCCCCGCTCAGGCCCGGCATGTAGGCGAACACGGGCACGGACGGCAGTCCGGCCGAGCCCAGCGCCCTGTCGTACGAGGCGATCTCTTCCGCGAAGGGGTTGTCGGGGCTGTGGCACAGCACGTCGACAAGGGGGACCAGCCACAGGTCACAGGCCACTCGGCCTCCGATCAGTCGATGTCGCCGATCCGGCCAGCGTAGTGGGCCGGACACCCTCCGCGAAGGGGTGCGCAGAACCTGGGCTCCCCTGAAGCCTCAGAGGCGCGCGGCCCAGGCCAGGGAGTGCTCGTTGTATCCGCGGACGATCCCGAGCACCGCGTCCGCGTCGGCCAGCGTCACCGCGTCCACCAGCTCGCTGTGACCGTCCCACAGCGCCGCCCGCAGCTGCGGCTCGCGCTGGAGGTGGGGGACGGCGAAGACCCAGCACTGCACGCGGATGCGGTGCAGGAACTCGGAGATGTAGGTGTTGGCGACCAGCCCGCTCAGCTCCCGCCAGAAGCGCAGGTCGTAGCCGATCAGCACTTCGAGGGAACCGCTCTGCGCGGCCCGCCGGGCCTCCTCGCCCCGGCGGCGCACCGAGACGAGCAGCTCGCCGGAGCCGGGGGCGGTGCCGCGCTCGGCGAGGCGGCGGAAGATCCCGTCCACGACGAGCGAGCGGGCCTCGACCATGCCCCGGAAGTCGTCCACGGAGAAGATCCGCACGCGGAAGCCGCGGTGCTGGACGAGTTCGAGCAGCCCTTGGGCCGAGAGGTCCACGAGCGCCTCGCGCACCGGGGTCGCGGAGACCTCGTACTGCTCGGCGATCTGCTTGACGGTGAACTCGGTCCCCGGAGGCAGGCGTCCCGCGAGCACCTCGTCACGCAGCGCGTCCGCGATCTGCTGGCGAAGTGTGTTGCGGGTGACAGCTCCGCTGCCTGGCATAAGGGTCCGTCTCCTGTCGTAGAGCTTCGGGACACCATAGGCCAGACAGAGCGGCTGAAAACCGATCGGTAGCCAACCGATATCCGACATCCGCACCCGGTGTCCGGGTGCGGATGTCGTGACGGATGCCGACCCGCCCTCCCCCTGCGGGGGCGGGTCTGGGTCCTGTCGTCAAAGTGGCGTCGCGGGCCCGACGGGACTTTGACGACAGGGCCTAGTGCTGTGGCCGGGAAGGTTTGCCGGGTCGCGTCGTCCGGTGCGGTGGATCGCAAGGCGGAGGACCGCGGCTCGTACTGGACGTACTTGCGCGGTCCGACAACGCGGCGAGGCGCCGTGCCGGGCGTCGTGACCCGGTGAACCTTCCCGGTCACAGCACTAGCCGGCCGTGGTGTGGCGGTCGGCGACGGTCAGCGCCTCGTCCAGCAGGACCAGGCCCTCCTTGGCCTCCGCCTCCGTGACGTTGCAGGGCGGGACCACGTGGGTGCGGTTCATGTTCACGAAGGGCCACAGACCCGACGCCTTGCAGGCCGCCGCGAACTCGGCCATCGGCGCGTTGTCCGCGCCGGCCGCGTTGTACGGCACCAGCGGCTCACGCGTCTGCTTGTCCCGTACGAGTTCCAGGGCCCAGAAGGTGCCCAGCCCGCGGACCTCACCGACCGAGGGGTGGCGCTCGGCGATCTCGGCCAGCGCGGGGCCGATCACGTTCTCACCGAGGTGGGCGGCGTGCTCGACGATGCCCTCCTCCTCCATCGTGTTGATCGTCGCGACGGCGGCGGCGCAGGCCAGCGGGTGGCCGGAGTACGTCAGTCCGCCCGGGTAGGGGCGGGTGGCGAAGGTCTCGGCGATGGCGGCCGAGATGGCCACGCCGCCGAGCGGGACGTAGCCGCTGTTCACGCCCTTGGCGAAGGTGATCAGGTCGGGGGTGACGCCCCAGTGGTCGGCCGCGAACCACTTGCCGGTGCGGCCGAAGCCGGACATGACCTCGTCCAGGATGAAGACGATGCCGTGGCGGTCGCAGAGCTCGCGCACGCCCGCGAGGTAACCGGCGGGCGGGGTCATGATGCCGGCGGTGCCGGGCACGCTCTCCAGGATGATCGCCGCAATGGTCTGCGGCCCCTCGAAGGCGATGGTGTCGGCGAGGTGGGCGAGGGCGCGGGCGCATTCCTCGGCCTCGGTGGTGGCGTGGAAGGCGGAGCGGTACAGGTACGGGCCCCAGAAGTGCACGACGCCGGCGGCGGCCGTGTCGGAGGGCCAGCGGCGCGGGTCGCCGGTCAGGTTGATCGCGGCGGCGGTGGCCCCGTGGTAGGAGCGGTAGGTGGAGAGCACCTTGGCGCGGCCCGTGTGCAGACGGGCCATGCGCACGGCGTTCTCGACGGCCTCGGCGCCGCCGTTGGTGAAGAAGATCTTGTCCAGGTCGCCCGGGGTCCGCTCGGCGATGAGGCGTGCGGCCTCGGAGCGGACGTCGACGGCGAAGCCGGGCGCGAGGGTGCAGAGCCGGGCGGCCTGCTCCTGGATCGCGGCGACGACCTTGGGGTGCTGGTGGCCGATGTTGGTGTTGACCAGCTGGGAGGAGAAGTCGAGGAACCGCTTGCCTTCATAGTCCCAGAAGTACGACCCCTCGGCCCCGGCGACGGCGAGGGGGTCGATCAGGGCCTGGGCGGACCAGGAGTGGAAGACGTGCTTCCGATCTGCGTCCTTCACGGCGGCAAGGGTGTGCGAGGTGACATGAGGGGTCATGTCGTCACGCTAGAAGTGCGCAGGTGGGGCGGGATATCGGCGGACTGTATGGGGGTGGGGGGCCGCTCTCGGCAGTCTGTCTGCGAGGGGGCTCGAACCCCGCGGGAGATTGACAGCATCCTGTCGTTATGACAGCCTATTGTCATAGGCAGGAACCACGCTGGAGGCGAAAGCACCATGAGCGAGACCCCGCGCAAGCCCGTCCACCTCGCGGTCTACGACACGTACGCGGACTGGGAGACCGGCCACACCACCGCGCACCTCACCCAGCGCGGCCACACCGTACGCACCGTCGGCATGAGTGCCGCACAGCCGGTCACCACCATGGGCGGCGTCCGCATCCAGCCTGATCTGGCCCTGGCCGACCTGCGACCGGAGGACTCCTCGCTGCTGATCCTCACGGGCGCGTCCCTGTGGGACACGAGCGACGACCTGACGCCGTTCGCGGCCAAGGCGAGGGAGTTCCTGGCCGCCGGAGTGCCGGTCGCGGCGATCTGCGGAGCCACCGCCGGCCTCGCCCGCGAGGGCCTGCTGGACGGCCGGACCCACACCAGCGCCGCCTCCTTCTACCTGGCCGAGCAGCCCGGCTACGGGGGCGCCGAGAACTACGTCGAGGCCGACGCGGTCACCGACGGCGACCTGATCACGGCGGGGCCGACGGAGCCGGTGGCCTTCGCCCGCGAGGTCTTCGCCCGCCTGGACGTCTACAAGCCGGAGGTCCTGGACGCCTGGTACGGGCTCTTCCATGACTCGGACGTCAGCGCGTACCCGGTCCTGATGGCGGCATCGGCGGCCGGCGATGCGTGAGGCGACGCGTGAGGCGACGCGTGAGGCGACGCACGAGCCGCTGCCCGCCGGAAGCGTCGGGGAGGCGGGTGGTGTCGGGGACGTCGGGGATATCGGGGATGTCGGGGATCTCGTCGGCCTCGGGGACGTCGGGGACCTCAAGGAGGCCCGTACCCCGCAGGACCTGCTGAGCCGCACCGCGCTCGGGGTGTTCCGGCTGAACGGCCAGTTCCTCGCCATCTCGGAAGAGCTGGCCAGGCCGGCCGGGCTCACGGCCGCCTGGTGGCAGGTCCTGGGCGCCGTACTGAGGGAGCCACTGCCCGTCGCGGGCATCGCCCGGAACATGGGCATCACCCGGCAGAGCGTGCAGCGCATCGCGGACCTGCTGGTCGCCAAGGGCCTGGCGGAGTACGCCCCGAACCCCGCCCACCGGCGGGCGAAGCTGCTGCGGCCCACCGAGGAGGGGCGGGGCGCGGTGGACCGGATCGGCCCGGGCCACGCGGCCCTGGCGGCCCGCCTCACCGCCGAGCTGGGCGATGCCGCCTTCGCGGAGACGGTCCGCGCCCTGGAACGGCTGGCCACGGCGCTGGACGCGCTGGAATCCGCCGCGCCGTCCGCCGCCGTTCCCGCACCCGCGCCGGAGTGAACCGACACCGGACGGCAGCGCCCGCGGCACTCAGCCGGCCCTCTTCTGTCCTCTGCCTGCGTCCCGAAGGACCGCCACGAGCGATTGTGTCGAGGTCAATAAGCCTGCAGGCAAAGCTTGTTACGTACAACGGGGCTGTCGGACACTGCGGCACATGGAGCCGTTGACGGTAGTGGCACGACTGTGGGAGCGGATCGGGGCACGCGACTGGGACGGCGTGGCCGGGCTCATCGCCGAGGACGCGGTCATCGAATGGCCCGTGAGCGGTGAGCGCATCGTGGGGCGCGCCAACTTCATAGCCGTGAACAGCGACGACGGCGACGCGGACGAGAGATCCGTGGAACTGCTGCGGATCCTGGCCGACGGAAACCTCGTGGTCACCGAGGTGGAGATACCTCAGGACCACGTCGTCTACCGGGCCGTCTCCCTCTGGACCGTGCGCGACGGGGAGATCGTGGGGGCGAGGGAGTACTGGACCAGCCCCGGCCAGGACCCGGCACCGCGCTGGCGGGCGGGCTACGTCGAACCCCTGGTGGCAGACTGAGCCGCGCGCTCACCGCTCTTCTCGGCGCGACCGGGGTCCTGGCGCTCGCCCCTCTGTGCTGGCCCGGCCTCCAGGCCCTGCTGAGGCCGGGCGCGGTGCCGGCGGAGCCCGGGGTCCCAAGATCGCCGTCTTCTACACGGGGCTGCTGCCCGCCCTCGTCCCGCCCTCGTCCCGCCGGGCCCGCGGTCGGCGGTCGGCATGGCGCTGCTGGTCCTGGTCCATGTCTTGCTGACGGTGGTCTGACTGGGCACGGACGTGTACGTGCTGTCGCGCGCCGGGCGGTTCTTCGCGCGGCCGCGGGTCCGGCGGGCACTGGACCGGACGACGGGTGTCGTCCTGATCGGCTTCGGTGTGCGGGTGGCGACGACGTGACGTCGTGACGGTCGTGGCGTCGTGACGGTCGTTGCCCTGCCTCGCAGGTATCCCCCGTCATACCTGAGAGCTACGCGCGAACACGGCTCCATGGCGTGACGCCGACCACGGGTCCGGATTTCTAACTTCGGTAGCAGAGAAGAGCGTTCACGGCTCTTCCGGCGACCGGAGGAAGAGGACCATGGCAGCGGGGACGGGGACAGGCACGGGGCCGCAGACGGGGACAGGGCCGCAGACCGGGACCACGGGAAGGACCGGCGGTGCGGGCACGGCGCTCGCCACGGGGAGGCCGGGGTCCGGCGGCGGCCGGCTGCGCCGCGGCCTGCTGGCCGCTCTGGTCGCCGCGGCCGTGGTGGTCCCCGTGTCCGCCGCGGCCTCCCCCAACGTCCCGGCCCCCGCGCCCGCCACGTTCTCGGAGGGCGCCACGCCCCGGAGCCGGTACGCCGCCAACAGTGCCAACCTCGCCGAGGCGGCCCGTACCGCCGAGGACGCCGACCGCCCCGGCCGCGCAGCCAGGCTGCGCGCCATGGGGGCGGCCGGGGCAGCCCAGTTCCTCACCTTCGACGGCCGCGGCAGGGGCCGCGCCGTCGAGGTGTTCGGCGAGCTGGAGAGCGCCGACCGGGTGGCCGTCCTGGTGCCCGGGTCCGACACGACACTGGACACCTACGAGCGGTTCCGTGCCGGGGCCGTCTCCCTCCAGCAGCGTCTGCAGGCGGAGCATCCGCGCTCCGCCGTGATCGCCTGGCTCGGGTACGACACCCCCGGCACGGTGAGCACCACCGTGCTGAGCGCCGGCCGGGCCGACGCGGCCGCTGCCGAACTGGCGCCCTTCCTGGAGCGGTTGCGCGGCATATCGGGTCCCGGCGCCCAGCTCTCCCTGCTGTGCCACTCCTATGGCTCCGTGGTCTGCGCCCGGACCGCCACCGGGTCCGCGGTCAGTGACGTGGTGCTGTTCGGCAGCCCGGGCACCGGGGCCGGATCCGCCCGTGAGCTGCCGACCGGGGCCCGGGTCTGGGCAGGCCGGGGCAGCGGCGACTGGATAGGCAGCGTCCCGCATGTCCGGCTCGGCGGGATCGGTTTCGGCACCGACCCGGTCGATCCCGCCTTCGGCGCCCGGGCCTTCGCCGCCGGCGCCGTCGGGCACAGCGACTACCTCAAGCCGGGCACCGAGTCCCTCGACAGCCTGGCCGCCATCGTCCTCGGCACCACCCCCGCTCCGGAGGCCGACCATGGTTGAGCTCCGCGCCCGCTGGTCCACCCTGGCCGCGGACATCGACGCCGCCACCCCGGCCGGCCGTGACCGGGCCGTGGACGCACTGCGGGCCTTCGCGATCCTCGGCGTGGTCCTCGGCCACTGGCTGGTCACCGCGCTGACCGCACGCGACGGCGCTCTGACCACCACCAGCCCGCTGGCGCACATGCCGTGGCTGGCCCCGGTGTCCTGGGTGTTCCAGACGCTGTCCGTCTTCTTCCTGGTGGGCGGCCATGTCGCCGCCCACGGGTACGCGTCGGCGCGCGAGCGCGGCCTCTCGTACGGCGCGTGGGCCGGGCAGCGACTGGGACGGCTGTTCCGGCCGGTCGCCGCGGTGCTGGCGCTCTGGGCGGTCGTCGCGGGCGGGATGCTGATCGGCGGGGCGGAGTTCGACACCGTCCGGTCGCTGGTCAAGCTGGTGCTGTCGCCGCTGTGGTTCCTGCTGGTGTTCGCCGCGCTCACCGCAGCGACCCCGCTCGTGGCCCGGCTCAACCCGCTGTGGCCGCTGGCCGTGGTCGCTGCCGTCGATGTGTGGCGCTTCGGGTTTCAGGGCCCCGAGTGGATCGGCTGGGTCAATGTGGCCGCGGGCTGGCTTGTGCCCTTCACCCTGGGCGCCGCCTGGTCCCGCGGGGCGTTCTCCCGGCGCGGCCGGGCGCTGCTCCTGCTCGGCACGGGCGTCCTGGCCACCGCCGCGCTGATCCTCTGGGGCGGGTACCCGGCATCGATGGTGGGTGTCCCCGGTGCCGCCGTATCGAATCTGAACCCGCCGACGCTGGCCGCGGTCGCCTTCGGGCTGGCCCAGTGCGGGCTGGCCCTCCTGGTGCGCGAGCCGCTGGCCCGGGCAATGCGACGGCCGACGGCCTGGGCGAAGGTGGCCCTGGTGAACCTCTCCGCCATGACCGTCTTCCTGTGGCACCAGACCGCCATGATGGCCGTCACCGCCCTCGGCCTGCTGGCCTCGGCCGACCTGCCCGGTCTGCACACGGTGCCCGACTCGGTGGGCTGGATAGCGGCCCGGCTGCTGTGGCTGCCCGTGTTCGCCGCCGCGCTGTCGCTCTGCTGGGCCGCGTTCCGTATCCATGAGCAGGCCGCCCGCCGTCCGAAGCCGTCCCGTACCGCCCGTACCGCCGCCGTCCCCCGCCCCGCGACCGACCCCGCCGAGGAGATCATCCATGTCTAGGGGCCGCCTTAGCCTGGACGGCGTGAACCAGCAGCCCGAGCCACCCGCCGCCGACGTCCGCACCCGCCTGCCGCGCGGCCTGGCCCGGGAGTTGTTCACCCTGCGGCGGGATCCCCTGCCGAAGATGTCGCGGCCGCGCTGGCTGGCGTGGCTGCCGCACGTGGTCCTCTGCTACGTGGCCATTCCCTGCGGCGTCCTGACCGGGATGCAGCTGAACGACCATTACGGGGTGTTCGGTTCGGCCGTGCTGGGGCTGTCGCTGCTGACGTCCGCGTCCGTCCTGCTCAGCATGTTCCGGCCGATCGCCGCCTGGTGGCTCGGCCTCGTCACCGCGGCTCTCGTCGCCTGGGTCATCCACGACCACGTCGGTCACGGTCAGTCCTGGCCCTGGACGGCCGCCGGGCCGTTCACGCTCGCGCCCCTGATCCTGATGGTCGCCCTCCGGGTGCCGCCCCGGGTGACCGTCTGGGTCATCGGCATCACGCTCTCCCTCTCCGGACTGGCCGAGGCCGTCCTCAGACCGCCGCACAGCCAGACGATCATCGCGGGCGTGGCCATCCTCTTCGGGTTCGTGGGGATCCTCGGCTACGCCCTGCGGGCCACCCGCCTCGCCCGGGGCAAACTCGTCGAGCAGGAGACCCTCACCGAGGAGGAGCGGGCCCGGCGCACCCTGCTGGAGGAGCGCAGCCGGATCGCCCGCGAACTGCACGACGTCGTCGCCCACCACATGTCGGTGATCTCCATCCAGGCGCAGGTCGCCCCGCACCTGGTGGAGAACCCGTCCGAGGAGCTCAAGGAGAATCTGGCCGGCATCCGGGAGAACGCGCTGGAGGCACTGACGGAGCTGCGGCGGGTGCTGGGCGTGCTGCGGTCCGAGCGGCCCGACGATCCCGCGAACCCCCATCATCCGCAGCCCACCCTCGGCGAGCTGGAAGGCCTCGTGGACAACGTGCGGGGGGCCGGCCTGGACGTGACGACCGAGATCGCGGGGATACGGCGGCCGCTGACCCCGGGCGTGGAGCTCACCGCGTACCGGATCGTGCAGGAGGCGCTGAGCAACGCTCTGCGCCATGCGCCCGGTTCGCGGGTGGAGGTGGGCATCGTGTACGGGCCGCGTGATCTGCACCTGTGCGTCGCGAACAGCGCGCCGACCCGGTCGGCCCCGCCCTCGCCCGGTGCCGGGCACGGGCTGCTGGGGATGCGGGAGCGGGCAGGCATGCTGGGGGGCGAACTGGCCGCCGGCCCGCGCCCCGACGGGGGGTACGAGGTGAGCGCCGTACTCCCGATGGATCCGCAGGACCTGCCCGCGGTCCCCCACCCCGAGACGAAGAGGGCCTCATGAGCACCCCGATCAAGGTGATGATCGCCGACGACCAGATGATGGTCCGGCAGGGCTTCACCGTGCTTCTCAACGCGCAGCCCGACATAGAGGTCGTGGGGCAGGCGGTGGACGGGGCGGACGCGGTGGCGAAGGTCGCCGAGCTGGCTCCGGACGTGGTGCTGATGGACATCCGGATGC
Source organism: Streptomyces sp. NPDC040545 (assembly GCF_055595065.1). Lineage (NCBI taxonomy): Bacteria > Bacillati > Actinomycetota > Actinomycetes > Kitasatosporales > Streptomycetaceae > Streptomyces > Streptomyces sp. NPDC040545. The sequence continues at coordinate 275,269 of NZ_JBVIWA010000007.1, forward strand.
CGGGAATGGGCGGGATCGAGGCCACGTCCGTGATCACCGCGGTTCCGGACGCCGCTGTGAAGGTGCTGGTGCTGACCACCTTCGATCTCGACGAGTACGTGTACGAGGCGCTGCGGGCCGGGGCCTCCGGGTTCCTGCTCAAGGACGCGTCCGCCGACCAGCTCGCCGAGGCGGTGCGGGTGGTGGCGGCCGGCGAGGCGCTGCTCTCGCCGAACATCACGAAGCGGCTGATCACGGAGTTCTCCCGGCTGGGGGCTCCGCGCGCGCCGTCGCGGGCCAGGATCGAGGCGCTGACCGAGCGGGAGACGGAGGTGCTGTCGCTGATCGCCCAGGGCCTGTCGAACGCCGAGATCTCGGAGCACCTGGTGCTGGCCGAGCAGACGGTGAAGACGCATGTGAGCCGGATCCTGGTGAAGCTGGGGCTGCGGGACCGTACGCAGGCCGCTGTGTTCGCGTACGAGACGGGTCTGATCCGCCCGACGGGCTACTGAGCGGGCCCGGGTAGTACTTGAGAGGGACCCGGGGAAATCCCCATCAGCGGCGACGCGGACGACGCCGGTACGGACCTACGGTGGTGTGTATGACCGAGACGACCACCGGGGGGACATCCCGGGCACCTGAGTTCCGACTGGCATCTGAGGTGATCGCGACCCTTCGCCGGGATCTCGTCACCGATGCCTTGGCCTACCGGCCGCTGCCCCTGGCGGAGACCTCCGGGCGCTTCGTGCGCCGGCTTCCCGGCGTTCTGCGCCGGTACGCGCCGTGGCGGCGGCATGCGACGGTGGCGGTCCTGGCCTTCCTCGTCGGGCTGACCGCGCTCAACACGCAGTCGGCCGCCTGGGGCGACCTGGGGCCGATAGCCGTGGCGATGCTCTCCGCGGCCCCGGTCATGATGACGCTGGTGCGGCCGGTCGGCGCGTGGTGGGCGGCCATCGCGATGACGTTGGTGACGGCCGGCATCGACAGTGGCTACGACTGGCCCTGGACCGAGAGCAGTTTCTTCGCGTACATCGTGGTCATGTTCCTCGTCACGCTGCGGACCGGGGCCCGGGTGGCGGCCTGGATGTGGACGCTCACCCTCGTACTGGGATCGGCGATCTCCGTGGTGTTCAGCGGCCATTGGGGGACGAACCTGCCCGAGATGGCGGTGGCTTCGGCCTTCGCCCTGGTGATCGCCGGCAGTATCCGGATACGCCGTGACGCGCGGGCCGAGGTGAGCGCGCAGCAGGAGGTCACGGCCGTCGAGCGGGACAAGCGGACACTGCTGGAGGAGCGGACCACGATCGCGCGGGAGTTGCACGACGTGGTGGCCCACCACATGTCGGTGGTGGCGATCCAGGCGGAGGCCGCGCCGTACCGGGTGAAGAACCCGCCGCCGGAGCTGGAGGCGGCGTTCGTCACCATCCGGGAGAACGCGGTGGCGGCTCTGACGGAGCTGCGGCGGGTGCTGGGTGTGGTGCGCTCCGCGGACTACGAGGCACCGGACGCCCCGCAGCCGACGCTGGCCTCGCTGGAGGGGCTGCTGGCCAATGTGCGGGATGCCGGTCTGAGCGTGGAGAAGACGATCACGGGCTCGGTGCGGGAGCTGCCGCAGGGCGTGGAGCTGTCGGCGTACCGGATCATCCAGGAGGCCCTCAGCAACACGCTGCGGCACGCGCCGGGGGCCGCGGCCGAGGTGGAGGTCTCGTACGTGCTGGGGGGTCTGGGCATACGGATCGTCAACGACCGGGCGACCGGGGACGCGCGACCCTCGCCGGGGGCCGGGCACGGGATCACCGGGATGCGGGAGCGGGTGGCCATGCTGGAGGGCGAGATGACGGCCGGCCGGACGGCGGCGGGCGGGTACGAGGTGGCGGTGTTCATACCGGTGCCCCACCGTGCGGAGCCGGCGGCGGAGTCGCGGGAGGGGACGGTATGACGATCAGGGTCCTGATCGTCGACGACCAGGTGATGGTGCGCGAGGGGTTCTCCGTTCTGCTGAACGCGATGGAGGGCATCGAGGTGGTCGGCGAGGCGGTCGACGGCCGGGAGGCCATCGAGCAGGTGGCGGTGCTGCGGCCGGATGTGGTGCTGATGGACATCCGGATGCCGCGGATGAACGGGCTGGAGGCCACGCGGGAGATCGTGGCCGCCGACACGGACGCGAAGGTGCTGGTCCTGACGACCTTCGACCTCGACGAGTACGTGTACCAAGCGCTGCGGGCCGGGGCCTCCGGGTTCCTGCTCAAGGACGCGTCGGCCCGTCAGCTGGCCCACGGGGTCAGGGTGGTGGCGGCGGGGGAGGCCCTGCTGGCGCCCTCGGTGACCAAGCGGCTGATCGTGGAGTTCTCGAAGATCTCCGAGGCCCGCAAGCTGGCGGACCCGGCGGGTGTGGGGGAGCTGACGGAGCGGGAGACGGAGGTGCTGGTACTGATCGCGCAGGGGCTGTCCAATGCGGAGATAGCCGACCGGCTGGTCGTCGCCGAGTCCACCATCAAGACGCATGTGAGCCGGATCCTGGTGAAACTGGGACTGCGGGACCGGACACAGGCGGCCGTGTACGCGTACGAGACCCGCTTGGTGACACCCGCCTGATCGGGCCCGGCTGCCTTTAGGGTGCGGGGATGGGCTTTGATCCGTGGGATGCCGCGTTCGTCGCCGATCCGTATCCGGCGTACCGGGAGTTGCGGGAGCAGGGGCGGGCCGTGTGGTGCGGGGCCACCGGGCAGTGGCTGGTGCCGCACTACGCCGATGTGAGTGCGCTGCTGCGGGACCGGCGGCTGGGGCGGACCTATCTCCACCGGTTCTCGCACGAGGAGTTCGGCCGCGAGGCGCCGCCGCCGGAGCACGAGCCCTTCCACGTGCTCAACGGCAACGGCCTGCTGGACCTGGAGGATCCCGCGCACGCGCGGGTGCGCAGGCTGGTGGCGAAGGCCTTCACGCCGCGGACGGTGGAGCGGCTCGTGCCCGCGGTGCAGCGGCTGGCCGGGGAGCTGGTGGGGCGGCTGCGTGCGGACGGGGGTGGGGATCTGCTCACCGTCGTCGCCGAGCCGCTGCCGGTGGCGGTGATCGCGGAGCTGCTGGGCGTGCCCGAGGCGGACCGGGGGTTGCTGCGGCCCTGGTCGGCGGACATCTGCGGGATGTTCGAGCTCCGGCCGGACGAGGAGACGGCGCGGCGCGCGGTGCGGGCGAGCGTCGACTTCAGCGCCTACCTCCGGGGGCTGATCGCCGAGCGGCGGAGCCGCCCCGGGGAGGATTTGATCTCCGGGCTGATCGCCGCCCACGATGAGGAGGGGCGGCTCAGCGAGCAGGAGATGATCTCCACCTGTGTGCTGCTGCTGAACGCCGGGCACGAGGCCACCGTCAATACGACCGTCAACGGCTGGTGGGCGCTGTTCCGCAACCCCGCGCAGCTCGCCGCGCTCCGCGCGAGCCGCGATCCCGAAAAGTTGTCCACAGCTGTGGATGAACTCATGCGGTACGACACTCCTCTCCAGATGTTCGAACGCTGGGTGCTCGACGACATCCGGATCGGTGACACCGTCGTCCCCCGCGGGGCCGAGGTCGCGCTGCTCTTCGGCTCTGCGAACCGGGATCCCGCGCGCTTCGACGATCCCGACGCGCTGGACCTCGTACGGGCCGACAACCCGCACCTGACCTTCGGGGCCGGGATCCACTACTGCCTCGGGGCGCCGCTGGCGCGGCGGGAGTTGGAGGCCTCGTTCGGGGCGCTGCTTGCGGACGGAGTCCCGCCGCTGCGGCTCGTCGAGGAGCCGCAGTGGCGGGACGGGTACGTCATCCGGGGGCTGGAGCAACTGCTGGTGGAGTTCTAGGCGATCATGTCGCGGCGGCGCAGGGCGCCGAGGCCCGCCGCCGTCAGGGCCACCGCCAGGGCCGTCAGGGCCAGCAGCGGGGCCGGGTCCAGGGCCTGCGCTCCCGGGAGCCGGGGCAGGTGGGCGAAGGGCGAGAGGTTCAGGACGGCCTGCGGGAGGTTCAGCGCCGGGCCGACCCAGCCCAGGGCCAGCGCACCCCCGGCCACCGCCCAGGCGGCCGCCGCGTACTGCGGGACCGCGCCGTACAGCAGCGCCGCCAGCGCCCCGATCAGCCATACCGCCGGGAGCTGGGCGAGCGTGGCGCCGATCGCCGCGCCCGGCTCCCGGCCGTGCCCGAGGCCGAGACCGAGGCCCGCCAGCAGCAGGATCAGCGCCGAGCCGCCGAAGGCCACGGCCAGGTGGCCGCCGGCCCAGCGCAGCCGGCCGACCGCGTTCGCGAGCAGCGGCTCCGCGCGCCCGCCCGACTCCTCGCCGCCCAGGCGCAATACGGCCGAGACGGCGTACAGGGCGGCGACCATGCCGAACATGCCGGCCATCGTGGCGAGGAAGGCGTCGGTGAGCGCACCCTGCGCGCCCTGCGCACCCGACCCGCTCTGCCCGCCCATCCGCTCGATGATCTCGCGGGTCCGGTCGTTGTCGCCGACCAGGTCCGCGGCGCCGTCCGCCATCCCGCCGAAGACGACCCCGGCGATCAGGAAGCCCGCACTCCAGCCCAGTACGCTGCCGCGCTGCAGCCGCCAGGCCAGCGCACCCGCCGTGCCCAGGCGCCCCTCGGCCGGCCCCGGCCGCGACGGCAGGAAGCTCATGCCCAGGTCACGGCGCCCGGCCAGGGCGTACGCGGCGCCCGTCTGCACCGTGACGGCGGCGGCGAACAGGAGGAGCACCCACCAGCGTTCGGCGGCGAAGGCCCGTACGTTCTCCACCCAGCCGAGCGGCGAGGCCCAGGTCAGGGCCGACCGACCGCCCTCCGTACCGGCGTCGCCCGCGGCCTTCAGGACGAAGGCCGCGCCGAGCACGGCGGCCGTGATCCCCTTGGCGGCGCGGGCACTCTCGGTCAGCTGGGCGGCGATGGCGGCGGTGCAGGCGAAGAGCATCCCGGTGCCCGCGACGGCCAGGCCGAGAGCGACCGCGCCGGGCGCGCCCTGCCCCGCGAGACCGCCGGCCACGAGCACGGCGACACAGGAGTTGGCCACGAGGGCGGCCAGCAGGGCGGCGGTCAGCGGGGCCCGTCGCCCCACCATCGCGGCGGAGAGCAGTTCCTGACGGCCCGTCTCCTCTTCCTCGCGGGTGTGCCGGACGACGATGATCAGGCTCATGGCGGCCGCGAGGACGGCGGCGTAGACACCGCCCCGCCAGGCGGTCAGGGCGCCGAGCGAATCGTCGAAGACCGGTCCGTACAGGGCGCGCATCGAGCTGTTGGCGTTCATCGAGGCGGCGGCCCGGGCGCGTTCGGCGGCGGTGGCATACACACTGCCCAGCGAGCCGGGCATGCTCACCACCATGAGCGCGGTGAGCAGCGTCCACACCGGCATCATCACGCGGTCGCGGCGCAGGGCGAGCCGCAGCAGCGCCCCGGTGCCGGCCAGTTGGTCGTTCATCGGGTCGCCTCTTCGCCGTAGTGACGCAGGAAGAGCTCTTCGAGGGTGGGCGGGGTCGAGGTCAGCGACCGCACGCCCGACGCGGTGAGGGAGCGGAGCACCGCGTCCAGCTTGTCGGTGTCGGCCTGGAGACGGACCTTCAGCCCCTGCACCTGGACGTCGTACACGCCCGGCAGGTGTGCGAGGCCGTTCGGCGGGGCGGCCAGCTCGGCGCTGATCGACGTACGGGTGAGGTGGCGGAGCTCGGCGAGGGTGCCGGTCTCCACGGTGCGGCCCTTGCGGATGATGCTGACCCGGTCGCAGAGGGTCTCGACCTCGCTGAGGATGTGCGAGCTGAGCAGGATGGTGCGTCCGGCGGCGCGCGCCTCGGCCACACAGCTCTGGAAGACCTCCTCCATCAGCGGGTCGAGGCCGGAGGTGGGTTCGTCGAGGACGAGCAGTTCGACGTCGGAGGCGAAGGCGGCGACGAGGGCGACCTTCTGCCGGTTGCCCTTGGAGTACGTGCGCCCCTTCTTGGTGGGGTCCAGCTCGAACCGCTCGACGAGTTCGGCGCGCCGGGTCTTGTCGAGGCCGCCGCGGAGGCGTCCGTAGAGGTCTATGACCTCGCCGCCGGAGAGATTGCGCCACAGGGTGACGTCGCCGGGGACGTAGGCGACGCGGCGGTGGAGGGCGACCGCGTCGGCCCAGGGGTCGCCGCCGAGGAGCTCGGCGGTGCCGGAGTCGGCGCGCAGCAGGCCCAGCAGGACCCGGATGGTGGTGGACTTGCCGGCGCCGTTGGGGCCGAGGAAACCGTGGACCTCGCCGGTGGTGACGGCGAGATCGAGTCCGTCCAGTGCGCGGGTGCGGCCGAATGCCTTGTGGAGGCTGGCGACGCTGATTGCCTTCGTCATGCTTCCGAACGTACGCTACTTTCACAAACTTGTGAAGCTTAAGAATCTCAGGAATCACGTAAAGTCGGGAAGGTGGCAGATGACATGGTGAATGTGGACGCGGGGACCGAAACCGGGGCCGGGACCGGGACCGATGCCGGCACGGAGACCGGCGCCGCTGTCGGCGCCCGGGACGGCGACGCCGTCTCCCGCTTCGTGGAGCGGTTCGCCGCGCAGCTGACCGAGGCCGGGATGCAGCGGATGGCCGCGCGCGTCTTCGCCCAGCTGCTGGCCAGCGACGGCGGCGCGATGACCTCGGCGGAGCTGGGCGAGGCCCTGCAGATCAGCCCGGCCGCGGTGTCGGGCGCCGTGTCCTACCTGACCCAGGTCAACATGGTCAGCCGCGAACGCGAACCGGGCTCACGACGCGACCGGTACGTCCTGCACAACGAGCTCTGGTACGAGACCTTCACGCGCCGCGACCAGGTCCTGACCCTGTGGGAGAAGACCCTGCGCGAGGGCGCGGCCACCCTCGGCACGGACTCCCCCGCCGGGGCGCGCGTCGCGGAGACGGCGGCCTTCTTCGAGTTCATGCAGGGCGAGATGCTGGGCCTGATGGACCGCTGGCGGGTCCACAAGGCGGCGATCGGCCTCGGCTGAGCCGGCCGGAGCGCGCCCGGGGGGTGCCCGGGGGCGCCCGGGCAGGCCGATCACATGATGATCAGATCCGGAAGCACCGATACCCGCAGACGGCACACCCCATGCGTGCCATGCTGGAACGCATGAACCTGGAGGACCTGGTACGGCTGCGCCGCGCCCGGGACATGATGGACCGCGAGTACGCGGAGCCGCTGGACGTTCAGGCACTCGCGAACGTCGCCCTCATGTCGCCGGGACACTTCTCCCGCAGCTTCCGCACCGCCTTCGGGGAAACCCCGTACAGCTACCTCATGACCCGCCGCGTCGAGCGCGCGAAGGCGCTGCTGCGACGCGGCGACATGAGCGTGACGGATGTCTGCTTCGCCGTCGGATGTACCTCGCTGGGGTCCTTCAGCTCGCGCTTCACCGAGCTCGTCGGCGAGACCCCCAGCGCCTACCGGGCCCGCAGCCACGACGACGGCGCGGCGATCCCGGCGTGCGTCGCCAAGATCCTCACGCGACCGGTCAGGATCGGAGAAGCGAAATCCGCACCCTCCTCGTAGCGTCGACGGCATGGACATCAACCTCTCGCAGTGCTTCATCGCAGTCGACGACCACGACAAGGCGCTCGCCTTCTACCGCGACGTCCTCGGCCTGGAGGTCCGCAACGACGTCGGCTTCGAAGGGATGCGCTGGGTGACCGTCGCCTCCCCCATGCAGCCGGACGTGGAGATCGTCCTCGAACCGCCGCTCGCCGACCCGGGCGCCTCGGCGGCCGACAAGCAGGCCATGGCGGAGCTGCTGGCCAAGGGCCTGCTGCGCGGCGTGATCTTCTCCACCGACGACGTCGACGCCACCTTCGAACACATCCGGGCCGCCGGCGGGGAGGTGCTGCAGGAGCCCGTCGACCAGCCGTACGGCGTCCGCGACTGCGCCTTCCGGGACCCGGCCGGCAACATGCTCCGCTTCAACCAGCCCCGCAAGCCCTAGAGGACCGCCCCCGACCGCAGGAGTCCGCGCAGGCGGCCCGCCCGAGAAATGGAGACACGATGAGCAGGGCCACCGAGCCGGACCCCACACCGCCCGTACCCCAGGCACCGCACGCCGCCGACAGCCACGGCCTGATCCGCGTGCACGGCGCGCGCGTGAACAACCTCAAGGACGTCAGCATCGAGATCCCCAAGCGCCGGCTCACGGTGTTCACCGGGGTCTCCGGCTCGGGCAAGAGCTCGCTGGTCTTCGACACGATCGCCGCCGAGTCCCAGCGGATGATCAACGAGACCTACAGCACCTTCATACAGGGCTTCATGCCCACGCTGGCCCGCCCCGACGTCGACGTGCTCGACGGACTCACCACCGCGATCACCGTCGACCAGCAGCGCATGGGCGGCGACCCCCGCTCCACCGTCGGCACCGCCACCGACGCCAACGCGATGCTGCGCATCCTCTTCAGCCGGCTCGGGAAGCCGCACATCGGCCCGCCCAGCGCCTACTCCTTCAACGTCGCCTCCGTCCGGGCGAGCGGCGGCATCACGGTCGAGCGCGGCGAGGCCAAGACCAAGACGGTGAAGGCGACCTTCTCCCGTACCGGCGGCATGTGCGTGCGCTGCGAGGGCCGCGGCTCGGTCTCCGACATCGACCTCACCCAGCTCTACGACGACTCCAAGTCGCTCGCCGAGGGCGCGTTCACCATCCCCGGCTGGAAGTCCGACAGCTTCTGGACCGTGCGGGTCTACGCCGAGTCGGGCTTCCTCGACCCGGACAAGCCGATCCGCAAGTACACCAAGAAGGAGATGCAGGACTTCCTCTACCGGGAGCCCACCAAGGTCAAGGTCGAGGGCGTCAACCTCACCTACGAGGGCCTCATCCCCAAGATCCAGAAGTCCTTCCTGTCCAAGGACAAGGAAGCGATGCAGCCGCACATCCGGGCCTTCGTGGAACGGGCGGTCACCTTCACCGTCTGCCCCGAGTGCGAGGGCACCCGGCTCAGCGAGGGCGCCCGGTCCTCGAAGATCAAGAAGATCAGCATCGCCGACGCCTGTTCCCTGCAGATCAGCGACCTGGCCGAGTGGGTACGCGGCCTCGCCGAGCCCTCGGTCGCCCCGCTGCTCACCGCGCTGCAGCTCACCCTCGACTCGTTCGTGGAGATCGGCCTCGGCTACCTCTCGCTCGACCGGGCCTCCGGGACCCTGTCCGGCGGCGAGGCACAGCGCGTCAAGATGATCCGCCACCTCGGCTCCTCGCTCACCGACGTCACCTACGTCTTCGACGAGCCCACCATCGGCCTGCACCCGCACGACATCCAGCGCATGAACGACCTGCTCCTGCGGCTGCGCGACAAGGGCAACACGGTGCTCGTCGTGGAGCACAAGCCGGAGACCATCGCGATCGCCGACCACGTCGTCGACATCGGCCCCGGCGCGGGCACCGCGGGCGGCACCGTCTGCTACGAGGGCACCGTCGAGGGGCTGCGCTCCGGCGGCACCATCACCGGCCGCCACCTCGACGACCGGGCCAAGCTCAAGCCGTCGGTACGCACGCCCACCGGCGCGCTGGAGATCCGCGGGGCCACGGCGAACAACCTGCGCGACGTCGACGTCGACATCCCGCTCGGGGTGCTCACGGTCGTCACCGGCGTCGCCGGTTCCGGCAAGAGCTCGCTGCTGCACAAGTCGCTCTCCCCCGACGCGGACGTGGTCTCCATCGACCAGGGCGCGATCCGCGGCTCGCGCCGGAGCAACCCGGCGACCTACACCGGGCTGCTCGACCCGATCCGCAAGGCGTTCGCCAAGGTCAACGGGGTGAAGCCGGCGCTGTTCAGCGCCAATTCCGAAGGCGCCTGCCCCAACTGCAACGGCGCCGGCGTCATCTTCACCGACCTGGCGATGATGGCCGGGGTCACGACCACCTGTGAGGAGTGCGAGGGGAAGCGGTTCGAGGCGTCGGTGCTGGAGTACCACCTCGGCGGCCGTGACATCAGTGAGGTGCTCGCGATGTCGGTGACCGAGGCCGAGGAGTTCTTCGGCGCGGGCGAGGCGCACACGCCCGCCGCGCACCGCATCCTCACCCGGCTCGCCGATGTGGGGCTCGGCTACCTCAGCCTCGGCCAGCCGCTCACCACGCTGTCAGGCGGCGAGCGGCAACGGCTCAAGCTGGCCACCCACATGGCGGAGAAGGGCGGCGTCTACGTGCTCGACGAGCCGACCACCGGCCTGCACCTCGCCGACGTGGAGCAGCTGCTCGGGCTGCTCGACCGGCTGGTCGACTCCGGGAAGTCGGTCGTCGTCATCGAGCACCACCAGGCGGTCATGGCGCACGCCGACTGGATCATCGACCTCGGTCCCGGCGCCGGTCACGACGGCGGCCGGATCGTCTTCGAGGGCACCCCCGCCGACCTCGTGGAAGACCGCTCCACCCTCACCGGCGAGCACCTCGCGGCGTACGTAGGCGCCTGATCCGCCCCTCCCCGGACCCCTGCCGCTGCGGTGGCAGGGGTCCGGGGAGCTGTGACCCAGAAGGCTCCGCTCGGTTCGGCCTTCGGTGACAACCAGGTGTCCGCCGCGGACCGCATGATCCACCCCGACAGCGAGCGGCGGATGGCCGGGCGGATGAAGCCGCGCGAGGTGATCGAGCTCGACGCGGGCCACGCGTCGCTCACCTCGCAGCCGTGCCGGTCGCCGATCTCATCGAAAAGGCCGGAGCCCGCGCCCGCGGCGCGCGGGCCGGGCGTGGCCCAGCCCGCCGGAGTGCGGGACCCGGTGCGTCCGGTGCGCCCCGTTCCCGTGCACCCGGTGTGGTCACCGGGGCACGGTGAGTGTCCATGCCCCGGGACGCAGGGTCCACGTACGGCGGCGGACCGGGCCGGTCAGCGCCGCGTCGGCGCGGTAGCGGAAGTCCGCGCCCGACACCGTCACCGTCTTCGCCCGGGCCGTGACCGTCGATTCGGCGGAGCTGCCGCCACCCGTCCGGACCACGACCTCCGCCGGACCGCCGTCGTCCCGGGTGCGAACCGATACGTCCTCCACGGGCCGGTCCACGTCCGCGAGCAGCACCCCGTCGGCCTCGACCCGCAGCCGGTGCCGGCCGGTGGCCACCCCGCCTGCCGCCGCCACCGGCCGGACCAGCGTCCGGACCAGCGAGCGGTACGCACTCCACACCGACGGCCCGGCGGGCCGCGGGACCCCGTGCACCGGCGGGATCCGCAGCGCACCGAGCACCACGCCGTCGCTGTCATCGACCAGCAGGTCACAGACCCGCACCGACCCGTCGAGGACCGCCCGGGCCGCGGCGACGGCCGAAAGCGGCACGCCGAGGGACCTCGCCAGCCCCAGCGACCCCACCGGGCCCACCGGAACCAGCGCCAGGGGTCCCTCCCCCAGCCCGCGCTCGCGGTGCAGCAGCCCCACGGCGCGCACCAGGGCCCGGTCGTCACCGACGATCACCAGCCGCCGATGACCCCGGCGGGCAAGAGCCCGCGCAAATTCCTCCTGCGAATCCGGGAGGCAGATTTTCGCTGCCGCGCCCGCTGACAACACATCCTTCGCGATCCGCACGGACTCGCCGTCAAGACGGCGGGCGACCGGGTCGACGAGCACGAGCAGGCCGCCTACCGGCGCGCCCGCTTGGCTCATGGTGGGCTCTGGAGCCGACACCTCGGTCCTTCCTCGGGTAGCATCTTTGTGCAAGAGGCCCTTGCGCTATTGCGCCAGGGCCTTCGTCTATTCCGGGGTACCGGTCCGACGGCTCAGCCTGCGGTGTACATCGTCGTACGCCCCCTGACCTTGGACATGCCCCATCCGGAAGAGGTGTACGCCTGTGCCCGCTCTTGTGCTGCTCGGAGCTCAGTGGGGTGACGAGGGCAAGGGAAAGGCCACCGACCTGCTCGGTGGATCCGTTGACTATGTGGTGCGCTACCAGGGCGGCAACAATGCCGGCCACACGGTCGTCGTAGGCGACCAGAAGTACGCGCTCCACCTTCTCCCTTCCGGCATCCTCTCCCCCGGATGCACCCCGGTCATCGGTAACGGTGTCGTCGTCGACCCGGCCGTCCTGCTCTCCGAGCTGCGCGGCCTGAACGAGCGCGGCATCGACACCTCCAAGCTGCTCATCAGCGGCAACGCGCACCTGATCACGCCGTACAACGTCACCCTCGACAAGGTCGGCGAGCGTTTCCTCGGCAAGCGCAAGATCGGTACCACCGGTCGCGGCATCGGCCCGACGTACGCGGACAAGATCAACCGCATCGGTATCCGCGTCCAGGACCTCTACGACGAGTCGATCCTCATCCAGAAGGTCGAAGCGGCGCTGGAGGGCAAGAACCAGCTCCTCGCGAAGCTGTACAACCGCCGCGCGATCGACGCCGCCCAGATCGTCGAGGAGATGCTCCAGTACGCGGAGCAGATCAAGCCGTACGTCGCCGACACCACCCTGATCCTCAACAACGCGCTGGACGAGGACAAGGTCGTGCTCTTCGAGGGCGGCCAGGGCACCCTGCTCGACGTCGACCACGGCACCTATCCCTTCGTCACCTCGTCCAACCCGACCGCCGGCGGCGCCTGCACCGGCACCGGCGTGGGCCCGACGAAGATCAGCCGCGTCATCGGCATCCTCAAGGCCTACACGACCCGAGTCGGCGCGGGCCCGTTCCCGACCGAGCTGTTCGACCAGGACGGCGAGGACCTGCGCCGCATCGGCGGCGAGCGCGGCGTGACCACCGGACGTGACCGCCGCTGCGGTTGGTTCGACGCGCCGATCGCACGTTACGCCACCCGCGTGAACGGCCTCACCGACTTCTTCCTCACCAAGCTGGACGTACTGACCGGCTGGGAGCAGATCCCGGTCTGCGTCGCGTACGAGATCGACGGCAAGCGCGTCGAGGAGCTGCCGTACTCGCAGACGGACTTCCACCACGCGAAGCCGATCTACGAATACCTCCCCGGCTGGTCCGAGGACATCACCAAGGCCAAGACCTTCGAGGACCTGCCGGCGAACGCCCAGGCGTACGTCAAGGCCCTGGAGGAGATGTCGGGCGCACCGATCTCCGCGATCGGCGTCGGCCCCGGCCGTACCGAGACGATCGAGATCAACTCGTTCCTCTAGGACACCCTTCGGACCCCGGTCCCCCCGGAGGGGCGGCAGGCGCACCCGCGCCCGCCGCCCCTCCGGCGTTTCCGGGAAAAGAAATCTCCCGCGCCCTGTCACATCCGTGCGCTCCCCTCCGTCAGTGCTGTGCAGACACCGACCGAAGGAGAGCAGCAGCCATGACGAACACCTCCATCTCGCGGATGCCGAACCCGGCCGAATTCGTCCCCGAGCTGAACGACATCAGCGCCGCCCTCTTCCGGGCCACGGGCAACCGTTCGGTGCCCCGGACCACGATGAGCCTGGTCCACCTGCGCGCCGGGCAGATCGTCGGCAACACCTACCTGACCGTCCTGAACACCGGCTTCCTCCGCAAGGCCGGGGAGTCCGAGGAGCGCATCACGGCCGTCTCCTCGTGGCAGGACGCCCCCTTCTACACGGCCGCCGAGCGCGCCGCCCTCGCCCTGGTGGAGGCCACCCTCCAGCCCGCCCCGCACGGCCGGGAGCGGGTCACCGACGAGCTGTACGCCGAGGTCGCCGCGCACTACGACGAGAAGGCCCTCGCCACCCTTACCATCGCGATCGGGCAGATCAGCTTCTTCATCGCCCTGGCCGTCATCGGCAAGCCGCAGCCGGTCACCTCGCTGGCCGACGAGCAGTGGGGCTGAGGCCCCGGTAGGCCGCCGCAGGCTCCCGTAGCCCCCGTAGCCCCCTTAGGCCACCGCAGCCGCCGCAGCCGCCGCAGGCCCAGCAGGCCACCGCGCGCCGCCGCGGGGCGGGCCCGGTCTCGGGGGGCGGGTTCCGGGTGGGCGGAAATATGATGTCCACGGGCTTTTCGCGCAGCGGAAGCAGGGACGAATGGATGCACCTCGGAGCGTTCCGTGACTCCTCGCCGTGCCCCGCGGGCGGCCAGCGCCGACCTGCTCAGCACGCTCGGGCGGCTCGCCGACCAGGCCCGCCGTGGAGTGGAGCTGCAGCAGGCCCGGGTGGACCTGGCCGAGGCGCTGCAGAGCGAGATGCTGCCCGCCTCGCTGCCCGCGCTGCCGGGCCTGCGGACCGCCGCCCGGTACGCGCCCGCCCGGCACGGCCTGGACATCGGCGGCGACTGGTACGACGGCTTCCGGCTGCCCGAGGGAGCCCTCGCCTTCTGCATCGGTGACGTCCAGGGCCACGATGTGGAGGCGGCGGCCTTCATGGGGCAGGTACGGATCTGCCTGCGGGCCGTGGCAGCCGTCGTCGTCGATCCGGGCGAGGTGCTGAGCCGGGCCAACGAGGTGCTGCTCTCCATGGACCGCGACCTCTTCGCGACCTGCAGTCTGCTCCGCTTCGATCCGGAGACACGGGAGCTGGAGACCGCCCGGGCCGGCCATGTTCCGTCGGTCTGGGCCACCGTCGACGGCGAGTACGGCATAGCCGAGGAGGACGGCGGGCTGCCGCTGAACCTGATGCCCGGGGCGGGGTACGCGGTGACCCGCCGCCGGCTCACGAAGGCGGGGTCGATCGTGCTGCTCACCGACGGTGTGGTCGAGGGTCCGAAGTTCCCGATCGAGGTGGGACTGGAGCGGGTGGCCAAGGTGGTGCGGGAGGCCGCGGGCGCCGATCCGGGCGAGCTGGCCGCCGAGGTGATGAAGGTGGCCGACTCCACGGGCCACGCCGACGACGCCGCCGTGCTCGTGCTCAGCCATGACGCCCGGCCCGATCCGCAAGAAAGCCCGTAGCGCGTGTCACGGCCCGCGGGGACGCCGGGCTGTTGTCTGATGCTGTGGTGCGCACCGAGGGATGGCGACGTCTGCCCGCAGCTCTGCTGCCGATCCTCGCCGTCGCCGTCGCCTACTACCTGGGCGGACTGATCGGCCTGCACCAGCGTGTGGTCGTCAACGACGCCGAGGTCACCCCCCTGTGGCTGCCGACGGGCGTCGCGGTGACCTCCCTGCTCTGGCTGGGCCTGCGGGCGTGGCCGGGGATCGCGCTCGGTACGTACCTCACCATCGAGCAGATCACCGATTTCGACCCGCCCGGCCTGATCATCGTCGCGGGGAACGTCCTGGCCCCCGTGTGCGCGTACCTGATGCTGCGCCGGGCGGGTTTCCGTACCGAGTTGGACCGGCTGCGGGACGCCCTGGCGCTGGTCTTCCTGGGCGGTCTGTGGCCCATGCTGATCAGCGCCACGATCGGGACCTGGACGCTGGTGCTCACCGGTGACCTGCCGCTGTCGCAGTTCTGGCCCGTCTGGTCGGCCTGGTGGGCCGGGGACGCGATGGGCGTGCTCGTGCTGACCCCCCTGCTCCTCGTCCTGCGCAGGGTCGTGGGAGCCCGGCGGCCCCTGGACGGCTACCGCGCGGCCGAGGCCGCGGTCCTGGCGGTCACCGCAGTCGTCGTCACCCTGGTGGTCACCCGGAGCACCCTCTCGCTGCTCTTCCTCGTCTTCCCCGTGATCATCTGGGCGGCCGTACGCTTCCAGCTCGCCGGGAGCGCTCCGGTCACCCTGCTGGTCTCGGTCCTGACGATCTCGGCGGCGACCGGCCACGTCGGGCCGTTCGCCGACCACACCCTCCTGGAAGTCATGATCAACCTCCAGGCGTTCAACGGCGCGGCGGCCCTGACCGGGCTGCTGCTGGCGGCCCTGGTCACCGAGCAGAACAACGTCCGTCTGAAGATCGAGCAGGTCTGCGAGGACCTGGCGGAACTGGTGGAACACCTGGCTCCGGGCAAGCCGGATCGCTAGGAAGCGGCCCCCAAGTGACGGGGCGTCGGGTGTCGGAGGCGGGCCTTAGGGTCGGGGCGCGACACGAACGACAGGAGACCTCCATGCCGTCAGGGCACCCGCAGCAGATACCCGCTCAGGCCCGGCCGACCGGGCCCCGGCCGCTGGCGCCGGTCCCCTTCGACGTGGAGGCGGTCTTCCCGGAACTGACCGGATCGGCCCGCGAGGTGACCCTGCTCTACCCCCGGGCAGGGTCACCGGGCCCGGGTGACAGTTCCCTCGGCGGACCGCTGCTGTGGCCGGCGGACGAGCCCTGGCCGATGTGCGCCGAACCGGACCACTACGAGCCGCTCGCCCCGCCCGTCGGGCCCGAGCCGGTCGCGATGGTCCCGGTGGTCCAGCTGTACGCCCGGGACGTGCCCGGCCTCGTCTTCCCGGCCGGGACCGACCTGTTGCAGATCCTGTGGTGCCCGCTCGTCCACGCGGACGCCCCGTACGCGGCCGCCCCCCGGCTGCACTGGCGCAGCGCGGCGGCGACGGCCGCGGGTGCCGTCGCCGGGGAACCGCCGCGCCCGCACACCGCCGACGAGGAGTTCCTGCCCCGCCCGTGCACGGTGTCCCCGACGCCCGCGGTGGAATACCCGAACGGGGACATGCCGGAGGGACTCGGCGATCTGCTCGGTGAGCGGTTCGAGAGTCTGCAGGAGGAGCGGGGCTACGACTACTTCGAGGTGGCCACCACGCAGCAGAGCAAGGTCGGCGGATACCCGGGGTGGACCCAGCCGCCCTCCTGGCCCGACTGCGCGGGCTGCTGCACCCGTATGGAACACCTGCTCAGCGTCACCGCGACCGAACCGGGCACGGGCCGCTGGCTTCCCCTGGACGACCGGGACCCCCGCCAGGAGGGGATCGCGACCCCGTCGTGGCGGGCCGAGGCGGACCCGGCCGCCGTGGACGGATTCGGGCACGGCATGTGCCTGGGCGACCTCGGCGGCATGTACTTCTTCGTCTGCCGCAGCTGCCCGGACACCCCGTACGCCCACCGCTACGACTGCTGAGCTACGACTGCTGAGCACCGGCCCCGGCCGCAGGGGGCCGGGCCGCCGGGCGCTACCAGGCCAGCTGCGAGATCTCCTCGGCGACCACCGCGCACGCGTCCGCCGCCGGGTCGATCAGCGGGAAGTGACCGACCGCGTCCAGCAGGGTCAGCCCGACCATCTCCCCCGCCTTCGCGGCCGCCGCCACATACGCCTCGGCGACCTGCTGCGGGACCACGATGTCGTCCCGGCCCTGCACCACCGCCGTGGCGATCCCCGTCGGCAGCAGCGAGGCCGGATCGGCGTACGGCAGCCGCTCGCCCCAGTGGTCCGCCCCGCCCAGCAGCTGTGCGCTCGCGCCGCCGCACACGCCCAGTTCCTCCGCCACCGCGAAGTCCGCGATCGGGGCCAGCGCCACGACGCCCCGCAGCATCGGCGGGGAAGGCAGCCGCCACGGGGAGCCGGCCGGGAGCACGTGCCGGGCCGCGGCCCACAGCGCGAGGTGGCCGCCCGCCGAGTGGCCGGTGACGACCGTGCGGCGGACGTCGGCCTGCGGGAGCGCGTCGGCCGCCAGCCCCGGAAGGGCGTCCATCGCGGCGGCGACATCGTCGAAGGTCTCCGGCCAGCGCCCGGCGACCGGCCCCTCTGCGTTCTGGTGCGGCAGTGAACTGCCGCGCCGGTACTCGACGTTGGCGACGGCGAAACCCCGGCGGGCCAGGAAGTCCGCGAACGGCGTGACGTGCTGCCGGTCGTACGGGGCCCGCCACGCGCCCCCGTGCAGCAGCACCACGAGCGGGGCCGGCCCCTGGGTCTCGCCGCGCGGGGCGTAGAAGTCGACGACGTGGTCGGGGTGTTCCCCGTACGCGGCGGTCACGTCCGGCGCCACGGCCGGGTGGGCGAAGGCCGAGGCGGCCTCCGCGGCGTCCCGTTCCACTGCGGCGGGGTCCGTCATCGGCTCAACCTCTCGGTAACGCGTGGGACAGCGGGGACAGATGTTCCGGTGGTCCGGCAGAGCGGGACCGTATCAGTCCGGAACAGGCGCTTCCGTGCGGGGCCCGGAATATGACCGGGCGGACGGAGCCGTAGCCCCGCCCGCCCGGTGATGTGACGTTTCGCTACCGAGTCACCCGAAAATGTGACCCAGTGTCCGCGCGGCACGCTCGGCGTCGGCGAAACCGACGTAGAGCGGGGTGAAGCCGAAGCGCAGGACGTCGGGTGCCCGGAAGTCGCCGATGACGCCGCGGGAGATGAGCTCCCCCATGACCTCACGGGCGTTCTCGGTCCGCAGCGAGATCTGGCTCCCGCGGCGGCCGTGCTCGGCCGGGGTGACCGACTCGACCCGGCCCTGCGGGACGTACGCCGCCACGCATTCGAGGAAGAAGTCGGTCAGGGCGAGGGACTTGGCCCGTACGGCTTCGACGGACACTCCGTCCCAGGCGTCGAGCGCCGACTCCAGGGCCAGCATGGACAGGATGTCCGGCGTGCCGACGCGCCCACGGGTCGCGCCCGTGGCCGCCTCGAAGGCCGGGGTCATCGCGAACGGATCCGCGTGACCGTTCCAGCCCGGGAGCGGGGAGTCGAAGCCGGCCTGGTGGCGGGCGGCGATGTACAGGTACGCGGGGGCGCCGGGGCCGCCGTTGAGGTACTTGTACGTGCAGCCCACCGCGAGGTCGACGGCGTGCGCGTCGAGGCCTACGGGGAGGGCGCCGGCGGAGTGGCACAGGTCCCAGACCGTGATCGCCCCGGCGGCGCGGGCCGCCGTGGTGAGCGCGGGGAGGTCGTGGAGCCGTCCGCTGCGGTAGTCGACGTGGTTGAGGAGGACCACGGCGGTGTCCGCGTCCATGGCCTCGGCCGCGTGCGAGGGGTCCACCGGGACGACGGTCAGGCCCGTCATCCGGGCCGCCGACTCCGCGATGTAGCCGTCGGTGGGGAAGGTGGCGGCGTCGACCAGCAGCTTCGTCCGGCCGGGCGCCGCGAGACGGGCGGCGCCGACCAGGGCCTTGAAGAGGTTGACGCTGGTGGAGTCACCGACGACCACCTGGCCGGGGGCCGCGCCGATGAGCGGGGCGATCTTGTCGCCGATCCGCTCGGGCGCGGTCCACCAGCCGCTCTCGTCCCAGGACCGGATGAGGAGCTCGCCCCACTGCCGGGCGACGACGTCGGCGGTGGTGTCCGCGACCCCGGCCGGCAGGGCGCCGAGGGAGTTGCCGTCCAGGTAGACGACCCCGGCGGGGAGGGTGAAGCGCTCGCGGAGCTTCGCGAGCTCGTCGCAAGCGTCCAGCTCGGCCGCACGGCTGCGGAGGTCCGCCGCCGGGTCCGCCGCTATGTCGTGGGAGGTGTCAGACATAGCTGCGCGCCGTCCAGAGCTCCGGGAAGACGTTCTTCGTCGCGCGCTTCTCCAGCCAGGTCACGCCGGCCGAGCCGCCCGTGCCCGTCTTCGCTCCCATCGCGCGGCGGGTGGCGACCAGGTGGTCGTTGCGCCAGCGCCAGACGAGCTCGGCGACGTCCGTGAGGACCTCGCCGAGGCGGTGCAGGTCCACGGTCCCGCTGTCGTCCGGGGTGGCGTACAGGCCCGTCCAGACGGCCTCGACCTCGGCCGAGGGCTCGTAGCGCAGCGACAGGTCGCGGTTCAGGACGGCGTCCGGGACCGGCAGGCCGCGGCGGGCGAGCAGGCGCAGCACCTCGTCGTAGAGGCTGGGCTCGTGCAGGGCCTTCTCCAGCTCCGCGTGGACGCGCGGGGCGCCCCGGTGCGGGACCAACATGGAGGCGGACTTCTCGCCGAGCAGGAACTCCATCCGGCGGTACATCGCCGACTGGAAACCGGAGCCTTCGCCGAGGGCGGCGCGGTAGGCGTTGAACTGTCCCGGGGTGAGCTGGGCGAGCGGGCGCCAGGAGGCGTTGAGGGCCTCCAGTTCGCGGAGGGAACGTTTCAGCGCATCCATCGCGACCGGGATGCGGTCCTCGCGCAGGGCCTTCGCGGCGGTTTCCCACTCATGGACGATGACCGTGAACCACAGCTCCATGACCTGGGTCGTGACCAGGAAGACCATCTCGCCCGGGTCGTCCGAGCGCAGGTGCTGGAGATGGGTGAGAACGTCCGCCTGGACGTAGTCCTCGTACGGGGTCGTGCCGTCGAAGTCGAGGTTCGGGGTTTCCGACCCGCCGACTCCGGAGGCATCAAGGGTTTTCGACATCGCTGTCTCCTCGACACGTGCTTCCGGGTAGCGGTCCGCCCCTTCCGTGAGGTGAGTGGAGCCCCGGTCCCCTGCCCGCAGCATAGGACACCGGCGCGTCGGCGCTCCAGCGGGGAGTGACACAGACCACACAATTCGGTGCGTGTCACTCCCCGCCGTACGGACTCAGGCGCTCAGCGTGTCCGCGGCCGTCGGGGACGAGTCGCGCAGGAAGGTCGAGCAGCGCTCGTACTCCTCCTTCTCGCCGATCGCCTCGGCCGCACGGGCCAGGGCGTGCAGGGCGCGCAGGAAGCCGCGGTTCGGCTCATGCTCCCACGGGACCGGGCCGTGGCCCTTCCATCCGGCGCGGCGCAGCGCGTCGAGGCCGCGGTGGTAGCCCGTACGGGCGTAGGCGTACGACTCGACCGTATTACCGGCGGCGAAGGCCTCGTCGGCGAGGATCGCCCAGGCGAGGGACGACGTGGGGTGCGTGGCCGCCACCTCGACGGCGGGGGTGCCGGCGGCGATGGCCTCGCGGCCCGGCTCGTCGGGCAGGTGGGTGGGGGCGGGGCCCCCGAGCAGGTTCTGGTGAATGGACATGCCCCCAGTCTGCCGGGTGCGGTGGTCCGCAAAACCCGCTGTCCCCTCGCTGTCCCCTCGCTGTCGCCGCGCCGCCGTATGCACCGGTCCGCGGCCCCACACCCCTGCCGCGTCAGGGGCATTGCCGGGTGCGGGAGCGTGGGACCCGGTGTCCTTCGGCGTTACCGCACAGCCGTGTGCGGTCCTGCGGGCCCTCGGCGGCGGGCGCGTCCGCGGGCGGGAGCGGGCCCGTGAGGTGGGGAGGGCCGGGTCAGCTCGCGGGGGCGGTCGCCCCGACCGGCTCGCGGGTGGCGGGCGGACGCGCTGTCAAGGCCGGCTGCGTGGCGGAGCAGTCGCACCGGGGGACCTCGTTCGGACCGTGCAGCACCCTCGCGCCGCGGCCCGGCGCGGTGTCGAGCCGGGCCGCCACCGCCGGGACCACGATGCTCGGCAGCATGCTCGTGCAGAGCGCCGAGATCTCCCGGTCCAGGTCGAGCGCGAGGGTCTGCGCCATCACGTCGAGCCCCACCTGCGTGCGTTCGGCCCTCATGTGCACCAGCCCTCTCCCCGCCCGGACCGATCGGTCCGTACATGCCCCCAGCACGTACTGCCGGGGGCAGTTCACACCATCGTGCGGTCACCGTCCACCGCCGCCGTCACCCCTGCCGGGGGGAACGCCGCAGGGCCCGGCCTCCGTCGTGGGACGGGGACCGGGCCCTGCGGTGCGGCTCGCTGTGGGCGACTACTTCAGCTTGGTGCCGGAGGAGCGCAGGTTCGCGCAGGCCTCGGCGACGCGCGCGGCCATGCCCGCCTCGGCGGCCTTGCCCCAGGTGCGGGGGTCGTACTTGGACTTCGTGCCGACCTCGCCGTCGACCTTCAGCACACCGGCGTAGTTGGTGAACATGTGGTCCACGACCGGGCGGGTGAAGGCGTACTGGGTGTCGGTGTCGAGGTTCATCTTCACGACGCCGTTCTCCAGCGCGGTGGCGATCTCCTCGGCCGTGGAGCCCGAGCCGCCGTGGAAGACGAAGTCGAACGGCGAGGCCTTGCCGTACTTCTCGGCGACACCGGCCTGGAGGTCCTTGAGGAGCTCGGGACGCAGGACGACGTTGCCCGGCTTGTAGACGCCGTGGACGTTGCCGAAGGAGGCGGCCAGCAGGTAGCGGCCCTTCTCGCCCAGGCCGAGGGCCTCGGCGGTACGGATCGCGTCGTCGACGGTGGTGTACAGCTCGTCGTTGATCTCGTGGCTGACGCCGTCCTCCTCGCCGCCGGTCGGGGTGATCTCGACCTCAAGGATGATCTTGGCGGCGACGGCCTTGGCGAGCAGTTCCTGGCCGATGGCCAGGTTGTCGGCCAGGGTCTCGGCGGAGCCGTCCCACATGTGCGACTGGAAGAGCGGGTTCAGACCGCGGGCCACACGCTCGGCGGAGATGTCGAGCAGCGGACGTACGTAGCCGTCCAGCTTGTCCTTCGGGCAGTGGTCCGTGTGCAGGGCGACCGTGATGTCGTACTTGGCGGCCACGATGTGCGCGAACTCGGCCAGGGCGACCGCGCCGGTGACCATGTCCTTGTTGTACTGGCCACCCAGGAACTCCGCACCACCGGTGGAGATCTGGATGATGCCGTCGCTCTCGGCCTCCGCGAAGCCGCGCAGGGCAGCGTGCAGGGTCTGGGAGGAGGTCACATTGATGGCCGGGTAGGCGAACTTGCCTGCCTTCGCCCGGTCGAGCATCTCGTTGTAGACCTCGGGGGTTGCGATGGGCATCTGCCGGCTCCTTGGATGTGCGGGGAGTGTGCTTATTGCGGGCCCTGACCTGGGGGCGACGTCATCGTCGCGCCTATCTTTCCAGACTCAGCGCAGGGGTCCAGACTGCCGGTCTCACGTGGTGGGCGAACGGCCCGGGATGTTTCACGTGAAACACACCGGGCGCCCGGGAAAGAGCAGGTCAGACCGGTCCGGGCCTAGGAGAGGCCGAGATCCTGGAGGAGGTACCCGGTGAGGTAGGGCAGGCCCGCCGCGGCGATCGCGTCGGCCGCACCGCGGTCGACGATCGTGGCAACGGCGACGACCTCGCCGCCGGCCTCGCGGACCGCCTCGACGGCGGTCAGCGGGGACCCGCCGGTGGTCGAGGTGTCCTCGACCACCAGGCAGCGCTTGCCCTTCACGTCGGTGCCCTCGATACGGCGCTGCATGCCGTGGGCCTTCTGCGCCTTGCGGACGACGAAGGCGTCCAGGCGCTCACCGCGCGCGGCGGAGGCGTGCAGCATCGAGGTCGCGACCGGGTCGGCGCCCAGGGTCAGACCGCCGACGCAGTCGAAGTCGAGGTCGGCCGTGAGGTCGAGCATGACCTGGCCGACCAGCGGGGCCGCCTCGCCGTCGAGGGTGATCCGGCGGAGGTCGATGTAGTAGTCGGCCTCACGACCGGAGGAGAGGATCACCTTGCCGTGCACGACGGCCTTGTCCTTGATCTGCTGCAGAAGCGCATCGCGTACGTCACTCATGCTCTGAGCTTAGAGGGGGCCGAGTAGAGGGCCTAGCCGAGCCGGCGCCATGTCCAGGTGGTGGAGACCTCCAGCGGATCCACCGGGGTGACCAGGCGCGGGAGGGTGTTCAGTCCGTTCGGCGGACCCGACTGGGGCTCCACGCAGACGGCCTCGGGCTCCTCGTCGTAGATGACCACCCATTCGGCCCTGCTGGTGACCCGCAGTTCGAGGGCGCCGGGCCAGGTGAGGGTGACGTCGACGCCGTGCGGCATGCCGAAGCAGTCGTCCCAGGGGCGGGGCTTCGGGTCGATGCGGTTGCCGGTGGGGATGTGGTCGGCGCCGCGCTCCTCCTGCCACGCGGGCTCGAAGGAGACCTCCGCGTCCGGCCCGCCGGTGCCGAGGTTGCGCAGGAACCACGGGTGCCAGCCGACCTGGGCCGGGAAGGAGTCCCCGTACGTCTCGACGCCCATGGTGAGGGTCAGCGAGTCCTCGGCGAGCGTGACGACCTGGGTCACGCGGCCGGGGTAGGGCCACGGGTCGGTGAGGTCGTAGGTGAAGGCGGCCTCGGTGGCGGTGGCCCCGGCCGGGCGCCAGGGCGCGTCGCGGCCGAAGCCGTGGAGAGCGTGCGGCGGGTGGTTGAGCGGCATCTGATGGACTGTCGCGCCGTCGCGGAACTGCCCGTTCGCCGTCCGGCCGCACCAGGGGACCATCGGAAAGGCCCCGAACCTCGGCCCCTGGCGCAGCAGTTCCGTTCCGTCGATGCCCAGGCTGCTGATCCGGCAGCCGTTCTCCTGGTCGACCGTCACCTCGGCGCCGCCGGCGCTCAGTTGCGTACTCATGCCGTCGACCCTAATGCGGCCGGGCCCGCTGATCAGCGACGGCGCCGCAGGGCACGGCCGATGACGACTGCCGAGGCGAGCGCGAAGGCGGCGGCCGGGGCGATCCAGCGCAGGCTGTCACCGGCGCCGGCGGAGGCGGGCGCGGGGACCGGGGCGTACCGCCCGCGCGGCGGCGCGTGGTCCACCTCCTCCGCGCTGCGGCCGATCATGGTGCGGCGGGCGTGGGCGGCCTCGGCCGGGGGCCGGGGGGCTCCGTCGGGGCCCTCGAGCCGGCCGGCGAGGAAGGGGTCCAGGGACGGCGGCGGTACGTCGGTCTCGAAGAGGGAGGCGGTGACCTCGGTGACGTCGTCCTCGCCTGACCCCGGACCCGCTGCGTCCTCTCCGCCTTCGCCGCCCTCCGCTTCCTCGGCTTCCTCGGCTTCGGCCACCGGGTCGCTCACGGCGTCGGGCGCGGAGCCGAGGGTCAGCTGTCCGGCGGCCCGGTCCAGCAGCCGCCGTACGGCGGTGGTCGCGGCCTCCGCCGGGAAGGCGGCGGCGCGTCCGTCGGCGGTGACCTCGGCGGTGAAGTCGAGGCGGGTCCCGTCCGGGATCGGGACCAGCCGCAGGCCGAGGGCGAACTTCACGGTCCCGCTGCCCCGGACCTCCGCGCCCTCACCCTCGAAGGTGAAGTGCCCGGGGTCGCGCTCGGTGACGGCCAGGGCGCCCCGGTAGGTCACGGTGCTCCCGCCGACCCGGACCTTGAGCCGACCCGAGACCGGCCCGGCATCGGTGTCGGCATCCTGCTGGAGTCCCGGCACGCACCGGGCCACCCGGGCGGGGTCGCGCAGCACAGCGCGGAGATCGTCTGCCGGTACCGGGACGAACACCTGATGCTCCATGTGGTCGAGCCTACCGACGAGACCCGCACCGGGTCACGAATACCGCGGGTGCGGCAGCGTCGACGGCGGCAGTCCGGGCACCCGGGTGCGTTCCGCGTCACGTGCGGCGTCCTGCAGGGAGCGGGTCGACAGCGAGCGCAGGGCGGGCGTGTCGCGGTCCACGCGCAGGTGCGGATCCGCGTCCCTGGCGGCCAGGACGAAGCCCCAATCCTGCGGCGGTGCGTCGGTCACGCCGTGGGGGGTGCGGTCGGGGCCGGCGGCGAAGCCCGTGAGGCGGCCGCCCGCACTGTAGGGGGCGGTGCGCAGGCCGGCCGCGCGCAGGGTGGAGTCGACGGTCCAGTACGCACGCGGGCGCGTGGCCAGCGGTCCGGCGTGCACGGCGATGCGGCCCCCGGGGCGCAAGGCCCGCGCGGCCAGCCCGTAGAACTCCTGCGAGTACAGCTTCGTGCTGGGGGTGATGCCCGGGTCGGGGAGGTCGGAGACGATGACGTCGAAGCGGTCGCCGGCGGCCGGCCCCCGCAGCCAGCGGAAGGCGTCCTGTGTGACGACGGCGAGGCGCGGGTCCTCGTACACCCGGGCGTTGAGCGCGGAGAGCATCGGATCGGTGCGGGCCAGGCGGACCACCCCGGGGTCGAGTTCGACAACGGTGACGGAGGAGACGTCCCGGTAGCGGAGCACCTCGCGCGCGGCCAGCCCGTCACCGCCGCCGAGGACCAGGACGCGGGTGTGCGGGCCGGTCATCGCGGGGTGGACCAGGGCCTCGTGGTAGCGGTACTCGTCGTAGCCGCTGACCCGCAGCCGTCCGTCCAGGTAGAGGTCGAGGGAGCGCGGGGAACCGGTCCGCGGTCCGGTGAGCACCAGCTCCTGCACCCCGGTCTGGACGGCGACCCGCACCTCCCCGCCGTAGACGGCGCGCCGGGCGGTCCGCTCGAAGTCGTCGGCGAGGACGGTCGCGGAGGCGAGCACGGCCAGGACGGTCACGTTCGCGCCGATCAGCAGCCAGCGGCAGCGCCTGCTCAGATCCGGGCGGAACAGCCACAGGACCAGCCCTCCGCCGACGATCACGTTGACGGTGCCGGTGACCATGGCGCCGGTGAGCTGGCCGAGCACCGGGAGCAGCAGGAAGGGGAAGGCGAGGCCGCCGACGAGGGCGCCCACGTAGTCGGCGGCGAACAGGTCGGCGACGGCCCCGCCCGCGTCCTGTCTGCGGATGCGCTGGATGAGGACCATCAGCAGCGGGATCTCCGCGCCGATGAGCACCCCGATGGCGAAGGAGAAGGCGACGAGCGCGGGGCGGGACTCCCCCAGCCAGGCGAAGCTCGCGTACAGCGCCATGGCCGACAGCCCGCCGAGGAGGGCCAGCGCGGCCTCGATGGCGCCGAAACCGAAGGCGGGCCGGTGGCGGAAGCGCTTGGCGAGCAGGGAGCCGACGCCCATGGCGAAGACCATGACGGACAGCACGACCGACGCCTGGGTGACGGAGTCGCCGATGAGGTAGGTGCCGAGGGCGAGCAGCTCCAGCTCGTACACGAGCCCGCAGGCGGCGCAGATGAATACGGTGGCCAGGACGAGGAGTCGGCCGGTCCGGGGCCGTACGGGCAGGGCGGCCGGGACGGTCGCGGCGCCCCGAGGCTCCGGAGCCGGGAGCACCCGGCGCGGGACGGAACGGTCGATCATGCAGCGAACCGTACGTCACCGCCTCGCTGCATCCGGTCACCCACATGGGTGCAAGTGGCGTACTGATCCCGCCAGTTGGCGTAACCATGGCGGGATAATCGCGCCCCGGCGCCCGCTACAGCAGCGCGGGTGATTCCAGGGCCGCCGCGGCGGGTGCCCCGATCCGTGCGCCCACCCGCGTCCGGGTGGCCACCAGCTGGCCCTCCTGCGGGTACGCGTGCCAGGTCCGCCAGCGCACCTGGCCCTCGTAGCGCTGCGCGAGCATGGCGGTGAAGGCGTGCGGACTTCCGGGAAAGGTCCCCGCCAGTCCGTTCGGGTGATCGGCCACCAGTGCGAGCAACTCCTGGGCCCGCCCGGCGAAGGAGCCGCGGGAGAGGGTCTCGACCCGCGCGGCGAACTCGTACTCCCAGTCGCCCACCCGCTTGGCCACGCCGAGCGGCAGCGGCGTACTGCTGCCGGGCATACAGGCGACGGTCTCCGAGCAGAGCACCTCCCCCTCCTCCAGAAGCACCTGGTGGGACGCGCCGAGCAGGCGCAACTCCACCTTCGCACCCGAAAGTTCGAGGTTCAGTACGGCCAGGGCGGGCAGCCGGTCCCGACCCAGGGCCCAGGCGAGATCGGCGGCACGCGTGTCGGTGTATGAGGTCTGGAGGGTCGTGAGCATGAGTCGGCTCCGCAAACGCGCGAGGGAGATGGGCCGGGGCCCGCCAGCGGTAGCAAGCACGGGTGGGGGGAAACCGGCACGGGTCCACAGGAAGTCCAGGGAGGTCCGAGGACTGGTCTACTCAACCGAGGGAATCATGAAAGGCACGGCACTCACAGCGTTTTTACCCAACTTGCTGGGGTTTACATCCCCCCGGGGGCTCCGCAGTTCACGTGTTCAACAGGTTGCGTCCCGCGCGTCGTCATGCATCGGCGAACGAGTCGTCACGCAGGGGCGAACGACGAGGACGCCCGACGGAAACGGGACCGTCGAACGCCCTCCTCCATGCGGTGCCGGGCTGCCCCGTGTCAGCTGGAACCGCACCCCCCGCCGCCGCACGAGGACGACGAGCCGCAGGACGAGGAAGAGCCACAGCCCGAGCCTCCGCCCCCGTCCACCCACGAGCTGCCGCTGCTCTTGCGGCGGCCCCCGGTCTGCCCGCTCTTGGCCGAACGGGCTGCGATCACCACGACGAACGCGATGATCAGGAATGCGCCAACGATGAAGACGAACATGCGGTCCGCCCTTCTCTCACGCCCCGGTCTTCCCGGGGGAGCGGGATCCCCGCGTCCCGCGTGAAGAAGGGATGCCCCGGGTCCGCGCGGCCCAAAGCACACTTGAGGAAGTCCAGAGGTTGCCCTCAGGATGACGACCATGACCACCCCCGTGAGCAGCGACCGCCCCTTCCTGAACCGCCGCCTGGCGGCCTTCGGCACGACGATCTTCGCGGAGATGTCGGCGCTGGCCGCGCGCACCGGTTCGATCAACCTCGGCCAGGGTTTCCCCGACACCGACGGCCCCGCGCAGATCGCCGAGACGGCCTCCCGCGCGGTCCTCACGGGACTCGGCAACCAGTACCCGCCCGGCCCCGGCGTCCCCGAGCTGCGCACCGCGATCGCCGCACACCAGCAGCGCTTCTACGGGCTCGGCCTCGACCCCGACACCGAGGTCCTCGTCACGGCGGGCGCCACGGAGGCCATCGCCGCCTCCCTCCTCGCCCTGCTGGAGCCGGGCGACGAGGTCATCGCCCTGGAGCCGTACTACGACTCGTACGCGGCCTGCATCGCCATGGCCGGCGCGGTACGCGTCCCCGTCACCCTGCGCCCGCACGCCGGAGCCTTCGCCCTCGACCTGGACGAACTGCGCGCCGCCGTCACCCCGCGCACCCGCCTGCTGCTCCTGAACACCCCGCACAACCCGACGGGCACCGTCCTGACCCCGGCCGAGCTCTCGGCGATCGCCGAGCTGGCGGTCGAGCGCGACCTGCTGGTCGTCACGGACGAGGTGTACGAGCACCTCGTCTTCGAGGGCGCCCACACCCCCCTGGCGGGCCTGCCCGGCATGCGCGAGCGCACGGTCACCATCTCCTCGGCCGGGAAGACCTTCTCGTTCACGGGCTGGAAGGTCGGCTGGGTCACCGCGCCCCCGGAGCTGATCACGGCGGTCCGCTCGGCGAAGCAGTTCCTCACCTACGTCTCCTCGGGCCCCTTCCAGTACGCGATCGCCGAGGCCCTCGCCCTGCCCGACAGCTACTACGACGCCTTCCGCGCCGACCTGGCCGCCAAGCGCGACATCCTCGCCGACGGCCTCGCGGCGGCCGGCTTCGAGGTCTTCCGCCCGCAGGGCACGTACTTCATCACCACCGACATCACCCCCCTGGGCGAGAAGGACGGCCTCGCCTTCTGCCGCGCCCTCCCGGAACGCTGCGGCGTGGTCGCCATCCCGAACCAGGTCTTCTACGACGACAAGGCCGCGGGCCGGACGCAGGTCCGCTGGGCCTTCTGCAAGCGGACGGTTGTATTGCAGGAGGCGGTTGAGCGCCTCGGTCGGCTGGCCCGCTGAGAGCGAGCCAGATGGACGTGCGGGCGTGGGGCCCGGCCTTTCAGCCGGCCCCGTGCCGCACGGGAGAGACGAGCTGTTCAGTGTCCTTCGGGTGCCGAGTAGACGCGTATACGAGAACGACGGTCGATGTCTCAGGGCTGACCAGGTAGCGCACGCGGCCACCGCTTGTGACCTCGAACTCCCCCTGGTCCAGCAGCGATCCCTTCCGCTCCTTCGTGGCGAGCCTTCCACGGAGCTGATGCTGACGGTTCCAGTTGTCACGCGACAACGGGTCGGTGCGCAGCGCCTCAAGGCAGCGGTGGGCGCTGTGCAGCGCAGCACAGCTCCTCCCACCCCGTCACCGCATCGGTTGTCCCGAAGACGACGTTCCATCCGCTCAGCGGCGGAACGCTGACACGATCGCCCTTCTTCGGGCTCACCCGCCCGCCTCGACCGGACCCAGGTCCTCCCCGTCGAGCGGACGCAGCCGATGCTCACGCCTTGCCCTTCTGCAAGCGCGAGGACGTCCTGCGCGAGGCCGCCGAGCGGGTGCGCCGGCTCTGAGCAGCGTCCCGGCGATCGCTTTCGGATGGGCCGTTCCCACACCGGCCACCCCGCGTCCTTGCGGGGTTGTAGGGCCGGTGTGAAGCTGTGCGTCGTGCAAGTGCCCGAAGCCCTCACCGCCGGGTGAGCGGACCCACCGCGAGCTGGAGAGTCGGGATTCATGGCAACGGGCAGAGCGGCCGTGTCCGCGTCGCCGCTGGAGATGCGCGCGGTCCGGGCCGTGCGGTCGGCCGCGCCGGCCACCGTGCTCGCGCTCGGGGTGTTCGCCGCCGTGCGCGGGGCCGGGGTGCTGGTGCTCGGCCTCGGGGCCTGGTGGGCCGGGCGGGATCCGCTGAAGGTGCTCGGCAGGTCCTGGGACTCGGACTGGTACCTCCGGATCGCCGCCCACGGCTACGGACGGACCCTGATGTGGCCCGAGGCCGTCACCGGGACCGGGCCCGTCCAGAGCGACTACGCCTTCTTCCCGCTCTACCCCACCCTGATACGGCTCGTCTCCTCGATACTGCCCGGCGGGATGGTCCCCGCCGCGCTCCTCGTCGCGTGGGTCTCCGCCGCCGTGGCCGCCCTCGGGATCTACCGGGTCGGGGAGCGGGTGATCGGCCCGCGCGCCGGACTGCTGCTCGTGGGGCTGTGGGCGGCCCTGCCGCACGCGGTGGTGCTCACCCTCGCCTATACCGAGGCCCTGCTGGCCGCCCTCGCCTCCTGGGCGCTGTACGCCCTGCTGCGCGACCGCTGGCTGTGGGCCGCCGGCCTGGCCGTAGCGGCCGGGCTGACCCGGCCCACCGGGCTGGCCGTGGCGGCCGCCGTCTCGGCCATGGCCCTGTACGCGATCGTCGTACGAAGATCCCGGGCACCCGAGGTGTGGCTGGCCGGGCTGGTGGCGCCGGCCGGCTGGACGGCGTACGTCCTGGCCGTCGGGGTGAAGGTCAGCGACCCCTTCGGCGGCTACTTCGCCGTGCAGCGCGGCTGGGGCTCCCGCTTCGATTTCGGCGTCGGGGCGCTGCGCTCCGCCGAACGGGTGCTGACCGGCGGGCACGTGCCGCTCGCCACCACCGTGACGGTGGTCCTGCTGGCCATGGCCGGGCTGCTGGCGGTGCTGCTGCTCCTGGACCGCACCCCGCTGCCGCTGCTCGCGTACACCACGGTCCTGCTGGTCATCGGCTTCGGCGGGGCCGGCTTCTTCGAGTCCAAGCCGCGCTTCCTGCTGCCGGCCTTCCCGCTGCTCCTGCCGCTGGCCGCCGTCATGGCGAGAGCCCGGCCGCGCACCGCGGTCGTGGTGACCGCGGTGGTGGCCGGGCTCGGTTACGGCTACGGGCTGTATCTGCTGCTGATCGCC
This sequence comes from Streptomyces sp. NPDC040545, assembly GCF_055595065.1. Lineage (NCBI taxonomy): Bacteria > Bacillati > Actinomycetota > Actinomycetes > Kitasatosporales > Streptomycetaceae > Streptomyces > Streptomyces sp. NPDC040545. The sequence goes on from NZ_JBVIWA010000007.1 coordinate 306,063, forward strand.
CGTGTACCGCTGTAACGGCTAGCTGTTGGTGTCGCCGTTGCTGTCGTCGTCGTCGCCGTCGGTGGAGTCGATGTCCTGCTCCAGGCCGAGCTGCTCGACGAGCCACTTGTCGAACTCGATGGACGCGCGGACCCAGCTGACCGTGGAGGACACGAAGTGCTCCAGGTTGACGCCGGTGCCGATCAGCATCTGCGCCTCACCGATCAGGCGGACCGAGCCGTCGTCGTGGGTGTGGCTGTAGACCTTCGGCCACAGGGTGCGGCGGTTCCAGTCGTCGATCGACTCGAGAAGCTGCGGCTTCTCGTCGATCTTGTGCGGACGGTCGTAGAAGGTCCGCACCGAGAAGACCTGCTGCTCGTCCTCGCCGCGGAACATGAAGTACGTGCGGAACTCCTCCCACGGCGCCGCGAGGTCACCCTCGTCGTCGACGACGTACTTGAGCTCCATCTGCTCCAGCAGCTGCTTGACCAGATCCTGGTCGGGGACGACGGGGCCCGCCGGTCCTGTGGCCTGCGGATCGGGCTGCTGCCCTCCGAAGTTCGGAATCGAGGCCGGGTCGATGCTCACCGTGTTTTCCCTTCGTGCGGATACCTGCATCCTCCCCCATCGCGCCCACCTTGTGTCCAGCCCCGCACGTACGATCCGCTCCGGGCGGAACGAGTAAGAACCGAGTAAGAACCAGGTAAGGGGGGCGCATGGCCCTGCGCGGCACATTCAAGCTGGTCATGGGGCCGGCGCTGGCCGTCGGTGCCGCCGTGTGCGCCGTGGTGCTGTGGCAGGTCACGGAGGATCCGGGCGACGAAGGCGGCCCCCGGGGGACGGCCGACTGCGCGGAGGTGATGGCGTTCGCCCGGATGGCCCCGCCGGCGGGCCTGCGGGACGGCACGTGCGACCGGACCGGGGCGGCGGACGGCCGTGCGACGGTCCTGGGCACGTTCCGCATCGAGCACGCCGATGTCGAGGCGTGGCTCGCGTCCTTCCCGAAGGCGCCGGAGCAGGTCGTCTGCCCCGGTCCCCGGCCGGAGAACTACGACCCGGAGAGCGAGGGGTGCTTCGCCCTCGCCCACGACGAGCCGCAGCCCGGCCGGGCGGCCGGGCTGCGGCTGCGGATCACTCCGGAGGTCGGGACGACCGCGAAGATCCGCTTCGACGCCTCCTGAGGCGGCCGACGCCGATCTGAGCCGGTGTCCTGGGCTGGTGTCCTGGGCTGGTCTCCTGACGACGGCGCCCCGCTCAGAGGGCCTTGCCGACCAGCAGGTCCTCGCCCGCGACGTCGACCCGTACGGTGTCGCCGTCCCGGACCTCGCCGGAGAGGATCTCCTTCGCCAGCCGGTCGCCGATCGCCGTCTGGATCAGGCGGCGCAGCGGCCGGGCGCCGTACGCCGGGTCGTTGCCCTTCTCGGCCAGCCAGGCCAGGGCCTCGGGCGTGACGTCCAGGGACAGCCTGCGGTCGGCCAGGCGCCGGGCCAGGCGTCCGATCTGGAGCTGCGCGATGTGCGCGAGCTCGTCCTGGGTCAGCGCGGAGAAGACCACCAGGTCGTCCAGGCGGTTGAGGAACTCCGGCTTGAAGGAGGCCCGCACCACGTCCAGGACCTGCTGCTTCTTCTGCTCCGGCGGGGTCAGCGGATCCACCAGGAACTGGCTGCCCAGGTTCGAGGTGAGGATCAGGATGGCGTTGCGGAAGTCCACGGTGCGGCCCTGGCCGTCCGTGAGCCGGCCGTCGTCCAGGACCTGGAGCAGGACGTCGAAGACCTCGGGGTGGGCCTTCTCCACCTCGTCCAGGAGCACCACGCTGTACGGGCGGCGGCGCACGGCCTCGGTGAGCTGACCGCCCTCCTCGTAGCCGACGTAGCCGGGCGGGGCACCGACGAGACGGGCCACGCTGTGCTTCTCGCCGTACTCCGACATGTCGATGCGGACCATGGCCCGTTCGTCGTCGAAGAGGAAGTCCGCGAGCGCCTTGGCCAGCTCCGTCTTGCCCACGCCCGTCGGGCCGAGGAAGAGGAAGGAACCGGTCGGGCGGTCCGGGTCGGCGATGCCGGCCCGGGTGCGGCGCACGGCGTCGGACACGGCCCGTACGGCCTCGCCCTGGCCGATCAGGCGGCGGCCCAGCTCGTCCTCCATGCGCAGCAGCTTCTGGGTCTCGCCCTCCAGCAGCCGGCCGGCCGGGATGCCGGTCCAGGCGCCCACCACGTCGGCGATGTCGTCGGGTCCGACCTCGTCCTTGACCATCGAGTCCTTGGAGTGTCCGGTCTTGGAGGCCTCTTCCTCCTCCTCCGTGGCCTCGGCCAGCTCGCGCTCCAGAGCCGGGATCTCCCCGTAGAGCAGCTTGGAGGCGGTGTCGAAGTCGCCGTCACGCTGGGCGCGCTCGGCCTGCCCGCGCAGGTCGTCCAGGCGCTCCTTGAGCTCACCGACGCGGTTGAGGGACTGCTTCTCCTTCTCCCAGCGGGCGGTCAGCCCGCGCAGCTCCTCCTCCCGGTCCGCGAGGTCCTTGCGGATCTTCTCCAGGCGCTCGATCGAGGCCGGGTCGGACTCGTTCTTCAGGGCCAGCTCCTCCATCCGCAGGCGGTCCACGGAACGCTGGAGCTCGTCGATCTCCAGCGGGGAGGAGTCGATCTCCATGCGCAGCCGGGACGCGGCCTCGTCGACGAGGTCGATGGCCTTGTCGGGGAGGAAGCGGGAGGTGATGTACCGGTCGGAGAGCGTCGCGGCGGCCACCAGCGCGCTGTCGTTGATGACGACCTTGTGGTGCGCCTCGTAGCGGCCCTTGAGGCCGCGCAGGATCGCGATCGTGTCCTCGACGGACGGCTCGGCGACCAGCACCTGCTGGAAGCGCCGCTCCAGCGCCGGGTCCTTCTCGATCCGCTCGCGGTACTCGTCGAGCGTGGTCGCGCCGACCATCCGCAGCTCGCCGCGGGCCAGCATGGGCTTGAGCATGTTGCCCGCGTCCATGGCGGAGTCGCCGCCGGCGCCCGCGCCGACGACCGTGTGCAGCTCGTCGATGAAGGTGATGATCTGGCCGTCGCTCGACTTGATCTCGGCCAGTACGGTCTTCAGCCGCTCCTCGAACTCGCCGCGGTACTTGGCGCCGGCGACCATCGCGCCGAGGTCCAGGGAGACGAGGCGCTTGTTCTTCAGGGACTCGGGGACGTCTCCCTTGACGATGCGCTGGGCCAGGCCCTCGACGACGGCGGTCTTGCCGACGCCGGGCTCGCCGATGAGCACGGGGTTGTTCTTCGTCCGGCGCGAGAGCACCTGGACGACGCGCCGGATCTCATGGTCACGGCCGATGACCGGGTCGAGCTTGCCCTCACGCGCCGCTGCCGTGAAGTCGGTGCCGAACTTCTCCAGGGCCTTGTACTGGCCCTCGGGGTCGGGGGTGGTCACCCGCCGTCCTCCTCGTGCGTTCTCGAAGGCGTCGAGCAGCTTCTTCGCCGTCGCGCCCTGGGTGGAAAGGACCTCGCCGGCCGCGCCGCCCTTGGCGGCGAGGGCGATGAGGAGGTGTTCGGTGGAGAGGTAGTCGTCGCCGAGCTTGCCGGCCTGCGCGTCCGCCTCGGCGAGTACGGCGAGCAGGTCCCGGGTGGGCTGCGGGGGCGCGACGGTGGAGCCGGTGACGCTGGGCAGGGCGGCGAGCAGCCGCTCGGCCCCGGCCCGCACGGCGGCCTGGTCGGCGTCGGTGGCGACCAGCAGGTCGATGACGTTCTCGTTGTCCTCGCCGGCGAGGAGGGCCAGCAGCAGGTGCGCGGGGGTCAGGTCCGCATGACCGTCCTTGACGGCCCTGCTGGTGGCCGCGTTCAGCGCGTCGCGGCTCTTGTTGGTCAGTTCGGCGTCCACTGCGACTTCTCCTCTCCCCGAGGGGTAGCTCCCACGACAACACTGACAGAGTCAGCGTATGCAAAGTTGAGTCTATTCCACTCAAGGCAAGTGGGGACACCGTTGCCCCGTACCCTTCGGGCCATGTCCCATGACGTACTCAACCCGACGCCCGAGTACCTCGCCTTCTGGCGGGAGCGGCACGTCTGCACCCTGACCACCCCGCGCCCCGACGGCACGCCGCACGTGGTGCCGGTGGGGGTGACGTACGACCCGGAGGCCGGCCTGGCCCGGGTGATCAGCAACCGGCACAGCAAGAAGGTGCGCAACATCCTGGCGGCGCAGGAGGTGCACGAGGCGCAGGAGGCGCAGGCGGAGCGGCCGGACGGCGCGCCGGTGGGCGCGCGGGTCGCGGTCTGCCAGATGGAAGGGCGCCGCTGGGCCACGCTGGAGGGCCGCGCAGTGATCCGCACGGACGAGGCGTCGGTCGCCGACGCGGTCGCGCGCTACGCGGAGCGCTACGGGCGCACGCCCTCGCCCAATCCCGACCGGGTCGTCATGGAGATCACCCTGGACCGGGCCATGGGGCGCGCGTGAGCCGTTGATTCTTCATCTTGTCCGGTTCGCGCACTGGACGCGGACATCACAACGGCGCCATCGTGGTCAGGTCCACGATGGCGCCGTTGTGTGGGGGTAGCGCCTGAGCGATCTGGAACGACGGGGGAATCGCTTCAGGCACTGCGGGGGGTGGCGGTGGTGATATCGGGTTCGAAGAGCTGGTGGTCACGCTGATCGAGATTGACGAAGACCATTCCGTAGCGCACCTCGCAGCGGACGGGCTGCGGCGCGCCCCGCGGGCGGCGCAGGCACCGGTAGGCACGTACGTCCTCGTCCTCCTCGCGCACGACGACGATCGGTTGGCCGAACAGGGTGACCATCAACGAGTCGCCAGGGTGGGGGATGGCCGTGGCGAGATCGATGAACTGCCAGCCCGAACGGTAGGCGGAGGCCATCTCGCGGCGGAAGCCGCGATCGTCGGGGGTCATGCGGACACCGTCACAGGCGCATCGGTCCAACCCGTATCGCCGTTTCCGCCCAGCAGGCCGCTGGTCCATCCGGTGTCCGCGTACTTACCCGCGGGCGCCGTGGTCCAGCCCGTGTCGTCCGTGCTCGTCAGGCTCGTGCCCTGACCGTCCCTAGCGCTCCCCGCGTCACTTTCGACGGCGCTGACTGCCCCAAAAACCGCAACGGCGGAGAAAACTATGGCAAGCACCGAGCGAAGCATTCTCTTGTACATGGTCGGCTTCGTCCTCACTTGATGGAATCCTCTCCCCCGCGTGACAGACGATGGCTCATTCAGGCACGTCAATGCCACAGGGACGATGCATCATGTTCTTGCATGTTCAGGACCCTGGGGGGTGGAGATTTGACGCGAAACCAGACAAAGGCGACACATCCCCACCCTGTGACGTCCATGTGCGCCGAGGGGACGCGGCTCTACGCGACCGCGCTGAGCACCGGCCGGATCGCCCGGGGCGAGATCCAGAACGCCCCCTGCCTGCTTGAATTCGCTCTCCTGCAGCCCGACCCGGATGACGCGAACCAGCTCCGTCCGGTTCCCCCGTCCGTAGCTTTGGCTCAACGGCTCCATCCGATTGAACGCGAGATCCAGGACCGCCGGCGCAGCGCTGTAGATCTCACCGACACTTTCGAGCCTTTCCTGGCCATCAGCGCACAGAGCCCGGCCAACACGCACGCCATCACGGTGCTGGAGGGCTTCGAACAGATCAATGCCGCCCTGAACCTCGCGACGGCCGAATGTCATACCGAGGTGCTGACGGTCCAGCCGGGCGGCGCCCGGCCCTCCCTGGCCCTCACCCAGGCCCTGGAGCGCGACCAGCCGCTGATCGACCGCGGGGTCAGCATACGGACCCTGTACCAGCACACCGCACGGCACAGCCAGGGCACGCTCGCCTACGTGGAGCGGATCTCGACGGGCAAGGTGGAGATCCGCACCCTGGAGGAGCTGATCGAACGCCTGATCATCTTCGACCGCACGGTGGCCTTCATCCCCGTGAGCGACGACCGCCGGGTCGCCCTGGAGCTGCGCCACCCGGGCCTGGTCGACTACCTCATCAAGGTCTTCGAGCAGCTGTGGCACCGCGCGGTGCCCCTCCAGGAGGAAGTGACCTACCGCAGCACCCCCGGCGGGATCTCAGGCGTGCAGCGGACCATCGCCCAGCTCCTGATCGAGGGCCACGTCGACGAGGCCATCGCGCGCCGCCTCGGCATGAATGTCCGTACCTGCCGGGCGCACATCGCCAAGCTCGCCACCACCCTCGGCAGCGGCAGCCGCGCGCAGCTCGGCTATCTCATCGCCCAGGCCGGCATCCTGGGCCGGCCCTCCTGCCCGGAGCAGGACTCCGACGGGCATCCGGACCACGAGGACCACGACCGGGACCAGGAAGGTCTCTGAAACTCCGCCGGCAGCGCTCGCACCACCCCCAGGTGACAGAAGAACGGCGCCCTCCCCGGTGTTGTTGGGGGAGGGCGCCTGTGTCGTGCGTGTGTGGTGTTGTTGTGGCTTATCCGATGGTGAGGAAGGTGCTCCAGCCGTCTTCGTCGCGTCCGGTGGCGTCGCCGTAGCCGGTGGTGCCGCCCTGGAAGTAGTACTGGTGGCCGTCGGAGGCCTGGACTCCCCAGATGTCGGGGATGCCGTCTCCGGTGTTGTCCT
>NZ_JBVIWA010000008.1:0-270099 GCF_055595065.1 Streptomyces sp. NPDC040545
CGGCAGTGCCCCGAAGCCGCCCCGGCGCGTGGGGAGCGGGGACGGGGAGGGGTGTCCCCGCAGGACGAGCGCGCGACCACCGGGTACGGCCGAGATTGCCCGCATGCGCCGAGCCGAGGAGACACCCCTCCCCGGCCCCGCGCACCGGCCCACACCGCGCCCGGATCCCGGTCCGCGACCGCCGGTACGGCCGAGACATGCCCGCACGCGCCGAGCCGAGGAGACACCCCTGCCCGGCCCCGCGGGCCGGGGAGATCCGGGCTAGCTGGCCAGCAGGCGGCCGGAGAGCAGGCCGCGGAGGGTGTGGGCGGCGGCCAGGAGCCAGGCGGTCAGCAGGCCGAGGAAGAGGGCGGCGGCGAGCCAGGCGAAGGCGGTCAGGCCGGTGTGGTGGGCCAGGCCGGCGGCACCCGTGACGCAGGTGCCGACGGGGAAGGTCAGGGCCCACCAGGTCATCGCGAAGCCCATGCCTCCCCGGGCCGCCCGGACCAGCATGGCCGCGGCCAGGGCCAGCCACAGCAGGGCGAAGCCCATCACAGGGACCCCGTAGACCACGGCGAAGGCGCCCAGCGCGCCCGCGTAGGCGCCGTCGATCGAGTGGGGGGCGACATCGGCGAGCTGGTTGACGGCGGTGGTGGACTGGCCGAGGGGGCCGAGGACCAGGAACAGGGTCGGGGTCAGGGCCAGGGGGAGGGGGCCGCCCACGATCAGCCGGCCGAAGATCAGGGGGAGCATCAGCAGGGTGGCGAGCAGGCTGATCCCGAACATGGCGTAGCAGGCGAGCAGCAGGGTCTCGCGGGGCTGGCCGGCGGGCAGGTGGGGTATCAGCAGCGGGCCGAGGGCGGCGGAGACCATGGGGGAGACCAGGGGCAGCAGCCAGACGGGGGTGGCCTGTCCGGGCTCGACCTTGTGCCGTACGACCATCAGGTAGGGCACGGCCACGGCCATGACCAGGCCGATCGCGGTACCGGCGGTGAAGAGCACGGCGTCCACGGCGACGGCGGCGCCGGTCCCGATGAGGTCCTTGCCGACGATGAGGGTGCCGCCGCCGACGGCCAGCAGGGCCATCGCGAGGCAGCCGTAGAAGGGGGCGACGGCCGGGTCGAGGAGATGGGCGCGGGCCTGGTCGCGGTGGTGGAGCCAGTGCCCGGCGCGGGCCGTGAGCAGCACGGCGAGGACGGCGGCGGACAGCGCCCAGACGAGCTGGCAGGCCACGCGCTGGCCGGGGAGCTGGTAGGGGAGGGTCGCCCCGGCGTTGGCGAGGATCGCCGTGCCCATGACGCAGGCGTACCAGTTGGGCCCGAGGTGCCGCAGTGCCGGGGCCTTGTGGGCCCGGACCGCGGGAGTGGTGTGAGTGCGGGGTCGCACGAGGGTGGTGGCCATGGCTCCAGCCTCGTGCCCGGGCGGACGGGGCGGCAGAGGTCATCTCCCTATGAGGCCATAAACTGATGTTATGGGTAATGAGGAGTGGGTTCCGCTGGCGCACCGGGTACCGGACCTGGGCGCGCTGGAACTGCTGCTCGCGGTCGCACGGATCGGCAGCCTGAGCGGCGCGGCCCGGCGGCTGGGCATCACCCAGCCCGCGGCGAGCAGCCGGATCCGGGCGATGGAGACCCGGCTCGGCGTGGCCCTGGTCGACCGCTCGCCGCGGGGGTCGACGCTGACGGCCGAGGGGGCGCTCGTCACGGACTGGGCCCGGCGGGTGGTGGAGGCGGCGGAGGCCTTCGACGCGGGGGCGCAGGCGCTGCGCGGGCGGCGGGACTCGCGGCTGCGGGTGGCCGCCAGCATGACCATCGCGGAGTACCTGCTGCCGGGCTGGCTGATCGCCCTGCGCGGGCAGCGCCCGGACACGGCGGTGTCCCTGCACGCCGGGAACTCGGCGGTCGTCGCCGAACGGGTCCTCGCGCACGAGGCCGACCTCGGCTTCGTGGAGGGGCTGACCGTGCCCGAGGGACTGGACTCGGCGGTGATCGCCCAGGACCGCCTGGTCGTGGCCGTGGCCCCGGGCCACCCGTGGGCGCGCCGGGCCAAGGGGGTGGCGGCGGCGGAACTGGCCTCCACCCCGCTGATCCTGCGCGAGCGGGGCTCCGGCACGCGACAGGTCCTGGACGCCGCGCTGGCCTCGGCCGGCGGGCTGGCCGAGCCGCTGCTGGAACTGGCGTCGACCACGGCGGTGAAGGCGGCGGCGCTGAGCGGTGCGGGGCCGTGCGTGCTGTCGGAGCTGGCGGTCGGGGACGAACTGGGCGCGCGGCGGCTGGTGGAGGTCCCGGTGTCGGGCGCGCCGCTCGACCGGGCCCTGCGGGCGGTCTGGCCGACGGGCTCCCGCCCGGCGGGCCCGGCCCGTGACCTGCTGTCCCTGACCCACCGCCGGATCTAGGCCGTCTCTTTCGGATCTTGTCGGGTGAGCCCGGGTCGTCCGGTGCGGTACATCGCAAGGCGGAGGGGCGCCCGTGTACTGGACGTACTCGGGCGCCCCGACAACGCGGCGAGGTGCCGTGCCGGGCGGGCCGGGCTCGACAAGATCCGGAAGAGACGGCCTAGGGGGGTCTGGGCCGCCCGGGCCGCCGTCCGGGCCGTCTGGGCCGTTCGGGGGAAGAGGGATCGATTCGGCGCGGTGCGGACGGTGACCGGGGTGTGCGAGGCCGGAAAGGTGGCTCCTGCACGTTTGTCGCTCTCCCGAGGGGAACCCAGATGCGTCTTCGCCATGCCGCCGTCGCCGCCTTCGGCGCCGTCACCCTGCTGCTCACGATCCCGACGTCGGCTTCGGCCGCGGAGGGACAGTTCCAGTACACGGTCGCCGGTCTCGACGGCAGGCCGCTGAGGGTCGTACTGGAGAACCCGCCGAGCGGGGAGTGCATCACGCTGCCCGAGGTGGCCGACCCCGCGGCCAGTTCCCCGGCGCACTCGCCCCGCAACCGGACCGACGAGGTGGCGCTCGTGTTCACGGAGCCGGACTGCACGGGCCGGGAGTTCGCGCTGCGGCCGCGCACGGGCTACGGCACGGAGCGCCTCGAACTGCGGTCTGTGGTCTTCGTCCGGCCCGAGTGAGGAACACCTGAACAGTCCGCGGCCGCGCGGGGCGGCTCAGCTCTCCGAGCTGAGCCGCTTCGTCAGCAGCGAGCCCACGACGATCAGGGCGACGCCCAGCCACCACATGTTGTCGAAGATCAGGACGGCGATCCCGATCGGCACCAGCAGGCCCGCCAGCGGCAGCAGCAGTCCCGCCGGGCCGGGTGGTTCGGGGCCCTTGCCGGTGGCTTCGCGGACCGCGCGGGCGCGGACCACGTCCGGGTACCAGACGGTGAACTTCAGCGCGGCGACGATGGCCAGGATCTGGATGATCCAGCCGGTCCAGATGTTGTTCGGGTTGTGCAGGACCAGGTCCCCGTAGGCGCCCGCGAGGGCCGCCACCACGAAGGCCGCACCCCACACGCCCGTGATCACGTAGTTGGCGCGGATGAAGCCGGGAGCGCGCCAGTGCGACGGATCGACCTGTTCACGGGCGTACTGGAGGGTGAAGGGCATTCCCACCGCCATCGAGCCGAAGGCGATCACGGCCAGGGTGATGTTCGCGACCTCGCCCGCGTACGTCTCCAGCCAGCGCAGGGTCCCCTCGCTCGCCAGGGCTCCGACGACGGCCATCGAGGCGAAGAACACCACGTCGGCCAGTTCGAGGAGTTTCCAGCTGCTGCCGCGGTTGATCAGGTGGCTCGCCGCGATGAGCGCGACGGCCGTGGCCAGCGCCAGTCCGACCGCGAGCTCGAACCGCCCCGGGCCGACCAGCAGTGAGAAGACGATCCACGGGGCCATTCCGATGACCGGGTTCTCCAGGAACCCGGACACCGGGCCGGATGCCGTGCCCTTTGCCTCGGTCCGCACCCTTCCAGCCTGCGCGGCCGCCGGGCGACCGGCCAATCGGGGCGGGCGGCCACGCACCTCGGCCCCCCCAGCCCGCGCCATCGGGCGTGAGGGGAGGGGCGGAGGGGGTGCGGGCGTCAGCCCACCGGTACCGCGGTGCGGACGGAGGCCGCCTCGACCAGGGCGGACATCACCCGCGTGTCCTTGTCCCGCTCCGGGTGCCACTGGACGCCCAGCACCCACCGCTGCGGGTCGGGCAGTTCGATCGCCTCCACCGTGCCGTCGACCGCGTGGGCCGAGACGACCAGACCGCGGCCCAGCCGGTCGACGGCCTGGTGGTGGTAGGTCGGGACCTGCGCCTCCTCCGGGACCAGGTCCGCGTACCGGGTGCCGGGGACCGGGCGGACCGGGTGCCAGGAGATGGCCCCCGGGGTCTCGAAGTGGCCGTCGATGTGCTGGATCAGCGTGCCGCCCAGGGCCACGTTCAGGGCCTGCATGCCCCGGCAGATGCCGAGCAGGGGAAGGTCCGCGTCCAGCGCGGCGGCGATCAGGGCCAGCTCCCAGTGGTCGCGGACCGTGGCGGGGGCGCCCGTACGGGAGTCGCGCGCGGCTCCGTAGTGCACCGGGTCCAGGTCCGGGCCGCCCGCGACGACCAGGCCGTCCACCCGGCTCAGCACCTCCGCCGCCGACCCGGGTTCGTCCGGCGGGAGCAGCACGGCCGCGCCGCCCGCCGCCTGGACGAGTTCGTAGTACCCGGTCGGTACGAGGGATGTCGGGAGGTCCCACACGCCGTAGCGGGTGGAATCCTCGACGTAGGTGGTGATGCCGATGAGCGGCCTGGGCACGTTCGTTACCTCCAGCAGGGGCAGAGCAGGGCAGGAACAGGGTTTCAGTCGCGGGACAGTTCCGCCTCGGCTTCCGCGAGAGCCGCGAACTCCTCCTCCGGGGCCGAGGCCACCAGGTGGTGCCGACTGTAGATCGCGAAGTAGGCGAGGGCGACGGCGTACACGGCCAGGGCGATGAACGCGGCGTCCTTGTCCACCAGGAAGGTGGCGACCAGGGCCGACAGGGCGAGTGCGAAGGCGACCGAGGAGGTCAGGATCCCGCCCGGGGTGCGGTACGGGCGCTCCAGGTCCGGCTCCCGGCGGCGCAGCACGATGTGCGAGAGGGCCATCAGGGCGTAGGAGATGGTGGCGCCGAACACCGCGATGTTGAGCATGCGGGCTCCGTCGCCGGTGGCCGCGGCGAGGGCGAAACCGATCGCGCCGGGGATGATCAGGCCCAGGTACGGGGCCTTGCGCTTCGAGGTGAGCGAGAGGAAGCGGGGCAGGTAGCCGGCCCGGGAGAGGGCGAAGAGCTGGCGCGAGCCCGCGTAGATGAGGGAGAAGAAGGAGGCCACCAGGCCGGCCAGGCCCGCGTAGTTCACGAAGCGGCTGAGCGCGGTCGGGCCGCCGTCGCCTTCCAGGGCCACGACCAGCGGGTTGCCGGCGGCCTTGACGGCGTCGGCGCCCTGGGCGCCGGTCGCGGCGAAGAAGGTGATCAGGGCGAGCAGGGCGAGGATGCCCATGGAGATGGAGAGGGCCTTCGGCATCGAGCGGACCGGGTCCTTGGCCTCCTCGGCCGCCAGCGGTACGCCTTCCACGCCGAGGAAGAACCACATGCCGAAGGGGAACGCGGCCCAGATGCCCAGGACGCCCAGCGGCAGCCAGGAGTTCGAGCCGAAGGCGTCCGCGTCGACGGGGATGTCGTTCAGGCCGGAGGGGTCGAACTCGGTGAAGGCCCCCACCGCGAAGATCAGCAGCGCGGCGACGGCGATCGCGGTCACGACGAGGCTGAAGCGGAGCGCCTCGCCGACGCCCCAGAGGTGGACGCCGATGAAGATGACGAAGCAGCCGAGGTAGACGGGCCAGCTGGAGGTGAGTCCGAAGAGGCCGAGGGATTCGACGTAGTCGCCGATGAAGATGACGATCGCGGCCGGGGCCAGGATGTACTCGATGAGGATGGCGGTGCCGGTGAGGAATCCGCCCCACGGGCCGAGCGCGCGGCGGGCGAAGCCGTAGCCGCCGCCCGCGGTCGGCAGGATGGTGGACAGCTCGGCGAGCGAGAAGACCAGACAGGCGTACATCGCGCCCATGAGGACGGTGGCGATGGCGAGGCCGCCGAAGCCGCCCTTGTCGAGGCCGACGTTCCAGCCGGAGAAGTCCCCGGAGACGACATAGGCGACGCCGAGACCGGTGAGGAGCAGCCAGCCGGCGCTGCCGCGGCGCAGCGTCCGGCGCGCGAGGTATTCGTCGGGGCTGTCCCCGCCGTCGGGGGACGTGGTGGGTGCGGGTACGGCGGTGAGCCGTGCCTCGATGTCGTCGGCCATCGTGCGCTCCTGCCTCAGGGCAATGGTTGTGGGGCGTACCTTTGCCTTAGAGGGGCGGAGTGCGCAAGACCTCTGCGTTAAACAGAAGTTACGAAAGCCTCTCGGGCCGCCCCCCCGGCGCCGCTCAGGTCAGGAAGCCCCGCAGCAGCGCGGCCGTGCCGCAGCAGTGCTCGCGCATGGTCTCCCGGGCCCCGGCGGCGTCGCCCTCCAGCACCGCCTCCACCAGCGTGCTGTGCTGCTGCTGGGAGTGCTCCAGGTTGCGCACGAGCAGCGGGATGCAGTCCAGCAGGTCGTTCACGGTGGCCCGGACGGCGGCGTACTGGGCCGTCAGGGTGGCGGACCCGGCCAGTTCGCACAGGGTGAGGTGGAAGAGCGTGTCCTGGCGGCGATAGTCGGCGAGCGGGGCGTCATGGGTGGCGGCCAGGGCGCCGAGCAGCCGTTCGGTGCCCTCCTCGGTCAGACCCTGGGAGGCGCACAGCCCGGCCGCCCCCACCTCCAGGACCTCGCGGAACCGCAGGACGTCCTCGATGTCCACCCCCGCGACGCGCCGGCGCAGCTCCTCCTCGGCGCCGCCGGCCGGGGTGTCGGGCCGGGGCAGCACGAACGTTCCGCCGTACCGCCCGCGCCGGGCCTCCACGAGCCCCTGGTCCTGCAGCACCTTCAGCACCTCGCGCAGGGTCACCCGGCTGATCCCCATGCGCTCCGCCAGCTCGCGCTCGGGCGGCAGCCGTTCGCCGCCCGGTACCAGACCCAGCCGGACCACCTGGAGGATCTGCTCCAGCGCCTCCTCGAAACCGTTGCCCGCCCGCACCTGCCGCAGCACGGGATTCAGCCGTGCGGTGGCGCCGCCTTCGCTGGCCGTATCGGTCATCTCGGCTCCTCCCCTTCCCAAGCAATGGTTCTATTCAATACCTTAGGCCTCCTCGGCTCACCGAAGGAGAGATTCCAGTGGTAGACCGCAAGCCGCCGCTCGCACCCGAGGAGCTCCGCTCCCTCGTCGCCAGCGGTGAGATCGACACAGTCGTCCTGGCCTTCCCCGACATGCAGGGGCGGCTCCAGGGCAAGCGGTTCGCCGCACAGTTCTTCCTCGACGAGGTCCTCGAGCACGGTACCGAGGGCTGCAACTACCTCCTCGCCGTCGATACCGACATGAACACCGTCGACGGTTACGAGATGTCCTCCTGGGACCGGGGCTACGGCGACTTCGCCATGCACCCCGACCTCGCCACCCTGCGCCGCATCCCGTGGAACCCCGGCAGCGCATTCCTGCTCGCCGACCTCGCCTGGAACGACGGCTCGCCCGTCGTCGCCGCACCCCGGCAGATCCTGCGCCGCCAGCTGGAGCGCCTCGCCGAGGCCGGCTACACCGCGATGGTCGGCACCGAGCTGGAGTTCATGGTCTTCCAGGACACCTACGAGCAGGCCTGGAACTCGGGCTACCGCGGCCTGACCCCGGCCAACCAGTACAACATCGACTACTCCGTCCTCGGGACCGGCCGCATCGAACCCCTGCTGCGCCGGATCCGCAACGAGATGCAGGCCGCGGGCCTGATCGTCGAGTCGGCCAAGGGGGAGTGCAACCTCGGCCAGCACGAGATCGCCTTCCGCTACGACGAGGCGCTCACCACCTGCGACCAGCACTCCGTCTACAAGACCGGAGCCAAGGAGATCGCCTCCCAGGAAGGTGTCTCGCTCACCTTCATGGCCAAGTTCGACGAGCGCGAGGGCAACTCCTGTCACATCCACCTCTCGCTGGCCGACGCCGACGGACGCAACGCGATGGCCGGGGACGGCCCAGGCGGAATGTCACCGGTGATGCGGCACTTCCTGGCCGGCCAGCTGGCCGCGCTGCGCGACTTCTCCCTTCTCTACGCCCCGAACATCAACTCGTACAAGCGTTTCCGGCCAGGATCCTTCGCGCCGACCGCCGTCGCCTGGGGCGTGGACAACCGGACCTGCGCACTCCGGGTCGTCGGCCACGGCCGCTCCATGCGCTTCGAGAACCGCCTCCCCGGCGGCGACGTCAACCCGTACCTCGCCGTCGCCGGCCTGGTCGCGGCCGGGCTCTACGGCATCGAGCACCGCCTGGAGCTCCCCGAGGCCTGCGGCGGGAACGCCTACACCGCCGACTACGCACACGTCCCCGCCACCCTGCGCGAGGCCGCCGAGCTCTGGGAGAACAGCGAGATCGCCAAGGCCGCATTCGGCCCCGAAGTGGTCGCGCACTACCGGAACATGGCCCGCGTGGAACTCGACGCCTACGACTCCGCGGTGACCGACTGGGAGCTGCGCCGCTCCTTCGAACGCCTGTAGCCACCGCACGCCACCGAACGAAACTGTGAGGCACCACGTGTCCGATGCGCTGGAAGTGTTGAATCCGGCCACCGAGGAAACCGTCGCCGTCGTCCCGGCCGCCACACGGGACGACGTCGACGCCGCCGTCACCCGGGCCGCCGCGGCCCAGCGCGCCTGGGCGGCGGCCGCCCCCGCCGACCGGGCCCGGCTGCTGCGCCGCTTCGCCGCGGTCGTCGACGGCCACATCGAGGAACTGGCCCAGCTGGAGGTCCGCGAAGCCGGCCACACCATCGGCAACGCCCGCTGGGAAGCGGGCAACGTACGCGACCTCCTCGACTTCGCCGCCGGGGGAGTCGAACGGCTCTCCGGCCGCCAGATCCCCGTCGCCGGCGGCATCGACATCACCTTCCTCGAACCCCTCGGCGTCATCGGCGTGATCGCCCCGTGGAACTTCCCCATGCCGATCGCCGCCTGGGGCCTGGCCCCGGCCCTCGCCGCCGGCAACGCCGTCATCCTCAAGCCCGCGGAGACCACCCCGCTGACCGCCCTGCGCCTCGCCGAACTCGCCCTCGAAGCCGGGATCCCCGAGCACCTCTTCCAGGTGCTCCCCGGCCGCGGGGACGTCGCCGGCGACGCACTCGTCGAACACCCCGGCGTCGCGAAGATCGTCTTCACCGGGTCCACCCGCGTCGGCAAGCAGATCATGGCCAAGTGCGCCGACCGGGTGAAGCGCGTCACCCTCGAACTCGGCGGCAAGAGCCCCAACATCGTCTTCGCCGACGCCGACCTGGAAGCAGCGGCGGCCGCCGCCCCCATGGCCTTCCTCGACAACACCGGCCAGGACTGCTGCGCCCGCACCCGCATCCTCGTACAGCGCTCCGCCTACGACCGCTTCCTGGAGCTCGTCGCCCCCGGCATCGCGGCCGTGACCGTGGGCGACCCGCTCGACGAGAAGACCCAGATGGGCCCGCTGATCTCCCGGGCCCAGCTGGACCGCGTACGGTCCTTCGTCACCGACGACCTCACCGCCATCCGCGGCACCGCCCCCGAAGGCCCCGGCTTCTGGTACCCGCCCACCCTCGTCACGGACGTCGCCCCCACCGCGCCCGTGGCCGCCGAGGAGGTCTTCGGACCGGTCGCCGTCGTCCTGCCCTTCGAGGACGAGGAGGACGCCGTACGCCTGGCCAACGCGACCGAGTACGGCCTCTCCGGCTCCCTCTGGACCCGCGACATCGGGCGCGCGCTGCGCGTCTCGCGCGCCGTCGCCGCCGGCAACCTGTCCGTCAACTCCCACAGCAGCGTCCGCTACTGGACCCCCTTCGGCGGCTACAAGCAGTCCGGCCTCGGCCGCGAGCTCGGACCCGACGCCCTCACCGCATTCACCGAGACCAAGAACGTCTTCATCAGCACGGAGGCCTGAAGCACATGTCCAACGAAGAGATCATCTGCCGCCGCCTGGTCGGCCGCACCGCCGTCATCACCGGAGCCGGCAGCGGCATCGGCCTCGCCACCGCCCGCCGCCTGGCCTCCGAAGGCGCCAGCGTGGTCTGCGCGGACATCGACGAGACGGCCGGCAAGGCCGCCGCCGAGGAGGTCGGCGGTCTGTTCGTCAAGGTCGACGTCACCAGCCCCGAGGAGGTCGAGGCGCTCTTCAAGACCGCCTTCGACACCTACGGCTCCGTGGACATCGCCTTCAACAACGCGGGCATCTCGCCCCCGGACGACGACTCCATCCTGACCACCGGCCTGGAGGCCTGGAAGCGCGTCCAGGACGTCAACCTCACCTCCGTCTACCTGTGCTGCAAGGCCGCCCTGCCCTACATGCAGCGCCAGGGCCGCGGCTCCATCATCAACACCGCCTCCTTCGTCGCCATCATGGGCGCCGCCACCTCCCAGATCTCCTACACCGCCTCCAAGGGCGGGGTCCTGGCCATGTCCCGCGAGCTCGGCGTGCAGTTCGCCCGCGAGGGCATCCGTGTCAACGCCCTGTGCCCGGGGCCCGTGAACACCCCCCTGCTGCAGGAACTGTTCGCCAAGGACCCCGAGCGCGCCGCCCGCCGCCTCGTCCACATCCCGCTGGGCCGCTTCGCCGAGCCCACCGAGATCGCCGCCGCCGTCGCCTTCCTCGCCAGCGACGACTCCTCCTTCATCAACGCCACCGACTTCCTCGTCGACGGCGGTATCTCCGGCGCGTACGTGACCCCGCTGTAGCCACACCGGCACCGCGCAGCACCGCACCCCGGCCGGCCGGGCACCACCAGGTGCCCGGCCGGTCCTTCAGGGCTGTCCGACCCTCGAAGGAGCAGCATGCAGAGAAAATGGGCAGCCCCCCTCGCCCTCGCCGCGGTCACCGGATCCGGCCTCCTCGCGGCACCGCCGGCCCAGGCCGCGCACACCCCCTGTCCCCGGGTCACCGTCGGCTCCGGCTGGTACGGGGACAACCAGGCCCGCCTCCAGCAGCTCATCGACCGGTACGGCAGCTGCGACCCGTACCGGACCAGCCGCACCAAGCCCGTCGCCGTCTTCGACTGGGACAACACCGTCGTCAAGAACGACGTCGGCGACGCCACCATGTTCTGGCTCCTGCGCAACGGCCGGATCCGCCAGCCCGCCGCCGGCGACTGGTCCACCACCAGCCGCCACCTCACCCCCGCCGCCACCGAGGCCCTGGCCGACGCCTGCGCCGCCCTCGCCCGCCCCGGCGCCCCGCTGCCCACCGGAACCCCGGCCGGAGCCGCCTGCGCCGACGAGATCAACGCCGTCTACGGCACCGCCGCGACCCGCGCCGGCGCCCCCGCCTTCGCCGGCTGGGACCGCCGCACCACCGAACCCTCGTACGCCTGGCTCCCCCAGCTGATGCAGGGCTGGACCGCGCGCGAGATCCGCGGCTTCGCCGCCGCCGCCCGCGCAGAGAACCTCGCCGCGCCCGTCGGCGCCACGCAGCGGGTCGGCACCACGACCACCGCCACCGGCTGGGTCCGCTACTACGACCAGCAGAAGGACCTCATCAAGGGTCTGCAGAAGGCCGGCTTCGACGTGTGGATCAGCTCCGCCTCGCCGCAGCCCGTGGTCGAGGTCTGGGCCCAGAGCGCCGGCATCGAGGCCGGCCACGTCATAGGCATCCGCAACACCACCACGCACGGCGGAAAGTTCACCGCCCACCTCCAGGGCTGCGGAACCGTCCGGGACGGCGCCGACACGATGATCACCTACATCGACGGCAAGCGCTGCTGGATCAACAAGGAGATCTTCGGCGTACGGGGCGCGGCCGCCGAAAAGGTCCAGCCCGCCGGCCGCCGCCAGGTGTTCGCCGCCGGCGACTCCGACACCGACATTTCGTTCCTGCGCGACGCCACCGCCCTGCGCCTCGTCGTGAACCGCAACAAGAACGAGCTGATGTGCCGGGCGTACGACAACAGCGACGGCCGCTGGATCGTCAACCCCATGTTCATCGAGCCCAAGAAGCGCAAGGCCGACCCCTACCCGTGCGCGACGACCGGCTACGTCGACCACGACGGCACCAAGGGACCGGTCCTGCGGGACGACCGGAGCGTCGTCCCCGACCAGACGGACTCCGTGTACCAGACGACCGGCGAGCGGGCCCACGAGGCTCGGCGGGCGATGGCTGTCAGGCCCACGAGCGCCGCGGCCTCGGGACGGTGGTGATGGGCGCACTCACCGGCGCGGCCGTCGAGAACGGTGCGGCCACCGGCATCCTGGGCGCGACCGCCCAGGGCCGGGCGCTGTACGAAACGCTCGACTGGAAGGTCCTCGCACCGCTGACCGGCTTCGTCCACAAGCCCGTCACCCGCATCTAGTGCTGTGGCCCGGTGACCCTTGCCGGTCACAGCACTGGCCCGTATCTAGAGGAAGGTCCGCCCCTCACCCCGGTAGGTCGGCACGCTGTCGGTCACCCGATCGCCCTCGATCAGGTGCAAGGTGTCGAACCGCTCGCACAGTTCGCCCGCCTTCGCGTGCCGGAACCAGACCCGGTCGCCGATCAGCAGATCGTCGGCCGGGCTCCCCAGCAGCGGGGTCTGCACCTCGCCCGCGCCCTCCTGCGGGTCGTAGCGCAGCCCCCGGGGCAGGTACGGCACCGGCAGCCGGTCCGCCCCGGCCGCACCGGAAGCCGGATAACCGCCCCCGAGCACCGTCACCACCCCCACCCCGGGCCTGCGCACCACGGGCTGGGCGAACAGGGCCGCCGGACGCCCGCTGAACGACGTGTAGTTGTCGAACAGCCGGGGCATGTACAGGCCCGAACCCGCGGCTATCTCGGTCACCGCGTCCTCGGTGGCCGTCTGCTGCACGCTGCCGGTACCGCCGCCGTTGACGAACTCCAGGTCCGGTACGACGGCCCGCACGGCCCGCACCACCTCGGCCCGCCGCGCCGCCAGTTCCCTGCGGGCCGCGCCCTGCATCAGCCGGATCGTCCGGGACCGCAGCGGGCGACCCGCCAGCGAGTCCCCGACCCCGGCGACATGACCCTCGTACGCCATCAGCCCTACGACCCGGAACCCGGGACGGTCGGCCACCGCCCGGGCCAGCCCGGCCAGCTGCGCGGGCTCGCGCAGCGGGGAGCGGCGGGCCCCGATCCGTACCCGGCCGCCGAGCAGCTGCAGGGACGTGTCCAGCTCCAGGCAGACCCGGACCTCCTCGGCACCGCCGTCCCGGGCGGCGTCGATCAGGTCCAGCTGCGCGAGGTCGTCCACCATCACCGTGACGGCGCCGGCCAGCTTGGCGTCGTTCGCCAGCTCGCCGAGGCCGGCCCGGTCGGCGGAGGGATAGGCGAGGAGCACGTCCTCGAACCCGGACCGGGCCAGCCAGAGCGATTCGGCGAGGGTGTACGACATGATCCCGGCGAACCCGGGGCGGGCGAGGACCCGCTCCAGCAGCGCGCGGCACCGGACCGACTTGCTCGCGACCCGGACCGGCTTGCCGGCGGCACGGCGGACGAGGTCGTCGGCGTTGGCGTCGAAGGCGTCGAGATCCACGATGGCCAGCGGCGCGTCCAGGTGCGCGGTCGCCCGGTCGTACCGGGCGCGGTCGGTGGCGGGGGAGTTCATGGGCGGCAGCTTGCCAGAGGTCTCTACCGGTGGGTAGTGCCCCGCGCCTCGGGCGCCGACGGGCCGGGGGTGGTGCGGCCGGTTGCCAGGGCGCGCCTCAATGACCGGGGCTCCGCCCCGAACCCCGCGCCTCGAACGCCGGCGGGGCTGGATCGGCCGGGGCTCCGCCCCGGAGCCCTGCGACGCGGTCGCCGACGGGGCCGGGGTGGTGCGGCCGGCTGCTCGGGCGCGCCTCAGGGACCGGGGCTCCGCCCCGAACCCCGCGCCTCGAACGCCGGCGGGGCTGGATCGGTGGTACCGGGATCCACCCTGTGGTGGTGACGTCGTAGAGTACGGGCAGGCAGCCGTACGGAACGGGGGGCGGAGCCGCCGGATGACCACGACGACACCGCGGACCGCGATCCTGGGCGAGCCAGAGCCGACCCCGCCCCAACCTGAGCCCGCGCACGCGAACACGCGCCGCCACCCCGTACGGGTCCTCGCCGCCACGCTCAGCGTGCTCCTCGGCAGCGGCCTCGTCGGCGGGGCCGCCCTCACCACCTGGGCCGAACACCGCGCCGCGGCCCGCCCCCTCCCCGCCGACGCCGCCTACCGCAAGGCCGGATCGCTGTGGCGGGCCGCCCCCGTCGACAGCCTGCTCCCGCCCGTCCTGACCGGCCCCTCCGCCGGCCCCGGCGGCTCCGACCGCACCTGGACCCGGATCGCGCTCGCCCCCGACGCCGACTGCCCGGCCGCCCTCGCCGCCGACTGGCAGGCCCTGCTGGCCGCCACCGGCTGCACCCGCGTACTGCGCGCCACCTACACCGACGCCACTCGCAGCTCGCTGATCACCGTCGGCATGGTCTTCACCCCCGCCGACGCCCCCGCGATGACCGCCCTCCAGGGCCGGATCCCCGCCCCGCCCGCGTACGGGTTCACCGACGCGCAGCGCGCCGCTTGGGCCACCTCCGTACTCACCGAGGCACCCGTCGTCGTCTACACCGTCTCCGCCTTCGCCGACGGCCGCGCCCTGGACGCACCCCACCCCGCCGCGGACCTGATGAAGAAGGACGCCACGGGCGCCGCCGCCCAGGCCGGCCTCGGCCACGAGGCCCAGGCGCTCGCCGACCGCGTCGGCCACGGCCTCGCCTTCCTCGCCGCACCACCCGCACCGCCCGCCACGCCCGCAGCACGCACCCCGGAGCCCACCCGATGATCCGCAGGGCCTCCGGGCAGGCTGCCGCCGCCCTGCTCGCCGCGACCCTCCTCGTGTCCGCCACCGCGACCCCCGCCACCGCCGACGACATCCGCGACCGCCAGTGGGGCCTGCTGGCCCTGCGCGCCGAGGAGGCCTGGGGCACCACCCGCGGCGCCGGAGTGACCGTCGCCGTCCTCGACACCGGCGTCGACGAGTCCCACCCCGACCTCTCCGGTCAGGTCCTCGCCGGCACCGACCTCATCGGCATGGGGGCCGGCCCCGGCGACCGCGCCTGGGCCCGCCACGGCACCGCCATGGCGAGCATCATCGCCGGGCACGGCCACGGCCCCAGCCGCGGCCAGGGCGTCCTCGGCATGGCCCCGCAGGCACGGATCCTGCCCGTCCGGGTGATCCTCGAAGAGGGCGACCCGGGCCGCGCCAAGGCCCGCGACAGCAAGGGCGGATCCCTCGCCGAGGGCATCCGCTGGGCCGCGGACCACGGCGCCGACGTGATCAACCTGTCCCTCGGCGACGACAGCGACTCCGCCCACCACGAGGCGGGGGAGGACGAGGCCGTCCAGTACGCCCTCGCCAAGGGCGTGGTCGTCGTGGCCTCCGCGGGCAACGGCGGCGAGGCGGGCGACCGCGTCTCCTACCCGGCCGCCTATCCGGGGGTCATCGCCGTCACCGCCGTCGACCGCCGCGGCAAGAAGGCCAAGTTCTCCACCCGCAACTGGTACGCCACCGTCAGCGCCCCCGGCGTCGACGTCGTCATCGCCGACCCCGACCGCTCGTACTACGAGGGCTGGGGCACCAGCGCCGCGGCGGCCTTCGTCTCCGGCGCCGTGGCCCTCGTCCTGGCCGCGCACCCCGACCTGACGCCGGCTCAGGTGAAGAAGCTGCTGGAGGCGACCGCCACCGACTCCCCGGCCGGCGGCCGAGACGACGCCCGCGGTCACGGGCTGGTCGATCCCGTCGCCGCCCTCCAGGCCGCCGAGGGGATGCGCCCGGACGCTCCCGCGCCCGTGCCCGCCGCGGCCGGGCGCACGTACTTCGGCCCCGGCCCCGAGCCGGTCCGCCCGCCCGAGCGGGGCGCCCGGCTGGGAGCCCCGGCGGCCGCGGTCGCCGGGGCGGTGCTGCTCGTCCTGGCCGCCGTACTCGCGCGGCGCCCGCGCCGGGGCGGCCGGGGGCGTGGCGAGGACCCGTACGCGGCACAGTAGGGTCGGGTAACTGTGGCGAACATGGCGAACAAGAACATTCCCGACCCGGGATTCTCCGACGACGACGGCTCCGCCGATCCCCGGCTGACCGCGGCCCTGGCCGCCTGGTCCGAGGACCGGGCGAAGGAGCCGGAGGTGCTGGCCGCGCTGAAGGGCGCCCGCCTGCTGGTCCCGGTGGTCGCCGTCCTCGGTGAGGTCGAGACCGACCCGGAGACGGGCCTGAGGCGCGAGAAGACCAGCGACATGGCCGTCCCGACCCTGCGGGCGGGCGACCGGCGGGCGCTCCCCGCCTTCACCTCCATCGCCTCGCTCGCGCTCTGGGACCCCGCGGCCCGGCCGGTGGCCGTCCCGCTGCACCAGGCGCTGGCGGCCGCCGCGCACGAGAAGGCCGACACCGTGGTCCTGGACCTGGCCGGCCCCGTCACCTACCAGCTGACCGGTTCCGCACTGCTCGCGCTCGCCGAGGGCCGCACCGACGCGGGCCCGCTGGCCGACCCCGCCGTACGGGAGGCCGTACGGGCCGCCGTGTCTGCGGAGCCGGCCGTGCTGCGCGCCCACCTCGGCCCGGGCGGCGCGGACTCCGACGGGACCCTGGCGATCGTGCTGGCCGAGGGCGCGCAGGCGCCCGCCGCGGCCCGGCGCGTCGCCGAGGCGCTGGCGGCGGACACCACCCTGCGGGCCCGGCTGGTCCGCGGGCTGGACCTGGCGCTGCTCCCGTCGGACGCTCCGGCTCCGCCCGGCGAGCCCCTGTTCACCCGCTGACCGCGGGCCGCGGCCGCGCGGCCCCCGGACATCCCCCGGACATGACGACGGCCGGTGCACCCCACGCGGGGTGCACCGGCCGTCGTCATGGTGTCCTTCCGGTACGGGCTCAGCCGAAGACGGGACCCGTGAACTTCTCGCCCGGCCCCTGGCCCGGCTCGTCCGGCACGATCGAGGCCTCGCGGAAGGCCAGCTGGAGCGACTTCAGGCCGTCGCGCAGCGGGGCGGCGTGGAAGGAGCTGATCTCGGTGGCGCTCGCGGTGACCAGGCCGGCCAGGGCCGTGATCAGCTTGCGGGCCTCGTCGAGGTCCTTGTGCTCGGAGTCCGGCTTGTCCAGGCCCAGGTTGACCGCCGCGGCGCTCAGCAGGTGCACGGCCACCGTGGTGATCACCTCGACGGCGGGCACGTCCGCGATGTCGCGGGTCATGGTGTCGTAGTCGGGGGCGCCGTCGGCAGCGGGTTCGGTGGGGGGTGTCGCGTCAGTCATGCGCCCCACGATATGCCGTGCGGCGGGCTTGCGGCGCGGGTGCTAGTATGTACTTCGACCGGCCGGACACTTCTGTGCCCGGCCCACAAGTGGAGGCTCCGTTCTCCCACCTGACTGCCCTCCGGGGCGGCGGGTCACCGGTCAGGCGGCATCCATCGTTCCGTACGGACGATGGAAAGCTGCCCGAGTTTACGCCCCGCGGTTCGCACGCGACGGTGTTCCGGTTGTTTTGGAGCCCCTGCCTGTGCCCGGCGGGGCTTTTTTCATTCTCCCCGCTGCGGTCGGTCTGACGGAAATACACGTCAGCGGCTGTCTGCCAGGCAGCCGTGTGGTGCTACCGAGGAGGATCCATCAGCACCGAGCCCCGCATCAACGACCGGATTCGCGTTCCCGAGGTACGGCTTGTCGGTCCCAGCGGCGAGCAGGTCGGCATCGTGCCGCTTGCCAAGGCGCTTGAGCTCGCGCAGGAGTACGACCTCGACCTGGTCGAGGTCGCGGCGTCCGCACGCCCGCCGGTCTGCAAGCTCATGGACTACGGCAAGTTCAAGTACGAGTCGGCCATGAAGGCCCGTGAGGCGCGCAAGAACCAGGCGCACACGGTCATCAAGGAAATGAAGCTCCGGCCGAAGATCGACCCGCACGACTATGACACCAAGAAGGGTCACGTCGTTCGGTTCCTCAAGCAGGGCGACAAGGTCAAGATCACGATCATGTTCCGTGGTCGCGAGCAGTCCCGGCCGGAACTCGGTTACCGACTGCTGCAGCGTCTCGCCTCGGACGTCGAGGACCTCGGGTTCATCGAGTCGAACCCGAAGCAGGACGGCCGAAACATGATCATGGTCCTCGGTCCGCACAAGAAGAAGACCGAGGCGATGGCCGAAGCCCGCGAGGCGCAGGCCGCCCGCAAGGCGGAGCGCCAGGGTGTCGCCCACACCGATGACGAGGCTCCTTCCGAGGACGCCGCCGTCGAGGTCGATGACACCACCGAGGTCGCCTCCGCCGAGGCCACCGAGGCCGCTGCCGAAGAGGCTCCGGCCGACGAGGCGAACGCCGAGGCCTGATTCCTGGACAGCCCGTCCCGGGATCACCCGACACAACATGACGCTCCCGTAAGCCGGTCCCGTACCGGACCGGTGGGAGCGCCACCGACGAGGAGATAACGGCGCCATGCCGAAGAACAAGACGCACAGCGGTACCAAGAAGCGCTTCAAGGTCACCGGCTCCGGCAAGGTGCTCCGCGAGCGCGCCGGCAAGCGCCACCTGCTCGAGCACAAGTCGTCCCGTGTCACCCGCCGCCTCACCGGCACCGCGGAGATGGCCCCCGGCGACGCCGCGAAGATCAAGAAGCTTCTCGGCATCTGACGTCTCCGCTCCCCCTGCCGGGAGCGGACGCACGTCGAGACCGGGACCCCATCGAATTTCGGGCCGTGTGAAGACACCCACGGCCCCGCTACAAGGAGTTAAAAAGTGGCACGCGTCAAGCGGGCAGTAAACGCCCACAAGAAGCGCCGGGCGATCCTCGAGGCGGCCTCCGGCTACCGCGGTCAGCGTTCGCGCCTGTACCGCAAGGCCAAGGAGCAGGTCACCCACTCGCTGGTCTACAACTTCAACGACCGCAAGAAGCGCAAGGGCGACTTCCGTCAGCTGTGGATCCAGCGCATCAACGCCGCTGCCCGCCAGAACGGCATGACGTACAACCGCCTCATCCAGGGTCTGAAGGCCGCCAACATCGAGGTGGACCGCAAGATCCTCGCGGAGCTGGCCGTCAACGACGCCAACGCGTTCGCCGCGCTCGTCGAGGTCGCGCAGAAGGCGCTTCCGGCCGACGTCAACGCCCCCAAGGCCGCTGCCTAAGGGCTAGCCGGCCCAGCTCACCCAGGGCCGGCCCCCACGGACCCGCAGGCATTCGCCTGCGGGTCCGTGTGCTTTCCGCGCCGCGCGGCCCCGCGCCGCCCCGTCCAGCCCCCGTCCCGCCCGGAACCCCGAAAGAGAACCGCACACACCATGGGTCACCCCGACGAGCTGATCTCCCCCCGGTCCCCGCGGGTGGCCGCCGCCAGGCGCCTGGCGCGGCGCAACTTCCGCACCAAGGAGCGCCGCTTCATCGCCGAGGGCCCGCAGGCCGTCCGCGAGGCCGTCGAGCACCGCGGTCCCACGGGCGCGTCGACCCTGATCGAGCTGTTCGCCACCGTCGAGGCCGCCGAGCGCTACTCCGGGATCATCGAGGCCGCCCTGGACGCGGGTGCCCGCGTGCACTACGCCTCCGACGAGGTGCTCGCCGAGGTCTCCCAGACCGTCACCCCGCAGGGCCTGGTCGGTGTCTGCCACTTCCTGGACTCCCCGTTCGAGGAGATCCTGAAGGCCCGGCCCAAGCTCGTCGCCGTCCTCGCGCACGTCCGCGACCCCGGCAACGCCGGTACGGTGCTGCGCTGCGCGGACGCCGCGGGCGCCGACGCGGTGGTGCTGACCGACGCCTCCGTGGACCTCTACAACCCCAAGTCGGTACGGGCCTCCGTGGGCTCCCTCTTCCACCTTCCGGTCGCGGTCGGCGTTCCGGTCGAGCAGGCCGTAGAGGGGCTCCGGGCGGCCGGGGTACGCATCCTGGCGGCCGACGGCGCCGGTGACGACGACCTCGACGCCGAGCTGGACGCGGGCACCATGGGCGGGCCCTCCGCCTGGGTCTTCGGCAACGAGGCCTGGGGTCTGCCGGAGGAGACCAGGGCCCTGGCGGACGCCGTCGTACGGGTCCCGATCCACGGGAAGGCGGAGAGCCTGAACCTGGCGACGGCCGCCGCCGTGTGCCTCTACGCGTCCGCGCGTGCACAGCGGGCGCCCGGAGGGTGCCGCTCTGTGACCCCCAGCTAGTAATGTGGCGGCCCGGGGGGCCCACTGCGCTACTCGGAGATGTGGGGTACGGGGACATGATCGTCGGTACGAACAGCTCGCCGGAGGCCGACACGTCGGCCGGTCCGCCGTTGCCGGCCGGCCTCTGCGCCCGTACGGGCGGGCCCGTCGATGCCGTGCCCCCCGCACGCGCCTCCGACGCGCTGCGCGGCGTACCGCCGCAGGGCGCGGCCCGCGGGGCGGTCCTGGGCGGCGGGGCCCCCGGTGAGGGGCTCGCCTTCGGGATCGACCCCGACTGCCTGCCCGACGGGCTCGTCGTCGCCGACGCCACCGGGCACGTGATCTGCTTCAACCGGGCCGCGGCCCGGATGACCGCGACCGACCCCGCCCAGGCGCTCGGCACGCGCATCGAGCGGGCGCTCCCGCTCGAGGACCTCGAAGGCCGCCGCTGGTGGGCGCTGACCGACCCGTACGGGGGCCTCGCCACCCGCCGCGGGCAGCCCGAGCGGAACCTGCTGCTCCCGGGCGGGCGCGAGGTGCTGGTCTCCGCCAGCTACGTCCGTACGCACCCCACCGGCCCGCTGCGCCGCCTGGTGGTCACCCTGCGCGGTACCGAGGCCCGCCGGCGCACCGAGCGCAGCCACGCCGAGCTCATCGCCACCGTCGCCCACGAGCTGCGCTCCCCGCTGACCTCGGTCAAGGGGTTCACGGCCACCCTGCTCGCCAAGTGGGAACGGTTCACCGACGACCAGAAGCGGCTGATGCTGGAGACGGTCGACGCCGACGCCAACCGGGTCACCCGCCTCATCGCCGAGCTGCTCGACATCTCCCGCATCGACTCCGGCCGACTGGAGGTGCGCCGCCAGCCGGTGGACATCGCCACCGCCGTCGGCCGCCACGTGCAGGCGCTCACCGCGAACGGGCAGGACCCCGAGCGGTTCCTCGTGAGCGTCAGCCGCCCGCTCCCCGATCTGTGGGCCGATCCGGACAAGATCGACCAGATCCTCGGCAACCTCCTGGAAAATGCGGTGCGCCACGGAGAGGGAACGGTCACCATCGGTGTATCGCCGCATGAGAAGGGAACCGCCGTCACCGTGACCGACGAAGGCCCCGGGATCCCCGAGGAGTCGATGGGCCGCGTCTTCACCCGCTTCTGGCGGGGGAGCAAGCGCGGCGGCACCGGCCTGGGCCTGTACATCGTCAAGGGCATCGTGGAGGCCCACGGCGGGACCATCACGGTCGGCCGCGGCCCCGGCGGCGGCGCCGAGTTCCGATTTATCCTGCCCGTGAGCGCGCCCGCGTACCTCACGCAGTAGCCCTGCGGAGAGTCTCGGCAGGCGGCCCACGGGCTCCTCCACCCCCAGCGGCCTTTAGACTCGTCCTTTGGCACCTTTGTGTCCTTGTGCCGAGCGCGTCCTGCGCGTCGCGCGGGGGACCCATCCAGCCAGCCATCGGAAGTACGGGAAGAGATGTCGGCACCGAACAAGTCGTACGACCCTGTCGAGGTCGAGGCACTGAAACCGGAAGAGATCGAGCGCATGCGGGACGAGGCGCTCGCCGCCTTCGCGTCCGCCGGCGACCTCGACGCGCTGCGTGAGGCGAAGACCGCGCACATGGGCGACCGCTCGCCCCTGGCGCTCGCCAACCGCGAGATCGGCGCGCTGCCCCCGCAGGCCAAGGCCGAGGCGGGCAAGCGCGTGGGCCAGGCCCGCGGCGCCGTGAACAAGGCCTTCGGGGCCCGCACGGTCGCGCTCGAGGCGGAGCGCGACGAGCGGGTGCTGGTCGAGGAGGCCGTGGACGTCACGCTGCCCTACGACCGCGTCCCCGCCGGCGCCCGGCACCCCCTGACCACGCTGATGGACCGCATCGCGGACATCTTCGTGGCCATGGGGTACGAGGTCGCCGAGGGGCCGGAGGTGGAGGCCGAGTGGTTCAACTTCGACGCCCTCAACTTCACGCCCGACCACCCGGCGCGCCAGATGCAGGACACCTTCTTCGTCCAGGGGCCCGAGGGCACCCAGGGCGACGAGTCCGGCGTCGTGCTGCGCACCCACACCTCCCCGGTGCAGGCGCGCTCGCTGCTGGAGCGCAAGCCCCCCGTCTACATCGTCTGCCCGGGCCGGGTGTACCGCACCGACGAGCTCGACGCGACGCACACCCCGGTCTTCCACCAGGTCGAGCTGCTCGCCGTGGACGAGGGCCTGACCATGGCGGACCTCAAGGGCACCATGGACCACATGGTCCAGGAGCTCTTCGGGGAGGGCACCACCACGCGCCTGCGCCCGCACTTCTTCCCCTTCACCGAGCCGTCCGCCGAGATGGACATGCAGTGCTACGTGTGCCGCGGTGAGTCGGTGGGCAACCCCGACCGCCCGTGCCGTACCTGCTCCAGCGAGGGCTGGATCGAGCTCGGCGGCTGCGGCATGGTCAACCCCAAGGTGCTCGTCGCCTGCGGTGTGGACCCCGAGAAGTACAGCGGGTTCGCCTTCGGGTTCGGCATCGAACGGATGCTGATGTTCCGCCACAACGTCGAAGACATGCGAGACATGGTCGAGGGTGACGTTCGCTTCACCCGGCCGTTCGGGAGTGAGATCTGATGCGCGTCCCGCTTTCCTGGCTGCGGGAGTACGTCGATCTCCCCGCGGGTGAAACCGGCCGTGACGTGGCGGCCAAGCTGGTCGACGCCGGCCTCGAGGTCGAGACAGTCGAGCAGCTCGGCGGCGGCCTCAAGGGCCCGCTCGTCGTCGGTCAGGTGCTGACCATCGAGGAGCTGGAGGGCTTCCGCAAGCCGATCCGCTTCTGCACGGTCGACGTCGGTCAGGCCAACGGCACCGGCGAGCCGCAGGAGATCGTCTGCGGCGCCCGGAACTTCGCCGTCGGCGACAAGGTCGTCGTGGTGCTGCCCGGCGCGGTCCTGCCCGGGGACTTCGCGATCGCCTCGCGCAAGACCTACGGCCGCACCTCGCACGGCATGATCTGCTCCGGCGACGAGCTGGGCATGGGCGACGACGGCACGCACGGCATCATCGTGCTGCCGCCCGAGCACGAGGTCGGCACCGACGCGATCGAGCTGCTCCAGCTCGTCGACGAGGTCCTCGACATCGACATCACCCCGGACCGCGGCTACTGCATGTCCATGCGCGGTGTCGCCCGTGAGGCGGCCACCGCCTACGGCCTGCCGCTGCGCGACCCGGCGCTGCTCGACGTGCCCGCGCCGAACTCGTACGGCTACCCGGTCAAGGTCGACGACCCGGCCGGCTGCGACCGCTTCACCGCCCGCACGGTGACCGGTCTCGACCCCGACGCGCGTTCCCCGATCTGGCTGACCCGCCGCCTGCAGAAGGCGGGCATGCGCCCGATCTCGCTCGCCGTGGACATCACCAACTACGTGATGCTGGAGCTCGGTCAGCCGCTGCACGCCTACGACCGCTCGTCCGTCGAGGGGCCGATCGGTGTGCGTCGGGCTGAGCAGGGTGAAGAGCTGATCACCCTCGACGGGGTCAAGCGCAAGCTTGACGCCGAGGACCTGGTGATCACCGACAACAGCGGGCCGATCGGCCTCGCCGGCGTCATGGGCGGTGCCAACACCGAGATCGCCGACTCCGTCACCACACCTTTTGATCCCTCTGGCTCGACCGGCCAGGTCACGGGGACCACGGACGTCGTCATCGAGGCCGCGCACTTCGACTCCGTGTCGATCTCGCGCACCGCCCGCCGTCTGAAGCTGTCCTCCGAGGCCTCCAAGCGCTTCGAGCGGGGCGTCGACCCGCAGGCCGCCGCCGCGGCCGCACAGCGGACCGTCGACCTGCTCGTGCTCCTCGCGGGCGGCACCGCCGAGGCGGGCGTCACCGAGGTCGTCGCCCCGGGCGCGCCGCGCACCATCGCCATGCCCGCGGACCACCCGGACCGGGTGGCGGGCATGGAGTACGGCCGCGAGACCGTCGTGCGCCGCCTCCAGGAGATCGGCTGCGACGTCTACGGCCAGGACGAGCTCGTCGTCACCGTCCCCTCGTGGCGGCCCGACCTCGCCGCGCCCAACGACCTCGCCGAAGAGGTCATCCGGCTGGAGGGCTACGGGAACCTCCCGTCGACCCTCCCGCAGGTGCCCTCCGGCCGCGGTCTGACCGCCCGGCAGCAGCTGCACCGCCGGGTCGGCCGCGCGCTGGCCGGCGCGGGCTACGTCGAGGCGCTCAGCTACCCGTTCATCGGTGAGGGCGTCTTCGACCAGCTCCAGCTCCCCGCGCACGACGTCGCCCGCCAGGTCGTCAAGCTGGTCAACCCGATCTCCGACGAGGAGCCGGCGCTGCGCACCACGCTGCTGCCGGGTCTGCTCGGCGCGCTGCGCCGCAACGACAGCCGGGGCAGCCACGACCTCGCGCTCTTCGAGACCGGTTCGGTCTTCCGGGCCGCCGCCCAGCCGGGTGTCGCCGTACGGCTGCCCGTCGACCGGCGTCCCACGGACGAGGAGATCGCCACCCTGAACGCGGCCCTGCCGGCGCAGCCGCGGTACGCCGCGGTCGTGCTGGCCGGTGCGCGCGAGCAGGCCGGCTGGTGGGGCAAGGGCCGTCCGGCCGACTGGGCGGACGCGGTCCAGGCCGCCCGCGCGCTGGCCGTCGAGGCCGGCGCCGAGCTGGTGGTCCGCCAGGGCCAGTACGGCCCCTGGCACCCGGGCCGCTGCGCCGAGCTGGTCGTCACCCTCGGCGGGGTCGAGCAGGTCATCGGCCACGCCGGTGAGCTGCACCCGCGCGTGGTCAAGGCGATGGGCCTGCCGGCCCGCACCAGCGCCATGGAGCTCGACCTGGACCGCCTCGCGGCGGCCGGCGGCGAGGCCCTCCGGGCCCCGCGGATCTCCTCCTTCCCGGTGGCGACCCAGGACGTGGCGCTGATCGTCGACGCGTCGGTCCCGGCGTCCTCGGTGGAGGCCGCGCTGCGCAAGGGCGCGGGCGAACTCCTCGAATCGCTGCGGCTGTTCGACGTGTTCACCGGTGAGCAGGTCGGCGAGGGCAAGAAGTCCCTGGCCTACGCGCTGCGCTTCCGCGCGGCCGACCGGACGCTGACCGCCGAGGAGTCCACGGCCGCGCGCGACGCGGCGGTGGCCCTGGCGGGCGAGCGGACCGGGGCGGTGCTCCGGGGCGCGTAGCCGCTTCGTACACGCGTGAGGGGCACGTCCGGACCACCGGACGTGCCCCTCACTCGTTCGGGTGAGAACCCCGGTGGCCCGTGTCCGGGGTGCCGGTCGGTCGACACAATCGATCCGGCCGGAGGGGGAGTCCTACGGATGATCACGGGCGGGGAGACGCCCCTGGTGCGCCGGGTGTGCGTCCTGGCCTGGGCCGGCGCCGCGGTGTCCTGGGAGCTGACCACGCCGGGGCGGCTGGTCCCGAGCGCGGGGCCTTCCGCGAGGGGGCGTACGACGAGCCCTCGCTGGACGGTGTGCTGCGGCGGATGGAGCGGGCGCTGGGCCGCCATGTCCGTGACCGGGCGCGGGCCGAGCCGGATTCCGCGGCGGCGGAGGAGTTCGTGACGGTCCTGCTCCTCCAGATCGCTGGGGACGGCACCTTGCTGGCCCTGAACTGCGGCCATCCCTGGCCCTACCTGCTCCGTCCGGCTCCGGTTCCGGAACACTGCGCTGCGCGCAGCCGGGGCTCCGCCCCGGACCCCGCGCCTCGAACTCCCCCGGCCACCGCTGGGAGGGGCCCCCGGGCGGGGCTGGATCATCGAGCGCAACGGGCCACGCAGGTACTGCCGCTGGCCGGGGGTGAGACCTTACCGCCGCTCGGGGTGGTGCCCGTGCCCGCGGACGTGTGGCCGCGCGCCTGCGGGGAACTCGGGCCCGGGGAGACGCTGTTCCTGTACACCGACGGGGCCGAGGACGCCCGCGACCGGGCCGGCCGGTTCTTCGATCTGGCGGGCGTCCTCGCACAGGAGGCGGCGGCCACGCCCACGCGGCTGGTGGCGGGCGTGCACGCCGCCCTGCTGCGGCACACCGGCGGGCGGCTCGCCGACGACGTCGCCCTGCTGGTGCTCCGCAACGACCGGTCCTGACCACCGGCCCGGGACACGCGCGCCGGGCCCGGTGGATGAGCCCGGCGCGCGCTCTCGACCCGGCCCCTGCCGGGGCGCGGCGACCAACCGGGCGCCGGCGGGGCCGGAACGCGCCGCCCGCCTGCCATGGAGTGTCGGGCAGACAGCAGAACGGGCGGCGCGGTGACGGGTCGTCGCACTGTACGAGGGGGAGCCGACGACCCGGGCTACCTCTTGGCGAGGCTCTTCAGTGAAGCGCCTCCAGGGGTCCGTGCGGCAGAGTGCGCATCGCATTTATGCGCGTACACGGTTCACACCCCGTGTGAACCGCGCACCCACTAGCCTGAGACCGACGAGCCCTTGGAGCGGCCCATGCAGCCCAATGTCCTGCTCGACGCCCTCCTCGCCGAGGCGGGCATGTCCCACGCCGGACTCGCCGCGTACGTGAACCAGGCAGGCCGCACCCGCGGACTCGCCCTGCGCTACGAACACACCGCCGTGACACGGTGGTTGAAGGGTCAGCGGCCCCGGGGCCAGGTCCCCGACCTGATCTGCGAGGTGCTCGGCGGGCGGCTGCGGCGTCCCCTCGGGCTGGACGACATCGGGCTCGGCGCCGCCGACCAGCCCGTTCCGCTGCACGCCTCGCCGCTCAGCGGGTTCGTGGACCGGGCCGCCGCCCTGTGGCGCTCCGACGTCCAGGCCCGGCCCCAGCTGCTGGCCGCCGAGGCGGTCACCGGGACGCCCGCCGTCATCCCGGTGTGGGAATGGGAGAATCCGCCCGAGGACGCCGACGTCTCCCGTGAGGGCGCGCATCCGATCGGTCCCGAGCACATCGAGATCCTGAAGTCCGCCCGCGCCCACTACGAGCTGATGTACCGCCGGGCCGGCGGGCTCGCCACACGGGACCGGATCGTCCGCTTCCTGGGTAATGAGACCGCGCCGATGCTGCGCGGGAGCTACTCCGACGACCTCGGCCGCCGGCTCCACCGGGCCACGGGGTCCCTGGTGGCGGTGGCGGGGATCTGCGCGTACGACTCCGACGCCCACGGCCTGGCCCAGCGCTACTTCCACCAGGCCCTGCGCCTGGCCAAGGCGAGCGGGGACCGGGGGCTCGGCGCGTACGTCATCGCGCTGATCGTCAACCAGTCCCTGCACCTGCGGGAGTACCGGCAGGCCGTCGCCTTCGCCGAGGCCGCGCTGCGGGCCGCCGGGCGGCACACCACCCCGGCGCTGGCCGCCGACCTGTACGCGATGCAGGCCAAGGCGTACGCCCAACTCGGCGACACCGGGGCCGCACTGGCCTGCATCCGCAAGGCGGAGGCGGCCGCCGAGCGGATCCGCCCGGGCAGTGAACCGGACGAGACCGGTTACGTACAGCCGGGGCTCGTCAACGTCCAGGTCGCCGAGGCGCTGCTCAGCCTGGGTGATCTGGAGGCCGCGCGGGTCCAGGCGACCGCCGCCGTCGGCACCCCGGCGCACGACCGCGGCCGGGTGCACCGGCTGGCGATGCTGTGCGAGATCCAGCTGCGCCAGGGGGAGGCGGACCGGGCCGCGGCGTCCGCGGCCGAGATGGCCGAGCGGGCCAAGGGCATGGAGTCGCTGCGGCTGCGCGACCGGCTGCGGGCGGTCCGCGAACAGCTTCTGACCAGCGGTTGTACGGGCGCGGAGGAGACCGCGCGGCTCATCGACGGGGCGCTGCGCGTTCCGTTGTGACGGGCCGAGGTGCTGCCATGTTGCCACCTACTCGAACGGAAGGTGGCACAACCGTGCAGTGGACGAACCTGAGCGAGCGGACCGTGTACAAGAACCGTTGGTTCGACGTGAATCTCGCCGATGTGGAACTTCCCGACGGCCGGCACCTGGACCACTTCGTGATCCGGCTGCGTCCGGTCGCCGTCGCCACGGCCGTCAACGAGGCAGACGAGGTGCTGCTGCTCTGGCGGCACCGTTTCATCACCGACAGCTGGGGCTGGGAACTGCCCGCCGGGGTGGTCGAGGACGGCGAGGACATCGCGGCCGCGGCGGCCCGCGAGATGGAGGAGGAGTCGGGCTGGCGTCCCGGCCCGCTCCACCACCTGATGACCGTCGAGCCGTCCAACGGACTGACCGATGCCCGGCACCACCTCTACTGGGCGGACGGGGCCACCCACATCGGGCATCCCGAGGACGATTTCGAGTCCTCGCGCCGGGAGTGGGTCCCGCTCAAGCTCGTGCCGGACATGATCGCCCGCGGGGAGATCCCGGCCGCCAACATGGCGGCCGGGCTGCTCCTGCTGCATCACCTGCGGCTCGGCGGCCGGCCGTAGGGCCGGCCGGACGGATCAGCCGTACGGGTAGAAGCCCGCGCCCGTCTTGCGGCCCAGGCGGCCGGCGTCGACCATGCGCTGGAGCAGCGGGGGAGCGGCGTAGAGCGGCTCCTTGTACTCCGCGTACATCGAGTCGGCGATCGACGCGATGGTGTCCAGGCCGATCAGGTCGGACAGCTTGAGCGGGCCCATCGGGTGGGCGCAGCCCAGCTCCATGCCGTTGTCGATGTCCTCGCGGCTGGCGATGCCCGACTCGAACATCCGGATCGCGGACAGCAGGTACGGGACGAGGAGCGCGTTGACGACGAACCCGGACCGGTCCTGGGCGCGGACCGCGTGCTTGCCCAGCACGTCCCGCACCAGGGCCTCGGCCCGCTTGACCGTCTCCTCGCCCGTGGTCAGCGCCGGGATCAGCTCGACGAGCTTCTGCACCGGGGCCGGGTTGAAGAAGTGGATGCCGATGACCTGGTCCGGCCGCGAGGTCGCGACGGCCAGCTTGACCAGCGGGATCGAGGAGGTGTTGGAGGCCAGGATCGCGTCCGGGCGGGTGATCACCTGGTCGAGGATCTGGAAGATCTCCGTCTTGACCTGCTCGTTCTCGACGACGGCCTCGATGACGAGGTCGCGGTCGGCGAACTCGCCGAGGTCGGTGGTGAAGGTGAGGCGGGCCAGGGTGGCGTCCCGCTCCTCCTCGCTGATCTTGCCGCGTTCGGCGGCCTTGGTCAGCGAGTTGTGCAGCCGGGTCCGGCCGATCTCCAGGGCTTCGCCGGTGGTCTCGGCGACCTTGACCTCAAGGCCACTGCGGGCGCACACCTCGGCGATACCCGCACCCATCTGGCCGCAGCCCACTACGCCGACCCGTGTGATGTCGGAAGGGAGGTCAGTCACTTCGTGCCTTTCGCAGCTCATCCGTCGGCGGGTCCCCCGTACGATTCCGGCGCCCGCCACGCCCCCCGACGTTACTCCGGACCTTGCGCCGGGCGGCGGGCCGGGGCGGGCATGCTGAGCGGGCACCGTGCAATGTCACTCAGCGAAACGGAGATGTCACATGACGTACATCGGCCGACGGGCACTGCTGGCCGGAGCCGTGGGGGTGATCGCCGCCGCCACGTCCGGGCCGGCGGCCGCG
Organism: Streptomyces sp. NPDC040545; assembly: GCF_055595065.1. Lineage (NCBI taxonomy): Bacteria > Bacillati > Actinomycetota > Actinomycetes > Kitasatosporales > Streptomycetaceae > Streptomyces > Streptomyces sp. NPDC040545. The sequence goes on from NZ_JBVIWA010000008.1 coordinate 29,534, forward strand.
GCGCCGCGGCCTTCCGCGAAGGTTTCCGGGGGGCGGGCCGGCGCCGCCGGCTTCCGGGGCATGTGGATCGCCTCCGTGGCGAACGTGGACTGGCCCTCCGAGAGCGGCCTCTCCGCGGCCCGGCAGCGCGCGGAGCTGCTCGACCTCCTCGACACCGCGGTCGAACGGCGCCTGGGCGCGGTGGTCCTCCAGGTCCGGCCGGCGGCGGACGCGTTCTGGCCCTCGAAGCTGGAGCCCTGGTCGCAGTGGCTGACCGGGGAGCAGGGGGTGGATCCGGGCTGGGACCCGCTGGGCACGGCCGTCGAGGAGGCGCACGCCCGGGGGCTGGAGCTGCACGCGTGGTTCAACCCGTACCGGGTGGCGAACCACACCGACCTCGACCGGCTGGCGTCCACGCATCCGGCGCGGGGCAATCCCGGCTGGACGGTGGAGTACGGCGGCAAGCTCTACTACAACCCCGGTCTGCCCGAGGTGCGGCGCTTCGTCCAGGACGCCATGTTCGACGCCGTCTCCCGCTACCCCGTCGACGCCGTGCACTGGGACGACTACTTCTACCCCTATCCGGTGGAGGGGGAGTACTTCGACGACGACGAGGCCTTCGAGGAGTACGGAGCGGGCTTCGGCTCGCGCGCCGCCTGGCGCCGCGCCAACACCGACACCCTGGTCCGCGAGATGTCCGCGCGGCTGCGGGCGCTGCGGCCGGCGCCGCGGTTCGGGATCAGCCCGTTCGGCGTCTGGCGCAACTCCGACCGGGACCCGGCCGGTTCACCGACCCGCGCGGGCCTCGGGACGTACGACGACCTCTACGCGGACACCCGCAAGTGGGTCAGGGAGGGCTGGATCGACTACATCGTGCCGCAGGCCTACTGGCACATCGGGCACCCGACCGCCGACTACGCCGACCTCGTGCCCTGGTGGGCGCGGGCCGTCGCCGGCACGAAGGTGGACCTGTACGTGGGGGAGGCCCTGTACCGCTGCGACGCGGACAGCCCCACCGAGGCCTGGCGCGACCCCGCGGAGCTGTCGAAGCACCTGACGTTCGCCGGCGGCTTCCCGGAGGTCCGCGGCCACGTCTACTTCTCGGCGAAGCAGGTGGCCGCGGACCCCAACGGAGCGATGGCCCGGGTGGTCGCCGACCACTACGGCCCGGCGGAGTCCCGGCGCTGATTCAGTGAGCGTGGTCTTCGGGGTGGCGGACCGTGCAGTCGGGTCCGGGAGCCATCAGGGCCTCGTGTCCGTCCTGGAAGCGGACCCGGTACGGGGGGGTTCCGTTCTCGCCCAGGACCTGGGTGATCTCGCCCACCTTGTCGTGCTGTCCGACGATCCTGCCGTGCTGCACCAGCTGGTCGCCCTCGGTCGCGCGCATAACTGACCTCCTCGGTGGCGGTCCGATCCGGTGATTGCAGTTTAGGTCGTCATGCGGCTATTTGACCCGTTGGGTGACCGCGATGCAGACGAGGACCGCGCAGGCGGCGGCCGGTGCGGCGGGGGAGAGGTGCTCGCCGAGCAGGGCCACCGACCAGACGAGGGTCAGCAGCGGCTGGGCGAGCTGGAGCTGGCTGGCCCGCGGCGCGCCGATCTCCGCCATGCCCCGGTACCAGACGTAGAGGCCGAGGAACGTGGAGCCGGCCGCCACCCAGACCAGTCCGGCGAGCCCGTGGCCGCTGAGGTGCACCGGCTCGTACGCGAGCCCGGCCGCGGAGCCCGCCAGGCTGAGCGGCAGGCACAGGACCAGCGCCCAGCCGATCACCTGCCAGCCGGGCAGCATCCGGGCGAGGCGGCCGCCCTCGGTGTACCCGGCGGCGCACACCAGCAGGGCGCCGAACAGGTACGCGTCGCCCGCCGAGAGGGCGCCGCCGCTCTGCGCGAGCGTGCCGTCACATACAACGAATGCGATCACGACCGCCGCCCCCGCGAGGGCAGCGGCCCAGAAGGCGCGCGAGGGGCGGGTGCCGGTGCGCAGCGCGGACAGCGCGGCGGTGGTGAGCGGCAGGAGGCCGACGACCACTGCGGCGTGCGAGGTCGTGGAGGTCGTCAGCGCGAGGGTGGTGAGCATCGGGAAGCCGACGACCACTCCGCCGGCGACGACGGCGAGCCCGGCCCAGTGCTCACGAGCGGGCAGCGGGACCCGCCGGGCCAGCAGGAAGGCCCCGGCGATCGCGGCGGCGAGGACACTGCGCAGCGCGACCAGCGACCACGGGCCGAAGCTCTCCAGTCCCCAGGCGGTGGCGGGGAAGGTCAGGGAGAAGGCGACGACGCCGAGCAGGGCGAGGGCGGTACCCCGGCGTACCGGGTTCTTGACCGCTACCGTGGCCGGGAGAGTAGCGCTATTCTGTGCTGTCATGTACGAGCGTAGCAGTGTGGCGGAACTGACCGAATCCCTGCGGTCCGAACTCAACCGCTACTCGGTGGGTGGAAAGCTCCCGCCGAGCCGGGCCTTGGTCGAGCGCTACCGGGTCAGCCCGGTCACCGTCTCCCGGGCCCTCGCGCAGCTCGCCGCCGAGGGCCTGGTCGTCACCCGGCCCGGTGCGGGGGTCTTCCGCGCCGCACCGCGTACGGAGGCCCGCGCGCCCGGGGACACCTCCTGGCAGGAGGTCGCCCTCAGCGCCGAGGGGGGCGGGGAGATCGTCCCGCGCTCCGTCGACGCCACCGGAGTACTGGGCTCGCTGGCCGCGCCGCCGTCCGGGGTGATCGAGCTCAACAGCGGCTACCTGCACCGCTCCCTCCAGCCCGAGCGGGCCATGGCGGCCGCTCTGGCCCGCGCCGGGCGGCGGCCCGGAGCCTGGGGGCGGCCGCCCCTGGAGGGGCTGCCCGAGCTGCGCGACTGGTTCGCCCGGGAGATCGGGGGCGCGGTCGCCGCCGCCGATGTACTGGTCACCGCGGGCGGCCAGAGCGCGCTGGCCACCGCCCTGCGAGCGCTCGCCCCGCCCGGGGCGCCGATCCTGGTCGAATCCCCGACCTACCCCGGCCTGCTGGCCATCGCCCGGGCCTCCGGGTGCCGGCCGGTGCCCGTCCCGGTGGATGCCGACGGGGTCCGGCCGGAGCTGCTGGCCGCCGCCTTCGAAGCGACCGGCGCGCGGGTGTTCGTATGCCAGCCGCTGTTCCAGAACCCGACCGGAGCGGTACTGGCTCCGGGGCGGCGGGCCGAGGTGCTGCGCATCGCGCGGGCCGCCGGGGCCTTCGTGGTCGAGGACGACTACGCCCGGGCCCTGGCCCACGAGGGCGCGGGACCGCTGCCCCCGACCCTGGCCGCCGAGGACGCGGACGGGGTCGTGGTGCACGTCCGGTCGCTGACCAAGGTCACCTCGCCCAGCCTGCGGGTCGGCGCACTGGCCGCCCGGGGGCCGGTGGTCGACCGGCTGCGCGCCATCCAGATCGTGGACTCCTTCTTCGTGCCACGGCCGCTCCAGGAGGCCGCCCTGGAACTGGTCGGCACACCCGCCTGGCCGCGTCACCTGCGGACGGTGGCCGCCGAGCTGCGCCACCGGCGGGATGTGCTCGCGGGTGCCCTGCGCCGGGAGCTGCCCGCGCTGGAGCTGCCGCATCTGCCGTACGGCGGATACCAGTTGTGGGTCCGACCGGCCGGATACGGCGACGACGCGGCCTTCGCCGCGGCCGCGCTGCGCGCCGGGGTGGCGGTGGCTCCGGGCCGCCCGTACTTCTGCGCGGAGCCGCCGGGCCCGCACGTCCGGCTGAGCTTCGCCGGGGTCTCGGGCCCCGGCGAACTGGTCGAGGCGGTCCAGCGGCTGCGCAGCGGCCTGGCGGACGGCCTCGGTCCGGACGCTTGACCCGCTGCGGTATGCGGCCCACCATCACCGCATGCATGTTCGGGTTTCGCTTGTCGCCGCAGCCCGCAGTTCCTCGCTGCTCGCCGAGCGCTTCGACGACGACCGCCCGCTGGACGGACCCGGCTGGCGGTCGGTGGAGTCCGCCGCGCAGGGCCTCGTACCCCTGGGCTCGGCCGAGCTGCGCTACTGCTCGCCGACCCCGCGCAGCCGCGCCACGGGCGAGGCCCTCGGGTACGCCCCCCTCGCCCAGCCCGCGCTGCGCGAGTGCGACATGGGCCGCTGGCGGGGGCTGACCCTGGCCGAGGTGGCGGCCCACGAGCCCGGGGCGGTGGAACTGTGGCTCAGCGATCCGCGGGCCGCCCCGCACGGGGGCGAGTCCCTGCTCGCCTTCATCTCCCGCATCGGCGGCTGGCTCGACACCCGGCCGGCCGACGACGGGGGCGCGATCGTGGCGGTGGCCGAGCCCTCGGTGGTCCGGGCGGCCCTGGTGTACGCGCTGAAGGCGCCCCCGCTGACCTACTGGAACGTGGACGTCCGGCCGCTGTCCACGATGACCCTCACGGGCTGGTCCGGCCAGTGGCACCTGTGTCTGCAGGCCCCGGCGTAGATCGGTTGAGGGGTGCGTGGAGAGCCCTTAGCCTGCGGGAATGACCGCGATACGCATCACCACGCTCGCCGAGCGCCCCGAACTGGCGGACCGGCTCGCAGACATGGACGACCCGTGGCCCGAGTTCGCCACCCACGACTCCCTCGCCTGGCTGCTGTACCCGCGGATGACGGCCGAGCTGGCGGACTACGTCCTGGTCGCCACGGACGGGGACGCGGTGGTCGCCCGCGGGTACAGCGTGCCCTTCGCCCTGCACGAGGCCGGCCGCGACGGGGTGCTGCCCGCGCAGGGCTGGGACCGCGTGCTCATGTGGGCCTTCTCCGACCTGCGCCGCGGGGTGCGGCCCGACACGGTGAGCGCCATCGAGATCACCGTGGCCGGCGACCGGCAGGGCGAGGGGCTCTCCGGGCTCATGCTGGCCGCGATGCGGGACAACGCCCGGGCCCGCGGCTTCGCCGAGGTCGTGGCGCCGGTCCGGCCCAGCGGAAAACCGGCCGAGCCGGACACCCCGATCCACGAGTACGCGTACCGGACCCGCGAAGACGGCCTCCCGTACGACCCGTGGCTGCGCGTCCACGTCCGCGCGGGCGGGGTCATCGACTCGGTGGCGCCGCTGTCGATGACGATCACCGGCTCGCTGGCCCAGTGGCGGGAGTGGACCGGGCTGCCCTTCGACGTCGCCGGACCCGTGCGCGTACCGGGTGCCCTGACGCCCGTGCGGTGCGAGCCGGAGCAGGGCTATGCGGTCTATGTGGAGCCGAACGTATGGGTCAGGCACCGTCTCGCCGACGGGACGGCATCCGCCAGGCCTTAGGGGTGTCCTGCCGATCGGGCCGGGCTCGCGCCCGACGCGACCGGCGGAATCACCGCCGCGGCCGGGCCTTTCCTGCTAGACATCATCCTGGAGGCGCCGTGTGCCGGAGCCTGTGGAGCGGCCCTCCCTCCGAGATCGAAGGCATTGCATAAACGTGCAGAAGTACGTATAGTCATGCCATCGATGAGGAGGGTCCGATGGTGGTACGTGTAGCGGTGGCCGGAGCGAGCGGGTACGCGGGCGGAGAAGTCCTGCGCCTCCTGCTCTCGCACCCCGAGGTGGAGATCGGTGCCCTCACCGGCAACTCCAACGCCGGACAGCTCCTCGGCTCCCTGCAACCGCACCTCGTGCCGCTCGCGGGACGCACCCTGGAGGCGACCACCTCCGAGGTCCTCGCCGACCACGATGTCGTCTTCCTCGCCCTCCCGCACGGCCAGTCCGCCGCCGTCGCCGCCCAGCTCGGCGAGGACGTCCTCGTCGTCGACATGGGCGCCGACCACCGGCTCAAGGACTCCGCCGACTGGGACGCCTTCTACGGCGCCCCGCACGCCGGTACCTGGCCCTACGGACTCCCCGAACTGCCCGGCGCCCGCGAGGCGCTGGCGGGGACCAGGCGCATCGCGGTCCCCGGCTGCTTCCCCACCGCCGTCTCCCTCGCGCTCTTCCCCGCCTACCAGGGGAAGTTCGCCGAGCCGGAGGCCGTGATCGTCGCCGCCACCGGAACCTCCGGCGCGGGCAAGGCCCTCAAGCCGCACCTGCTCGGCGCCGAGGTGATGGGCTCGGTGACCCCGTACGGCGTGGGCGGCGGACACCGCCACACGCCCGAGATGGTGCAGAACCTGAGCCCGCTCGCGGGTCAGCGGGTCTCCGTCTCCTTCACGCCGACCCTCGTGCCCATGGCGCGCGGCATCCTCGCCACGTGCTCGGCCAAGGCACTCCCCGGCACCACCGCCGAATCGCTGCGCGCCGCGTACGAGAAGGCGTACGCCGACGAGCCCTTCGTCCACCTGCTGCCCGAGGGCCGGATGCCGTCCACCAAATCCGTCCACGGTTCCAACGCCGTCCACGTCCAGGTCGCCTACGACGAGTCCGCTCAGCGGATCATCGCCGTCAGCGCCATCGACAACCTGACCAAGGGCACCGCCGGCGGCGCGGTGCAGAGCATGAACATCGCCCTGGGGCTTCACGAGAGCCTGGGCCTTTCGACGATCGGAGTCGCACCGTGAGCGTCACGGCAGCACAGGGATTCACGGCAGCGGGCATCGCCGCCGGGATCAAGGCCAACGGCAACCCCGACCTGGCCCTCGTGGTCAACAACGGGCCGAGTCTGGCCGCCGCGGGCGTCTTCACCTCCAACCGCGTCAAGGCCGCGCCGGTGCACTGGTCCGAGCAGGTCCTGCGGGGCGCCGCCGTCAGCGCGGTCGTCCTGAACTCCGGCGGCGCCAACGCCTGCACCGGTCCCAAGGGCTTCCAGGACACCCACGCCACCGCGGAGAAGGTCGCGCAGGTGCTCGGCGGGGACTTCAACGCCGGCGAGATCGCGGTGGCCTCCACCGGCCTGATCGGCGTCCTGCTCCCCATGGACAAGCTGCTCCCCGGCATCGAGACGGCGGCCGCGGCCCTGTCCGAGGACGGCGGCGAGGCCGCCGCCATCGCCATCAAGACCACCGACACCGTGCACAAGACGGCCACCGTCTCGCAGGGCGGCTGGACCGTCGGAGGCATGGCCAAGGGCGCGGGCATGCTCGCCCCGGGCCTGGCCACCATGCTCGTCGTCCTCACCACCGACGCCGACCTGGACAGCGCCACCCTCGACAAGGCGCTGCGCGCCGCCACCCGCACCACCTTCGACCGGGTCGACTCCGACGGCTGCATGTCCACCAACGACACGGTGCTGCTGCTCGCCTCCGGCGCCTCCGGCCAGGTGCCGGCGTACGAGGAGTTCGCGGAGGCCGTGCGCAAGGTCTGCGACGACCTGGCCCGCCAGCTCATCGGCGACGCCGAGGGCGCCAGCAAGGACATCCGCATCGAGGTCATCGGTGCGCTCACCGAGGACGACGCGGTCGAGGTCGGCCGGTCCATCGCCCGGAACAACCTGCTCAAGTGCGCCATCCACGGCGAGGACCCGAACTGGGGCCGGGTGCTCTCCGCGATCGGCACCACCAAGGCCGCCTTCGACCCGGACCGCCTCAATGTCGCCATCAACGACGTCTGGGTATGCCGGAACGGATCGGTCGGCGACGACCGGGACCTGGTCTCCATGAAGGGCCGCGAGGTCCGCATCACCGCCGACCTGGCGAACGGCAGCGAGTCCGCCGTGATCTGGGGCAACGACCTGACCGCCGAGTACGTCCACGAGAACAGCGCCTACTCCTCATGAGCGACGAGAAGGCCGGCCAGCCCGGCACCTCCGGCGGCACCGCCCGCAAGCACACCGCCCTGCCCAAGGCGCAGATCCTCATCGAGGCCCTGCCATGGCTCACCCGCCACAACGGCAAGGTCGTCGTCATCAAGTTCGGCGGCAACGCCATGATCGACGAGGACCTCAAGGCCGCCTTCGCCCAGGACGTGGTCTTCCTGCGCCAGGCCGGCCTGAAGCCGGTCGTCGTGCACGGCGGCGGCCCCCAGATCAACGCCCAGCTCGACAAGCAGGGCCTGGTCAGCGAGTTCAAGGCGGGGCTTCGCGTCACGACCCCGGAGGCCATGGACGTCGTACGGATGGTCCTCGCGGGCCAGGTCCAGCGCGAGCTGGTCGGACTGCTCAACCAGCACGGGCCGCTCGCCGTCGGCATGACCGGTGAGGACGCCCGCACGATCACCGCGACCAAGCACAGCCCGGAGATCGGCGGCGAGGTCATCGACATCGGCCGGGTCGGGGAGATCACCTCCATCGACACCGGTGCCATCGAGGCCCTGCTGGCGGACGGCCGGATCCCGGTCATCTCCTCCATCGCGGGCAGCGCCGACGACCACCACGTCTACAACGTCAACGCCGACACGGCGGCCGCGGCGCTCGCCGCCGCCCTGGGCGCCGAGACGCTGATGGTCCTCACCGACGTGGAAGGCCTCTACGCGGACTGGCCGCACAGCGACGAGGTCATCAGCAAGCTCACCGTCAGCGAGCTGGAGAAGCTGCTGCCCGAGCTGTCCAGCGGCATGGTGCCCAAGATGGAGGGCTGCCTGCACGCCGTGCGCAACGGCGTGAACACCGCCCGCGTGCTCGACGGGCGGGTCCAGCACTCGATCCTGCTGGAGATCTTCACGGACTCCGGCATCGGCACGATGGTCGTGCCCGACCACCAGTCAGGGGGAACGGAATGACGAAGGGCACCGGCAACCAGGAGTACGGCGCTCGCTGGCGGGGAGCGCTGGCCAACAATTACGGCACCCCCGCGGTCGCGCTCGTACGCGGCGAGGGCGCCCAGGTCTGGGACGCCGACGGAAAGCAGTACACCGACTTCGTCGGCGGTATCGCGGTCAACGCCCTCGGGCATGCCCACCCGGCGATCGTGGCCGCCGTGACCGGGCAGATCTCCACGCTCGGCCACGTCTCCAACCTCTTCATCTCCGAGCCGGTCGTCGCTCTCGGCGAGCGGCTGCTGCAGCTCTTCGGCCGCCCCGGCAAGGTCTTCTTCTGCAACTCGGGCGCCGAGTCCATCGAGGCCGCCTTCAAGATCGGCCGGCTGACCGGGCGGACCCACATGGTCGCCACCGACGGCGGCTTCCACGGCCGCACCATGGGCGCCCTCGCGCTCACCGGCCAGCCGAAGAAGCAGGAGCCCTTCCGGCCCCTGCCGGGCGATGTCACGCACGTCCCGTTCGGTGACGTCGAGGCCCTGCGGGCCGCCGTCACCGAGGAGACCGCGCTCGTCGTCATCGAGCCCATCCAGGGCGAGAACGGCGTCGTCGTACCCCCCGCCGGATACCTGACGGCCGCCCGCGAGATCACCCGCGCCACCGGCACCCTGCTCGTCCTCGACGAGGTCCAGACCGGCATCGGCCGGTGCGGCCAGTGGTTCGAGCACCAGGCCCACGAGGACGTCGAGCCCGACATCGTCACGCTCGCCAAGGGGCTGGGCGGCGGTCTGCCCATCGGCGCGGTGGTCGCCTTCGGCCCCGTCGCCGATCTGCTCCAGCCGGGCCAGCACGGCACCACATTCGGCGGGAACCCGGTCGCCTGCGCGGCCGGCCTCGCCGTCATCGACACGATCGCCACGGGCGGGCTGCTCGACCAGGTCAAGGCCCGGGGCGAGCGGCTGCGCTCGGGGATCGAGGGCACGGGCCACGCCCTGGTCTCCCACGTCCGCGGCTCCGGTCTGCTGCTGGGTATCGTGCTGACCGAGCCGCTCGCCGCCCGGGTGCAGCAGGCGGCTCAGGATGCCGGCTTCCTGGTCAACGCGCCCGCCCCCGACGTCGTACGGCTCATGCCCCCGTACGTACTCACCGAGGCCGAGGCGGACGCGTTCGTCCGGGCCCTGCCCGGCATCCTCGACGCAGCCGACGGGGACGGATCCGGAGAATGAGACGACGATGAGTCAGGCGCAGGACAACGAGCAAGGCGGCCAGGCCGTCCCGCAGACCCGCACCGCGCGTCACCGCCGGATCGTGGACATCCTCAACCGGCAGCCGGTCCGCTCCCAGAGCCAGCTGGCCAAGCTGCTCGCCGACGACGGGCTGAGCGTCACCCAGGCGACGCTCTCGCGCGACCTCGACGAGCTGGGCGCGGTGAAGATCCGCAACACCGGCGGCGAGCTGATCTACGCGGTACCCAGCGAGGGCGGCTTCCGCACCCCGCAGGCCCCGCTCGGCGAGTCCGCGAAGGAGGAGCGCATGCGGCGCCTCTCCGGGGAACTGCTGATCTCGGCGGAGGCCTCCGCGAACCTCGTGGTCCTGCGCACCCCGCCGGGTGCCGCGCAGTTCCTCGCATCGGCGATCGACCAGGCCGAACTCCGCGCGATCCTCGGCACGATCGCGGGCGACGACACCCTGATGCTGATCAGCCGGGACCCGGCGGGCGGCCAGGCCCTGGCCGACCACCTGCTGCGGCTGGCGCAGAAGGAGAGCTGAGCGGGACGGGTCGGCGGGGAAGGTCCGGGGCGCCGGAAATCCCGGTGCCGCGTCGGCGTTCGCCGACATAGCCTCAGGCGTGCGCCAACTCGCCCTCGCCATACTGGTGTCCGCCGTGACCGCCGCCGTCTACGGGCCCATCGCCCTGCTGTGGTGGCGCCGCGCGCGGGTCCGCAGCCGGACGCTCCGGCTCGTCGCCGCCGTCGAGCTGGAGCCGTACCACATGGCCCTGTTGCGGCAGGAGACGACCGAGGCGGCCGCCGCCGAACTCGTCCTCGCCGGGTACCTCCGGATCGACGAAGAAGGCGCCGCGTTCCTGACCGAGCAGGGCCGCGACCCGTCCCGGGCCCCCGCCCACCCGCTGCCCGCCGCCCTGTTGGATGCCGTACGCCGGCACGACCCCGAGCCCGTGTCGGCCGGCTGGATCGACTGGAGCGACGAGGAGTACCTGCAGCGCCGCAGCGCGTACCGGAGCGAACGGGAGGCCCTGCTGCCCGAGCTCCCGCGGATGCCCGACGGCCGGGGGAACATGTTCCTGACCTGCTGCACGTGTGTGGGCATCGCCCTGGTGATGTTGTTCTGGCTCCTCGCGAGCGCGCTGCTGGTGACCGGTCGCCCGCATGGTCTGCGGGAATGGGCCTGCGCCATGGTGGCCGCTCTCGGTCTCTCGGCGCTGCTGCTGGCCGAGAAGGCCGGCAGGGTGGTCCGGGAGCGTACGGAGTGCGGCGACCCGCTCGGCGACCTGATCCGCGCCGAGCCGCACCCGGCCTTCGCGGCGCTGGACGAACAGCAGCGGTCCCACGTCCTGCGGAGCATCGAAGACCGCGACAGGTGGCGCGGCGCCGACCGGATCGTCGACGAGGACGAGGACGAGGACGAGGACGAGGACGCCGACGAGGACGACGAGTGGCTGGACGACAAGGTCTGGTGGGAGGACGCGTACGAGTACCGGGCCGCCGACGAGGATGAGCCCGGGGCCCCTGGACGTTCTAGTAGCGGGTGACGGCGAGCGGCCCCTCCTCCGTGCCGATCGCGATGTGCGGACGGCGGCGCGGGTCCGCCCAGCGCAGGATCGCCCGCATGGCCCGCTCGGGCACGGACACACAACCGGCCGTCGCGCCCTTGCCGTTGACGTGCAGGAAGATTCCGGCACCCCGGCCGCGTACGGGCCGGTCGTAGTTGAAGGCGATCACCAGCGCGTGCGCGTACTGCTTCTCGTACGTCACCAGGTGCTCGGCCTCGCCCGGCGCGCAGTCCGCGGGCAGCGGCTCGACCCAGCGGTTGTAGTGGGCGGACGCGTTGTCCTGGCACCACCAGGAGTCGTGGCTCACCCGCCGGTAGACGTGGTCCGTGCCGGCCGGTGCCCGCCGGATCCCGAAGGCGTAAGGGAGTTCGAAGAGGCCCGTGGGCGTCGTGTCGGTGCCCTGGGTCCGGGTCGCCCCCTCGGTGAGGCCGTTCGCGCCGAAGCGGGCGGGCGCGCTCCCGGAGCGGTGCCAGCGCCCCGCCCACCGCTGCCACCAGATCACCTGGCCGGTCGTGGATCCGGGCGCGGGCGCGACGGCAGTGATCAGCTGACTGCCGCCGCCGGTGTCGGCGAGACGGTCGGGCAGAGGCGCGGGGCCCTGCGGGAGCAGGGTCGTGACGATCAGTGAGACGGTGACTACAGCGGTACGCAGCACATGTCAGACGGTACGGGGCGGAAGGGGCAGCGGCAGCGCAGGCAGGCCGTCGAGGCTCGATCCGATGAACTCCTTCTTCTCGCAGTACGCGGCGAACTCCTCGTCCGTCTTGCGCCCGAAGTACTCGGCGTGCAGGGTCCGCTCGCCCTGGTACTCCATCAGGGGGACGGCGTACCCGCAGACATCGGCGATCCGGCGGGCGTGCACCAGGACGACCGCCCGCGCCGCCGGCCCGTCGGCCGCGCCGAACAGGGCGATCAGTTCACCCCAGCGCGGATCGTCGCGGAAGACCGCCTCGCCCTCGCCGTGGATGCGCACGATGTTGGGCGGCCCGGAGAACGCGCACCACATCAAGGTGATCCGGCCGTTCTCCCGGATGTGGGCGATGGTCTCGGCGCCGCTGCCCCCGAAGTCCAGGTAGGCCAGGGTCTGCTCGTCGATGACGACGAGCGTTCCGGCGCGGCCCTTGGGGGAGAGGTTGACGTGACCGTCACCCGTGAGCGGGGCGGTCGCGGTGAAGAAGATCGGCTGCTCCTCGATGAACGTGCGCAGCCGGCCGTCTATTCGATCGTGAAGTTTTCCCATGGGCTCAGTATCCGTCCTACGGGTTCGGCCGGGCCGGAAGCCCGAGCTGCGCGCGCATCTGCCGCATGACGTGGCCGCTGAACAGGTGGGTGCACCGGTCCAGGAGGGCGCCGGCCTCCGGGTCCCGCGCCGGCAGGTCCGGAGCCCGGTAGGGGGACCACATGCTCTGCACGCGAGGCCCGGCGATCGTCCGCAGGGCCGGGTCACGGTCCGTCAGCAGCTCGACGGAAGCCCGCAGTCCGGCCACCCCGCCCCGGGCGAACAGCAGCCGGTAGGCGGCCCGGCAGGTGTGCGGCGGCCGCCCGGGCGCGATACGGGCCATCAGCCAGTCGACGGGCAGCAGGCCGGCCGAAGCGCGGAGCGGACCATCGGGCGGTGCGCGCCGAGCAGGGCGTCGACCGCCTCGTCGTCCGGCCCGTCGGCGGCCAGGGCGGCCAGCGCCCCGTCCGTCCACAGCCCGCCCGTCACCGGGTCCGGCTCGCCGGCCGCCAGCCGGGCCCGTTCCCGGACGTCCAGCAGCCCGGCACGGAGGGTCAGCCGGGCGGCGAACCGGCGGGTCTGCGGGTCCGCGCTCCCGCGCAGCTCGCCGAGGAGGTGGGTGTCGCCGTCCAGCACGGCCTCGAAGCGTTCCAGCGCCCACGCGCCCTGCTCGCGCCGGCCCAGCCGCACGACGATCGGGGTCAGCCGGCGCAGGGTGCCCGTGGCGTCCTCCGCGAGGGCCGCGGCCAGGGCCCGCCGGGCCTGTTCCCGGACGGCCGGCACCCAGTCCGCGCACCGGATCGCGACGAGCTCCACGAGCAGCGGCGACACAGCCCGGAGCGCCGCTTCGCGGATCCGGCCGTTCGGGTGGCACAGCTTCACGGCGTCCGGTGTTTCGACGGGGCTCGTGTACGACCAGGAGGAGGTCCGCCGGACCGTGTGGTCGAAGGCGATCCACTCGGCCGCCGGGCTCCCCGGCGGCGGGAGCCGTTCCTGCGTGTCCGTGTCCATACGCCCTCCCCTGGGGTTGTTCGGGCTGATCGTAGGCAACGGCGCGGCCGCCGCGCCTCCCATATATCCGCAGGTCAGGCCGGGCCGATGGGGCGTGTGCGGGGATCCCCGCACGGGTCGATTGACGAAACATACGGAGTAGTGCATAGTTATGCCTGTCGTTGAATGCACCGTAAGGAGAAACCCGTGACCGAGCGCGTCGTACTCGCCTACTCGGGCGGCCTGGACACCTCCGTCGCCATCGGCTGGATCGCCGAGGAGACGGGCGCCGAGGTCATCGCCGTTGCCGTGGACGTCGGCCAGGGCGGCGAGGACCTGGACGTCATCCGCAAGCGCGCGCTCGACTGCGGTGCGGTCGAGGCCGAGGTCGCCGACGCCTCCGACGAGTTCGCCAATGAGTACTGCCTCCCGGCGATCAAGGCGAACGCCCTCTACATGGACCGGTACCCGCTGGTCTCGGCGCTCTCCCGGCCGGCCATCGTCAAGCACCTGGTCGCCGCCGCCAAGAAGCACGGCGCCACGACCGTCGCCCACGGCTGCACCGGCAAGGGCAACGACCAGGTCCGCTTCGAGGCGGGCATCGTCGCCCTCGCTCCGGACCTCAAGTGCATCGCCCCGGTCCGTGACTACGCGATGACCCGGGACAAGGCGATCGCCTTCTGCGAGGAGAAGCAGCTCCCGATCGCGACCACCAAGAAGTCCCCGTACTCCATCGACCAGAACGTCTTCGGGCGCGCCGTCGAGACGGGCTTCCTGGAGGACATCTGGAACGCCCCGATCGAGGACATCTACGAGTACACCTCGAACCCGGCCCTGCCGCGCGAGCCCGACGAGGTCGTCATCTCCTTCAAGGAGGGCGTCCCGGTCGCCATCGACGGCAAGCCCGTCACCGTGCTGCAGGCCATCCAGCAGCTCAACGACCGGGCCGGAGCCCAGGGCGTCGGCCGGATCGACATCGTCGAGGACCGCCTCGTGGGCATCAAGTCCCGTGAGGTGTACGAGGCCCCGGGTGCGATCGCGCTGATCACGGCCCACCAGGAGCTGGAGAACGTCACCGTCGAGCGCGAGCTGGCCCGCTACAAGCGGCAGGTCGAGCAGCGCTGGGGCGAGATGGTCTACGACGGCCTGTGGTTCTCCCCGCTCAAGCGGGCGCTGGACGGCTTCATCAACGAGGCCAACCAGCACGTCACTGGTGACATCCGGATGACGCTGCACGGCGGCCGCGCCGTCGTCACCGGCCGGAAGTCGGACGAGTCGCTGTACGACTTCAACCTCGCGACCTACGACTCGGGCGACACCTTCGACCAGTCCAAGGCCCAGGGCTTCATCGAGATCTTCGGTCTCTCCTCGAAGATCGCGGCCCGCCGCGACCTCGCCTGACCGACCAGCAGTCCGGACCGCCTCCCCGTTACCTCCGCGGCGGGGAGGCGGTTGCACATCCGGAGCCCTACGGGCCCTCGGAGCCTTACCAGCAGTCAAAGCCATGCAGTCTTGAGGAGCAGTAGCTGTGAGCAGCAACAAGGGTGACGTCCGGCTCTGGGGCGGCCGGTTCGCCGACGGTCCTTCGGAGGCGCTGGCCCTGCTGTCGGCGTCGGTCCACTTCGACTGGCGCCTCGCGCCGTACGACATCGCGGGCTCCCGCGCCCACGCCCGCGTGCTCCACAAGGCCGGCCTGCTCACGGCCGAAGAGCTCGACCGCATGATCGCCGGACTCGACCAGCTCGAAGCCGACGTGGCCGACGGTTCCTTCACCGGCACCATCGCCGACGAGGACGTGCACACCGCGCTGGAGCGCGGCCTGCTGGAGCGCCTCGGCGCCGAGCTCGGCGGCAAGCTGCGCGCCGGCCGGTCCCGCAACGACCAGGTGGCCACCCTCTTCCGGATGTACCTGCGCGACCACGGCCGGATCATCGGCGGTCTGATCGCGGACCTCCAGGACGCGCTGGTCGGCCTCGCCGAGACGCATCACGACGTGGCCATGCCGGGCCGGACGCACCTCCAGCACGCACAGCCGGTGCTCTTCGCCCACCACGTCCTGGCCCACGTGCAGTCCCTGTCCCGGGACGCGGAGCGGCTGCGCCAGTGGGACACCCGGACCGCGGTCTCCCCGTACGGCTCGGGCGCCCTGGCCGGCTCCTCGCTGGGGCTGGATCCGGAGCAGGTCGCCGCCGACCTGGGTTTCGAGCGGGGTTCGGTCGGCAATTCGATCGACGGCACGGCCTCGCGCGACTTCGTCGCCGAGTTCGCCTTCATCACCGCGATGATCGGGATCAACCTCTCCCGGATCGCGGAGGAGATCATCATCTGGAACACGAAGGAGTTCTCCTTCGTGACGCTGCACGACGCCTTCTCGACCGGGTCGTCGATCATGCCGCAGAAGAAGAACCCGGACATCGCGGAGCTGGCGCGCGGCAAGTCGGGCCGCCTCATCGGCAATCTGACGGGCCTGCTCGCCACGCTCAAGGCGCTGCCCCTGGCGTACAACCGGGACCTCCAGGAGGACAAGGAGCCCGTCTTCGACTCCTGCGACACCCTCGAGGTCCTGCTGCCGGCCTTCACCGGCATGATGGCGACCCTCACGGTCAACCGGGAGCGGATGGAGGAGCTGGCCCCGGCGGGCTTCTCGCTCGCCACCGACATCGCCGAGTGGCTGGTCAAGCAGGGCGTGCCGTTCCGGGTGGCCCACGAGGTGGCCGGCGAGTGCGTCAAGGTCTGCGAGGGCGAGGGCATCGAGCTCGACCAGCTGACGGACGACCAGTTCGCGAAGATCTCGGAGCACCTGACCCCCGAGGTCCGGACCGTCCTGAACGTCAAGGGCGCCCTGGCTTCGCGTAACGGCCGCGGCGGCACCGCCCCGTCGGCGGTCGCCACCCAGCTCACCGAGCTGAAGGCCGACCTGGTCATCCAGCACGCCTGGGCGACCCACAAGCAGTAGTCCCGAGCGTGGCCGGGGGCGGGGGAGCGGATGGGCTCCCCCGCCCTTTCGGCGTTACAGGCAGATGACGCTGATCGAGAACGGCCGGTCGCTGTCGACGGCGGCGTTGCCGCCCGAGGACGGGGTCGCGGTGCGGACGAAGAGGGTGTTCGCGTTCACCTGGCCGACCAGGATGGACGAGCTGCCCGGTCCGGGGTCGCTGCCGCCGTTGGTGTTGATGGTGCCCAGGAGGGCGCACCCGTTGAGGTTGGACGTCGTGGTGATGTTGTAGCGGCCGTTGCCGAAGTGGTTGACGGTCCCGGTGATGCCCTGCGCGCCCAGGAACTGCCCGTTCGCGGAGACCTTGGCCCAGGCCGTGGTGACCGCCGCGGCCTGTCGGGCCTCCCTCGGCTCGGCCGACGCCGAGGACACGGCGACGACGCCGCCGACCGTCAGTGCCAGTGCGGCGGCCCCGATGACCAGCTTCCGTGATGCGTTCATGGTTCTCTCCCTGCCGAAGACGGAATCTGTGCAGGTGAACCCGCCCCGGGTAAGGGCTCACTGGTGAGCAGACTTCCGGGTCAGGGGTCGGCGGGGGAAGGATCCGGGGGCGCGGTCACTCCAAATGATCACATTCCGCATCGCTCCGGTGAGCGCGGGTGGTGATGACCGCCTGGAGTAGTCGATCGCGGTGCGGCCCACGCGGCCAGGGTGTCGAAGTCCGCACGGACCGGTCCGACCCGCTCGTGGATGCGCATCAGCAGAGCCCGCGCCGGTGGTGCTGGCCGACGTACTCGCGGTCCATCGCGGTGATGTCGTCGTCGATCCAGGCGAAGGGCCGCAGGCCGCTCATTTTTCGGCCGAATGAGACAGTGACGTCTCATTCGGGGTATGCTTGTCTCATGGCCATGGATCGTGACCAGGTGCTCCGCGACGCGGCCGCCCTGCTTTCCCGCAAGTCGACCGCCACGATGGACGAGGTCGCCCGCGCCGCCGGTATCGGGCGCGCGACCCTCCACCGGCACTTCGCCGGACGCGACGCCCTCGTACGCGCCCTCGAAGATCTCGGCATCCGGGAGTTCGAAGTGGCGTTCGACAACGCCCGCCTCGACGAGGGCACCGCGGTGGAGGCGATCAGGCGCCTCGTCGCCGAGGCCGAGCCCAACGCCCAGCTGCTGGCCTTCCTCGTCACCGAGAACCAGCTGTTCGAGGGCGACGAGGTCAACGCGGGATGGGCCCGGCTCGACGCCCGCGTCAGCGCCCTCTTCCGGCGCGGCCAGGAAGAGGGCGACATCCGGATCGACCTGAGCCCCGCCTGGCTCACCGAGGCGCTCTACGCCCTCGTGGGCGCCTGCGCCTGGGCCGTGATGGACGGCCGGGTCGCCGCCAAGGACTTCCAGTACATGATCATCGAGCTGTTGCTCGGTGGCGCCAGACGGAGCGTGGAGAAATGAGCAGCATCCAGCAGCTGACCAGCCCGACCGGGACGGAGACCAGGAGCCGCGGCCGCTGGCTCGCCCTGGGCGTGCTGGTGCTCGCCGTGCTGCTGGTCGCCGTCGACGCGACCGTGCTCGGCCTCGCCACGCCCGCACTCTCCGAGGACCTCAAGCCGTCCGGCACCCAGCTGCTGTGGATCGGCGACATCTACTCCTTCGTCATCGCCGGACTCCTGGTCTCCATGGGCAGCCTCGGCGACCGCATCGGCCGCAAGAAGCTGCTGCTCACCGGCGCGGCCGCGTTCGGTGCCGTGTCCGTGCTCAACGCCTACGCGACCAGCCCCGAGATGATGATCGCCGCCCGGGCCCTGCTGGGCGTGGCCGGTGCGACCCTGATGCCGTCCACCCTCGCGCTGATCCGCAACATCTTCCACGACCCCAAGGAGCGCAGCCTCGCGATCGGCATCTGGGGCGCCACAGCCTCGGCCGGCGCGGCCGTCGGCCCGGTCGTCGGCGGAGCCCTGCTCCAGCACTTCTGGTGGGGATCGGTGTTCCTGATCAACCTCCCCGTGATGATCGCCCTGGTCGTCGTCGGAATCAAGCTGCTTCCCGAATCGAAGAACCCGGTCGCCGGCCCCTGGGACCTCATCAGCGTCGGTCTCTCCCTCGTCGGCGTGATCAGCGTGGTCTACGCCGTCAAGGAAGTCGCCACCCACGGCGTGACCTGGGAGGTCGCGGGCACCGCGGCACTCGGCGCGGGCGCCCTGTACGCCTTCGTACGCCGCCAGTTCGCCCTGCCCTCCCCGCTGCTCGACATGCGGCTCTTCAAGCACCGCGGCTTCTCCGGCGCGGTCCTCGCCGACCTGCTGACCGTCTTCGGCCT
The DNA here is from genome assembly GCF_055595065.1 of Streptomyces sp. NPDC040545. NCBI lineage: Bacteria > Bacillati > Actinomycetota > Actinomycetes > Kitasatosporales > Streptomycetaceae > Streptomyces > Streptomyces sp. NPDC040545. The sequence continues at coordinate 48,297 of NZ_JBVIWA010000008.1, forward strand.
CTCCGGCCTGGTCTTCTTCCTCTCCCAGTTCCTGCAGCTCGTCCAGGGCCGCGACCCGCTGGAGGCCGGCCTCGCCGAACTGCCCGCCGCCATCGGCGCGGTGGTCACCGGCCTGATCGCGGGCCGGTACGCCCGCCGGTACTCGGTACGGACCATCGTGGCCGGCGGCCTCGGCGCCATCGGCCTGGCCCTCGCCGTGCTCACCCTGATCCACAAGGAGAGCGGCTACCCGCTGCTCGGCGCGGCTCTGCTCGTCGTCGGCCTCGGTGCCGGTTTCTCCTTCACCGTCACCGCCGACGTGATCCTCTCCAGCGTGCCCAAGGAGCAGGCCGGTTCGGCCTCCGCCGTCTCCGAGACGGCGTACGAACTCGGCGCCGCCCTCGGCATCGCCCTGCTCGGCTCCATCGTCACCGGCGTCTACCAGAGCTTCACCGCCCCGGCCTCGGTCGCGGGCCCGGTCGCCGACGCCGCGCACGAATCCCTCGGCGGGGCCGTCGAAGCCGCCAAGGCGCTCGACCCGCACACCGCCCAGGTGATGGTGGGCGCCGCCCAGGACGCCTTCGTGGACGGTCTGCGGCTCGCCTCCGGCGTCGGTGCGGGCGTGCTGCTGGCCACCGCCGTGGCGGCCTGGTTCCTGCTGAAGGGTCAGCGCCTCCAGGAGGGCGCCGAGCACTGACGATGTGCCGAAGGGGTGGTGTTCCGGCCGGAGTTGACAGGTCGTAGAACTGCGGGACACCATCCCGGCGATGGAGATCAACGATCTGACCCCGGCGGAACGCCGCGTCTGGGAAGCCTTCCCGCGCGGCGACGGCGTCGACTTCCGCGCCGCCCCCGAGGACAGCTCCGTCGACGGAGCCGACTGGGGCCCCGACCGCACCCTGCGCGCCGAGGTGCTGCGGGCCATCCTGCTGGGCGCCTGCCCGGCCGTGCAGGGCCGGGTCCCCGGCCTCAAGGTCAAGGGCGCGAAGATCGTGGGCAAGCTCGACATGCGCTACGCCGTCATCGACCACCCCATCCGGCTGCGCGACTGCTGGTTCGAGCGCAAGCCCCTGCTGTACGGGGCCCAGCTGCGCGCCCTGGTCCTCGGCTACTCCACGCTGCCCGGCCTGACCGCTTCCACGCTGCGCGTCGACGTGGTCCTGCGCCTGTCCCACTGCCGGATCGCCGGGCCCGTGCGGCTGCAGGGCTCCAAGATCTCCGGGGGCCTCTTCCTCCAGGGCGCCGTGATCGGCCCCACCGCGGGCGAGGAGGCGGACGAGCCCCCGCTCCAGCTCAACCACATCGAGGTCGACACCGACATCATCGCGAACGACCTGACCGTGCACGGCCAGCTCCGCCTCAACGGGGCCACCGTCGGCGGCCAGATCCAGCTCGACCGCGCCCGGCTGCTCGCCCCCGGCGGGATCGCCCTGCACGCCGAGAACCTGACCGTCGGCACCGACCTGCGCGCGCACCGGATGCAGGCCCGCGGCATGGTCAACCTCACCGGCTCCCGGATACCCGGCCAGGCCAACCTCACCCGTGCCGACCTCGCCAACCCGGACGGGACCGCCCTGCGCGCCTCCAGCTGCGCCATAGGCGAGCTGTGGCTGCGCCGCTGCGAGACGGTCCGGGGCGATGTGAACCTGCGCCGGTCCACCGTCGACCTGCTCCACATCGACCCCGAGGCCTGGCCCGAGCGGATCGCCATCGACGGCCTGACCTACCGCACCCTGGCCCCGCACCTCCCCGCCGAGCAGCGGCTGCCCGCCCTGGAGCGGGAGGAGTCCGGCTACCTCACGTACGCCTACGAACAGCTCGCGGCGGCCTACCGCACGGCGGGCGACGAGGCGGGCGCCCGGACCGTCCAGCTCGCGAAGCTGCGCAGGCACCGCCACACCCTGCCCCGGGCCGCCCGGGCGTGGGGCCTGCTCCAAGACGTCACCGTCGGCTACGGCTTCCGGCCGCTGCGTGCGGCGGGCTGGCTGGTGGCCCTGCTGATGACCGGGTCGATCGCGTACGGGATCGACCCGCCGCGCGCCCTGAAGGCGGGGGAGGCGCCGGACTTCAACGCGGTCTTCTACACGATCGACCTGATGGTGCCGATCGTCAGTTTCGGCCAGGAGGTGGCCTTCGCGCCGGGCGGCTGGCACCAATGGCTGTCGTACCTGCTGATCGTGACCGGCTGGATCCTCGCCACCACCACGGCGGCGGGCGTCAGCCGGTCACTCCAGCGGCAGTGAAAACAGGCAGCCTACGCGGCCTTCGCCTTGGTGGCGTACATGTCGACGTACTCCTGGCCCGAAAGCCGCATGACCTCGGCCATCACCGAGTCGGTGACGGCGCGCAGCACGTAGCGGTCGCGGTCCATTCCCTCGTAGCGGGAGAACTCCATCGGCTCGCCGAAGCGGACGGTGACCCGGCCCGGGCGCGGCATGCCGGCGCCGCCCGGCTGGAGCTTGTCGGTGCCGATCACCGCGAACGGCACCACGGGGGCGCCGGTCATCAGGGTCAGGCGGGCGATGCCGGTGCGGCCGCGGTAGAGGCGGCCGTCGGGGGAGCGCGTGCCCTCGGGGTAGATGCCGAAGATCTTGCCCTCTTCGAGGATCCGGCGACCGGTCATCAGGGCCGCGACGCCGCCGTTGGCGCCGTCACGGTCGACGGGGATCATGCCGGAGCCGGTGAAGAACCAGGCCATGGCGCGGCCCTTGATCCCCTTGCCGGTCACGTACTCGTCCTTGCCGATGAAGTGGACCGTACGGTCGCACACCAGTGGCAGGATCATGGAGTCGATGAAGGTGAGGTGGTTGCCCGCCAGAATCACCGGCCCGGAGCCGGGGATGTTCTCGATGCCCTCCACGCGGGTGCGGAACATCATGCGCATGACCGGTCCGACAGTGGCTTTGATGAGCTTCGTACGGAACAACGTGGGCCCTCCGGCATCGAAAAGCGGTTCGCGCACCCACCACACGGCGGTAGCGCAGGTGAGGACGATACTCGCGGGTCAGCTTCTCGCGCACATCGGGTTCACGTGTCGGATACGCAGTGTTGACGCGTGTTCGCGCCAAGTTCCCCGGATGTGCCGTGGCCGCACCCTCCTCGGCCACCCCCTTTGCCTACCATCGGCACGCCGATCGCGGGCCGCGACACGGCGTTCACGACGAGGAGTGGCACTGATGACACAGGGTGGGGCAGCGCGGCGCACGGTCCTGGGGGCGGCCGTCCTGGCGGCGGGGACCGGGATCACCGGACTCACGGCGGGTTCCGCCGCGGCCGCGGACGAGGACGAGGCGTACGCAGACGGCCGCGGCGACGGAGGCTTCCGGGACCTTCCGTACCCGACGGTCATCGGCCATCGCGGAGCCAGCGGCTACCGGCCGGAGCACACGATCGGCTCCTACCAGCTCGCCCTGGACCTGGGCGCCGACGTGATCGAGCAGGACCTGGTCCCGACCCGGGACGGCCATCTGGTGTGCCGCCACGAGAACGAGATCGGCGGGACCACCGACGTCGCCGATCACCCCGAGTTCGCCTCCCGGCGCACCACCAAGACCGTCGACGGCGTCGCGGTCACCGGCTGGTTCACCGAGGACTTCACCCTGGCCGAGCTGAGGACCCTGCGCGCGAAGGAACGTATCCCCGCCGTCCGCCAGCGCAACACGCTCTACGACGGCCAGTGGGCCGTACCCACCTTCGAAGAGGTGCTCCGCTGGGCCGACCGCGAGGGCAAGCGGCGCGGCAGGCGGGTGTGGCTGCACGTCGAGACCAAGCACCCCACCTACTTCCGGGGCCTGGGCCTCGGCCTGGAGGAGCCCCTCGCCAAGCTCCTGCGCCGCTACGGGCGCGACGGGCGGGGCGCCGCCGTCTTCCTCCAGTCCTTCGAGCCCTCCAGCATCCAGCGGCTCTCCCGGCTGGTCTCCGCGCCCCGCGTGGTCCTGCTCTCCGCGGCGGGCACCCGCCCCTGGGACTTCGAGGTGGCCAAGGACCCGCGCACGGTCGCGGACCTGGTGAGGCCCGAGGGGCTGAAGTGGATCGCCGGCTTCGCCCAGGGCATCGGCCCGACCATGGACCTGATCCTCCCGCGCGACGCGGCCGGCGGGCTCGGCACCCCGACCACCCTGGTGAAGGACGCCCACGCCCGCGGGCTGCTGCTGCACCCCTACACCGCACGCAACGAGAACACCTTCCTGCCCGCGGGGTACCGCAAGGGGACCGACCCCACCGCGTACGGGGACGCCCTCGGTGCCTTCCGCACCTACTTCGAACAGGGCATCGACGGGATCTTCACCGACAACCCGGACACCGGACTGCTCGCGGCGGAGGCCTTCCGCCCGGGCCGACGCCCCGTCAACCGCTGAGCGCCGCTTCCCGTACGAGTGGGCCGGGCCCGGCGGGGAAACCGTCCGGCCCGGCCCGCTCGTCCCGCCCGGCATGGACCTGCTGAAGGCTGATTACTTCGACAAGCTGGGCCCGCTGCTCTCCGCCGAGGCGGCCGCGGAGGCCCCGGGCACCGGAGTGGACGCGGCCGACCTGGAACAAGCCGTCTGGGTCAGGCTGCTGGAGGGCGGCCGCCACGCCCCCGATCCCGCCGAACCCGCGGAGCCGGCGCGGTGGCTGCGCCGGGCGGTCCGGGCGGAGGCCCGCCTCGCCCGGCGCCGGGCCCGCCGGGAGATCCCGTACGGCCACCGCCAGCACTCGGTGGACGGGAGCGCACCGGCCGGCGCCGCCGCCGGGGCAGAGCCGGAAGACGCTCTCCTGCACGGCGAGGAGAACCGCGCACTCCGATCGGCGGTCGCCCGGTTGCCCGGACGCTGTCCCGAGCTGATGAAGGCACTTCTTTCGCCCAGAGACCTCACTTACCGTGAAATCGCAGGAGAGTTGGGTATCTCACAAGGAAGTTTGGGGCCCGTGCGTTCCCGTTGCCTGGGATGTCTGCGCAGAATGCTGGCTGCAGAGGTTGCGGCTCCTGGCCTGCGGGGAAAGGAGCGGTAGACCAACGGGCTACCAGGTGAGCTGGAGGCATGCGCACATGGGCATGAGCGTGACCATTTCGGCGGCGGCTGCCGAGGACGCTGAGCAGATCTTCAAACTGCAGTACCTGGCCTTCCAGCGGGAGGCCGAGCTCTACGGCAACTACCTCATCCAGCCGCTCACCCAGTCCCTGGACTCCCTCAAGGGGGAGCTGGCGACGGACACCGTCCTGGTGGCCCGGCTCGGCGACGAGATCGTCGGGACCGTGCGCGGCAACGTCGACGAGGACGGCACCGGCAAGATCGCCAAGCTCTGCGTGCACCCGCGCCTGCAGGGCCACGGTCTCGGGGCGCGCCTGCTGCGCGCGGTCGAGGAGGCCCTGGCGAGCCCCGGCCGCACCACCCGCTTCCGCCTGCACACCGGGCACAAGAGCGAGGCGAACCTGCGCCTCTACCGCAAGGCCGGCTACGTCAAGGTCGGCGGCCGCACCGCGTCCGACGGCATCCAGCTGGTGATCCTGGAGAAGGAAGCCAAGGACCCGACCGACTTCACGGTCAGCGCGTAGCGGCCTCTCGGCTCCTGCGCAGCCAGAGCATCCCGGTGATCGGCAGGATCACCGGGATGAACAGGTAGCCCATCCCGAACTGGGACCACACGGTCGTGTCGGGGAAGGACTCGGGCCGCACCAGCGTCCAGGTCCCCACGGCCAGCACACCGGCCAGCTCGGCGGCGCAGCAGATCAGCGCCGCCTTGCGGGCCGTCTCGCCGCCGCGCACCAGTGAGTACGTGATGAACGCGTAGGCCAGCGCGGCCACGGCGGACAGCGAGTACGCCAGCGGCGCCCGGTCGAACTCGGTGGAGATCTGGAAGGCCGAGCGGGAGACCGCGCCCACCACCATCACCCCGTACAGCCACACCAGCAGCAGACCGGGCCCGGAGACCAGCCGCTTGTGCCCGGCGGCGGCAGTGGCGGTGGCGGGGGCCGCGCCGGTGGCGTTCGTCGTGTCGGAGTCAGGCACCGGTGGTTCCCCAGATGTCGTAGAGCCGTACTTCGAGGACGGCGAGCACGACGGCGCCGGCGGCCACCGTGATCGATCCCCATTTGGTCCGCTCGGTGAGCGAGAGCATCCCGGCCGCCGGTACCGCGGCGAACGCGCCCACCAGGTAGGCCACGAAGATCACCGTGCCCTCGTCGGGCTTCTCGCCCTGGGCCAGCTTGACCACGCCGATCACCAGCTGCGCCAGGACCAGCACGGTCACGACGGCCATTCCGATGAAGTGCCAGTCCTTGGTCGGCTGGTCCCGCCATGCGGCGTGGCCGCACCAGGCGGCGAGGGCGAGTGCGGGCACGCCGATGGCGACCGTCAGGGCGTCGAGCATGCAGCGAGGGTATTACGGGCCGTAGGACCCGATGCGCGCACCCCTGTCCCCCGCGGCCCCGCGCGCTGCCCGCGCGCCCGGCGTACCGACCGTGGTCTTGACCACAGCGGACCCGGTCGCCGCACTCCGGACCGGGCGGGCGGGACCGCCTCCTCCGGCTGTGTCGGCGCAGGTCGGAGCGGGGGACCGGCCTCGCGGCGGAGGGCCGGTACCGACCGGTGACGTCCGGTATGTGGTCGGAATGCGTCCGCTATGCGGACGTCATTGATCGGTCAGGGGAGACGTCTGCTTTACTTGGGCCCATGACCACGACGAGCAGCCGCACCCTTGCGACCGAGGCGACGATGACGCCCGGTGCTCGTTGTATGTGTCGAATGTGCGCCTTCTGAGGGCCCCTTCCTGAGCCTCGCGCCCCGAAGCGAGACCAGCCGCGCCACCACGTCACCAGCTGATGAACCGCACGGCTCACTCATGCCCCGCGCACGTGTCGACACCATCATTTTCTGATGGTTCGTCCCGTATCGCGTCCCCAGATTGTTTGCCCCGTGCCCGGCAGCCCGCTGCGCCGCGCACTCGACAGCGACGGAAATCCTGTGATCACCACATCGGGCCTCACGAAGGTCTACCAGTCCCGTGGCCGCGAGGTCACCGCCCTGGACGGCGTCGATCTCCACGTCCGCGAGGGCGAGGTCTACGGAGTCATCGGCCAGAGCGGCGCAGGCAAATCCTCCCTGATCCGCTGCGTCAACCTGCTGGAGCGCCCCACCACCGGCACCGTGACGGTCGACGGCGTCGACCTCACCGCCCTCGCCGGCCGCGGCCGGCGGGCGGGCAAGGAGCTCCGCCAGGCCCGCAGCCGCATCGGCATGGTCTTCCAGCACTTCAACCTGCTGTCCTCGCGCACCGTCCAGGCCAATGTCGAGCTGCCCCTGGAGATCCTCGGCATCTCCGGCCGCGAGCGCTCCCGCAAGGCCCTCGAACTCCTCGACCTGGTCGGCCTCGCCGACAAGGCCAAGGCCTACCCGACCCAGCTCTCCGGCGGCCAGAAGCAGCGCGTAGGCATCGCCCGCGCCCTGGCCGGCGACCCCAAGGTGCTGCTGTCCGACGAGGCCACCAGCGCCCTGGACCCCGAGACCACGCGCTCCGTCCTGGGGCTGCTGCGCGACCTCAACCGGCAGCTCGGCCTCACCGTGCTGCTCATCACGCACGAGATGGACGTCGTCAAGACCGTCTGCGACTCGGCCGCCCTGATGAAGAACGGCCGGATCATCGAGTCCGGCACCGTCGCCGAACTCCTCGCCACCCCCGGCTCCGAGCTCGCCGGCGAACTCTTCCCGGTCACCGGTACCGCCACCGGCCCCGACCGTACGGTCGTCGACGTCACCTTCCACGGCGAAGCCGCCGTCCGGCCGGTCATCTCGCAGCTCTCGCGTACGTACAACATCGACATCTCGATCCTGGGTGCCGCGATGGACACCGTCGCGGGCCGGCAGATCGGCCGCATGCGCATCGAACTGCCCGGCGGCTACGAGGACAACGTCGTGCCGGTCGGCTTCCTGCGCGAGCAGGGCCTGCAGGTCGACATCGTCGACGGGATCGACAACGAACTGGCCGAGCTGGTCAAGGACGGTGCCAAGTGACCTGGTCCGAAATGCAGCCCCTGCTCACCCAGGGCACCTACGACACCCTCTACATGGTGCTGTGGTCCACCCTGGTGACCGTGCTCGGCGGTCTGCCCATCGGCATCCTGCTGGTCCTCACGGACAAGGGCGGCCTCCTGCAGAACCAGCCGCTCAACAAGGTCCTCGGCGTGATCGTGAACATAGGCCGCTCGCTGCCGTTCATCATCCTGCTGATCTTCCTGATCCCGGTCACCACCGCGGTCGTCGGCACCTTCATCGGCCCCACCGCCATGATCGTCCCGCTCGCCATCGGCGCCGTCCCCTTCTTCGCCCGGCTCGTCGAGACCGCCGTCCGCGAGGTGGACCACGGCCTGATCGAGGCCGTCGAGTCCATGGGCGGCGGCATCCCCACCCTGGTCGGCAAGGTGCTGCTCCCGCAGGCCCTGCCCTCCCTGGTCGCCGGTGTCACCACCACCGTCATCACCCTCGTCGGCTACTCGGCCATGGCCGGCGCCGTCGGCGGCGAAGGACTGGGATCCAAGGCCATCACCTACGGCTTCCAGCGCTTCGAGACCGGCTTCATGATCGCCACCGTCGTGGTCCTGATCGCCCTCGTCACGGTGATCCAGCTGCTCGGCGACGGCGCGGTCCGGCTCCTCGCCCGCCGCGGCCGGACCGCCTGAGAAGACTTTCCCCCAACAGAGCCCGCACTTGTCGTGCTTGGGCCACCACCAGCAAGTCATCGGTACTTGTTCAGCAAGAAAGGCACTCTTCGTGCGTAAGAACATCAAGCTCACCGCCCTCGCCGCCACGGCCACCGCGCTCGCCCTCGGCCTCACCGCCTGCGGCAGCTCCTCGGACCCGTCCTCGGCGAAGGCCGACGGCGGCAAGGCCGACGAGAGCAAGCCCCTGGTCATAGCGGCCTCCCCGAGCCCGCACGCCGACGTCCTGAACTTCGTCAAGGACAAGCTCGCGGCCAAGGAAGGCCTCAAGCTGGAGGTCAAGGAGTTCACGGACTACGTTCTGCCGAACACCGCCACCGAGCAGGGCCAGGTCGACGGCAACTACTTCCAGCACAAGCCGTACCTCGACGACTTCAACAAGAAGAACAGCACGCACGTCGTGCCCGTCGTGAACGTGCACCTGGAGCCCCTCGGTCTCTACTCCAAGAAGATCAAGGCCATCGGTGACATCAAGGCCGGCCAGACCGTCGCCGTCCCCAACGACACCACCAACGAGGGCCGCGCGCTCCAGCTGCTCGCCGCGAACAACCTGATCACCCTCAAGGAGGGTGTCGGCACCAGCGCCAAGCTGTCCGACATCACCGACAAGAAGGGCCTGGAGTTCAAGGAGCTGGAGGCCGCCACGGTCCCGCGCGCCCTGAACGACGTGGACGCCGCGATCATCAACGGCAACTACGCCCTCGAAGCCAAGCTGTCGCCCGCCAAGGACGCCCTGATCCTGGAGAAGGCCGAGGGCAACCCCTACGCCAACTTCCTCGCGGTCAAGGACGGGAACCAGAACGACCCGCGGATCCAGAAGCTGGCCAAGCTCCTGAACTCCGACGAGGTCAAGAAGTTCATCGAGGAGAAGTACCAGGGCTCGGTCATCCCGGCCTTCGGCGCCCCGGCCGCCTCCTGAACCGGTACCTGGTGGTCCGGTTCCTGTCGAACCGGTCATGAATCTCGGCCCCGCACGCACCTGACCGCGCGCGGGGCCGAGCGCTGCCCGCTTCCGGGCAACCCGGCCCTGCACATCACCCGGTCGATGCTGCATGCTGTGGCCTACGAACCGCACGCACGGTCCCGCACGAACGGTCCCGCACCGCGGTCGCATCGCACCACGGTCGCACCACGGTCTCAGGCATGGAGCTGCGCATGACTACCACCTTCCCGGACGTCACCATCAGCACGGACCGGCTGGTGCTGCGCCCCTTCGAGGAAGAGGACGTCACCGCGCTCACCGAGATGATGAACGACGAGCACGTGATCGCCTGGACCAGCGCACCCCACCCCTACACCCACGCCGAAGCCCACGCCTGGGCCACCCGGCACTCCCACGCCGAACGCACCGAGGGCCGCGGCATCGTCCTCGCCGTCACCGAGTTCCTCACCCAGCGCCTCGTAGGCATCGTGCACCTGCGGAACACCAACTGGCGCACCCGCGCCACCGAGGTCGGCTACGTCACCGCCCCCTGGGCCCGCGGCGAGGGCTACGCCAGCGAATCCGTCCTCGCCGTCGCCCAATGGCTCTTCCGCTCCCAGGGGTTCGAGCGCCTCGAACTGCGCACCGCCGCCGACAACACCGCCTCGCAGCAGGTGGCCCAGAAGATCGGCTGCATCAGCGAGGGCGTCCTGCGCAACGCGTGGATAGTGCGTACGCAGACGGCGGACGGCGGCTGGGCCGACACCCGCACCGACCTCATCGTCTGGAGCCTGGTCCCCGAAGACCTCGACGAGGGCGACAGCTACGACGGATACGACAGCTACGACGGATACGCCCGCAGCACCGCGTTCCCGCAGCGGGCCGACGCGCACGGCCACCGCGTCGGCGCCGACTGGAACTGAACCGATGACCGGGTAGTCTCACCGTGCCCGCCCCGACGAAACCCCGCCCTCCCCCGGCTGCCGCCGGGAGGTGCCCCCTGCCAGACCAGGAGACTGACGACGATGGCCGACCGGGTCACGGTGATCGGCTGGGACGGTTCGCCCCTGACCGCGGGCGCCCGGTCCGCGCTCTCCGCCGCGACCCTCGTCGCCGGCGCCGCGCACCACCTCGCCCTCCCCGAAGTACCGCCCACCGCGGAGCGCATCCGCCTGGGCAGTATCGGTCTCGCCGCACGCCGCATCGCCGGCCACCGCGGCACCGCGGTGGTGTTCGCCGACGGGGACCCCGGCTTCTTCGGCGCCGTACGCACCCTGCGCGCCCCGGAGCACGGCCTGGAGGTCGAGGTCGTCCCGGCCGTCTCCTCCGTGGCCGCCGCCTTCGCCCGCGCCGGCATGCCCTGGGACGACGCCCAGGTCGTCGTGGCCCACCCCCGCACCCTGCGCCGCGCCGTCAACGTCTGCCGCGCCCACGCCAAGGTCGCCGTCCTCACCTCACCCGGCGCCGGCCCTGCGGAACTCGCCCTGCTCCTCGAAGGAGTTCACCGCACCTTCGTCGTCTGCGAGGAACTCGGCACGGACCGGGAGCAGGTGAGCGTCCTCACCTCCGACAAGGCCGCCGACCACAGCTGGCGCGACCCGAACGTCGTCATCGTCATCGGGGGCGCGGGACCGGCGCCCGCAGACGCCGGCTGGCTCCTCGGCCAGAGCGCCGCCCGGTCCGCCGACCGCGGCTGGGCCAGGCCCCAGGCCGACGGGGGAGAGGGCGAGTCCGCCCAGCTCCGCGCGGCCCAACTCGCCCGGCTCGGCCCGCGTACCGGCGACCTCCTCTGGGACATCGGCGCCGGATCCGGCGGCGTGGCCGTGGACGCCGCCGCCCTCGGCGCCGCCGTCATCGCGGTCGACGCCGACCCGGCCGCCTGCGACCGCATAACCGCCGCCGCCCGCGAGCGGGGAGTGCAGCTCCAGACCGTCGCCGGGCGCGCGCCGCACGTACTGGAGAACCTGCCCGAGCCCGATGTCGTCCGCGTCGGCGGTGGCGGCGCGGCCGTCGTCGCGGCCGTCGCCGAACGCCGCCCCGAACGGATCGTCAGCCACGCCTCCACCCGCGACGAGGCGGAGGCGATCGGCAGGGCACTCGCCGAACACGGTTACGCCGTCGAGTGCGCGCTGCTCCAGTCCGTCGGCCTGGACACCCGGACCTGGGCCGAACAGGACCGTTCCGTGGTGTTCCTCCTGGCAGCGGAACGCCCCGCCACGCGCTGACCCGAGGGCCGGGGTAGGCTGGCCGATCGTCGTACTGCCTCGGACGATTCGGGCATCGCGGCACGGCCTGGACGCGCGACGTGGCGCAGTCCACAGAGGACCGTGACGGTTATGGCCGCCACGGTGGCCGACGGGCGCGACAATGCTTACTGGTTGTCGTGCAGGCGCATGCGAGACGAGCTCGTCGCACCGCAACCCCGCAGGCAAAACCGCTCGGCGGCCTCGTGGGCGACCGGGCGATCGAAGAGGCAACACCGATGGGCGAGGGGTAAGCATGACTGACACCGGCCAGGTCCCGGGCGAGGGTCTCCCGGACAGCACGGGCATGGTGGATCAGCAGAGCGTCCCCGCTCCGGTCCAGATCCCGGCACCGATTCCCGCGGGCTACGCCTTCCAGGACCTCATGGACAATCCGGCCGAGCCGGAGGACGAGGAACTGCTGCTGATGCCGAGCGGCCAGGGTGCGTGGAGCGACCCGCAGGTCGTCCCGCAGGCCCCCGCGTTCCCCGCCGCGCCCCAGCTCGGCGAGCCGCCGGTGTTCACGGACCAGTCCTACGCCGCCGCGCCCGCCTACCCCGAGGCTCCGGCCGCGTACACCGAGTTCCCCCCGCCCGTGTTCCCCGACGGCGGCTACAGCGCGGGCGCGCACGAGACGGGCGGCCGTGACTCCGGCGCGCTCGACCTCGGCGGACTCGTCGTCCCGCCCCCGGCGGCACCCGCCGCCCCGGTGGTCCCCGCGGCCCCCGTCCGGCGCCCCCTGCACATGGGCCCGCCCATGCCCGAGGCCAACGGCGGAGTCGTCCGGTCCCTCGCCGACCGCGGCCCGGCCGCGGCGCCCGCCCAGGCCGCCCCGACGGCCGCCGTGAGCACCCCGTCGGCGCCGCTCCCGCTGCGCCAGGCGGGACCCCCGACCACGGGACCCGAGTACCTGGACATCCCGCGCGCCGAGACCGCCCCGGCCCCCGCGGCCCAGCTGGGCGAGATCCCGCCGCAGGCCGGTGCCCCGTGGACGCCGGAGCCGGTGGCGGAGCCCGCCCCGGCCCCCGCCGAGGCCGCAGCCCAGCCCGTGGAACCGGAGCCCGTCCCGGCCCCCGCGGAGCCGGTCCAGGCCGAGCCGGTGGCGGCCGAGCCGCTGCAGCCGGAGCCGCAGCCGGAGCCCGTCGCGGTCGAGCCGCAGCCGGAGCCGATCGCCGTCGAGCCGGTGCCCGTACAGCCCGAGCCCGGGCCCGAGCCGGTGGCGGCCGAGGCGCTCCCCGCCGAGCCCGAGCCCGTGTCCGCCGAACCGGTCCAGCCGCCGGCCGAGGCCGAGGCCGCACCCGAAGCTCCTGAGCCCGCCGCCGCCCCGGCCGAGCCGGAGGCGCCGGCGGAGCCGGTCCTGGCGCAGCCCGAGCCGGTGCTCCTGGCGCCGGCCGTCGTGGTCGAGCCGGTCCTGGCGCAGCCCGTCCAGCCGGAGGAGCAGCCCGAGGCGCTGGCGGAGCCGGTCCTGGCGCAGCCCGAGCCGGTGCTCCCGGCGCCGGCCGTCGTGGTCGAGCCGGTCCAGGCGCAGCCCGTCCAGCCGGAGGAGCAGCCCGAGGCGCTGGCGGAGCCGGCCCCGGCGCAGCCCGAGGCCGCCCCGGAGCCGGTCCGGGCGGAGCAGCCCGACGCGCAGCCGGAGACCGAGCCCACCACCCCCGCCGAGCCCGCCGTCCAGGGCGAGCCCGCGGAGGACGTTCAGGCCGAGCCCGCCGCAGGCGAGGCGGCCCCCGGATACGCCGACGCCGAGCGCGAGGCCGTCCTGCGCGTCATGCGCGAGCGCCGCGACATCCGCAACGGCTTCCGCACCGACCCCATCCCGCACGAGGTGCTGCTCCGCGTCCTGGAAGCCGCGCACCACGCGCCCAGCGTGGGCCACTCCCAGCCGTGGGACTTCGTCGTCATCCGGTCTGCCGAGACCCGCCGGGCGATGCACGAGCTCGCCCAGCGCCAGCGCGAGGCCTACGCGAAGTCCCTGCCCAAGGGCCGGGCGAAGCAGTTCAAGGCACTCAAGATCGAGGCCATCCTCGACACCCCGGTGAACATCGTCGTCACCGCCGACCCCACCCGCGGCGGCCGCCACACCCTCGGCCGGCACACCCAGCCGCAGATGGCCCCGTACTCCGCGGCCCTCGCCGTCGAGAACCTCTGGCTCGCCGCGCGCGCCGAGGGCCTCGGGGTCGGCTGGGTCAGCTTCTTCGACGAGCGCGAGATGGTCCGCGAGCTGGGCCTGCCCGAGCACCTCGAAGTCGTCGCCTACCTCTGCGTCGGCTACGTCGACGAGTTCCCCGAGGAGCCCGAGCTGGCCCAGGCCGGCTGGTCGCAGCGCCGCCCGCTCTCCTGGGTGGTCCACGAGGAGACCTACGGCCGCCGCGCGCTGCCCGGCGAGGAGCCGCACGACCTGCTCTCGGAGACGGTCGCCAGCATCCGCCCGCTCGACGCGAAGGCCCTGGGCGAGGCCTGGGAGCGCCAGAAGCGCATGACCAAGCCCGCCGGGGCGCTGGGCATGCTGGAGATCATCTCCGCCCAGCTGTCCGGCCTCTCCCGGGTCTGCCCGCCGCCGATCCCGGAGCCGGCCGCGGTCGCCATCTTCGCCGGTGACCACGGCGTGCACGCCCAGGGCGTCACCCCGTGGCCGCAGGAGGTCACCACCCAGATGGTGGCCAACTTCCTGGGCGGCGGAGCGGTCTGCAACGCCTTCGCCAACCAGGTCGGCGCCGAGGTCTGCGTGATCGACGTCGGCGTCGCGGGTGACCTCCCGGCCACCCCGGGTCTGCTCCCGCGCAAGGTCCGCCCCGGCACCGCCGACCTCTCCACCGGCCCCGCGATGACCCGCGAGGAAGCCGTCGCGGCGATCGAGGTGGGCATCGAAACGGCCCGCGACCTGGTCGCGGCCGGCAACAAGGCTCTCCTCACGGGCGAGATGGGCATCGCGAACACCACGGTCTCCGCCGCCCTCATCTCGGTCTTCACGGGGGTCGACCCGTCCGAGGTCACCGGCCGCGGCACGGGCATCAACGACGAGACGCACGCCCGCAAGGTCGAGGTCGTCCGCCGCGCCCTGGAGCTCCACCAGCCCGACCCGGCGGACCCGATCGGCGTCCTCGCCGCCATCGGCGGCCTGGAGCACGCGGCCATCGTCGGCCTCCTCCTCGGCGGCGCCTCGCTGCGCACTCCGGTGATCCTGGACGGCGTCAGCGCCGGAGCCGCCGCCCTGGTGGCCCGCGCGATCGCCCCCGAGTCCCTGTCGGCGTGCATCGCGGGCCACCGCAGCGCCGAGCCGGGCCACGTCGCGGCGCTCAACAAGCTGGGCCTGCGCCCGCTGGTCGACCTGGACCTCCGCCTCGGCGAAGGCACGGGCGCCCTGCTCGCCCTCCCCCTGGTCCAGAGCGCGGCCCGCGCGATGCACGAGGTCGCCACGTTCGACTCGGCGGGCGTCACGGAGAAGTAGTACTCCCGCGGATCGTGGGGCGGGGACACTCCGGGATGTCCCCGCAGGCCGGGCGAACCCACCACCGGCCGGCGGTCCGGCCCGACCCCAGCCCCGCCGGCATGTGAGGCGCGGGGGCTGGGGCGGAGCCCCGATCCGTGACCGGCACCCACGCACGGCAGCGGCGGGCGCAGCCCCGTCCGCGCCTCGGGACGGCCCGCGCCGTATGGTGGACCCGCACCAAGAATCCGCACGTCAGCACACCGCCGCTCCAGAGCCGCAGCGGCAAGACAGAACGACTGCCGCACCAGGAGCCGCACCGCCATGGCCGACACCCCCGCCTACCCCGTAGGACTCCGCCTCGCCGGCCGCCGCGTCGTCGTCATCGGCGGCGGACAGGTCGCGCAGCGTCGCCTCCCCGCGCTCATCGCGGCCGGCGCCGATGTCCTGCTCATCTCGCCCTCCGCCACCCCCTCCGTGGACGCCATGGCGGAGACCGGCGAGATCCGCTGGGAGCGCCGCCGCTACCAGGACGGTGACCTCGCCGACGCCTGGTACGCGCTGATCGCCACCCAGAACCGCGAGGACAACGAGCGCGCCTCCGCCGAGGCCGAGCGCGAGCGCGTCTGGTGCGTCCGAGCCGACGACGCCTCCGCCGCCACCGCCTGGACCCCGGCGACCGGCCGCATCGAGGGCGTCACCGTCGCCGTGCTGACCGGCAACGACCCCCGCCGCTCCGCGGCCGTCCGCGACGCCGTCGTCGAGGGCCTGCGCGACGGCACCCTCACCGCTCCCTCCCACCGGCACAAGACCACCCCCGGCGTGGCCCTCGTCGGCGGCGGCCCGGGCGACCCGGACCTGATCACCGTGCGCGGCCGCCGCCTCCTCGCCGAGGCCGACGTGGTCATCGCCGACCGGCTCGGCCCCCGTGACCTGCTCGACGAGCTTCCGCCGCACGTCGAGGTCATCGACGCCGCGAAGATCCCGTACGGCCGGTTCATGGCCCAGGAGGCCATCAACAACGCCCTGATCGAGCACGCCAAGGCCGGCAAGGCCGTGGTCCGGCTCAAGGGCGGGGACCCGTACGTCTTCGGCCGCGGCATGGAGGAGCTCCAGGCCCTCGCCGAGGCCGGCATCCCCTGCACCGTCGTCCCCGGCATCTCCAGCTCCATCTCGGTGCCCGGCGCCGTCGGCATCCCGGTCACCCACCGCGGTGTGGCGCACGAGTTCACCGTGGTCAGCGGCCACGTCGGCCCCGACGACCCGCGCTCGCTCGTGGACTGGGCCTCCCTCGCCAAGCTCACCGGCACCCTGGTGATCCTCATGGGCGTCGACAAGATCGGCCTGATCGCCGAGGCGCTGGTGCGCCACGGCCGCTCCGCGGACACCCCCGTCGCGGTGATCCAGGAGGGCACCACCGCCACCCAGCGCCGGGTGGACGCCACCCTGGCCACGGTCGGCGAGACGGTTCGCGCCGAAGAGGTCCGTCCGCCGGCCGTCATCGTCATCGGCGAGGTCGTCCGCGTGAACGGCCCGGGCGACCGCACCCTCCCCACCACCAGCGCCTGACAGGCCGTTGGCACCGCACCCAGGACAAGGCAGTATCACCCTGTGGCTGATCTCATCACCGTGACCGACCCCGACGACCCGCGCCTGCGCGACTACACGGGCCTGACCGACGTCGAACTCCGGCGCAGGCGCGAGCCCGCGGAGGGCCTCTTCATCGCCGAGGGCGAGAAGGTCATCAGACGCGCCAAGGACGCCGGGTACGAGATGCGCTCGATGCTGCTCTCCGCCAAGTGGGTCGACGTCATGCGCGACGTCATCGACGAACTCCCGGCACCGGTCTACGCCGTGAGCCCTGAGCTCGCCGAGCGCGTCACCGGCTACCACGTGCACCGCGGGGCCCTGGCCTCCATGCAGCGCAAGCCGCTGCCCACGGCCGAGGAACTGCTCTCCACGACCCGCCGGGTGGTCGTCATGGAAGCGGTCAACGACCACACCAACATCGGGGCCATCTTCCGCAGCGCCGCAGCCCTCGGCATGGACGCGGTGCTGCTGTCGCCCGACTGCGCGGACCCGCTCTACCGCCGCTCGGTGAAGGTCTCCATGGGAGCGGTGTTCTCCGTCCCCTACGCCCGCCTCGAGGCCTGGCCGAAGAGCCTGGACTCGGTGCGCGAGGCGGGCTTCAAGCTGCTCGCCCTCACCCCGCACGAGAAGGCCACGCCGATCGACGTGGCCGCCCCGCAGTCCCTGGAGCGGGTCGCGCTGATGCTGGGCGCCGAGGGCGACGGCCTGTCCACGCCGGCGCTGGTCGCCGCCGACGAGTGGGTGCGGATCCCCATGGCGCACGGCGTGGACTCGCTGAACGTGGGCGCCGCGGCCGCGGTCGCCTTCTACGCGGTGGCCCAGGGCCGCGCCGCCCAGTAGGCCGTCCCTTCCGGACCTTGCCGGGCCTGAGGCCCCTGCCGAACGCCTGAGCTACAGCTTCTGGGCCGCCGCGATGCCCAGCGCGACGATCAGTGTCACCACGACGAACACGATCAGCCGCTGCCGCATCAGCTTCGGATCCGGCCGCGAGGGGCGCCGTCCCGTCCCCGTCGTCCTGGGGGCCGGACGGCCGCCCGTACGACCCGAGGTCGGCCGGGAGGACGGGCCGCCGGGGTGCTGCGGGTGCCGGGAGGACGAGGGCCGGGCGTGCGGTCCGCTCGGGGAGCCGCCCTGGGCCCGGGGCGTGGTGCTGCCGTCCGTACGACGCTCCGTACGCCGGCCCGGGTACTCCTCGGTCCCGCCGATCCGCTCCGCCTCGGGCAGCCGCCCGGTCGGCCGCTCGACCCGGGCCCGCTGGGCCGGCGGGCGCCCGTCCGAGAGCCCCTGCGCCTCGCGGGCCGCGATCTCCTTGAGCCGCATCGACAGCTGGAGCGTGCTGGGCCGCTCCTCGGGGTCCTTGGCGAGGCAGGCCCGCACCAGGGGCGCCAGCGCGTCCGGCACGCCCTGCAGGTGCGGCTCCTCGTGCACCACGCGGTACAGCATGACCTCGGAACTGCCGTGCCCGAAGGGCGAGTCGGCGGTGGCCGCGTAAGCCAGGGTGGCGCCGAGGGCGAAGACGTCGGTGGCCGGGGTGACGGCGGCGCCGCGCACCTGCTCGGGCGCGAGGAATCCGGGGGAGCCGACGGCCGTACCCACATGGGTGAGGGTGCTCGCCCCGGTGGCCCAGGCGATGCCGAAGTCGATGATCCGGGGGCCCTTGGGCGACAGCAGGATGTTCGAGGGCTTGAGGTCGCGGTGCACGACCCCCGCCTCGTGGACGGCGACCAGACCCTCGGAGAGCGCGGCGCCCACGGCGGCGATCTGCGCGGCCGTCAGGGGACCTTCCTCGGCCACCTTGTCGTGCAGCGAGGGACCGGGCACGTACTGGGTCGCGAACCAGGGGCGCTCGGCCTCCAGGTCCGCCGCCACCAGGCGTGCGGTGCACCCGCCCCGGATCCGCCGGGCGGCGGACACCTCACGGGCGAACCGCGAGCGGAACTCCTGGTCCTCGGCCAGATCCGGCCGGATGACCTTGAGCGCGACACGCTGCCCGCGCCGGTCCGATCCCAGGTAGACCACGCCCATGCCGCCGGCGCCGAGCCGCCGGTGCAGTCTGAACGAGCCGACGACACGCGGGTCCTCGCGCCGGAGCCGCATCATCGCCATGTCCACCCCGCTGACCGGTCGTCCTGTTGACGTGGCACAGCTTACGGACCATCCGGCATGCGTGCTCAGAGGCCGCGCCCTCGCCGGGGGATTCGATTGTCAGTGCGCCACAGCACACTTGAGGGGGCGTCGGCGCTGTGGTCCGCGAGCGCTCCCGGGGTGGTCCGCCCGGCCAAGCACCCCTTGCGCCAAGGGGATTGGAGCCCAGGAGCAGCCCCGGACCCGCTCCGGCGTGCCCGTACGCGGCTCGCGGCCGAGTCGATCTTGCCGACGGCCGGTGGCCGGACACGCGGCAACAGGGAGTGACGCAAGTGAGCGAAGTCACTACCCTCCGGTCATCCCCTCCGGGAAGTCCCCCATAACGGGGGAGCCGTCTCCACCCAGGGGAGTACACGGGGGAGGCCCCGTCATCCTCCTGGAGGCCCGCCAATGGGTACGAGGGCATGAGGCCAGGAGCCGCCCGCCCGCCTAGTGTTGAGGACAAGCGGCGGGTGGCGCACTCGTCCCCCGAGGTCACGAGCCCGCCGCTGCCAGACGACAGGGAGAGGACCATGGCGGACATCGCACGGCACGGGCGCAAGGCATTCGCGTTCAACGGCCACGAGTCCGGTACCCGCCACCCCCTGGTGGCCGCGGCCATGGTGCTCCCCCTGGCCGCCCTGCTGCTGTTCCTCTTCGGAGGCTTCGATCAGCTGGCGGCACAGGCGTCGTCCGTGGGCGTGATGCTGGGGCGCTGAGCGGCGCCCCAGGTCCGGGAGAGCGGCCCGGACCGGGACATCGGCCTGCCGAACCCCGTGGGGACGGGGGAGCGGCGGACGGACGGCAGGTGAAGGGTGCTGCCCGTACGACTGGGGAGTCGGACGGGCAGCACCCTTTTTCATGCACCTTCATGCACCGCTTCCGCGGGCCCGGCCCACTCGTGCGGGGGAACGCGAAAGCCCCGGCCGTGGGAACGGCCGGGGCTTTCAGGTGGTGCGCGATACTGGGATTGAACCAGTGACCTCTTCCGTGTCAGGGAAGCGCTCTCCCGCTGAGCTAATCGCGCGGGCTCCGCAGCTCGAAAGCCGCAGGTGGAACACGGTGGTGCAGGTGCTGCGTGCGCGATACTGGGATTGAACCAGTGACCTCTTCCGTGTCAGGGAAGCGCTCTCCCGCTGAGCTAATCGCGCGGGGATCCTTGCGGATCAGTGGACGATACTGGGATTGAACCAGTGACCTCTTCCGTGTCAGGGAAGCGCTCTCCCGCTGAGCTAATCGTCCTTGGAGGTGGAGACGGGATTTGAACCCGTGTAGACGGCTTTGCAGGCCGTTGCCTCGCCTCTCGGCCACTCCACCATGGAGCTGCAGGGGTTCTCGGGAAGATCCCCCACTTCGAGCGGACGACGAGACTCGAACTCGCGACATCCACCTTGGCAAGGTGGTGCTCTACCAACTGAGCTACGTCCGCAGGTCACCGTGTTCGCTCCGGGGTTTTTCCCCTTCGCTCCCTGGCGACGAGTTGAACTCTAGCGGATTACCGGGCCAGCTCAAAAACGCGTTTCCGCAGCGTGCTGCCGCTCGATCACCCCAGGTCACCCTCCCGTCACCGCACCGGCGCCGTGCCGTCACCGGTCATAGACTCGCAGCCGTGCACGACCTGCCTCCCCTGGCCCGCTTCGGCGGCCTTCTCGCGACCGACCTCCGTGACGTCACCAGCGATCCCGCCGCCCTCGACTCCACCGGCTTCTGGGCGGTGTCCGCCGACTTCGAAGGGCGGCTCGTCTGCGCGCGCTTCGGCGA
Source organism: Streptomyces sp. NPDC040545 (assembly GCF_055595065.1). NCBI lineage: Bacteria > Bacillati > Actinomycetota > Actinomycetes > Kitasatosporales > Streptomycetaceae > Streptomyces > Streptomyces sp. NPDC040545. The sequence goes on from NZ_JBVIWA010000008.1 coordinate 69,035, forward strand.
CGTACGCCGCGATCCGGTCCCCGCGCCCGTTCCGGGTGCCTGGCGCGGACCCGACGCCGACCGGTGGACCTCCTCCCTCGACCGCGCCGCCTACGTGGCCGGCGTACGGCGCGTCCGTGAACACATCGCCGCCGGCGAGGTCTACCAGGCCAACCTCTGCCGGGTGATGTCCGCGCCGCTGCCCCACCCCGACCGCGCCGATGTCGACGCGCTCACCGCGCTCCTCGCGCGCGGCAACCCCGCACCCTTCGCAGGAACGATTCGCCTGGCCGCCCACGGCGTCGAGATCGCCACCGCCTCCCCCGAGCTGTTCCTGCGCCGCGCCGGCCGGCACATCGAGTCCGGCCCCATCAAGGGGACCGGCCGCACCGTCGACGACCTGCTCCCCAAGGACCACGCCGAGAACGTGATGATCGTCGACCTCGTACGCAACGACCTCGGCCGGGTGTGCGCGACGGGCTCCGTCGCCGTCCCCGAGCTGTGCGCCGTCGAGGAGCACCCGGGCCTGGTCCACCTCGTCTCCGTCGTGAGCGGCGAACTCGCCGACGGCGCCGGCTGGCCCGAGCTGCTCGCCGCCACCTTCCCGCCCGGTTCCGTCACGGGCGCCCCCAAGACCTCCGCCCTGCGGATCATCGAAGCCCTGGAAACCGCCCCGCGCGGCCCCTACTGCGGAGGCATCGGCTGGGTCGACGCGGACCGGGGCACCGCCGAGCTCGCCGTGGGTATCCGTACCTTCTGGATCGACCGCGAGGCCGCCGGCGGACCCCGTCTGCTCTTCGGCACCGGAGCGGGCATCACCTGGGGCTCCGATCCCGACCGGGAGTGGGCGGAGACCGAGCTCAAGGCCGCCCGGCTCCTGCGGGTGGCCACGGGCCACGAGGTGGGCGGTGGCACGCAGGGGACGAACGACACGATCGGAAGGACCGCACCATGAAGATCTGGCTCGACGGAGCTCTGACCGAGGTGGACGCCGCGAAGGTGTCCGTCCTCGACCACGGTCTGACCGTGGGCGACGGCGTCTTCGAGACGCTGAAGGCGGAGCGCGGCCGCGCCTTCGCGCTCACCCGGCACCTGGAACGGCTCACCCGCTCGGCCCGGGGCCTGGGTCTGCCGGACCCCGACCTCGACGAGGTCCGCCGCGCCTGCGCCGCCGTACTGGAGGCCAACCCGCTGGAGCACGCGCGGCTGCGCATCACCTACACCGGCGGAGTCTCCCCGCTCGGCTCCGACCGCGGGGACGCCGGGACCACCCTGATCGCCGCCGTCGCGGACTCCCCCCGCCGCCCGGACACCACCGCCGTCGTCACGGTGCCCTGGGTGCGCAACGAGCGGTCCGCCGTGGCCGGGCTCAAAACCACCTCGTACGCCGAGAACGTGGTCGCCCTCGCCGCCGCGCACCGCGCCGGGGCCTCCGAGGCGCTCCTCGCCAACACCCTCGGCCGGCTCTGCGAAGGCACCGGCTCCAACGTCTTCGTCGTACTCGACGGGGAACTGCACACCCCGCCGCTCGCCTCCGGCTGCCTGGCCGGTATCACCCGGGCCCTGATCGTCGCCTGGGCCGGCGCCAAGGAGACCGACCTGCCCTTCGACGTGCTGGAGCGGGCCGACGAGGTCTTCGTGACCTCCTCGCTGCGCGATGCCCAGGCGGTGCTGCGGATCGACGACCGCGAGCTGGGGACCGCCCCCGGACCGGTCACGGCCGAGGTGATGCGGATCTTCGAGGTGAAGGCGGGCGAGGACCTCGACCCCTGAGGGGGTGTCTTGCCGACCAGGCCGGGCTCGCGGGGAGGGGGCTGTCGCGGTGGCCGCAGGGCGGGTAGAACTCAAGGGATGACCACCACCCTGCGGCCGTCCGGGCCGCTCCAGCACACGGCGGACGGCGCGCGTTCGCGCCCGTACGAGATCCGGGTCAACAGCAGGCGGGTCGGCGCCCTGCTGATCGCCTCCGACACCCCGTTCGGGCCGACGGTCGGCGAGATCCGCGACCTGGACGTCGAGCAGGGCGACCGGCGGCGGGGGAGGGCCACCGTGGCCGCGCTCGCCGCCGAGGAAGTGCTGCGCGGCTGGGGCTGCCGCCGGGTCCGCGTCTCGGTCCCGGCGGACTCGGAGGCAGGCCTGTCCATGGCCGAGGCCCTCGGGTACACCGAGTACAGCCGGAACATGGCCAAGGACCTGCCCGCCGAGCCGCCCGCCCTCCCCGAAGGGGTGCTCGGCCGCCCCATGACGCAGGCCGAGTACGAGGGCTGGTACGCCGGGGCCGTCGAGGCCTACGCGGCGAACTGGAGCAGCCGCGGCATGTCCGCCGAGGCCGCCCGCGCCAAATCGGTGGCCGACCACGAGAGCCAGCTGCCCCAGGGCCTGGCCACCCCGGGAGCCGTCTTCCTCGTCCTGGAGGCGGCCGGGGTGCCCGTCGGCCACGTGTGGCTCGCACCGCGCGAGGCGGGCTCCTACATCTACGACGTCGAGGTCCGTGCCGAGTGCCGCGGGCGCGGGCACGGCCGCCACCTGATGGCGCTCGCCGAGCGCGCCGCCCTCGCCGCCGGCCACCGCCTGCTGGCGCTCCAGGTCTTCACCGACAACACCCCGGCCCTGAGGCTGTACGTCTCCCTCGGCTACCGGCCCACCAACTTCAACTACGCCAAGGACCTGATCTAGGCCGTCTCTTCCGGATCCTGCCGGTTGAGTCCGCGTCGTCCGGTGCCGTGCATCGCAAGGCGGAGGGCGCGCCCGTGTACCGGACGTACTCGGGCGCGCCCGACAACCTGGGGGTCCCCCCGGACGGAGTCCGGGGGATGGGGTGCGGTGCCAGGCGGCGCGGGTCAATACACCTAGGCCCCGGCGTCCGCCAGCAGGCGGTCGGCGATCTCCTCGATACGGGCGCGCAGGCCGTCCTGGCTCTTGCCGCCGTCGAGGCGCTGTCCGTCGATCACGTACGTCGGGGTGCCGGTCACCCCGATCGCCTTGCCCTCGGCCTGGTCGGCGTCGACGATCAGGATGTGCCGGCCGTCGATCAGGGCGGTGTCGAACTCCTCGACGTCGAGCCCCAGTTCACGTGCCACGTCCAGCAGGACCGGCTCGCCGCGCTCGGCCAGCTCCGCGGTGCGCGCCAGCACGGCCTCCGCGTAGGGCCAGCCCTGGCCCTGCTCGGCGGCCTCCTCGGCGGCCTGCGCCGCGGCGAAGGCGTGCTTGTGCTTCTCCAGGGGGAAGTGGCGCAGCCGGATGTCCAGCCGGTCGCCGTAGCGGGCCCGCAGGGCGCGTACGTCGTCCAGGGCGCGGTGGCAGTCCGGGCACTGCAGTTCGCACCAGACGTCGAGGATCACGGAATCGGTCATACGGACAGTCTCCCAGCCCCCGCCCGCCCCCCCGACCGGGACCCGAACCCGCCGACCTGGACCCAGGCAGGAGGCGCGACCCGGAGATGTCCCGGAGATCCGCCCGGCCGGGGCCCGGAACCTGGCCGCCGCGGCGCAGGCCGGTGCAGGATGGATAGGGACAGATCGCCGAGCCGCCGAGAGTCCGGAGGACCGCATGCTTGCCGAGACCATTTGCTCCGCGGTGTCAGTGGCGGGCCTGGGCATCGCCGCGGTCACCGCCTACCGCAAGCGCTTCCTGGCCGCCACGCGGATCGCCGCGTACGCGCTCGTGCCGGTCGCCCTGGTGATGACGGGGTTCGTGGAGTGGGTGTCCGGGATGGTCTTCGACCCGGCCGTCTGGGCCGGCTTCGGACTGCTGGGACTGTCCTGGCTGCTCTTCATGACCACCCGCGCGATCGAGCGCCGCGGCCTCGCCACGTCCGGGAAGCCCGCGGAGCCCGGGAAGTCCGGGAAGTCCGGGAAGAAGGTCAAGGGGAGCCCGGCCGCCGGGGCCGTCGCCCCGACCGCCTCCGCGCCGTCCCTGGGCGCCGCCCGGGCCGGTTCGCAGGCACAGCCCGCCGCTCCCACGGAGGACTTCTCCGACATCGAGGCCATCCTCAAGAAGCACGGGATCTGAGCCCGGGATCCGGCCCGGACCGGGCCTCGTCCACAAGATCGAGCGAACTCCCGCCCGGACGCTGGCGTGTTGAGGGCCGGTCGATGGTGCGCTGCGCCATCATCGGCCCGACATGTTCGACACATCGCACAGTGACCCGCCGGTACCCGCCCCTGTGGTGGAGGAGCCGCGAGGCTGTCTCTTCGCGCTCTCCCAACCGCCCCTGATGATCTTCCTAGCGGTGATCGGCATCCTGCTGCTGCTCGCCGCCGTGCACGATCTCTTCCTGCTCTGACGCCTCCGCGTCGGCCTCCTTGCGCCGGGCCCGGTACGCCGCCACGTGCAGCCGGTTCCCGCAGGTCCGGCTGTCGCAGTAGCGCCGGGACCGGTTGCGGGAGAGGTCGACGAACGCCCGCCTGCAGTCCGGGGCCTCGCAGCGGCGCAGCCGTTCCTGTTCGCCGGAGACCACGATGAAGGCCAGCGCCATGCCGCCGTCGGCCGCCAGGTGGTCGCCCACCGACGCGCCCGGCGCGAAGTAGTGCACGTGCCAGTCGTAGCCGTCGTGGTCGGTCAGCTGCGGGGTGGTGCCGGCCGTGGCCACGAGCTCGTTGATCAGTATGGAAGCCGCACGCGGGTTCGGGGAGGCGAAGACCTGGGCGAACTTTCCGCGCACGGTCCGGACGCCGGCCAGGTCGCGGGCGCTGAGCTCGCCGACGTCGCTGATCGAGTACTCCTGGACGAATCCGCGCAGGGCGCCGATGTCCGAGAGTCCGTCGGGCTGGTCGGCCTCGGCCGCGGTGTTCACCAGCGCGACGACGACGTCGAGCGCGCGACGGGTGTCGTGGGGGATCTGCACGGGGTCTCCCTCAGGGGCCGGGCCTGCGACGACGGGGGCCGTCGCCGCTGCCGCCCGACAATAGCGGGTCCCGCAGAGCGCACCGGCGCCGTCCTCGCGGGTGGCTCCCGCGGGAACAGCGCCGGCATTGCCGTATGTGGTTGTCCGCCACACACCGTCGCCCCGAGTCGGACGGTGCCGGGCGGCTGTAGGCCTGGCTCAGCTTTCGGCCAGGATGTGGGAGAGCTCCTTGTCGAGGTCGAAGTGCCGGTGCTCGGTCCCGGGTGGAACCGCGGCGTCCGTCCGCTTGAGGAACGACTCGAGTGCTCGGGCGGGTGCTTCGAGCAGTGCTTCTCCCTCCGGTGAGCTCAGGGCGATGCAGACGACGCCCTGACCGTGGCTGCGGGACGGCCAGACGCGGACGTCGCCGGTACCGGTGGGCCGGTGGAGGCCCTCCGCGAGGAGGTCGCGGGCGAATACCCATTCGACCGTTTCCTCGGCGCCGGTGTGGAAGGTGGCGTGCACGGCGTAGGGGTCGGCCGTGTCATACCGCAGGCCCGCGGGAACAGGCAGTGAGGACTCGCTCGACACAACGAGGCGCAGGTGCAGCTCGCAGCTGACCGTGGTGTTCATAAGCGCCAGGGCCTTTCGCTCAGTGTGCGCTCGGGGATTCGCACGTCGGCGAAATCGACATGCCACCTACGGTGCCGTTGTAAACCCCTCTGACCGTTTTGCGGACCTCTGGGTCCCTCGGACGGCGGATCCAAACCCGCATTCCGGTGTGCATCGAGCTCCGGTAGATTCGGCTCCATGAATACGGGGAGTGACCGCGGAACCCAAGGGTCCGCCGCTGACGAAGCCACCACGGAAGCCACCACCGAACCGGCCGCGGATGCCACCGCGGAAGCCGCCGCCGAGGCGCCGCACGTATCGAAGGCCCCGGCCTTCATCAAGTCGAACAAGAGCCTGCACCTGAGCTGGCAGGTCGGCGTCTTCATCGTCGGCCTCGCGGTGATCGCCGCCGGCGTGGCGATGCTCGTGCTGCCCGGCCCCGGCTGGGTCGCGATCTTCGCGGGCCTGGCGATCTGGGCCACCGAGTTCGCCTGGGCCCACCTCGTGCTGCGCTGGACCAAGCGGAAGGTCACCGAGGCCGCGCAGAAGGCGCTCGACCCGAAGGTCCGCCGCCGCAACATCATCCTGACCAGCGTGGGCCTCGTCATCGCGGGCGCGCTGATCGGTTTCTACCTGTGGAAGTACGGGCTCGTCCTGCCCTGGAACCTCAAGGACCAGTGATGGTCAAGGAGCACCGCTGACATGCGGTAATGTTTGCGGTGCGTCCGGGCGATTAGCTCAGTGGGAGAGCACTTCGTTCACACCGAAGGGGTCACTGGTTCGAACCCAGTATCGCCCACCCGGACCTGAGGCCCGGAGACTTTCACAGTCTCCGGGCCTCAGGCGTTTCACCGGAGCCGGCCGATCGCGGCCCGCAGCCGGCGGGCGTCACGCAGCCGCCGCTCGTACGTCGCCCCCACCGCCAGCAGCAGCAGGCCCGCCAGGGCCGGCGGCACCCAGCGCGGGAGCGCGCCCGCCACCTGCACCACGTACGGGGCCAGCTCGTGCACCGCCACCGCCGCCAGCACGCCCCCGCCGAGCAGGAGCGGAGCCTGGAGCCGCCCCCGCGCGCCCAGCAGGGTCACCACCAGCGCGGCCGCCCCCAGCAGCAGCGGGCGCATCCAGCCCGGGTCCCCCCAGGCCGCCAGCAGGCTCGGCACCAGCGTCGCCGCCAGACCCGGACCGTACGCCGTCCACGACGAGGCCTGCGGGTCCCGGCGCCGCCGCAGCAGACCCACCACGAGGGCGGGCACCGTCACCGGCAGCGTGTAGGCCTCCGGCGCGCTCACCCCGGCCTCCGCCAGCCGCACCCAGGTCGCCGCGGCGAACAGCGCCCCGGCCGCCCAGCCCAGCACCCGCCGCTCCGGCCGCACCGCGGCGCCCGCGCAGACCACCCCGGCCAGCGCCAGGACCAGCGCCAGGGTTCCGGGCCGCCCGGCCGACAGGCCCACCGCCACTGCGCCCGCCACGGCCGCCGCGATCTCGACGGGCAGCCGGACCCCGCCCAGCCGCGGCCCGAGGGCCGCCGCCAGCGCCGGGACCGCCAGCACCGGCAACGCCCACCAGACCACCGCCAGGTCCGACACCGCTCCCGCCGCCACCAGCACGCCCGTGGTGTACCCGACCGCGCACACGGCCGCCCCCGACCGGAGCGGGCGCGAAGCGGCCCCGTACGCCGCTGCCGCCGCGCAGCCCGCGCCCAGCAGCCCCCAGACCGCGAACGTCGCCGCCCGGCCGTCCAGCGCGCCCAGGGACACGTTCGCGGCCCCCGTCAGCGCGCACACGGCGGCCGCGATCCGGGCCCCGCGCGCCGGGGAGCGCAGGGCGAGCACGCCCGCCGCGCCCGTCACCGCGAGCTGCACGGCGAACACCGCCGCCACCGGGAACCCGAGCAGCACCGGGGCCGCGAACAGGCCCGCCCAGGCCAGGACCACCGCCACCACCGCCGACTCCGGCCGGGACAGCGCCCGCGCGAGCCACCAGGCCGCCCCGGCCGCGATCAGCAGGGTCGCCGCGGCCACGGCCCCCGCCGCGTACGGAACCAGGTCCGGGGTCGTCGCCGCCCACACCTCACCCAGCACCCGGAACCGGGCCACCAGGGCCGCGGCCACCACGGCACCCGCCGACAGCGCCGCCAGGGACGCCACCGCGGCCCCGGCCCGGGCCGACCCGAGCCGGACCGCCGCCGGGAGCGCGGGGACCCGTACCGCCGCCAGCAGCGGCAGCGCCAGCAGCAGGTGCACCAGCACCGTCCACGCCGGGTCCAGGTCCGGCCGGGCCACCCCGCCCAGGCCGGCCACCGCCGCCAGGGCGCCCACCAGCGCCGCGGCCGAGGCGCGCGGCTCGAGCCAGGCCGCCGCCACGCCCAGGGCCGCGCCCGCCAGCAGCAGCGCCGCCGGGGCCACGGCCTGCGCCGCCGACCCGGCCGACCACGACTGGGCCAGCCCGAGCAGCAGCGCGCCCGCGCCCGTCACGGCCGCCGGGACCGCCGCCGGCCGGACCCGCAGGGCGAGCGCCGCGTCCAGCGCCGCCGTCGCCAGCAGCGCCCAGCCGAGCGCCTGCGGGCCCGGGCGCGCGGCCAGCGCCGCCAGCGGCAGCGCGAACTGCGCCGCCAGCACCGCGGCCGGCAGCGGGCTCCGCAGCGTGCGCAGCCCCGAGCCGTAGCCGGCCCACGCGACCGCCAGCACGGCAGCCGCCCCCGCCGCGTAACCGGTGCCGTTCGTATCCGGCATGCCGACCGCGTACAGCGCGTACGCGTCGAGCACCGTCAGCAGCAGGCCGACCGCCGCGACCGACTCCGCCGTCGACCGCAGCCCGCGGCGCAGCAGAAGCACGGGCGCGCCCAGCGCCGCCGCCGTCACCGCGGCGAGCACCGCCGAGCGCCCGGCGATCCCCATGGACCCCCAGCTGACCAGCGTGAACGCGAGCGCGGCGACCGCCAGCAGCACCGCGCCCAGGGTGAGCAGCACGTTCTGCGCGCTCGGGGCGGAGGCCTCCTTCGCGGGCCCGGCGGGTCCGGCGGGCGCGGCCTGGCCCCGGCGGACCGGGGCGGGCGCGCCGCCGGGCTGGAGCAGCAGACGCAGCAGCCAGTCCCGGCGGCCCAGCAAATACAGCCGCCGGGCATCGAGTTGGGCCAGCTCGCGGTCGATGAGCGCCAGCTCTTCGGCGGGCGGCAGAGGCGTGTTCATATCCGGAGTGTGGCGGCGGTCACGCAGTCAGGACATGGGCGTGCGTACTCAGATGCGCCCTGAGTAGGTACCTGACGTGCGGCCCGGAGGCCCGCCCGGGAGAAGCGGTTTGAACCAGCCCCGGCCCTTCTGTATTGTTCACTCCGTTCCCGGGCGATTAGCTCAGCGGGAGAGCACTTCGTTCACACCGAAGGGGTCACTGGTTCGATCCCAGTATCGCCCACCGGGACAGGCCGGTCCGTCAATGACGGACCGGCCTTCCGCATGTGAGCGACCTGCGCGACCTATGCCGCCGTCGACAGGTCCGGCCGCAGCGGCCAGTGCGGATCCACCGGCTCCGGCGTCCCCTGACGCGCGAACCACGCCTGCAGGCCTCGCGCCTGCGCCGCGTGCCACACCGCCTGCAGCGCGTGCAGCTCGGCCGGCGTCAGCCGCTCCAGCCGGGCCGCGAACCGCCGCCCCACCGCCCGGACCAGTTCCAGCGAGGCCATCGCGTCCGCCGCCGCGTCGTGCGCGCCCTCCAGCTCGATCCCGTAGTGCGCGCACAGGTCCGTCAGCGTCCGGCGGCCCTTGCGGTACCGGTCCAGGTGCTTGTCCAGCACCCGCGGGTCCAGCACCGTCAGCGGCCGGTTGTCCAGGTACCGCGACAGCGACGACGCCCGGTGCCGGCGCAACTCCCGGTCCAGCAGCGTCAGATCGAACGGCGCGTTCATCACCACCACCGGCCGGCCCGCCACCTGCTGCTCCCCGAGCGCCCGGGCTATCTCCTCCACCACCGGCGCGGGCCAGCGCCCGTGACGCTGCAGGTGCTCATCGGTCAGCCCGTGCACTTCCGTGGCGCCCGGGGGCACCGGAATACCGGGATTGACCAGCCAGCGCGTGGTGCGGACCCGGCCGCCCGCACACTCCTGGACGATGAGCGCGGCGGACACGATCCGGTCCTGCTCGACGTCCACCCCGGTGGTCTCCGTGTCGAATGCGGCCAGCGGGCCCTCGTACCAGCGTGTCATGGCGAACTCCTCGTCCCCGAGCGGCGGGTGGAGCTTCCTGAACACACCACCCCCGCCGCATCGGTGATACCCGGGCTGTTTGCCCCGTACGCCGTTTGCGGGCAGTCGGGTGCGGAGACAACTTCCTTGGGGGACCGTACGTATGACCGGTCGTCAGCCAGCACCGCTCGCGGCAGAGCCCGCAAGGCATGGGGAGCCGGCCATGGCGCTCACACAGCCCGAACCGGGCGGGGTGCTGCACGAGGGGAGCGGTCCGCGGACCGGAGCCCTGCGCGGCACGCTCGCCACCACCGCCTGCATGGAGACCCTCCAGGTGGGATACCTGCACGCCGTCGCGGCCGCCGCCGGCTGCTCGCTCTCCCAGCCCTTCCCCGACAACGGCATCGACTGGCACGTCTCCCACGGAGCGCCCGAACACGTCGTCGACGACGAGGTCACCATCAAGGTGCAGCTCAAGGCGACCTACCAGATACCGCCCCGGCCGGCCGGGGCCACCTTCGCCTTCACCCTCGACAACGAGCACCTGGTGAAGCTGGCCCGGACGCCCGTCGCCGTCCACAAGATCCTCGTCGTGATGCTCGTACCGAGGGAACGCGAGCAGTGGCTCGCCGCCGGACACGACCGGCTCGACCTGAGGCACTGCTGCTATTGGACCAACCTCGCCGGACACCCCGTGACCGGCCGGCGCCGCACCACCGTACGGGTCCCCACCACGCGGATCTTCGACGACCGTGCGCTGTGCGAGATCATGACCCGGGTCGGGTCGGGAGGGACACCCTGATGAACCTGCACTCACCGCACCTCGAACCGCTCCCGTCCCCGCGGTACACCCCGGGCGGTCCCGATCCCGCGCAGGTCGACCCGCAGGTGCTCGGAGCGCTGCTGCACCGGCACGGATGGCTGCGGCGCGGCGGCGCGGCCGGCCGGTACGGCCGCTGGACCCCGCCCGGCCGCTCGGGCACCAGCCTGCTCGTCCCGGAGAGCCGCGCCTTCCCCGACTGCGCGGACCTGCTGGAGGAGGCACTCACCGCCCTCGCGCACGGCGGACTGCCCTCGGCGCGCGAGGTGCTCCTCGGGCTGAGCGTGCCCAGCGACGAGATCCGCTGGGAGCGGGAGATCCCGGAGGGGCCCTACGGGTACCAGGGCGAGGCCTCCTGGCCCGTGCAGGAGCAGCTGCGCTCGGCGGCCCGCCGGCTCCTGCTCGCGGGGGCCCTCGCGGACCGGGCCCGTGCCGGGTACTACGGGGCCCGCCACCAGGCGCAGGCCGAGCGCACCCTGGACGGGGTCCTGGTGGGCCCCTCCCCGGGCGGGCGCCGGCTGACCGCGTACGTCCCCGTGGACGGCGGCCGGGGACCCGTGACCCGGCTGCACCACGCCCTGCACGCGGCCCGCGAGGCGGTGGACTACCAGCGGGCCACCGGCGGCATGGAGGCCTTCGACGCGGCGGTGGCCGCCGGGGTCAGCCGGGAGCTCGCCGAGGCGCTCATCGCCCTGGTCCGGGGCTCGGAGGGCGCCCGGATCGCCCTGGCCTGGGCGCCGGCGGCCGGGGTCCCGGCGGGCTGCGCGGCCCGTCCCGAGCCGGTGGAGTTCTCTCCGGGCGACCTGCCCGTGCTGCGCGAGGCCGCCGCCCGGTACACCCGCGCGGAACCCGCCGTACCGGTCCGCCTCGCCGGGGCCGTGGTGCGGATGCGGCGCAAGGCGGCCGGGGGCGGAGGGACCGTACGGCTGCGGGTGCTGGCCGGGGCGGAGGTCCCGTACGTCCGGGCCGCCCTCGACGAGGAGGCGTACCGCATCGCGGGCCACGCCCACCTGGTGGGCCTGCCGGTCCGGGTCACCGGCCGGCTCCAGCGCCGCGGTGGCTTCCGGCGGCTGTCCGACGCGGCGGACGTGACGCCGGTGCCGATGGACGAGGTCGAGCGGGACCGGCTGATGAAGTCCCTGGACGCGGCTTTCGACCCCGAGGACGCGCTGCCGTCCGACGACTAGCCGAGCGGACCAGTGGGCCAGCGGACTAGCGGTAAGCGGTGGCGCGGACGGTGTCGCCGCACAGGGCGAACTGGCCGCCGTCGTTGGGGGCCACCTGGAAGCCCGTGCCCGCGACGCCGATCACCAGCGTGGGGGCGACGGTCGGGTCGGCGCCGGAGGCGCAGAAGCCGTCCGCCTCGCCGAGGACCGGGGTGAAGGTCAGGACCGTCGAGGCGCTCCCGCCCGGGGACAACAGCACCGGCCGGGCCTCGCCCCGGGGGATGACGCGCAGCGCCCTGTTCTGGTCCGGGGAGCCCTGGCCCGCGAGAGCGACCGTCGGGAAGCCTCGCAGCTGACAGGCCGGGCCGTTGTTGACCACCGTGAACCGCACGTGTGTGGTGTCGGGCCGCTCCGCGCCGGTGTCCGAGAGCTGGTCCCCGGTGCACGCGGCGGCCGGCGCCGCCGTGGCGGGAGTGCCGGCGAGCAGTCCGCCCGCCAGCAGGGCCGTAGCGGCGCCCAGGGCAGCCGTCTTCCTGGTCACTCTCATGGGTGTCACCTCATGCCAGGTCGGAAGATCCCCTTCCACCTTCCCACGAGGTGCCGATGGCGGCCCGGCCGAACGAGGCCATGGTCAGCCCCGGCACGGGGGAGAAGTCAGGGCCTCGGGTGAAGCCGACACGTTCGTAGAGGGTCACCGCGGGGGCGTTCGCCGCGCCCGTGGTGACCTCGACCAGGCGGCACGGGAACAGCTCGGTCAGGACGTGGCGCAGCAGCAGCGAGGCGACGCCCCGGCGGAACCAGCCCGGGTCCACGCACAGCCGGTCGACGCCGATGACGCCGTCGGCCCCTTCCTCCCAGGCGAGGAAACCGGCCGGTTCACCGTCCTCGGTGACGGCGCCCACCCAGTTCAGAGGCCGGGCCCTCATCTCGGCGAGGCTCTCGGCGAGCGCCGGTATGCCGTCGAAACCGATCAGCTCCGCCTCCACCGCGTAGGCGGCCCGCCCGATCCGGTGCACGGCCGCCGCGGTGGCATCGTCGGTCAGGTCCAGCGTGCGTATCTGCTGCATGCGGCCACGCTACCCATGGCTCGCGCAGACCGGCCCGGAGTTTCGGCTGGGGCGGGGGCACACCGGGGCGTCCCCGCAGGTCGAGCGAACCCACCGCCGGGCGACGGGCCGGTCCGGCGCACGGTTCGCGAGCCGAGGAGACGCCCCGGGGGGACCCCGCCCCACGAGCACGCCCGCGTCTGCCCGGGCCGAGGCCACGGCTCCGCCACGCGGCGGCCGGGGTGCGGGGGACCCGCTGGGCAGGCCCGGGCGGTAACCGTTTAGCGGCGCGGCCACTCCGCTCGGTACGATTCAGGCGCGCGGCGTTCGCCCGCGCACCCCCTGAGTCAGGAGAGACCGGTGTCAGACGTCCGTGTGATCATCCAACGCGATTCCGAGCGGGACGAGCGCGTGGTGGCCACGGGCACTACGGCGGCGGAGCTCTTCGCCGGCGAGCGCACCATCGTCGCCGCGCGCATCGCGGGCGAGCTCAAGGACCTCGCGTACGAGGTGAAGGACGGCGAGACCGTCGAGCCGGTGGAGATCTCCTCCGAGGACGGCCTGAACATCCTGCGCCACTCGACCGCGCACGTCATGGCGCAGGCCGTGCAGGAGCTCTTCCCCGAGGCCAAGCTGGGCATCGGCCCGCCGGTCCAGAACGGCTTCTACTACGACTTCGACGTGGCTCGGCCCTTCACCCCGGAGGACCTGAAGGCCATCGAGAAGAAGATGCAGGAGATCCAGAAGCGCGGCCAGCGGTTCTCCCGCCGCGTGGTCACCGACGAGGCGGCCCGCGAGGAGCTCGCCGACGAGCCCTACAAGCTGGAGCTCATCGGCATCAAGGGCTCCGCGTCGACCGACGACGGCGCGAACGTCGAGGTGGGCGGCGGCGAGCTGACCATCTACGACAACCTGGACGCGAAGACCGGCGACCTGTGCTGGAAGGACCTCTGCCGCGGTCCCCACCTGCCCACCACCCGCAACATCCCGGCGTTCAAGCTCATGCGCAACGCGGCCGCCTACTGGCGCGGCAGCGAGAAGAACCCGATGCTCCAGCGCATCTACGGCACCGCGTGGCCGTCGAAGGAAGAGCTGAAGGCCCACCTCGACTTCCTCGCCGAGGCCGAGAAGCGCGACCACCGCAAGCTCGGCAACGAGCTCGACCTCTTCTCCATCCCGGACGAGATCGGCTCCGGCCTCGCCGTCTTCCACCCGCGCGGCGGCATCATCCGCCGGGTGATGGAGGACTACTCGCGCAAGCGGCACGAGGAGGAGGGCTACGAGTTCGTCTACTCCCCGCACGCCACCAAGGGCGCCCTCTTCGAGAAGAGCGGCCACCTGGACTGGTACGCGGAGGGCATGTACCCCCCCATGCAGCTCGACGGTGGTACCGACTACTACCTCAAGCCCATGAACTGCCCGATGCACAACCTGATCTTCGACGCGCGCGGCCGCTCCTACCGCGAACTGCCGCTGCGCCTGTTCGAGTTCGGCACCGTGTACCGGTACGAGAAGTCGGGTGTCGTCCACGGCCTGACCCGCGCCCGCGGCTTCACCCAGGACGACGCGCACATCTACTGCACCCGCGAGCAGATGGCGGAGGAGCTCGACACGACCCTCACCTTCGTGCTCAACCTGCTGCGCGACTACGGTCTGACCGACTTCTACCTGGAGCTGTCCACCAAGGACCCGGAGAAGTTCGTCGGCTCGGACGAGGCCTGGGAGGAGGCGACCGCCGTCCTCGCGCAGGTCGCCGAGAAGCAGGGCCTCCCGCTGGTCCCGGACCCGGGCGGCGCCGCCTTCTACGGTCCGAAGATCTCGGTGCAGTGCAAGGACGCCATCGGCCGCACCTGGCAGATGTCGACCGTGCAGCTCGACTTCAACCTGCCGGAGCGCTTCAACCTGGAGTACACCGCGCCCGACGGCTCCCGCCAGCGGCCGGTCATGATCCACCGTGCGCTGTTCGGCTCGATCGAGCGGTTCTTCGCCGTGCTGCTGGAGCACTACGCGGGCGCCATGCCGCCGTGGCTGGCCCCGGTCCAGGCGGTCGGCATCCCGATCGGCGACGGGCACGTCGAGTACCTGCAGGAGTTCGCCGCGGCGGCGAAGAAGCAGGGTCTGCGGGTCGAGGTGGACGCCTCCTCCGACCGCATGCAGAAGAAGATCCGCAACCACCAGAAGCTCAAGGTCCCGTTCATGATCATCGTCGGTGACGAGGACATGGCCGCGGGCACCGTCTCCTTCCGCTACCGCGACGGTTCCCAGGAGAACGGCATCGCCAAGGACGAGGCGCTGGCCAAGCTGGCCAAGGTCGTCGCGGACCGCGTCCAGGTCTGATCGTCCGTTCCGGCACCCGGAGCACCCGAAGGCCCCCGGAAAGTGATCACTTTCCGGGGGCCTTCCTCGTACGCCAGGTCAAGGTCATATGCTTGCCGCCATGACGACTCAGCCGGAGCAGCAGATCGGTGTGGGCACGCAGGACGCGTTCCAGCGACTGTGGACGCCCCACCGGATGGCCTACATCCAGGGGGAGAACAAGCCGACCGGCCCGGAGGCCGGGGACGGCTGTCCCTTCTGCGGGATTCCGGACATGTCCGACCAGGACGGGCTGGTCGTCGCGCGGGGCCGGCACGTGTACGCGGTGCTGAACCTCTACCCGTACAACGGCGGCCACCTGATGGTCGTCCCGTACCGGCACGTCGCCGACTACACCGAGCTGGACGGGCCGGAGACGGCCGAGCTCGCCGACCTCACCAAGCGGGCGATGGTCGCGCTGCGCAAGGCTTCGGGCGCGCACGGATTCAACATCGGCATGAACCAGGGCGCGGCGGCCGGCGCCGGCATCGCCGCGCACCTGCACCAGCACATCGTGCCCCGCTGGGGCGGGGACACGAACTTCATGCCGGTCGTGGGCCACACCAAGGTGCTGCCCCAACTCCTCGCGGACACCCGCCAGATGCTCGCCGACGCCTGGCCCGTCGACTAGGCAGTGCGCCTGGTCAGGCCCGGTCCGGGCGGCCCCGGCGCCAGGTTTCCACCTCGGCCTCCACGTCGAACTCCGTCAGGCCCAGGGGCGGGCCCGGCGGGGGCATGCGCAGGGCCGCGGCGATCTTCTTGTTGATCTCCGTGAGGACGTCCCGTACCTGGCGTTCGGAGCGGGCCGCCCGGACCTTCTCCACGGCGTCCTCGGCCTCCTTGCGCAGCGCGAGCGCCGGCGGCAGGACGGCGAAGCCCTCGCGGTGCATCTTGGCCCTGATCCACCACAGCTCGTCGTAGGGCGCGTCCAGCGAGGCCAGTGGCTTCCCCCAGCCCGGCAGGTTCTCGAACTCGCCCCGCTCGGTGGCCTCCCGGATCTGCCGGTCCACCCAGGACTCGACGCTGACACCCGGTGGTTTGCGCTCGGTCATGGTCCCTCCTCGGCCGTCACTCCAGCCTAACCACGCGTCCCCGCGCGTCCCGGCGCGTCACGCGTCGTAGACGTCCGCCTTGCGCGGCGACGGCTCCTGGATGAGCCCGCTCATGATCGAGGAGCGGTTGGTGAAGCGGTCGGTGTCGACGCCGTTCTCCTCCAGCACCTTGAAGGTCGCCGCGTGGATCGACCGCAGGACCGGCGCCACCGTACGCAGGGCGTCGTCCGCCATGAACCGGTGCCGCCACATCGAGCTCGCCCAGACGTGGCGCAGGCCGAAGGGCTCGGGCAGGACCAGCTTGCCGCCGAAGAACTCCAGGATCGGCGGGTACCAGGTCAGCGGGGCCCGCACGGCCAGGCGGACCACCTCCTGCGCGTCCACCAGCGGCAGCGGGCGCTCCACGGTCTCCCAGAAGCGGATGCTCTTGGGCACCTCCACGGTCGGGGCCGCGGACTTGCTGGTGAACAGCCCGTGCACGGGGCCCAGGGCGTGCGCGGTGACGTCCACGCGCAGCGTCTTGTAGAGCACGGTGACCGTGACCAGCATGTTGATGACGAGCTGGCCGTCCCAGAGCGGGTACTGGATGCCCAGGTAGTGCCGGTCGCCGGCGCTGAACTGCTGCTCGTTGCAGATCCGGGTGATCTCGTGCGGCTTGATGAGGAAGGCGTCCATGTTCTCACCGGTGGGGCGGGCCACCTCGGCCGCGCCCTCACCGATCGGGGTGACGATCCAGTGCTGGATCGCGGCGGGCGGGAACCCGCCGGTGTGCAGGGGCCCCCGCTCCAGCTTGCGGAGCTGGGCGTCGATCCCGCGTATGACGTCCCAGCTGCGGAAGGGGTGGATCTCCATGCCCTCGCTCTTGGGGGTCAGCTCCTCGGCCATCTGCCAGCTGCCCCACCGGGTGCCCATGCCCAGGATCCCCTTGGGGCCGGCGTAGAAGACCTGGTTGCTGCGGTCCTCGGCGGTCAGCTTGGCGAGCTGGTGGCGCAGGTCCTCGCGCGCCTTCTCGTCGGGGTTGCCGGGCACGGCCTCGGGGATCTTGGCGCCGACCCCGCCGCCCGACAGCAGCCCGTCCCAGCGGGCGCGCAGGTCCCGGGCGGTGGCCTCGCAGGTGCGGCGGGCGAGCAGCCAGCCCAGGGCCGGGGCGATGATCATGCCGCGGGCGTACAGGCCGAGGAAGCCGGTCAGCGGCAGCTTGAACATCAGGAGGGCCACCACGAGGGCGACGCCGACCAGGAGTACGGTGCCCAGCCACGAGGCCCTGCCCTCCTTGGAGGCGAGGCTCTTGCGCAGCTGGAACAGGCCGAGCCACAGCAGCAGCCCGGGCAGGAACAGCACACCGCAGACCAGCGTGATCAGCCGGAGTTTGCGGTCGCGCTCCTTGCGGATGTGCGAGGCGGCCAGGCAGTGCTCCACCACCGTCTGCGGATCGGCACCGAAGGACTGGATGAGGGGCTTGCGGCCCGGGCCGAGGGTGCGGGCCTCCACGGCCCGGCAGAAGGCCTCGCCGAGGCTGGGCTCGAAGAGGGAGATCTTCGGTGGTTTGACCGTCGCCGGGTGGTTCTCGCTGTTGGCGGTGAGGATCTTCTCCAGCTTGCTGTCCTTGCCGCCGTCCCGGTAGGCGGCGGAGGCGAGGGCGTTGGTCGCCGCCGTCTGACCGCCGCCTCCCTGCAGCGGAACCTGTGCTCCGGGCCTGAAGTCGAATCCGTCGTCCGCCACCGCTGCCCCCATCGCTGTGCGTTCGTGCGCTTTTGATGCGCCGACGAGCCTATCGGCGGATCTCACCCCATGGTCATGGGACAGGGAAATGCCGCCCACCGCAAGCTGGTTGGGTGGGCGGCCGACCCGGTGCTACATGAATCAGCTTCCCTTCTCGGCCTGTTCCCGCACCTTTTCCGCGATCTGCGGCGGCATCGGTTCGTGGCGTGCGTACGCCCGGGCGAAGCGGCCGGTGCCGTGCGAGACGGAGCGCAGCTCGACGGCGTAGCGGCCGATCTCGATCTCCGGGATCTCGGCGCGGACCCGGGTGCGCCCCGGCGCGGCCTGGTCGGTGCCGACGACGCGGCCGCGGCGGCCGGCGAGGTCGCTCATGACCGGGCCCACGTACTCGTCGGGGACGATGACGGCGAGCTCGGCGACCGGTTCGAGGAGGTCGATCCGGGCCTCGGCGGCGGCTTCGCGCAGGGCGAGGGCCCCGGCCGTCTGGAAGGCGGCGTCGGAGGAGTCCACCGAGTGCGCCTTGCCGTCGAGCAGGGTGATGCGCACGTCGACCAGCGGATAGCCCGCGGCGACCCCGCGGGCGGCCTGGGTACGTACGCCCTTCTCCACGGACGGGATGAACTGGCGGGGCACGGAGCCTCCGACGACCTTGTCGACGAACTCGATACCGCTGCCGGGCGGGAGTGGCTCCACCTCGATCTCACAGATGGCGAACTGGCCGTGGCCGCCGGACTGTTTGACGTGCCGGCCGCGCCCGGCGGCCTTGGCACCGAAGGTCTCGCGCAGGCTCACCTTGTGCGGGACGGGGTCGACCTGGACGCCGTAGCGGGTGCGCAGCCGCTCCAGGGCGACGTCCTGGTGGGCCTCGCCGAGGCACCACAGGACGACCTGGTGGGTGTGGGGGTTCTGCTCCAGCCGCATCGTCGGGTCCTCGGCGACGAGCCGGGCCAGGCCCTGGGACAGCTTGTCCTCGTCGGCCTTGCTGTGGGCCTCGATGGCGAGGGGGAGCAGAGGGTCGGGCATGCTCCACGGCGCCATCAGGAGCGGGTCGTCCTTGGCGGAGAGGGTGTCGCCGGTCTCCGCGCGGGTGAGTTTGGCCACGCAGGCCAGGTCGCCGGCGACGCACCGGGTGAGGACGCGCTGCTGTTTGCCGAAGGGGGAGGAGAGGGCGCCGACCCGCTCGTCGACGTCATGGTCCTCGTGACCGCGGTCGGCGAGGCCGTGCCCGCTGACGTGGACGGTCTCCTCGGCCTTCAGGGTGCCTGAGAAGACGCGCACGAGGGAGACCCGGCCGACGTAGGGGTCGGAGGAGGTCTTGACGACCTCGGCGACGAGGGAGCCCTCGGGATCGCAGGTGACGTCCGGGCGGGCGGAGCCGTCGGGGCGGGTGACGGTGACGGCGGCGCGCTCCAGCGGGGTGGGGAAGCCGCCGGTGACCAGTTCGAGGAGTTCCACGGTGCCCAGGCCCTGGCGGGCGCCGTCGGGGGCGGGGGCGGCCATCAGGACGGGGTGGAAGGTGCCGCGCGCCACCGCCCGCTCCAGGTCGTCGACGAGGGTCTTGAGATCGATCTCCTCGCCGCCCAGGTAGCGGTCCATGAGGCTCTCGTCCTCGCTCTCGGCGATGATCCCCTCGATGAGCCGGGCGCGGGCGTCGGTGATGAGGGCGAGCTCGGCCGGGTCCGGGTCGCGCTCCACGCGCTCGCCGGAGGCGTACTCGTAGACGCGCCGGGAGAGCAGGCCGAGCAGGCCGGTGACGGGGGCGTGCCCGTCGGGGCCGGGCGGGCCGTGCAGGGGGAGGTAGAGCGGGATGACCGCGTCGGGGTCGTCGGCGCCGAAGATCTCGCCGCAGACGGCGGTCATCTGCGTGTAGTCGGAGCGGGCGGCCTCCAAGTGGGTCACGACGATGGCACGGGGCATGCCGACGGCCTCGCACTCGTCCCACACCATGCGAGTGGCGCCGTCGATCCCGTCCGAGGCCGAGACGACGAAAAGGGCCGCGTCCGCGGCGCGCAGACCGGCCCTGAGTTCCCCGACGAAGTCGGCGTATCCGGGGGTGTCCAGGATATTGATCTTGATTCCGCCCCATTCGACGGGGACGAGGGACAGCTGGACGGAGCGCTGCCGGCGGTGCTCGATCTCGTCGTAGTCGGAGACGGTGGCGCCGTCCTCGACCCGGCCGGCCCGGTTGACCGCCCCCGCGGTCAGGGCGAGGGCTTCGACCAGCGTGGTCTTGCCGGATCCGCTGGGGCCGACCAGCACGACATTCCGGATGGAAGAGGGGCGGTCGGCCGTCAGTGCCCTGCCGGCGGCTCCGGCTTGGTGTGATGTGGCTCCCATGATGCTCATGCCTCCCGGTGGTGACGGTGAGGAGGGGCGGGTGGAGAGGGGATCGGTGTCCCGATCGGGGTCCCGGCCGCCTCCGCGGAGGAGGAATGCGGGATTCTTCGAGCTTTGCACTGGTGTCACATCCCGTCCATACGTCGTACCGGGGACGCACCCGGAGCCCACCGGAGGCGGTCCACGGCGTGAAGTACGTCTTACGTGGCGCGAACCGGTGGGTGCGCGGCGTCCGCGCGGTGGCGTGCTGGCTACGATGGGCCAGCCGGTGGCCGTGGTGGCCGTGCGGCCCAGCGACCCTCCGGGAAGGCCATGCTGAACAAGTACGCGCGTGCATTCTTCACGCGTGTTCTCACGCCATTCGCCGCTTTTCTGCTCCGGCGGGGGGTGAGCCCGGACGCGGTCACCCTGATCGGCACGGCCGGAGTGGTGGCCGGAGCGCTGTGGTTCTTCCCCCGCGGCGAGTTCTTCTGGGGCACGATCACCATCACCCTCTTCGTCTTCTCCGACCTGGTGGACGGGAACATGGCCCGCCAGGCCGGTATCTCCAGCCGGTGGGGCGCCTTCCTCGACTCCACCCTCGACCGGGTGGCGGACGCGGCGATCTTCGGCGGCCTCGCGCTCTGGTACGCGGGCAACGGGAACGACAACGCCCTGTGCGCGGTGGCGATCTTCTGCCTGGCCAGCGGCCAGGTGGTCTCGTACACCAAGGCGCGCGGCGAGTCGATCGGGCTGCCGGTGGCCGTCAACGGGCTCGTCGAGCGGGCCGAGCGACTGGTGATCTCGCTGGTCGCGGCCGGCCTCTCCGGGCTGCAGACCTTCGGTGTGCCGTCCTGGATCGGCGTGCTGCTGCCGATCGCGCTGTGGATCGTGGCGGTGGGCTCGCTCGTCACCCTGATCCAGCGGGTGGTCACCGTACGCCGCGAGTCGGCCGAGGCCGACGCCGCGGCGTCGGCCGCCGAGGGCGGCGCGGCCTGATGGGCGCCGTACAGGACAAGCTGGTCGACTCGCTGTACGGACTCGGCTGGGCCGGGGTCAAGAAGCTGCCCGAACCGGCCGCCGTGGCCCTGGGCCGGCGCATCGCCGACTTCGCGTGGAAGCGGCGCGGCAAGAGCGTGCTGCGGTTGGAGTCGAACCTGGCCCGGGTGGTGCCCGACGCCGGTCCCGAGCGGCTGCGCGAGCTGTCGCAGGCGGGCATGCGCTCGTACATGCGGTACTGGATGGAGTCCTTCCGGCTGCCGGCCATGGACCCGGAGCGCTTCAGCACCGACGTCGAGTTCACGGACGAGCACCTGCTGCGCGAGGCCCTCGACTCCGGGCGCGGCGTGGTCGTGGCCCTGCCGCACCTGGCCAACTGGGACCTCGCCGGGGCCTGGGCCATCGGCCACATGAAGGCGCCGTTCACCACGGTCGCCGAGCGGCTGAAGCCCGAGAGCCTCTACGACCGCTTCGTGGCCTACCGGGAGAGCCTGGGCATGGAGGTCCTGCCGCACAGCGGCGGCGCCGCCTTCGGCACCCTCGCCCGGCGGCTGCGCTCCGGCGGCCTGGTCTGCCTGGTCGCGGACCGGGACCTGTCGGCCTCCGGGGTCGAGGTGGACTTCTTCGGCGCCACCGCGCGCATGCCGGCCGGACCGGCACTGCTGGCCCAGCAGACCGGTGCGGTGCTGCTCCCGGCGACGCTGCACTACGGCGGCACGCCGAAGATGTACGGCCGGATCCACCCCGAGGTGAAGGTGCCGAAGACCGGGACCCGGACCGAGAAGACCACCCTCATGACCCAGGTGGTGGCGGACGCCTTCGCGTGGGGCATCGCCGAGCACCCGGAGGACTGGCACATGCTGCAGCGGCTGTGGCTGGACGACCTGGAGGAGCGCCCGTAGTGAAGATCGGCATCGTGTGCCCGTACTCGTGGGACGTGCCGGGTGGCGTCCAGTTCCACATCCGGGACCTGGCGGAGCACCTGATCCGCCTCGGCCACGAGGTGTCGGTGCTCGCCCCGGCGGACGACGAGACCCCGCTGCCGCCGTACGTGGTCTCGGCCGGGCGGGCGGTGCCGGTTCCGTACAACGGCTCGGTGGCCCGGCTGAACTTCGGCTTCCTGTCGGCGGCCCGGGTACGGCGCTGGCTCCACGACGGCACGTTCGACGTGATCCACATCCACGAGCCGGCCTCGCCCTCGCTGGGGCTGCTGTCCTGCTGGGCGGCGCAGGGGCCGATCGTGGCGACCTTCCACACCTCGAACCCCCGGTCCCGGGCGATGATCGCGGCGTACCCGATCCTGCAGCCGGCCCTGGAGAAGATCAACGCGCGGATCGCGGTGAGCGAGTACGCGCGGCGCACGCTGGTGGAACACCTGGGCGGTGACGCGGTGGTCATCCCCAACGGCGTCGACGTGGACTTCTTCGCCAAGGCCGAGCCCAACCCCGACTGGTCCGGGCAGACCCTGGGCTTCATCGGCCGGATCGACGAGCCCCGCAAGGGCCTGCCGGTGCTGATGGCGGCCTTCCCGAAGATCGTGGAGGCCTGCCCGGACGTACGGCTGCTCGTCGCGGGCCGCGGCGACGAGGAGGAGGCGGTGGCCTCCCTGCCCGCGGAGCTCCGCGAGCGGGTCGAATTCCTCGGCATGGTCTCGGACGAGGACAAGGCGAGGCTGCTGCGCAGCGTCGACGTGTACGTCGCCCCGAACACCGGCGGCGAGAGCTTCGGCATCATCCTGGTGGAGGCCCTGTCGGCGGGCGCGGCCGTGCTCGCGTCGGACCTGGACGCCTTCGCGCAGGTCCTGGACCAGGGCGGGGCGGGCGACCTTTTCGCGAACGAGAACGCCGACGCGCTGGCGGCGGCGGCGATCACCCTGCTGCGGGACCCGGAGCGCCGGGCCGAGCTCAGCGCCCGCGGCTCGGCGCACGTCCGCCGCTTCGACTGGTCCACGGTCGGGGCGGACATCCTGGCCGTCTACGAAACGGTGACGGACGGCGCGGCGGCGGTGGCCGCGGACGAACGCGTCCCGCTCCGCACCCGCCTGGGCTTCTCGAAGGACACCACGTCCTCCTGAGGCGTCACCATCCGGCGGAGACGACCTGATCGGGCCGGCCGCCGGGGGCGATGGTCACCTCGTGGACCACGCCGCCGGAGGTGGTCAGACGGATCCCGTCGGGGGCCGTCCAGACGGCCTCGCGGAGCTCGTTGCCGGCGGCGTCGCCGTTGAAGTAGCCGACGGCCCAACGGCGCTCCCGGGGCCAGCTGCCCTGCTGGACGTACACGTACCACAGCGGGTCGATCATGGCCGAGCCCTCTTCGACGACCAGGCGACGGTCGTCCCGGCCGGGGGCCGTCAGACTCTGCGTCTGCTCCTGCCCGCCGGCCAGCAGGGCCAGCAGGGTGGCGAGGCTCATGACCATGACTCCGAGAATGGCCACCGGGAGTCCCAGGGCGAGGCGCGTCGCCGTCTTCCGTGCTCCCAGCCAGATCCCCCCGACCAGGGCGACCAGCGTCACCCAGCCCATGCTGACGAAGTGGCCGTGCACCTGGTTCATCACGACGAGCCCGCCGTCCGGACGGCCCCAGAAGTAGGCGGCCAGGGCGGCCGCCACGAGTGCCGCGGCTACCGCGAGCAGTGCGCGTGCCGTCGTTCTGCGGTGCGATTTCATGTGTGCCGTCCCCCCGATGTTTATGGATCATGGACCTTACTGGTCCGGGAGCGGACCGGGCCAGGGCCGATGGGAGCCGGGCGCGCGGGGAGCGGTAGGGTCGCGCAGCGTGATCGAAACCCTTGTCTGGATCGCCCTGGCTCTCGGAGTCATCGGGGTCTACCTCAGCTGGACCGCCGGCCGGCTCGACCGGCTGCACTCGCGGATGGACGCCGCGCGGGCCGCGCTCGACGCGCAGCTCGTACGCCGGGCCTCCGTCGTGCTGGAGGTGGCCACTTCCGGGGTGCTCGACCCCGCCTCCTCCCTGGTGCTCTACGAGGCCGCGCACGCCGCCCGGCAGGCCGAGGAGGACCACCGTGAGGTGGCCGAGAGCGAGCTGAGCCAGGCGCTGCGGGCGGTCTTCGCCGATGCCGACCAGGTCGACGTGCTCAAGGCGGCCCCCGGCGGGGCGGAGGCCACGGAGGAGCTGGCGGCGGCCGTCCGCCGGGTACCGATGGCGCGGCGCTTCCTCAACGACTCGGTACGGGCCGCCCGCGCGCTGCGCAGGCATCGCAAGGTCCGCTGGTTCAGACTGGCGGGGCACGCGCCGTTCCCGCTCGCCTTCGAAATGGACGACGAGCCCCCGGTGGATCTTGCAGACCGGCCGACTTAGGGCTTCCAAGGGCCGCGAGGGACAAATCAAGGAGCCACAGGCTCCACATTGGCCCTTGTAGTGGACTGATCCCCTGGGGTTTCCTCAGCCGAGTAGTACGAGCAGTACCCCGTCTTCCTTTCGAGTGAGGTCAATCCGTGAGCACGCTTCCCACCTCCCCCCAGTCCGCCGAGTCGGCGATCGGCACCTCGCGTGTCAAGCGCGGCATGGCCGAGCAGCTGAAGGGCGGCGTGATCATGGACGTGGTCAACGCCGAGCAGGCGAAGATCGCCGAGGACGCCGGCGCCGTGGCCGTCATGGCCCTGGAGCGGGTCCCGGCCGACATCCGCAAGGACGGCGGCGTCGCGCGCATGTCCGACCCGAACATGATCGAAGAGATCATCGAGGCCGTCTCGATCCCGGTCATGGCCAAGTCCCGCATCGGCCACTTCGTCGAGGCCCAGGTCCTGCAGTCCCTCGGCGTCGACTACATCGACGAGTCCGAGGTCCTGACCCCGGCCGACGAGGTCAACCACTCCGACAAGTGGGCGTTCACCACCCCCTTCGTCTGTGGCGCCACCAACCTGGGCGAGGCCCTGCGCCGCATCGCCGAGGGCGCGGCCATGATCCGCTCGAAGGGCGAAGCCGGCACCGGCAACGTGGTCGAGGCCGTCCGCCACCTGCGCCAGATCAAGAACGAGATCGCCCGCCTGCGCGGCTACGACAACAACGAGCTGTTCGCCGCCGCCAAGGAGCTGCGCGCCCCGTACGAGCTCGTCAAGGAAGTTGCCGAGCTCGGCAAGCTCCCGGTCGTGCTGTTCTCCGCCGGTGGCGTCGCCACCCCGGCCGACGCCGCGCTCATGCGCCAGCTCGGCGCCGAGGGCGTCTTCGTCGGCTCCGGCATCTTCAAGTCGGGCGACCCGGCCAAGCGCGCCGCCGCCATCGTGAAGGCCACCACCTTCTACGACGACCCGAAGATCATCGCGGACGCCTCCCGCAACCTGGGCGAGGCCATGGTCGGCATCAACTGCGACACCCTCCCCGAGTCCGAGCGCTACGCCAACCGCGGCTGGTAATCGGTCATGACGAACACCCCCGTGATCGGTGTCCTGGCACTCCAGGGCGACGTACGGGAACACCTGATCGCCCTGGCCGCGGCGGACGCCGTGGCCAGGCCGGTCCGGCGTCCCGAGGAGCTCGCCGAGGTCGACGCCCTGGTGATCCCCGGCGGCGAGTCCACCACCATGTCGAAGCTCGCCGTGCTGTTCGGCATGCTGGAGCCGCTGCGCGAGCGCGTGGCCGCCGGCATGCCCGTGTACGGCACCTGCGCCGGCATGATCATGCTGGCGGACAAGCTCCTGGACGGCCGTGAGGACCAGGAGACCCTGGGCGGCATCGACATGATCGTCCGCCGCAACGCGTTCGGCCGCCAGAACGAGTCCTTCGAAGCGAAGATCGACTTCGCGGGCATAGCGGGCGGCCCGGTCGAGGGCGTCTTCATCCGCGCGCCCTGGGTCGAGTCCGTCGGCGCCTCCGCCGAGGTGCTCGCCACGTACGAGGGCCACACGGTCGCCGTGCGTCAGGGCAACGTCCTGGCGACCTCGTTCCACCCCGAGCTGACCGGAGACGACCGCGTTCACGCGTACTTCGTCGACATGGTGCGCGCGGGGCTGTGACGGGCTCCCGGTAGGATCGGGGACGAACACTGTTGGTTACGCGAAGGAGACAGGCGGATGTCCGGCCACTCTAAATGGGCTACGACGAAGCACAAGAAGGCCGTGATCGATGCCAAGCGCGGCAAGCTCTTCGCGAAGCTGATCAAGAACATCGAGGTCGCGGCCCGTATGGGCGGCGCCGACATCGACGGCAACCCGACGCTCTTCGACGCCATCCAGAAGGCCAAGAAGAGCTCGGTCCCGAACAAGAACATCGACTCCGCGGTCAAGCGCGGCGGTGGTCTTGAAGCCGGCGGCGCCGACTACGAGACGATCATGTACGAAGGCTACGGTCCGAACGGCGTCGCGGTGCTCATCGAGTGCCTCACCGACAACCGCAACCGTGCCGCGTCCGACGTGCGTGTCGCCATGACCCGCAACGGCGGTTCGATGGCCGACCCGGGCTCGGTCTCGTACCTGTTCAACCGTAAGGGCGTCGTCCTGCTGCCCAAGGGCGAGCTCTCCGAGGACGACGTCCTGGAGACGGTGCTCGACGCGGGTGCCGAAGAGGTCAACGACCTCGGCGACAGCTTCGAGATCATCAGCGAGGCCACCGACATGGTCGCGGTCCGTACCGCGCTCCAGGCGGCCGGCATCGACTACGACTCGGCCGACTCCAACTTCCTGCCGACCATGCAGGTCGAGCTGGACGAAGAGGGCGCGCGCAAGATCTTCAAGCTGATCGACGCGCTGGAGGACAGCGACGACGTGCAGAACGTCTTCGCCAACTTCGACGTCTCGGACGAGGTCATGGAGAAGGTCGACGCCTGACCGGACGTCAACGGTGGGCCGACGGGGACACCCCGTCGGCCCACCGTCGTTTCCGTCCTCGCCACTCCCGGCGCCCCCCGCCGCCCGGCGGGTCGGTCCGTGCTGTCGGTGCACTGTCACAGGCGGCCGGTAGCCTGCACACCTGCGCGAAGAAGGAGGTGGCGGTGGTGCGAGTACTGGGTGTTGACCCCGGGCTGACGCGGTGCGGTGTCGGCGTCGTCGAAGGCGTGGCCGGACGGCCGCTGACCATGATCGGCGTGGGGGTCGTACGGACGCCCGCGGACGCCGAGTTGGGCCACCGGCTCGTCGCCATCGAACAGGGCATCGAGGAATGGCTCGACACGCACCGGCCCGAAGTCGTCGCCGTGGAGCGGGTGTTCAGCCAGCACAACGTCAGCACCGTGATGGGCACCGCCCAGGCGAGCGCCGTCGCGATGCTGTGCGCCGCCCGCCGCGGGATACCGGTCGCCCTGCACACCCCCAGCGAGGTCAAGGCCGCCGTCACCGGCAGCGGCCGGGCCGACAAGGCCCAGGTCGGTGCCATGGTCACCCGGCTGCTGAGGCTGGACGCGCCACCCAGGCCGGCGGACGCCGCCGACGCCCTCGCCCTCGCCATCTGCCACATCTGGCGGGCCCCCGCCCAGAACCGCCTCCAGCAGGCGGTCGCCCTGCACGCCTCGAAAGGCCGTACCCGATGATCGCCTTCGTCAGCGGCCCGGTCGCCGCACTCGCCCCCACCCTTGCCGTGATCGAGGTCGGGGGAGTGGGCATGGCCGTGCAGTGCACGCCCACCACCATCTCCGGCCTGCGGATGGGCGAGCAGGCCCGGCTGGCCACCTCCCTGGTCGTACGCGAGGACTCGCTGACCCTGTACGGCTTCGCCGACGACGACGAGCGCCAGGTCTTCGAGATCCTGCAGACCGCCAGCGGGGTCGGGCCGAGGCTCGCCCAGGCGATGCTCGGCGTCCACAGCCCCGACGCCCTGCGCCTGGCCGTCTCCACCGGCGACGAGAAGGCGCTGGTGGCGGTGCCGGGCATCGGCAAGAAGGGCGCCCAGAAGCTACTCCTCGAACTGAAGGGCAAGCTGGGGGCTCCGCTGGGCAGCAGCGGCCTCGTGGGCGCCCAGCGCGCCGCGTCCTCCGGGCCCGCCCCCTGGACCGAACAGCTCTCCGCCGCCCTGATCGGCCTCGGCTACGCCTCGCGCGAGGCGGAGGACGCGGTGGCGGCCGTCACCCCGCAGGCCGAGGCCGCCATCGCCGCCGGTGGTTCGGCCCCGGTTCCGCAGCTCCTGCGGGCCGCCCTCCAGTCCCTGAACCGCGCCCGCTAGCCGCGCGCCGGCGCGGGGCTCCGCCCGGACCCCGCGCCTCGATCGCCGGCGAGGCTGTGTTCGGCCCGGCGTCGCAGGCGACCGACCACCGTACGAACCGAGAAGGCAGACTGACAGCGTGAACTGGGACGACGAGACCAACGCAGACGAGAGCGAGCGACTCGTCGCGGCCTCGGCCGACGGCGAGGACACCGCCGTCGAGGCGGCGCTGCGCCCCAAGGACCTCGGCGAGTTCGTCGGCCAGGAAAAGGTCCGCCAGCAGCTGGACCTCGTCCTCAAGGCGGCCCGCCAGCGCGGAGCCACCGCCGACCACGTCCTGCTCTCCGGCGCGCCCGGCCTCGGCAAGACCACCCTGTCCATGATCATCGCGGCCGAGATGGGTGCGCCCATCCGCATCACCTCCGGCCCCGCCATCCAGCACGCCGGCGACCTCGCCGCGATCCTCTCCTCTCTCCAGGAGGGCGAGGTCCTCTTCCTCGACGAGATCCACCGCATGTCCCGGCCCGCCGAGGAGATGCTCTACATGGCCATGGAGGACTTCCGCGTCGACGTGATCGTCGGCAAGGGGCCCGGGGCCACCGCCATCCCGCTGGAGCTGCCGCCCTTCACCCTGGTCGGCGCCACCACCCGGGCCGGACTGCTGCCGCCGCCGCTGCGGGACCGCTTCGGCTTCACCGGGCACATGGAGTTCTACGCCCCCGAGGAGCTGGAACGCGTCATCCACCGCTCCGCCCGCCTCCTCGACGTGGAGATCGACACCGCCGGCGCCGCCGAGATCGCCGGACGCTCCCGCGGCACCCCGCGCATCGCCAACCGCCTGCTGCGCCGCGTCCGCGACTACGCCCAGGTCCGGGCCGACGGCGTCATCAACCGTGAGGTGGCCGGTACCGCCCTCCAGGTGTACGAGGTGGACGGGCGCGGCCTCGACCGGCTGGATCGCGCCGTTCTCGAAGCCCTGCTGAAGCTGTTCGGCGGCGGACCCGTGGGCCTGTCCACCCTCGCCGTGGCCGTCGGCGAGGAGCGGGAGACCGTGGAGGAGGTCGCGGAGCCCTTCCTGGTCCGCGAGGGGCTGCTCGCGCGCACCCCCCGGGGACGGGTGGCGACGCCCGCCGCATGGGCTCACCTGGGACTTGTACCTCCGCAGCACGGCGGGAGTGGATCAAGCGGACAACAGGGCTTGTTCGGGGCCTGACGGCGCGGAGGTTCGACCCCTCAGGAACTGCGGTGCCATGCTGGGCGTTGTTCCATCGGTGCGGACTCGCCTAGACTCCGCCGATGCCGACCCTTCGGGTCGGTGTGCCCACCCCCGTAGAAAAGGCCGCCGTCCGCGTGCGGTCGTGCGAAGGATCTCCGTCCCGTGAATCTCGTGACACTCCTCCCGTTCATCGTGCTCATCGGGGCGATGTTCCTGATGACCCGCTCCGCGAAGAAGAAGCAGCAGGCCGCCGCGCAGATGCGCGACCACATGACGCCCGGCACCGGGGTCCGCACCATCGGCGGCATGTACGCCACGGTGAAGGAGATCGGTGACGACACGGTCACTCTCGAGCTGGCTCCCGGCGTCCACGCGATCTTCGCGAAGAACTCCATCGGTGCCGTTCTGGAGGACGCGGAGTACAACCGCATCGTCCACGGCATCGGCGACGACGAGGTGACCGACACGCCGGTCGTCCCCGACGACGCCTCCTCGCTCACCGAGGCGCCGAAGGCGGACCTCACCAAGGACGAGGACGAGGCTCCCAAGCTCGACCTGGGCAAGAAGGACGAGGACGCGCCCAAGGGCGACGACGAGCCCAAGGACGGCAAGTCCGACGGCGAGGCCGGCGCGAAGTAACGCTCGGCGGGGGACCGTGGAGGCGCCCGACCGGCGACCGGCACGGTCCCCGTCTGTGACACTTCTGCGGGGGGCAGGGGTCCCCACCACACATTTCGTGGCCGTCCCCGCGCTGACCCGGCGCGGGACGGTTGGACAGGGAGAAACGACAAGGTGGCAGCACCGAAGAAGGGCCGGCGGCCCACGGGGGCTCAGGGGAGGCCGGGGCGCGCCCTGGCGATCATCCTGATCGCGATGGTGGCGCTCACCGCGGGGATGTTCCTCTCCAAGCAGACGACTCCCAGGCTGGGCATCGACCTCGCCGGCGGCACGAGCATCACGCTCAAGGCCAAGAGCGAGCCCGGCAAAGAGAGCGCCATCAACGAGACCAACATGAACACGGCGGTCGGCATCATCGACCGCCGCGTCAACGGTCTCGGCGTGTCCGAGGCGGAGGTCCAGACCCAGGGCCGCGACCACATCATCGTGAACATCCCCAAGGGGACGAACGAGCAGCAGGCGCGCGAGCAGGTCGGCACCACCGCCCAGCTGTACTTCCGCCCGGTCATCGCCTTCGCGGACGGCTCCCCGGCCGCTCCCGAGGGCACCGCGAGCCCGAGCCCCTCCGCGAGCGGCTCCGGGGCTCCCAAGGCCGGAGACGGCAAGACCAGCCCCTCCGCCACCCCGTCGTCCAGCGCCACTTCCCAGGGCCGCGCGCTCAGTGAGGCCCTCAAGGCCCCGGCCGCGCCCACTCCCTCGCCCTCGGCGAGCGAGTCGAAGAAGGCAGACGACACCAAGGCTCCGTCCCCGTCCGCCTCCGCCTCCACGCCGGCGACCGGCGACGAGGCCGCCGCCGCGGCCCTCCAGGCCAAGTTCGCGGCACTGGACTGCAACAACGAGGCGCAGCGCGCCGCCGCCGGCCAGGGCGCCAAGCCCGAGGAGCCGATGATCGCCTGCGGTCAGCGCGGCGACGCCTGGGGCAAGTGGGTGCTCGGCCCGGCCCAGGTCAACGGCCAGGACGTGAAGGAAGCCAAGGGAGTCATCGACCCCCAGCGCGGCCAGTGGATCGTCACCATGCAGTTCACCGACAAGGGCGCCGACAAGTTCGCCAAGATCACCGGTGAGCTGGCGACCAAGCAGATGCCGCAGAACCAGTTCGCGATCGTGCTCGACGGCCGGGTCATCTCCGACCCGTCGGTGAGCCAGGCGCTGACCGGTGGCAACGCCGAGATCTCGGGCGGCTTCACCCAGCAGTCCGCGCAGGACCTGGGCAACATGCTCTCGTACGGCGCCCTGCCGCTCTCCTTCAGCGAGGACAGCGTCACCACCGTCACCGCCGCGCTCGGCGGCGAGCAGCTGAAGGCCGGCCTGATCGCCGGCGCCATCGGCCTGCTCCTCGTGGTGATCTACCTGCTGGTGTACTACCGGGGCCTGGCGTTCATCGCCATCGTCAGCCTCCTGGTCTCCGCGATCCTGACCTACACGATCATGTCGCTGCTCGGCAAGGGCATCGGCTTCGCGCTGAACCTGCCGGCCGTCTGCGGCGCGATCGTGGCGATCGGTATCACGGCGGACTCGTTCATCGTGTACTTCGAGCGCATCCGGGACGAGATCCGCGAGGGCCGCACCCTGCGTCCGGCCGTCGAGCGCGCCTGGCCGCGTGCCCGTCGCACGATCCTGGTCTCCGACTTCGTGTCGTTCCTGGCCGCGGCGGTGCTGTTCATCGTCACCGTGGGCAAGGTCCAGGGCTTCGCCTTCACACTGGGTCTTACGACCCTGCTCGACGTGGTCGTGGTGTTCCTCTTCACCAAGCCCGTCATGACACTGGTGGCGCGTACGAAGTTCTTCGCCAGCGGTCATCCGTGGTCCGGGCTGGACCCGAAGCGGCTGGGCGCCAAGCCTCCGCTGCGCCGGTCCCGCCGTACCGGTTCCGCCCCCGCCCCCGTCGACGCAAAGGAGGCGTGAGAGATGTCGAAGCTGGGAGATCTCGGCGCCAGGCTGTACCGCGGTGAGGTCGGCTACGACTTCGTCGGCAAGCGCTTTCTCTGGTACGGCGTTTCCATCCTGATCACCATCACGGCGATCGTCGCCCTGGCCGTCCAGGGCCTCAACATGGGCATCGAGTTCAAGGGCGGTGCCGTCTTCACCACCCCGAAGTCGACCGTCTCCGTGGCCAAGGCGACGGAGGCCGCGGAGAAGGCCTCGGGCCACGACGCGATCGTCCAGGAGCTCGGCACCGGCGGCCTGCGGATCCAGATCTCCGGTCTGGACACCGCAGCCGCGACCGACGTCAAGAAGGTCCTCGCCGCCGACCTCAAGGTCAGCGAGGCCGACGTCAACGCCGACCTGGTCGGCCCCAGCTGGGGCGAGCAGATCGCGAACAAGGCCTGGACCGGTCTCGGCGTCTTCATGGTCCTCGTGGTGATCTACCTGGCCATCGCCTTCGAGTGGCGGATGGCGGTCGCGGCACTGATCGCGCTGATCCACGACCTCACCATCACCGTCGGCGTGTACGCGCTCGTCGGCTTCGAGGTCACGCCGGGCACGGTCATCGGTCTGCTGACGATCCTCGGTTACTCCCTCTACGACACCGTCGTCGTCTTCGACGGTCTCAAGGAGGGCTCGAAGGACATCACCAAGCAGACCCGCTGGACGTACAGCGAAGTCGCCAACCGCAGCATCAACGGCACCCTGGTCCGCTCGATCAACACCACGGTCGTGGCGCTCCTCCCGGTCGCCGCGCTGCTGTTCATCGGCGGTGGCTTCCTGGGCGCCGGCATGCTGAACGACATCTCGCTGTCGCTGTTCGTCGGCCTCGCGGCCGGTGCGTACTCCTCGATCTTCATCGCGACCCCGCTGGTCGTGGACCTCAAGGAGCGCGAGCCGGCGATGAAGGCGCTCACGAAGCGGGTGCTCGCCAAGCGGGCGGCCGCGGCGGCCAAGGGCGAGTCCCCGGACGAGGCCTACGCGGCCGAGGACGAGCCGCAGGTCGCGGCGCAGGGCCGGCCGGGGCGGCGGCGTTGACCGCGCCGCTGTCCGAGGACGCCCGGGACCTGCTCCTCAGCCGGATCAAGGACGTACCGGACTACCCGAAGCCGGGCGTGATGTTCAAGGACATCACCCCGCTGCTGGCGGACCCCAAGGCGTTCGCCGCGCTGACGGACGTGCTGGTGGAGCTGGCCGGGCGGTACGGCGCGACGAAGATCGTCGGCCTGGAGGCGCGCGGGTTCATCCTCGCGGCTCCGGTCGCCGTACAGGCCGGGATCGGCTTCGTACCGGTGCGCAAGGCCGGAAAGCTGCCGGGCGCGACGCTCGCGCAGTCGTACGAGCTGGAGTACGGCACCGCGGAGATCGAGGTCCACGCCGAGGACCTGTCGGCCGGTGACCGGGTCATGGTCATCGACGACGTGCTGGCCACCGGCGGGACCGCCGAGGCCTCGCTCTCGCTGATCCGGCGGGCCGGCGCGGAGGT
Source organism: Streptomyces sp. NPDC040545 (assembly GCF_055595065.1). Taxonomy (NCBI): domain Bacteria; kingdom Bacillati; phylum Actinomycetota; class Actinomycetes; order Kitasatosporales; family Streptomycetaceae; genus Streptomyces; species Streptomyces sp. NPDC040545. The sequence goes on from NZ_JBVIWA010000008.1 coordinate 102,502, forward strand.
CGCGGGCGTGGCGGTCCTGATGGAGCTGTCGTTCCTCCCGGGCCGGGCCAAGCTGGCACCCGCCCTGGGCGAGGCCCCGCTGGACGCGCTGATCGTGGTCTGACACCGCTGTGCCGAAGCGGCGGGTATCCGGGACATCCCGGGTGCCCGCCGCTTTCGTTTCCGGGCGCGGGCCGGTCGCCGGGGGCCAGCCCCCGGACCTCCGCGTCTCAAACGCCGGCGGGGCTGGAAAATCCAGCCCCGCCGGCGTTTGAGGGGCGGAGCCCCAGTAGCGGAGCCGCACACGGGACGGGCTCGCGGAACGAGGGCGCCGAACCCTCGCTACCATGGGTTGTCCGGACCGGACACGGGCACCGGATCCACCCCCAGACTCCGTCCGGGGGGACCCCCGTGAGGAGCGCTCTTGCCAGACGAGGTCCAGCCAATCTCCGCCGCGCAGCCCGACCCGCAGGCCGAGCAGACCACGGCGGCCCCCGCCACGCCCCCGCCGGCCGCGCCGGTGCCGCCGGTCAAGCCCGCGTCGGCCAAGTCCGCCGGGTCCTCCAACCGGGTGCGTGCCCGTCTCGCCCGGCTCGGCGTGCAGCGCTCGAACCCGTACAACCCGGTTCTGGAGCCGCTGCTCCGTATAGTCCGCAGCAACGACCCGAAGATCGAGACGGCGACGCTGCGCCAGCTGGAGCAGGCCTACCAGGTGGCCGAGCGCTGGCACCGCGGCCAGAAGCGCAAGAGCGGCGACCCGTACATCACCCACCCGCTCGCGGTGACCACCATCCTCGCCGAGCTCGGCATGGACCCGGCCACCCTGATGGCCGGTCTGCTGCACGACACCGTCGAGGACACCGAGTACGGCCTCGAAGACCTGCGCCGTGACTTCGGCGACGCCGTGGCCCTGCTCGTCGACGGCGTCACCAAGCTGGACCGCGTGAAGTTCGGCGAGGCCGCCCAGGCGGAGACCGTCCGCAAGATGGTCGTGGCGATGGCCAAGGACCCGCGCGTCCTGGTCATCAAGCTCGCCGACCGGCTGCACAACATGCGCACCATGCGCTACCTCAAGCGGGAGAAGCAGGAGAAGAAGGCCCGCGAGACCCTCGAGATCTACGCCCCCCTGGCCCACCGGCTGGGCATGAACACGATCAAGTGGGAGCTCGAAGACCTCTCCTTCGCGATCCTCTACCCGAAGATGTACGACGAGATCGTGCGCCTGGTCGCCGAGCGGGCGCCCAAGCGTGACGAGTACCTCGCCGTCGTCACCGACGAGGTGCAGGTCGACCTCAGAGCCGCCCGCATCAAGGCCACCGTGACGGGCCGCCCTAAGCACTACTACAGCGTCTACCAGAAGATGATCGTCCGCGGCCGTGACTTCGCGGAGATCTACGACCTGGTGGGCATTCGCGTCCTCGTCGACACCGTCCGGGACTGCTACGCGGCCCTGGGCACCGTGCACGCGCGATGGAACCCGGTCCCCGGCCGGTTCAAGGACTACATCGCGATGCCCAAGTTCAACATGTACCAGTCGCTCCACACGACGGTCATCGGACCCAGCGGCAAGCCCGTCGAGCTGCAGATCCGCACCTTCGACATGCACCGCCGCGCCGAGTACGGCATCGCCGCGCACTGGAAGTACAAGCAGCAGACCGTCGCCGGCACCTCCAAGGTCCGCACCGACGTCCCGCAGGCCGCCAAGGGCAGCGCCGGCCAGGACACGGTCAACGACATGGCCTGGCTGCGCCAGCTGCTGGACTGGCAGAAGGAGACCGAGGACCCGGGCGAGTTCCTCGACTCGCTGCGCTTCGACCTCTCCCGCAACGAGGTCTTCGTCTTCACCCCCAAGGGCGACGTCATCGCGCTGCCCGCCGGAGCCACCCCCGTGGACTTCGCGTACGCCGTCCACACCGAGGTCGGCCACCGCACCATAGGGGCCCGGGTCAACGGCCGGCTCGTCCCGCTGGAGTCCACGCTCGACAACGGCGACCTGGTCGAGGTCTTCACCTCCAAGGCCGAGGGCGCCGGCCCGTCCCGCGACTGGCTCGGCTTCGTCAAGTCCCCGCGGGCCCGCAACAAGATCCGCGCCTGGTTCTCCAAGGAGCGCCGCGACGAGGCCATCGAGCACGGCAAGGACGCCATCGCCCGGGCCATGCGCAAGCAGAACCTGCCGATCCAGCGGATCCTGACCGGCGACTCGCTCGTCACCCTCGCGCACGAGATGCGCTACCCCGACATCTCCTCCCTGTACGCGGCGATCGGCGAGGGCCACGTGGCCGCGCAGGGCGTCGTACAGAAGCTGGTGGCGGCCCTCGGCGGCGAGGAGGCGGCCAACGAGGACATCGAGGAATCGATCCCGCCGGCGCGCGGCCGCAAGCGGCGCACCAACGCCGACCCGGGCGTCGTCGTCAAGGGCGTCGACGACGTGTGGGTCAAGCTGGCCCGCTGCTGCACCCCGGTGCCGGGAGACCCGATCGTCGGCTTCGTCACGCGCGGCAGCGGCGTATCGGTTCACCGCGCGGACTGCGTCAACGTGGACTCCCTCTCGCAGGAGCCCGAGCGGATGCTCGAGGTGGAATGGGCGCCCACCCAGTCCTCGGTCTTCCTGGTCGCCATCCAGGTGGAGGCGCTGGACCGGTCCCGGCTGCTGTCGGACGTCACCCGGGTCCTGTCGGACCAGCACGTCAACATCCTCTCGGCGGCCGTCCAGACCTCCCGCGACCGGGTGGCCACCTCCCGGTTCACCTTCGAGATGGGCGACCCCAAGCACCTGGGGCACGTCCTGAAGGCCGTCCGGGGCGTCGAGGGCGTCTACGACGTCTACCGCGTGACCTCGGCCAGGCGGCCGTAGGCACGCCACACGAAAAGGCGGCCCCGGTACGTATCCCGCGTACCGGGGCCGCCTTTTTCGCGAAGGCCGCCCAAGCCGTCAATTGAGCAACTCTCACGGCGAGCAACCACCTCCGCGAGAGCGGCGCCGGTTCAGGCGCAAAGGGCGCAATCAGCCGCCGAACTCCTCGAGGCCCTTCAGCGCCTGGTCCAGCAGGGCCTGGCGGCCCTCCAGCTCGCGCGAGAGCTTGTCGGCCTTGGCGTTGTTGCCCGCCGCACGCGCCGCGTCGATCTGCTCACGCAGCTTGTCGACGGCCGCCTGGAGCTGGCCCGTCAGACCGGCCGCACGGGCCCGCGCCTCCGGGTTCGTACGACGCCACTCGCCCTCCTCGGCCTCCTGGATCGCCCGCTCGACCGCGTGCATCCGGCCCTCGACCTTCGGCCGGGCGTCCCGCGGCACGTGGCCGATGGCCTCCCAGCGCTCGTTGAGGGAGCGGAACGCGGCACGGGCCGCCTTCAGGTCCGTCACGGGCACGAGCTTCTCGGCCTCGTCGGCCAGCTCCTCCTTGAGCTTCAGGTTCTCGATCTGCTCGGCGTCACGCTCCGCGAAGACCTCGCTGCGGGCCGCGAAGAACACGTCCTGCGCACCGCGGAAACGGTTCCACAGGTCGTCCTCGGACTCGCGCTGCGCCCGGCCCGCCGCCTTCCAGTCGGCCATCAGCTCGCGGTAGCGGGCAGCCGTCGGACCCCAGTCGGTCGACTTCGACAGCGACTCGGCCTCCGCGACCAGCTTCTCCTTCACCTTGCGGGCATCCTCGCGCTGCGCGTCCAGCGAGGCGAAGTGCGCCTTGCGGCGCTTGGAGAAGGCGGAACGCGCGTGGGAGAACCGGTGCCACAGTTCGTCGTCCGACTTGCGGTCCAGACGCGGCAGCCCCTTCCAGATGTCCACCAGGGCGCGCAGCCGCTCACCGGCACTGCGCCACTGGTCGCTCTGGGCCAGCTGCTCGGCCTCGACGACCAGCGCGTCCTTGGCCGCACGGGCCTCGTCCGTCTGCTTGGCCTTCGCCACCTTGCGCTCTTCGCGCCGGGACTCCACCGTCGTGACCAGCTTGTCCAGCCGCACGCGCAGGGCGTCCAGGTCACCCACGGCATGGTGCTCGTCGACCTGCGTACGCAGGTGGTCGATCGCCGTCTGGGCGTCCTTGGCGGACAGATCAGTGGTCCGCACCCGCTTTTCGAGGAGACCGATCTCGACCACCAGGCCCTCGTACTTGCGCTCGAAATAGGCCAGGGCCTCCTCAGGGGTGCCGGCCTGCCACGATCCGACGACCTGCTCGCCCTCGGAAGTACGCACGTACACGGTGCCCGTCTCGTCGACTCGGCCCCACGGGTCGCTGCTCACAGCGCCTCCTCCACCTGATGCCTTGCGAGGGGTTCACCCCCTGGGCATCGTCCACAGTTTCCTGGGGCGGGCAGCGCCCGCCCTGCACAACGCCAACATAGGCGACCGCCGGGCCGGCTGTCCGCATCCCGCACGACGGAATATCGGCGTACGGGCGGCGGGCCCGCCGGGCCCGGGGTCGGCGCATCACGTCAGTTCTGCGTGACCGTGCCCTTCTGGATCTTCACCTCGGTCTTGGGCGCGCCGTCCTGGCCGCCGTCGACCGTACCGGCCTTCGCGATCTCCTCCAGGACCTTCAGGCCGGCCGCGTCGATCTTGCCGAACGGCGTGTACGTCGGCGTCAGCGGGCTGTCCTTGTAGACCAGGAAGAACTGGCTGCCGCCCGAGCCGGGCTGACCCGTGTTGGCCATCGCCACCGTCCCGGCCGGGTACACGACCTGGCCCTGCTCGTTGGCCTTGCCCAGCGAGTCCAGGTTCTCGTCCGGGATGTTGTAGCCCGGGCCGCCGCGGCCGGTGCCCTCGGGGTCGCCGCACTGGAGCACGAAGATCCCGCCGGCCGTCAGCCGGTGGCACTTGGTGTTGTCGAAGTAGCCCTTGTCGGCGAGCGACTTGAAGGAGTTCACCGTCTGCGGGGTCTTCGCCGCGTCCATCGTGAAGTTGATGTCACCCGCGCTGGTCTTCAGCGCGAAGGTGTACTTCGCCTTCTGGTCGATCGCCATCTCCGGCGAGGGGGACTGCTTGGGCGCGGGCTCGCTCGCCGAGGCCGACGGGTTCGCGGACGGGTCCGCGGCCTGGTCCTTCTTGTCCTTGTCGAAGACACCGCCCACGATCAGACCCACCAGCGTCGCGATCACCACGGCCACGGCCGCGCCGATCACGGCCGCGCGCTGCCGCGACTTCTTCCGGGCCTCGGCCCGGCGCTTCTGCTGGCGCTCGTACTTCTCCTTGGCGAGCTGTCGCCGTCGCTGATCGCTCGTGACCACCGGGTCGTCTCCTTGTACGTGTCTGGTACTGCTGTCCGGGCTGGGCTAGGCCGTACCGTATATGGGTTCGCTGTGTAATGAGCGGCGCCGGTAGGCTCTGAGCAGCAGGATTCCTGTCTGCAACCTCCCGCCGGACGACGATTGAGGACGAACGTGCTGATTGCCGGGTTCCCCGCAGGCGCTTGGGGCACCAACTGCTACGTGGTCGCCCCCGCCGCCGGTGAGGAGTGCGTCATCATCGACCCGGGCCATCAGGCCGCCCAGGGTGTCGAGGAGACGCTGAAGAAGCATCGGCTCAAGCCCGTCGCGGTCGTGCTGACCCATGGCCACATCGATCATGTGGCCTCGGTGGTCCCGGTGTGCGGAGCACACGACGTACCGGCCTGGATCCACCCCGAGGACCGCTACATGATGAGCGACCCGGAGAAGGCCCTCGGCCGCTCCATCGGGATGCCCCTCATGGGCGAGCTGACCGTGGGGGAGCCGGACGACGTCCGCGAGCTGGCCGACGGCGCCACCCTGAAATTGGCCGGAATGGAATTCTCCGTGGCGCACGCGCCGGGGCATACCAAGGGGTCGGTGACCTTCCGGATGCCCGAGCTGGCCGACATCCCGCCGGTCTTCTTCTCGGGTGACCTGCTCTTCGCCGGCTCCATCGGACGCACCGACCTGCCCGGCGGCTCCCACACCGAGATGCTCGCATCGCTGGGCCGCGTGTGCCTGCCGCTCGACGACTCGACCGTGGTGCTGTCCGGCCACGGTCCCCAGACCACCATCGGCCGCGAGCGCGCGACCAACCCGTACCTTCGGGAAGTCGCCGCCGGGCTCGGAGACGGCACCGCCGCTCCACGACGAGGAATGTGACGAAAGCTTCGTGGCTACTTTCCAGGCCCCCAAGGGCACGTACGACCTGATCCCGCCGGTATCCGTGAAGTACCTGGCGGTGCGCGAGGCCATCGCGGCGCCCCTGCGCAACTCCGGCTACGGCTACATCGAGACCCCCGGCTTCGAGGACGTGGGCCTCTTCGCCCGCGGCGTCGGCGAGTCCACCGACATCGTCTCCAAGGAGATGTACGCCTTCGAGACCAAGGGCGGTGACCAGCTCGCCCTGCGCCCCGAGGGCACGGCCTCCGTGCTGCGCGCGGCGCTGGAGGCCAGCCTGCACAAGAAGGGCAACCTGCCCGTCAAGCTCTGGTACTCGGGCTCCTACTACCGCTACGAGAAGCCGCAGGCGGGCCGCTACCGCCACTTCTCCCAGGTTGGCGCGGAGGCGATCGGCGCCGAGGACCCCGCCCTGGACGCCGAGCTGATCATCCTGGCCGACCAGGCGTACCGCTCGCTGGGCCTCGGCAACTTCCGGATCCTGCTGAACTCGCTGGGTGACAAGGAGTGCCGTCCGGTGTACCGGGAGGCGCTGCAGGGCTTCCTGCGCGGCCTGGACCTGGACGAGGAGACCGTCCGCCGGGTCGAGATCAACCCGCTGCGCGTCCTCGACGACAAGCGGACCGACGTGCAGAAGCAGCTGGTCGGCGCGCCGCTGCTGCGCGACTACCTGTGCGACGCGTGCAAGGCGTACCACGAGGACGTGCGGGCGCTGGTGACGGCGGCCGGCGTCGCCTTCGAGGACGACGACAAGCTGGTCCGCGGGCTGGACTACTACACCCGCACCACCTTCGAGTTCGTCCACGACGGTCTGGGCATCGCGGTCGGCGGCGGCGGCCGCTACGACGGCCTGTCCGAGATGATCGGCGGACCGGCACTGCCGTCGGTGGGCTGGGCGCTCGGCGTGGACCGCACGGTCCTCGCGCTGGAGAAGGAGGGCGTCGAGCTCGACATCCCGGCGTCGACCTCGGTGTTCGCGGTGGCGCTGGGCGAGGCCAAGGCGACCGTGTTCGGCCTCGTGACGCAGCTGCGCAAGGCGGGCGTCGCGGCGGACATGTCCTACGGCGGCAAGGGCCTCAAGGGCGCCATGAAGGACGCGAACCGCAGCGGTGCCCGCTTCGCGGTCGTGGTGGGCGAGCGGGACCTCGCCGAGGGCGTCGTCCAGCTGAAGGACATGGAGTCCGGCGAGCAGACGGCCGTGCCCGTCGACGAGCTGGTCGACACGGTCCGGGCCCGCCTCGCCTGACGGCGGCGGTACGGGAGCACACAGGACGGGGCCGGGGATCTTTCCCCGGCCCCGTCCGTTCACAGGCTCGTACGGCACAATGGCCCGTGCTTGATCACCTGGCAGATGTGGAGCGGGCGGTATGACGACACGAAGCGCGGACGCGGACACCGCCCGGGGCAGGACCGTCGGGGGAAGCCGGGCCCTGGCCCTGCTGCTGGTGATCACCGGAGCGGCGGGCCTGCTCGCCGCGTGGGTGATCACGATCGACAAGTTCAAGCTGCTGGAGGACCCGACCTTCAAGCCCGCCTGCAGCCTCAACCCGATCGTCTCCTGCGGCAACATCATGACGAGCGACCAGGCGTCGGCCTTCGGCTTCCCGAACCCGATGCTCGGACTCGTCGCCTACGGGATCGTGATCTGCGTCGGCATGAGCATGCTGGCCGGGGCCTCGTTCCGCCCCTGGTACTGGCTGACCTTCAACGCCGGCACCCTCTTCGGCGTCGCCTTCTGCACCTGGCTCATGTACCAGTCGCTGTACAACATCAACTCGCTCTGCCTGTGGTGCTGCCTGGCCTGGGTCGCCACGATCTTCATGTTCTGGTACGTCACCGCGCACAACGTCCGCGAGGGGCTGCTGCCCGCCCCGGGCTGGCTCAAGTCCTTCCTCGACGAGTTCACCTGGGTCCTGCCCGTCCTGCACGTCGGGATCATCGGGATGCTGATCCTGACCCGCTGGTGGGACTTCTGGACCTCCTGAGCGCGGGCGGCTCTGTCGGTGGGCTCGCATAGGCTTCCTGTGTGGAACCAGACCTGTTCACCGCCGCTGCCGAAGACCGCCAGGAGAAGGACCCCGCGAGCTCCCCGCTCGCCGTCCGGATGCGCCCGCGCACCCTGGACGAGGTCGTCGGCCAGCAGCACCTGCTGAAGCCCGGATCACCGCTGCGGCGGCTGGTCGGGGAAGGGGCCGGCGGCCCGGCCGGTGCCTCCTCGGTGATCCTCTGGGGCCCGCCCGGCATCGGGAAGACGACGCTGGCGTACGTGGTCAGCCAGGCCACGCAGAAGCGTTTCGTGGAGCTCTCCGCCATCACCGCGGGAGTCAAAGAGGTACGGGCCGTCATCGAGGGCGCCAAGCGCGCGGCCGGCGGCTACGGCAAGGAGACCGTCCTCTTCCTCGACGAGATCCACCGGTTCAGCAAGGCGCAGCAGGACTCGCTGCTCCCCGCCGTCGAGAACCGCTGGGTGACGCTGATCGCGGCCACCACCGAGAACCCGTACTTCTCGATCATCTCCCCGCTGCTGTCGCGCTCGCTGCTGCTGACGCTGGAACCGCTGACCGACGAGGACCTGAGCGCCCTGATGCGGCGCGCGCTCACGGAGGAGCGGGGCCTGGGCGGGGCCGTCACCCTCCCGGCGGACGCGCAGGCGCACCTGCTGCGGATCGCCGGCGGCGACGCCCGGCGGGCGCTGACGGCGCTGGAGGCGGGGGCCGGGTCGGCCATCGCCAAGGGCGAGGACGAGATCACCCTCCAGACCCTGGAGGAGGCCGTCGACCGGGCGGCGGTCCGGTACGACAAGGACGGCGACCAGCACTACGACGTGGCGAGCGCGCTGATCAAGTCGATCCGCGGCTCGGACGTCGACGCCGCGCTGCACTACCTGGCCCGGATGATCGAGGCCGGTGAGGACCCCCGGTTCATCGCGCGCCGCCTGATGATCTCCGCGAGCGAGGACATCGGCCTGGCGGACCCGACGGCCCTGCCGATCGCGGTCGCCGCGGCCCAGGCGGTGGCGATGATCGGCTTCCCCGAAGCGGCGCTGACCCTCTCGCACGCCACGATCGCCCTGGCCCTGGCCCCGAAGTCGAACACCGCCACGACAGCGATCGGCGCGGCGCTGGCCGACGTACGGGCGGGCCTTGCGGGATCGGTCCCGCCGCACCTGAGGGACGGGCACTACAAGGGCGCGGCGAAGCTGGGGCACGCGCAGGGGTACGTGTACCCGCACGACGTGCCGGGCGCGATCGCGGCGCAGCAGTACGCGCCGGACGAGATCCAGGGCAAGCGGTACTACGAGCCCACGCGGTACGGCGCCGAAGCCCGCTACGCGGACGTGGTGGAGAAGGTCCGCGAGCGGCTCCGCGGCGCCGGGTCCTGACCCGCGGCGCCGTTGCCGGGGCGCTTCCCTCGGCGTACTGCTCGCCGTGGACAGAAAGGCCAACTACGACAAGGGCAGCAGGACGGCCGACAAGTGGCGGCCGCCCCGGCGTGCGTACCGGTGCGAGTACGCGCGCCGCTACGCCGGGATCAAGGCCGGGTACGGGCTGTCCGTCACGGCGCCGGACAAGCTCGCCCTCCACGAGATGCCGGCCACCTGCCCTCCGTGAGGTGCTAGTGCGAAGCCGCCGAGAACAGGGAGTGCATCGCCCGGCGCAGGCCGCAGATGTCCGCGACCGGCTCCGGGAAGTCGAAGCGGGCGTCGAAGGAGCCGGCCGGCCCGCCGGTGAAGCGGACGCGCAGGCCCAGGCGGTCCAGGGAGAGCGGTACGGCGCTCATCCCGCGGGCCTCGCGGGCGCCGAGCAGGCCGCCCAGCTCGCCGAGCCGGTCGCCGTGGGCGGAGTGCAGGTGCTGCAGCACCTCCGACTCGTGCGCGACCATCGGGTCCGGCTCCGCCGCGGCCAGGTCGTCCGGGTCCACGTGCTCGGCGCCCCACAGGTCGTCCACCGAGATCTCGCCGACCTCCAGGCGCAGCATCATCCAGGCCGGGCGCCCGGCCTGGGGCGCGTCGAGGGACTCGCTCATGCCCAGGAGCTCGCCCACCGGCTGCCGCTCCGCGAGCAGCGCCGCGCAGGCCGCGCGGTCGTCCCCGCGCACCGGCGTCAGCCACCCGGCCAGCCAGGCGCGACCTCGGATACGATGTGGCACGGACACCGGCGCCACATCCGTGATCTCGATCACGGCGGTGAGGTCGTCGTCCTGGGCGTGAGCGGCTGCCCTGGCAGCCGTGGATTCCCCGGAAACAAGGAGAATCACGTCCCCGTCCGGGGTGACGGTCCGTGCGACCGGCAGCCCTGTCCCGAACTCCTCGGCCTCGTGACTGTCACGAGCACCGATCAGAGTGAGGGATACTGAGGCGTTGGACTCTACGAGGGTTCGTACGCGTTCGGCTCCGGTGAGCTGCCGAACGCCTTCCCTGGGACGCGGCTGACCTTGCTTATCGTCGGCGCAAGCGGATTCTGTTTCGTCTGAATCCGAACTGCGTTGCGCACTGGGCAGGGGGATCCCATGTGGTCGAGACATTACGTCCTCCTCGCTAAGGTAAGCCTCACCTAACTTACATGGAGGTAGGTTCCCCGTGAACCAGAAGCGACCCAAGGTCAAGAAGTCGCGTGCCCTCGGCATTGCGCTGACCCCGAAGGCCGTCAAGTACTTCGAGGCCCGCCCCTACCCGCCGGGCGAGCACGGCCGTGGCCGCAAGCAGAACTCGGACTACAAGGTCCGTCTGCTGGAGAAGCAGCGTCTGCGCGCTCAGTACGACATCTCTGAGCGTCAGATGGCCCGCGCGTACGACCGCGCCAAGAAGGCCGAAGGCAAGACGGGCGAGGCGCTTGTCGTCGAGCTCGAGCGTCGCCTCGACGCCCTGGTCCTGCGTTCGGGCATCGCCCGCACCATCTACCAGGCCCGCCAGATGGTCGTTCACGGCCACATCGAGGTCAACGGCGACAAGGTCGACAAGCCGTCGTTCCGTGTCCGTCCGGACGACGTCATCACCGTGCGCGAGCGCAGCCGCGAGAAGGTTCCGTTCCAGGTTGCCCGTGAGGGTGGCTACGCAGGCGAGGGCGAGACCCCGCGCTACCTGCAGGTCAACCTGAAGGCCCTGGCCTTCCGCCTGGACCGCGACCCGAACCGCAAGGAAATCCCGGTCATCTGCGACGAGCAGCTCGTCGTCGAGTACTACGCCCGCTGATGCAGGCCTAGTCTCACCGACTGGTCAGCCCGCCGTCCCCTCCATGGGGCGGCGGGTTTTCCGTTTCCCGGACCGGGGGTCAGGGCTGCGGCTGCTCCGAGCAGGGACTGGGCCAGGAGCTCCCCGACCAGGTCCAGCACGTCCTCCACCGGCAGATCCGGACCCGCGCACACGTATTCGACGGCGTCGTGGTCGAACTGCGCCGCGAACACCGACAGCCGCGCCCACAGCAGCCGCTCCGCCGGCGTGCACAGCTCATGGCTCCAGCCGATCGCCGTCCGCAGCGCCCGGTGCCGGGCGAGCCCGCCGCGCGCACCGCCCGTGAGCAGCGCGAACCGGTCCTCCAGCCGGGCCGGCACCTGCGCGGGGGACAGCGTCCGCAGCCGGCCCGCCGCCAGCTCCAGCGCCAGCGGGGCCGGGACTTGCCCACCCCGCCCCACCGTCACGAGCCGCGAGGACTCCAGGAGCCGCCCCAGCTCGGCGAGTTCGCCACCCCGCCCGACGAACCGGCCGAGCTCCGAGGGAAGATTGCCCCGGCAGTACTTCGAAGGGGCCTCTGTCCCATAGGACACGGAGGGTACTGGTCCGGATGCGCTGCGTTCAAAGCCGGCCCGGACCTCCCGGATTTCCGGTACGGCCGGGGATCTCCGGCGCGATAGGGTCGGAGGGCGAATAGTCCTGCGGTTCAGGTACAGACAGAGAGCGGTGTGACGTGTCCGGTGTAGAGGTGGCCGGGATCATCGTGGCCGTCTTCTGGGCCATCCTGATCTCCTTCCTCGCGGTGGCCCTGGTGAGGCTGGCCCAGGTGCTCAGGGCGACCACCAAGCTGGTGGCCGACGTGACCGACCAGGCCGTCCCGCTGCTCGCCGACGCCTCCACCACCGTCCGCTCCGCGCGCACCCAGCTCGACCGGGTCGACGCCATCGCGAGCGACGTGCAGGAGGTCACCTCCAACGCCTCCGCGCTGTCCTCCACCGTGGCCACCGCCTTCGGCGGGCCGCTGGTGAAGGTCGCGGCCTTCGGCTACGGCGTCCGCAAGGCGCTGGGCAAGGGGGATGCCGCGACGTCGGGCGGCACGGCGGCGAAGGCATCCCGACGAACCGTGATCGTTGGACGTACGGTGCCGGCCGCCCGGCGCCGGAAGCAGAAGGGCTGAGACCGCCGATGTTCCGCCGAGCCTTCTGGTTCACCGCCGGCGCAGCCGCCGGCGTGTGGGCCACCACCAAGGTCAACCGCCAGCTGAAGAAGCTGACGCCGGAGAGTCTCGCCGCCCAGGCGGCCGACAAGGCCGTGGAGGCGGGACACCGCCTCAAGGACTTCGCCCTCGACGTCAAAGCGGGAATGACGCAGCGCGAGGACGAGCTGAACGACGCACTGGGACTCCACCAGGATCCCGACCGGCCCGACAACGTCACGGCCCTCCCCGGGCCGCGGCGGCTGCGGGCCATCGAGAACAGCAAGACCACCTACCGACCTAAGTTTTCGTACGACCGGAATGAGGACCACTGATGGAGTCGGCCGAGATTCGCCGCCGCTGGCTGAGCTTCTTCGAGGAGCGCGGTCACGCCGTTGTCCCTTCGGCGTCGCTCATCGCGGACGACCCGACTCTGCTGCTGGTCAACGCGGGCATGGTCCCGTTCAAGCCGTACTTCCTCGGCGAGACCAAGCCCCCGGCCCCGCGGGCCACCAGCGTGCAGAAGTGCGTCCGTACGCCGGACATCGAAGAGGTCGGCAAGACCACCCGGCACGGCACGTTCTTCCAGATGTGCGGCAACTTCTCCTTCGGGGACTACTTCAAGGAAGGCGCCATCAAGTACGCCTGGGAGCTGCTGACCAGCTCCGTGGCGGACGGCGGCTACGGCCTGGAGCCGGAGAAGCTCTGGATCACCGTCTACCTCGACGACGACGAGGCCGAGACGATCTGGCGCGAGAAGATCGGCGTCCCCGCCGAGCGCATCCAGCGCCTGGGCAAGAAGGACAACTTCTGGTCCATGGGCGTCCCCGGCCCCTGCGGCCCGTGCTCGGAGATCAACTACGACCGTGGTCCGGAGTTCGGCGTCGAGGGCGGTCCGGCCGTCAACGACGAGCGCTACGTGGAGATCTGGAACCTGGTCTTCATGCAGTACGAGCGCGGCGCCGGCGACGGGAAGGAAGACTTCCCGATCCTCGGCGACCTGCCGTCCAAGAACATCGACACCGGTCTCGGCCTCGAGCGCCTCGCGATGATCCTGCAGGGCGTACAGAACATGTACGAGACCGATACCCTGCGCGTGGTCATGGACAAGGCCACCGAGCTGACCGGCGTGCAGTACGGCGCCGCCCAGAACACCGACGTGTCGATGCGTGTGGTCGCCGACCACATCCGCACCTCCGTCATGCTCATCGGCGACGGCGTCACCCCCGGCAACGAGGGCCGCGGCTATGTGCTGCGCCGCATCATGCGCCGCGCCATCCGCAACATGCGTCTCATGGGCGCCACCGGTCCCGTCGTCCAGGACCTCGTCGACGTCGTGATCAACACGATGGGGCAGCAGTACCCGGAGCTCGTCACCGACCGCAAGCGCATCGAGACCGTCGCGCTCGCCGAAGAAGCCGCCTTCCTCAAGGCCGTCAAGGGTGGCACCAACATCCTCGACACCGCCGTGACCGAGACCAAGGCCGCCGGCGGCACCGTGCTCTCCGGCGACAAGGCGTTCCTGCTCCACGACACCTGGGGCTTCCCGATCGACCTCACCCTGGAGATGGCCGCCGAGCAGGGCCTCTCCGTGGACGAGCCCGGCTTCCGCCGCCTGATGCAGGAGCAGCGCGACCGGGCCAAGGCCGACGCCAAGGCCAAGAAGACCGGCCACGCGGACATGTCCGCCTACCGGGAGATCGCCGACAGCGCCGGCGGCACCGAGTTCACCGGCTACGCCACCAACCAGGGCGAGTCCACCATCGTCGGCCTCCTGGTCAACGGCGTCTCCGCGCCCGCCGCCTCCGAGGGCGACGAGGTCGAGGTCGTCCTCGACCGCACCCCCTTCTACGCCGAGGGCGGCGGCCAGCTCGCCGACCAGGGCCGCATCAAGCTCGACTCCGGCGCCGTGATCGTCGTCCGCGACGTGCAGCAGCCGGTTCCGGGCGTCTCCGTGCACAAGGGCTCCGTCCAGGTCGGCGAGGTGACGGTCGGCGCCTCCGCCTACGCCGCCATCGACGTCAGCCGCCGCCGGGCCATCGCCCGCGCCCACTCGGCCACGCACCTGACCCACCAGGCGCTGCGCGACGCCCTCGGCCCGACGGCCGCCCAGGCCGGTTCCGAGAACAGCCCCGGCCGCTTCCGCTTCGACTTCGGTTCGCCGAACGCCGTTCCCGGCTCGGTCCTGACCGACGTCGAGCAGAAGATCAACGACGTGCTGTCGCGCGAGCTCGACGTCACCGCCGAGATCATGAGCATCGACGAGGCGAAGAAGCAGGGCGCCATCGCCGAGTTCGGCGAGAAGTACGGCGAGCGCGTGCGCGTCGTGACCATCGGCGACTTCTCCAAGGAGCTGTGCGGCGGCACGCACGTCGGCAACACCGCCCAGCTGGGTCTGGTGAAGCTGCTCGGCGAGTCCTCCATCGGCTCCGGCGTGCGCCGCGTCGAGGCCCTGGTGGGTGTGGACGCGTACAACTTCCTCGCCAAGGAGCACACGGTCGTCGCCCAGCTCCAGGAGCTGGTCAAGGGCCGTCCGGAGGAGCTGCCGGAGAAGATCGCCTCCATGCTCGGCAAGCTGAAGGACGCGGAGAAGGAGATCGAGAAGTTCCGCGCGGAGAAGGTCCTCCAGGCCGCCGCCGGGCTCGCCCAGAACGCCCAGGACATCAAGGGCGTCGCCCTCGTCGTCGGCCAGGTGGCGGACGGCATCGGCGCCGACGACCTGCGCAAGCTGGTCCTCGACGTCCGTGGCCGCATCCCCGGCGACCGCCCGGCCGTCGTGGCCCTCTTCACCGTGGCGAACGACCGCCCGCTGACCGTCATCGCCACCAACGAGGCCGCCCGCGAGCGCGGCCTCAAGGCCGGTGACCTGGTCCGTACGGCCGCCAAGACCCTCGGCGGCGGCGGTGGCGGCAAGCCGGACGTCGCCCAGGGCGGCGGCCAGAACCCGGCCGCGGTGCCGGAGGCCATCAGCGCCGTCGAGCGCCTCGTCGTCGAGACGGTCTGACGATGACGCTGCGCCGCGGCCGCCGGCTCGCCATCGATGTCGGGGACGCCCGGATCGGGGTCGCCTCGTGCGACCCCGACGGGGTGCTGGCCACACCGGTGGAAACCGTTCCGGGCCGGGACATCCCCTTCGCGCACCGGCGGCTGCGGCAGCTCGTCGAGGAGTACGAGCCCCTCGAAGTCGTGGTCGGCCTTCCCCGCTCGCTCAGCGGGCGGGAGGGGCCGGCCGCGGTCAAGGTGCGCGCCTTCGCCAACGAACTCGCCAAGGGCATCAAGCCGGTGACGGTCCGTCTGGTGGACGAGCGGATGACCACGGTCACCGCCGCCCAGGGTCTGCGCGCCTCCGGGAAGAACGCCAAGAAGGGCCGGTCGGTCATCGATCAGGCAGCCGCTGTGGTGATCCTTCAGAACGCTCTTGAGACCGAACGGGTATCAGGTAATCCTCCCGGTGAGTGCGTCGAAGTGGTTGTCTGATCGCGATACGGTAACGTTCCGCGCGATGAGACGGCATTCGAACAGCCGTCGCCCACCGTCAAAGAGGCGGAACCGGGTGCCACGGACGACGGAGTCCGTGGCCTCCGTCTCGCGGCTCTAGGGGACCGATGACTGAGTATGGCCGGGGCCGTGGCCCCGAACCCTGGCAACCCGAGGACCCCCTTTACGGGGACCAGGGGTGGACCGGGCACCAGACCCAGCAGGGCCAGGTGCCTCACGCCGGTGCCCCGCAGCAGCAGGAGTACCGACAGGAGCCGCAGTACCAGCAGCAGTACCCCCAGCATCCGCAGTACGAGCAGTACCCGGAGTACCAGCAGCAGCAATACCAGCAGCAGCAGTACCCGCAGGGGCAGTACCCGCAGCAGGCGCAGCAGCAGCAACCGCAGCAGCCGCAGCAGTACATGCAGGGCCAGTACCCGCAGCAGCAGGGCTATGCCCCGCAGCAGCAGGCGCAGCAGCCCCAGCCGCAGCAGCAGCCGGTGTACGACAGCCAGGGCTGGGACACGGGCCAGGGCCAGTACGCGGCGGCGGTGCAGCCCGACGCGTACGCGGGCGTGGACCCCTACACCCAGCAGCCCGTGGCGGGCTATCCGGGTGAGGCCCCCGACCTCTACAGCACGGAAGACGCCTACGAGCCGCCGCAGCCCCCGGGCCGGCGGCACCTGGAGCCGGAACCCGTCGAGGAGCCGGAGCCGGCGGAGGAGCCGGAGAAGGGCCTGCTCACCGACGGTGGAGGCCGTGACGGCGACGACGACGGCGACGACGGTGACGGCCGCCGGGGCGGCCGCTCCAAGGGCGGCAAGCCCAAGAAGCGCAGCGGCACGGCCTGCCTGGTCGCCGCGGTCGTCATCCTCGGCGTGGTCGGCGGTGGCGGCTACTACGGCTACAACTACATCAAGGCCCGCTTCGCCTCGGCCGAGGACTTCGCGGGCGAGGGCACCGGAGAGATCGTCGAGGTCGAGATCCCCAAGGGCTCGGGCCTCATGCAGATGGGCCTGATCCTCAAGAAGGCGGGCGTCGTCGCCAGCGGGCAGGCGTTCGTCGACGCCGCGTCCAAGCTCCCTCCGGGCAAGGCCATCCAGGCCGGTGTCTACCCGCTCAGGAAGAAGATGTCGGCCGCGTCCGCGGTCGAGGTCATGAGCGACCCCTCGAAGCTGAACGTCATCACGGTCACCGAAGGCATGCGCAACACCGCGGTGTATGCGGCGATCGACAAGAAGCTGGGCCAGCAGGAGGGCACCACCGCCGAGATCGCCAAGCGCGAGGTCAAGAACCTCGGCCTGCCGGCCTGGGCGAACAACAACCCGAAGCTGATCGACCCGCTCGAAGGCTTCCTGTACCCGGCGCGCTACGACCTCAGCAAGGACAGCACCCCCGACTCCCTGCTCAAGCAGATGGTCAAGAACGCGACCGACAAGTACACGGAGCTGGGCCTCGAGGGCAAGGCCAAGGAGCTGGGCCTGGAGAATCCGCTCCAGGTGGTCACGGTCGCCAGCCTCGTCAACGCCGAGGGCAAGAACCACGACGACTTCCGGAAGATGGCCGAGGTGGTCTACAACCGCCTCAAGAAGACCAACGACGTCACGAACCAGAAGCTCCAGTTCGACTCGACGTACAACTACGTCAAGAACCAGAGCGAGATCAACTTCAACCTGAAGGAAGCCCAGGCCTTCGACCACCCCTACAACACGCACTTCGTCAGGGGACTGCCCACGGGTCCGATCAACAACCCGGGCCTGGACGCGCTGACCGCTACGCTCAACCCGGACCACGGTGGCTGGATGTTCTTCGTGTCGGTCGACGGCAAGACCACGACCTTCACCAAGACCTACGAAGAGCACACCAAACTGGCCAACGAGTTCCAGGAACGGCAGAAGCAGAAGAACGGCGGATAGCAGGACATGTCACGCATAAGGGCCGCGGTGTTGGGTTCGCCCATCGAGCACTCCCTCTCACCGGTGCTGCACCGCGCCGCTTATCAGGAGCTCGGCCTCGACGACTGGTCGTACGACCGCTTCGAGATCGACGAGGCCGCGCTCCCGCAGTTCGTGACAGGACTCGGCCCCGAGTGGGCCGGGCTGTCCCTGACCATGCCGCTCAAGCGGGCGATCATGCCGCTGCTGGACGGCATCAGTGACACGGCCGCCTCCGTCGAGGCGGTCAACACCGTCGTCCTCACCGAGGACGGCCGGCGCCTCGGCGACAACACCGACATCCCCGGCATCGTCGCCGCGCTCCACGAGCGCGGCGTCGAGAAGGTGCCCTCCGCCGCCATCCTCGGCGCCGGAGCCACGGCCTCCTCGGCGCTCGCCGCGCTCTCGCGGATCTGCTCCGGCGAGGTCACGGCGTACGTCCGCTCGGCGGCCCGCGCGGACGAGATGCGGCAGTGGGGCGAGCGGCTCGGCGTGCCCGTCCGCACGGCCGACTGGTCCGGGGCGGCCGCCGCGCTGTCCGCACCCCTGGTGATCGCCACCACTCCGGCCGGTACGACCGACGCCCTGGCGGCGTCCGTACCCGAAGGGGCGGGCACCCTCTTCGACGTCCTGTACGACCCCTGGCCGACCGCACTGGCCGCGGCCTGGTCCCGGCAGGGCGGCCAGGTCGTCGGCGGACTCGACCTCCTCGTCCACCAGGCCGTGCTCCAGGTCGAGCTGATGACGGGCCGGACCCCGGGTCCGCTCGCCGCCATGAGGGCCGCCGGAGAGCGGGCGCTCGCCGCCCGGTAGGCTTTCCGCCTGCGTATTCTCAGGGGGCGGCATGGACGGGAACAGCACGGATCAGGTACTCGCGTCGAGGTGGGATCTCCCCCTCGTCATCGCCAGCATGGCCAGGGTGGCGTTCGGCAACCTGCCCCTGTGGGCCAAGGCGCTCATTCTCGGACTCTTCGGTTCCGTCGTCCTCTGGTACGGGATCACCTGGCAGCGCGAGCGCGGCCGGCGGGCCCGCTGACGCCCCAGGCGTCCGATAGCTGGACCGGGGCCCGATAAACCCCTCCGGACGTGGGAGGATCGGGTGAGGCGGGTCCGGGCCGCGCACCCGATCGCGCCGTCGCTGTACCAGGCGCGAGCATGAGGAGCATCGTTGAGCAGGTTGCGTTGGCTGACCGCAGGAGAGTCGCACGGACCGGCACTGGTCGCGACGCTGGAGGGTCTTCCCGCCGGCGTCCCGGTCACCACCGAGCTGGTGGCCGATCACCTGGCCCGGCGCCGGCTCGGCTATGGCCGCGGTGCCCGGATGAAGTTCGAGCAGGACGAGATCACCTTCCTCGGCGGCGTCCGCCACGGCCTGTCCCAGGGCTCCCCGATCGCGGTCATGATCGGCAACACCGAGTGGCCCAAGTGGGAGACGGTCATGTCGGCCGACCCCGTCGACCCCTCGCTGCTCAAGGACACCGGCCGCAACGCGCCGCTGACCCGTCCGCGCCCCGGCCACGCCGACCTCGCCGGCATGCAGAAGTACGGCTTCGACGAGGCCCGGCCGATCCTGGAGCGCGCCAGCGCCCGGGAGACCGCCGCCCGCGTCGCCCTCGGCGCCGTCGCCCGCTCCTTCATCAAGGAGGTCGCCGGCATCGAGATCGTCTCGCACGTGGTGGAACTGGCCGCGGCCAAGGCCCCGTACGGCGTCTACCCGACCCCCGCCGACGTCGACAAGCTCGACGCCGACCCGGTGCGCTGCCTCGACGCGGACGCCAGCAAGGCGATGGTCGCGGAGATCGACCAGGCCCACAAGGACGGCGACACCCTCGGCGGCGTCGTCGAGGTGCTGGCGTACGGAGTCCCGGTCGGCCTCGGCTCCCACGTCCACTGGGACCGCCGCCTCGACGCCCGCCTCGCCGCCGCCCTCATGGGCATCCAGGCCATCAAGGGGGTCGAGGTCGGTGACGGCTTCGAGCTCGCCCGCGTGCCCGGCTCGAAGGCGCACGACGAGATCGTCTCCACCCCCGAGGGCCTGAGGCGCACCTCCGGCCGCTCCGGCGGCACCGAGGGCGGACTGACCACCGGCGAACTGCTGCGCGTACGCGCCGCGATGAAGCCCATCGCGACGGTCCCGCGCGCGCTGGCGACCGTCGACGTGGCCACCGGAGAGGCGACGGTGGCCCACCACCAGCGCTCCGACGTGTGCGCCGTGCCGGCCGCCGGCATCGTCGCCGAAGCCATGGTCGCCCTCGTCCTGGCCGACGCGGTCGTCGAGAAGTTCGGAGGGGACTCCGTCCCGGAGACCCGCCGCAACGTCCGGTCGTACCTCGACAACCTGCAGATCCGGTGACGGCCGGACCACTGGTCGTCCTCGTCGGCCCCATGGGGTCCGGCAAGTCCACGGTGGGGGCGCTGCTCGCCGAGCGGCTCGGCGTCCCCTACCGGGACACCGACGCCGACATCGCCCTGGCCCAGGGCCGGGAGATCTCCGACATCTTCGTCGACGAGGGCGAGCCGTACTTCCGTGAGCTCGAGCGGCAGGCGGTCGCCGCCGCCGTCGCCGGGCACACCGGAGTCCTCGCCCTCGGCGGCGGCGCCGTCCTCGACGAGGGCACCCGCGCGCTGCTGGCCGGCCTGCCCGTCGCCTATCTGTCGATGGACGTCGAGGAAGCCGTACGGCGCGTGGGTCTCGGCGCCGCCCGCCCGCTGCTCGCCGTCAACCCACGCCGCCAGTGGCGCGAGCTGATGGACGCCCGGCGCCCCCTGTACACCGAAGTCGCGCGCGTCGTCGTCGCCACCGACGACCGCACCCCCGAAGAGGTCGCCCAGGCGGTCCTCGACGCTCTGGAGTTGAAGGACGTATGACAGACCAGGTGACGCGGATCCAGGTCGGCGCGAGCGCCGGACACGACGCGTACGACGTGCTGGTCGGCCGGCAGCTGCTCGGCGAGCTCGGCTCCCTGATCGGTACGAAGGCCCAGCGGGTCGCCGTGATCCACCCCGAGGCGCTCGCCTCGACGGGTGAGGCGCTGCGCGACGACCTGGCCGAGCAGGGCTACGAGGCGGTCGCCATCCAGGTGCCGAACGCCGAGGAGGCCAAGACCATCGAGGTCGCCGCCTACTGCTGGAAGGCGCTGGGCCAGTCCGGCTTCACCCGCACCGACGTCATCGTCGGCGTCGGCGGGGGAGCCACCACCGACCTCGCGGGCTTCGTCGCGGCCTCCTGGCTGCGCGGGGTGCGCTGGGTCGCCGTACCGACCACCGTCCTGGCGATGGTGGACGCGGCGGTCGGCGGCAAGACCGGCATCAACACCGCCGAGGGCAAGAACCTGGTGGGTGCCTTCCACCCGCCGGCCGGTGTGCTCTGCGACCTGGCGGCCCTGGACTCGCTGCCGGTCAACGACTATGTCAGCGGCCTCGCCGAGATCATCAAGGCCGGGTTCATCTCCGACCCGGTGATCCTCGACCTGATCGAGGAGGACCCGGCGGCGGCGCGTACGCCCGAGGGCCCGCACACCGCCGAGCTCATCGTGCGCTCCATCCAGGTCAAGGCCGACGTGGTCTCCAGCGACCTCAAGGAGTCGGGACTGCGCGAGATCCTCAACTACGGCCACACCCTCGCGCACGCCATCGAGAAGAACGAGCGCTACAAGTGGCGGCACGGCGCGGCCGTGTCCGTCGGCATGGTCTTCGCCGCCGAGCTCGGCCGGCTCGCCGGCCGGCTCGACGACGCGACGGCCGACCGGCACAAGGCGGTCCTGGCCTCGGTCGGGCTGCCGCTGACCTACCGCGGCGACCAGTGGTCCAAGCTGCTCCAGACCATGCAGGTCGACAAGAAGTCCCGCGGCAACCTGCTGCGCTTCATCGTCCTCGACGGGCTGGCCAAGCCGACCGTCCTGGAGGGGCCCGACCCGGCGCACCTGGTCGCGGCCTACGGTGAGGTGTCGGCGTGAGCCGCCGCGTCCTCGTGCTGAACGGCCCGAACCTGGGCCGGCTCGGCTCGCGCGAGCCCGATGTGTACGGGGCCACCTCGTATGCGGGACTGGTGGAGAGCTGCCGTTCGCTGGGCGAGGAGCTCGGCTTCGACGTCGAGGTCCGGGAGACCAACGACGAGGGCGAGCTGATCCGCTGGCTGCACGAGGCGGCGGACGGGAAGATCCCCGTGGTCATCAACCCGGGGGCCTTCACCCACTACTCGTACGGCATGCGGGACGCGGCCGCGCAGCGCACGGCGCCGCTGATCGAGGTGCACATCTCGAATCCGTACGCCCGCGAGGAGTTCCGCCACACCTCGGTCATCGCGGCCGTGGCGACCGGAACGGTGGCGGGCTTCGGTATCGGTTCGTACCGCCTCGCGCTGCGCGCACTGGCGGACGAGATCTCCGCCTGACACGCTGCCTGACGGTGCTGGTGGACGGCCGGGTCCCGGCAGTCATATAACGTTCTCGCATCAGTCGCCGGAACGAGACGGAGTGGCAGCGGATGCAGCACGGAGTGGGGGGCGGGGGCGGGGGCGCGGGCTGGGGGCAGCCGGGACCGCGTCCGTCGGCGCCCCCGCAGCCGCCGATACCCCCGGCGCAGGGCTGGCCGGGCTCGCCCCCGCCGCAGTCTCCGCCCCAGCCACCCCACCAGCCGCCTCACCAGCACCATCAGTCGCAGCCGGTGGCCGCCGTACCGGAGGCCACCGGGCACATCCCGCTGCCGCCCGCGGTGCCGGGCACCGGCGGGGCCGTCCTCGCCGTCCTGCTGATCGGCCCGGCCGGCGCCGGTAAGACCACCGTCGCCCGGCACTGGGCCAGCACCCGGCCCGTGCCGACCGCCCACGTCAGCCTGGACGACGTCCGCGAGTGGGTCTGCTCCGGCTTCGCGGACCCCCAGGCGGGCTGGAACGAGCACTCCGAGGCCCAGTACCGGCTCGCCCGCCGCACCTGCGGCTTCGCCGCCCGCAACTACCTGGCGAACGGCATCTCCTGCATCCTGGACGACGCCGTCTTCCCGGACCGGCCCGTGGTCGGGCTGGGCGGCTGGAAGCGGCACGTGGGCCCCACGCTGCTGCCGGTGGTGCTGCTGCCCGGCCTGGAGATCGTCCTGGAGCGCAACGCGGCCCGCTCCGGCAACCGCCGCCTCTCCGACGAGGAAGTCGCCCGGATCCACGGCCGGATGGCCGGCTGGTACGGCTCCGGACTGCCGATCATCGACAACTCCCACCTCGACGTCGAGGGCACCGCCCGCGCCCTCGACGAGGCCCTGGCCCGCGCCCTGTCGGCCCCCGGCGGCTGGCCCGCGTAGGACGTGTCCGCAGGGGCGTACCGGCGCCCGCGCCGGGCTCCCGCCCGACCGGCACGGCATCGCCCCAGGTCGTCCCAGGCCCGTCCGGACGCGCTCGCCGGGCCGGATCGGCGGGGCGCTCGTACGCTCGAAGACATGTCAGACGTGTACGCCGCCCGCCGGGACCTGCTTCGCGACCGATGCGCCGCCGCGGGGAACGCCGCCGCACTGATCACGCGTCCGGCGAACGTCCGCTACCTCTCCGGGGCGTCCCCGCTCGGCGCGGTGCTGCTCGTCGGCCCCACCGAGGACATGCTGTTCTGCTCCGGCGCGCCCACCGGCGAGGCCGACGAGGGCCGCCTCGACGAGCACCTGACCGTCTCCGTCCTGGGCAGCCCCGGCGGGGACCCGGCCGTCGCGGCCGCCGATCTGGCCGCCTCCGTCCGGGCCGACTCGCTCGCGGTGGAGGAGCACCACCTCACCGTCGGCCGCCACCGGGCCCTGCGCTCCGTCGCGCCCAAACTGCGCCTCGCCGACCTCGGCACCGCCGTCGAGCAGCAGCGCCTCGTCAAGGACGAGGAGGAGATCGCCTGCCTGCGGATCGCCGCCGAGATCGCCGACCAGGCCCTCGGGGAGCTGCTGGAGTCCATCCTCGTCGGGCGCACCGAACGGCACCTCGCCCTGGAGCTGGAGCGGCGGCTCGTCGACCACGGGGCGGACGGCCCCGCCTTCCCGACCTCCGTCGGCACCGGCCCGCACTCCGGCCGCTCCCGGCACCGGCCCTCCGACCGCAGGGTGGAGGAGAGCGACTTCCTCACGGTCTGCCTGGGCGCCAACTACCGTGGCTACCGGTGCGAGATCGGCCGGACCTTCGTGATCGGCACCAGCCCCGCCGACTGGCAGATCGAGCTGTACGACCTCGTCTTCACCGCCCAGCGGGCCGGGCGCGAGGCCCTGCTGCCCGGGGCCGCGTACCGGGACGTGGACCATGCCGCACGCTCCGTCCTGGACTCGGCGGGCCACGCGGAAGCCCTCGCTCCGTCGACCGGACACGGCGTGGGCCTCGAAATCGACGAGGACCCGCAGCTTGCACCTACGGCAATGGGTAAACTGGACGCTTGCGTGCCGGTCACCGTCGAACCGGGGGTTCACCTCCCGGGCCGGGGAGGTGTCCGGATCGATGACACGCTCGTCGTACGCCCCGAGGCGGACGGCGGTCCCGAGCTACTCACCATTACGACCAAGGAGCTGCTCGCGCTCTAGCCGGCTCTGCCGGGCTGTGCGCGCACCCGTGGTCTTCCAGTGCAGGAGATTCCGCAACCGTGGCTTCCACGAACGACCTCAAGAACGGCATGGTGCTCAAGCTCGACGGTGACCAGCTCTGGTCCGTCGTCGAGTTCCAGCACGTCAAGCCCGGCAAGGGCCCGGCCTTCGTGCGCACCAAGCTCAAGCACGTGCTCTCCGGCAAGGTCGTCGACAAGACGTTCAACGCCGGCACGAAGGTCGAGACGGCCACCATCGACCGCCGTGACATGCAGTTCTCTTACATGGACGGCGAGTACTTCGTCTTCATGGACATGACCACCTTCGACCAGCTGATGGTGGACAAGAAGGCTGTGGGCGACGCCGCCAACTTCCTGATCGAGGGCTTCACCGCCTCCGTCGCCCAGCACGAGGGCGAGGTGCTCTACGTCGAGCTCCCGGCTGCGGTCGAGCTCAAGATCGAGCACACCGACCCGGGCGTCCAGGGCGACCGCTCCACCGGCGGCACCAAGCCCGCCACCCTGGAGACCGGCTACGAGATCCAGGTCCCGCTCTTCGTCACCACCGGCGAGACGGTCAAGGTCGACACCCGCACCAGCGACTACCTCGGCCGGAAGAGCAACTAACCCGTGGCTGCTCGGAGCAATGCGCGCAAGCGCGCCTTCCAGATCCTCTTCGAGGCGGACCAGCGCGACGTACCCGTCCGCGAGGTCCTCGCGGACTGGATCCGCCACGCGCGGTCGGACGACCGGCAGTCGCCGGTCAGCGCCTTCACGATGGATCTCGTCGAGGGTTACGCCGACAAGGTGAACCGCATCGACGATCTGATCATCACCTACGCCGTGGACTGGGAACTCGACCGCATGCCGGTCGCGGACCGGAACATCCTGCGGCTCGGTGCCTACGAGCTGATCTGGGTGGACGACACCCCGGACGCCGTGGCCATCGACGAGGCCGTCCAGCTGGCCAAGGAGTTCTCGACGGACGAGTCCCCCTCGTTCGTGAACGGGCTGCTGGCCCGCTTCAAGGACCTGAAGCCGAGCCTGCGGCGCAGCGAGAGCTGACCGCACGGACCGGCGCCGGCACCGCCATACGGAAGGGCCCGCAACGTACGCGTTGCGGGCCCTTCCGTGTGCGGCGAGGGGCGAGGGAACGCAAAAACCGGTGGGCGCCGGACCCCGCAAGGGTCCGGCGCCCACCGGTAAACGTTTCTGCTGGTCCGGAGACCGGGACTCAGAGTTCCTCGTGCGCCACGGCGCGACGGGCGTCCGCGTCCAGCACGCCCCAGCTGATCAGCTGCTCGGTCAGGACCGAGGGGGACTGGTCGTAGATGACGGCCAGGGTGCGCAGGTCGTCCTGGCGGATCGACAGCACCTTGCCGTTGTAGTCGCCCCGCTGGCTCTGGATCGTCGCCGCGTACCGCTGCAGCGGTCCGGCCTTCTCGGCGGGGACGCCCGCCAGGCGCTCCAGGTCGAGGCGCAGCTTCGGCGGCGGCTCGGCAGCCCCGCCGGGCGTCGTACCCGGCAGCAGCTCCTGCACCGGAACCCCGTAGAAGTCCGCCAGCTCGGCGAGACGCTGGACGGTCACGGCGCGGTCCCCGCGCTCGTAGGAACCGACCACGACGGCCTTCCACCGGCCCTGGGACTTCTCCTCGACACCGTGGAGGGAAAGGCCCTGCTGGGTGCGGATGGCGCGGAGCTTGGCCCCGAGCTGTTTGGCGTATTCGCTGGACATAACGCTCCCGGACGCTGTGACGCTGTGACTGGTGGACACTGCGACTACGTAACTACGTGCGGCTCCGCCGCGCGGCTGGTAACTCACTGTGAGGTTACGCAGCGTTACTTGGATGCGTCAAGCCGAATGGTCTTCGTCGCCCCCTGGGTGTTCGTCCCAGCAGTCCTGAGAGAGCCATTCCGTCCCGGTCCGGTCCGAGTCACCGGCCTCTCCCTGGTACCGTGTGAGGCGTACATCAGACGTCCTTTAAGGTCCGTCCCGTGAGGCGGAGAAGGAGGTCCTTTCCATGGACACCCAGCAGAACACCGATTCCATGCGCCCCGTACTCGAAGCGCAGGACATCGCGCGGGTCCTGACCCGCATCGCCCACGAGATCGTCGAACGCGCCAAGGGCGCCGACGACGTGGTGCTCCTCGGCATTCCCACCCGCGGTGTCTACCTCGCCCGCCGGCTGGCCGCCAAGCTCGAAGAGATCACCGGCACCAAGATCCCGGTCGGCTCCCTCGACATCACCATGTACCGCGACGACCTGCGGATGAAGCCCGCCCGCGCGATCGGTCGCACCGAGATCCCCGGCGACGACCTCGACGGCCGCCTCGTCGTCCTCGTCGACGACGTGCTCTTCTCCGGCCGCACCATCCGCGCCGCCCTCGACGCCCTCGGCGACCTCGGCCGCCCCCGCGCCGTGCAGCTCGCGGTCCTCGTCGACAGAGGCCACCGCGAACTGCCGATCCGCGCCGACTACGTCGGCAAGAACCTCCCCACGTCGCTGCGGGAGACCGTCAAGGTCCAGCTCCAGGAGGAGGACGGCCGTGACGCCGTGCTGCTCGGCCAGCGGACCGCCCAGGCAGCAGGTCAGTAGACCGTCCGGGTGACGGGCCCCGACCGGGCCCGCGCCGAGCCCTGCCCTGCCCGCTCGCACCCCTGCAGTCAGTCCGCCTGCCCTCCCGACCTACGGAGCCATCCAGATGAAGCGCCACCTCATCTCGGCCGCCGACCTCACGCGCGACGACGCCGTCCTGATCCTCGACACCGCCGAGGAGATGGCCCGTGTCGCGGACCGGCCGATCAAGAAGCTGCCCACCCTGCGCGGCCTCACCGTCGTCAACCTCTTCTTCGAGGACTCGACCCGCACCCGGATCTCCTTCGAGGCGGCCGCCAAGCGGCTCTCGGCCGACGTCATCAACTTCTCCGCGAAGGGTTCCTCCGTTTCCAAGGGCGAATCCCTGAAGGACACCGCGCTGACCCTGGAGGCCATGGGCGCCGACGCGGTCGTCATCCGCCACCACGCCTCCGGCGCCCCCTACCGGCTCGCGACCTCCGGCTGGATCGACTCCGCCGTGGTCAACGCCGGCGACGGCACCCACGAGCACCCCACCCAGGCCCTGCTGGACGCCTTCACCATGCGCCGCCGCCTGGTCGGCCGCGACGCCGGCCTCGGCAAGGACCTCGGCGGCCGGCGCATCACCATCGTCGGCGACATCCTGCACAGCCGCGTGGCCCGCTCCAACGTCCACCTGCTGCACACCCTCGGCGCCGAGGTCACCCTGGTGGCCCCGCCCACGCTCGTCCCGATCGGCGTCGAGACCTGGCCCTGCGAGGTCTCGTACAACCTCGACGAGGTGCTGCCGAAGTCCGATGCGGTGATGATGCTGCGTGTGCAGCGCGAACGCATGAACGCCGCCTTCTTCCCGACCGAGCGCGAGTACTCCCGCCGGTACGGCCTCGACGGCGACCGCATGGCGAAGATGCCCGAGCACGCCATCGTGATGCACCCCGGCCCGATGAACCGCGGCATGGAGATCACCGCCCAGGTCGCCGACTCCGACCGCTGCACGGCCGTCGAGCAGGTCGCCAACGGCGTCTCCACCCGGATGGCCGTCCTGTACCTGCTGCTCGGAGGCTCCGAGCCCGCCGTCACCACCGCCCGTACCGAGGAGAGCAAGTAACCATGAGCAAGATCCTTATCCGTGGCGCGAAGGTACTCGGCGGCGAGGCGCAGGACGTCCTGATCGACGGCGAGACCATCGCCGAGGTCGGCCAGAACCTCTCCGCCGAGGGCGCGACCGTCATCGAGGCCGAGGGCCAGATCCTCCTCCCCGGCCTCGTCGACCTGCACACCCACCTGCGCGAGCCCGGCCGCGAGGACTCCGAGACCGTCCTCACCGGCACCCGCGCCGCCGCCTCCGGCGGCTACACCGCCGTGTTCGCCATGGCGAACACCTTCCCGGTCGCCGACACGGCCGGCGTCGTCGAGCAGGTCTGGCGCCTGGGCAAGGAGTCCGGCTACTGCGACGTGCAGCCCATCGGCGCCGTCACCGTCGGCCTGGAGGGCAAGCAGCTCTCCGAGCTCGGCGCCATGCACGAGTCCGCCGCCCGCGTCACCGTCTTCTCCGACGACGGCAAGTGCGTGGACGACGCCGTGATCATGCGCCGCGCCCTGGAGTACGTGAAGGCCTTCGGCGGAGTCGTCGCCCAGCACGCCCAGGAGCCCCGCCTCACCGAGGGCGCCCAGATGAACGAGGGCATCGTCTCCGCGGAACTCGGTCTCGGCGGCTGGCCGGCCGTCGCCGAGGAGTCGATCATCGCCCGCGACGTCCTGCTCGCCGAGCACGTCGGCTCCCGCGTCCACATCTGCCACCTTTCCACCGCCGGATCCGTCGAGATCGTCCGCTGGGCCAAGTCCCGCGGCATCGACGTCACCGCCGAGGTCACCCCCCACCACCTCCTCCTCACCGAGGAGCTCGTGCGCTCGTACAACGCGGTCTACAAGGTCAACCCGCCGCTGCGCACCGAGCGCGACGTGCTGGCCCTGCGCGAGGCGCTCGCCGACGGCACGATCGACATCGTCGCCACCGACCACGCCCCGCACCCGCACGAGGACAAGGACTGCGAGTGGGCCGCCGCCGCCATGGGCATGGTCGGTCTGGAGACCGCGCTCTCCGTCGTCCAGCAGACGATGGTCGAGACCGGACTGCTCGACTGGGCGGGCGTCGCCGAGCGGATGAGCTTCGCTCCGGCGCGCATCGGCAGCCTGGAGAACCACGGCCGTCCCGTCTCGGCAGGTGAACCCGCGAACCTGACCTTGGTCGATACCTCGTACCGTGGTGTCGTGGACCCCGCACACTTCGCCTCCCGCAGCCGCAACACGCCTTACGAGGGCCGTGAGCTGCCGGGGCGCGTCACTCATACCTTCCTGCGGGGCCGGGCAACGGTCGTGGACGGGAAACTGGCGTGACACCTGCAGTAATCCAACTGGCCGCCGAGGCTGCCGAACGACAGTCGGCGGAGGTGACCAGCTTCGGTGCCCGCATGGCGTGGGTGATCGGCCTGGCCGTCTTCGTCGCGTTCGTCTACTGGCTGATGCGGCAGGGCTGGAAATGGCGCGGCGCTCTGCAGAACGATCTGCCGGAGCTGCCCGCCGCACCCGACGGTCTTCCCGAGCACCGGCTGGCCCTGACCGGCCGCTACCACGGGTCCACCACCGCCGGGCAGTGGCTCGACCGGATCGTCGCCCACGGTCTGGGCCTGCGCAGCCGGGTCGAGCTCACGCTCACCGACGCGGGCCTCGACGTGGTCCGACCGGGTGCGGGCGACTTCTTCGTACCGGCCGCGCAGCTGCGCGGCGCCCGCCTCGACAAGGGAATCGCGGGCAAGGTACTCACCGAGGGCGGTCTCCTCGTCGTCACCTGGGCGCACGGCGACAAGCTGATCGACTCCGGATTCCGCTCCGACCGCGCGGCCGAACACGCCGCCTGGGTCGAAGCCATCAATCTCATGAACTCATCCATCACGACGGAAGGCGCCGAACGATGACGACCTCCACCAGGGGAGCAGCCAAAGCTCCCGCCGTACTCGTCCTGGAGGACGGTCGGATCTTCCGCGGCCGCGCCTACGGCGCTGTGGGGGAGACCTTCGGCGAGGCCGTGTTCTCCACGGGCATGACCGGCTACCAGGAGACCCTCACCGACCCGTCGTACCACCGGCAGGTCGTCGTGATGACCGCCCCGCACGTGGGCAACACCGGCGTCAACGACGAGGACCCCGAGTCCTCCCGCATCTGGGTCGCCGGCTACGTCGTACGCGACCCCGCCCGCGTCCCCTCCAACTGGCGCTCCCGGCGCTCGCTGGACGAGGAGCTCGTCAAGCAGGGCGTCGTCGGCATCTCCGGCATCGACACCCGCGCCCTGACCCGCCACCTGCGCGAGCGCGGCGCCATGCGCGTCGGCATCTTCTCGGGCGAGGCCTGGGTCGGCATCCGCGACGAGGCCCTGCTGGCCAAGGTCCAGGCGCAGCCGCAGATGAAGGGGGCGAACCTCTCTGCCGAGGTTGCCACCAAGGAGACGTACGTGGTCCCCGCGATCGGCGAGAAGCGCTTCACCGTCGCCGCCGTCGACCTCGGCATCAAGGGCATGACCCCGCACCGGATGGCCGAGCGCGGCATCGAGGTGCACGTGCTGCCCGCCACCGCCACCGTCGAGGACGTCTACGCGGTGAACCCCGACGGCGTGTTCTTCTCCAACGGCCCGGGCGACCCGGCGACCGCCGACCACGCGGTCGCCGTCATGCAGGGCGTCCTCGCCCGCAAGACCCCGCTCTTCGGCATCTGCTTCGGCAACCAGATCCTGGGCCGCGCGCTCGGCTTCGGCACCTACAAGCTGAAGTACGGCCACCGCGGCATCAACCAGCCGGTGCAGGACCGCACCACCGGCAAGGTCGAGATCACCGCGCACAACCACGGCTTCGCCGTCGACGCGCCCCTCGACAAGGTCTCGGAGACCGCCTACGGCCGCGCCGAGGTCTCCCACGTCTGCCTGAACGACAACGTCGTGGAAGGCCTCCAGCTGCTCGACCAGCCGGCCTTCTCCGTCCAGTACCACCCCGAGGCTGCCGCCGGCCCGCACGACGCCGCGTACCTCTTCGACCGTTTCACGTCTTTGATGGAAACCGCCCTGATGGAGGCCGAGCGTGCCTAAGCGCACCGATATCCAGTCCGTCCTGGTCATCGGCTCCGGCCCGATCGTCATCGGACAGGCCGCCGAGTTCGACTACTCCGGCACCCAGGCCTGCCGCATCCTCAAGGCCGAGGGCCTGCGGGTCATCCTGGTGAACTCCAACCCCGCGACGATCATGACCGACCCGGAGATCGCCGACGCCACGTACGTCGAGCCGATCACCCCCGAGTTCGTCGAGAAGATCATCGCCAAGGAGCGCCCCGACGCGCTGCTCCCGACCCTCGGCGGCCAGACCGCGCTCAACACCGCGATCTCCATGCACGAGCAGGGTGTGCTGGAGAAGTACGGCGTCGAGCTCATCGGCGCCAACGTGGAGGCCATCAACAAGGGCGAGGACCGCGACCTCTTCAAGGGCGTCGTCGAGGCCGTCAAGGCCAAGATCGGATACGGCGAGTCCGCCCGCTCGGTCATCTGCCACTCGATGGACGACGTCATCAAGGGCGTCGAGACCCTCGGCGGCTACCCCGTCGTCGTCCGCCCCTCCTTCACCATGGGCGGCGCCGGCTCCGGCTTCGCCCACGACGAGGACGAGCTGCGCCGCATCGCCGGCCAGGGCCTCACGCTCTCCCCGACCACCGAGGTGCTCCTGGAGGAGTCCATCCTCGGCTGGAAGGAGTACGAGCTGGAGCTGATGCGCGACACCAAGGACAACGTGGTCGTCGTCTGCTCCATCGAGAACTTCGACCCGATGGGCGTCCACACCGGCGACTCCATCACCGTCGCCCCGGCGATGACCCTGACCGACCGCGAGTACCAGCGGCTGCGCGACATCGGCATCGCGATCATCCGCGAGGTCGGCGTCGACACCGGCGGCTGCAACATCCAGTTCGCGATCGACCCGGCCGACGGCCGCGTCATCGTCATCGAGATGAACCCGCGCGTCTCCCGCTCCTCGGCGCTTGCGTCGAAGGCCACCGGCTTCCCGATCGCCAAGATCGCCGCCAAGCTGGCCATCGGCTACACGCTCGACGAGGTCCCCAACGACATCACCGAGAAGACCCCGGCCTCCTTCGAGCCGTCCCTCGACTACGTCGTCGTCAAGGCCCCGCGCTTCGCCTTCGAGAAGTTCCCGCTGGCCGACGCCACCCTCACCACCACCATGAAGTCGGTCGGCGAGGCCATGGCCATCGGCCGCAACTTCACCGAGGCCCTCCAGAAGGCCCTGCGCTCCCTGGAGAAGAAGGGCTCGCAGTTCACCTTCGTCGGCCCCACCGGCGACAAGGACGAGCTGCTGCGCACCGCGGTCCGCCCGACCGACGGCCGCATCAACACCGTCATGCAGGCCATCCGCGCCGGCGCCACCCAGGAAGAGGTCTTCGAGTTCACGAAGATCGACCCCTGGTTCGTCGACCAGCTCTTCCTCATCAAGGAGATCGCGGACGAGCTGACCGCCGCCGAGAAGCTCGGCCCCGAGCTGCTCGCCGAGGCCAAGCGCCACGGCTTCTCCGACGCCCAGATCGCCGAGATCCGCGGCCTGCGCGAGGACGTCGTCCGCGAGGTCCGCCACGCCCTCGGTGTCCGCCCGGTCTACAAGACGGTCGACACCTGCGCCGCCGAGTTCGCCGCGAAGACCCCGTACTTCTACTCCTCGTACGACGAGGAGTCCGAGGTCGCGCCCCGCACCAAGCCCGCGGTGATCATCCTGGGCTCCGGCCCGAACCGCATCGGCCAGGGCATCGAGTTCGACTACTCCTGCGTCCACGCCTCCTTCGCCCTCAGCGACGCCGGCTACGAGACCGTGATGGTCAACTGCAACCCGGAGACCGTCTCCACCGACTACGACACCTCCGACCGCCTGTACTTCGAGCCGCTGACGCTCGAGGACGTGCTGGAGATCGTCCACGCCGAGTCGCTGGCCGGCCCCATCGCCGGTGTCGTCGTCCAGCTCGGCGGCCAGACCCCCCTCGGCCTCGCCCAGGCCCTCAAGGACAACGGCGTCCCCGTCGTCGGCACCTCCCCGGAGGCCATCCACGCCGCCGAGGACCGCGGCGCCTTCGGCCAGGTCCTCGCCGACGCCGGCCTGCCGGCTCCCAAGCACGGCACCGCCACCACCTTCGCGGGTGCGAAGGCGATCGCCGACGAGATCGGCTACCCGGTCCTGGTCCGCCCGTCCTACGTGCTCGGCGGCCGCGGCATGGAGATCGTCTACGACGAGGCCCGCCTCGAGTCGTACATCGCCGAGTCCACCGAGATCTCCCCGACCCGCCCCGTGCTGGTCGACCGCTTCCTCGACGACGCGATCGAGATCGACGTCGACGCCCTCTACGACGGCCACGAGCTCTACCTCGGCGGCGTCATGGAGCACATCGAGGAAGCCGGCATCCACTCCGGCGACTCGGCCTGCGCCCTGCCCCCGATCACCCTCGGCGGCTACGACATCAAGCGCCTGCGCGCCTCCACCGAGGCGATCGCCAAGGGCGTCGGCGTCCGCGGCCTGATCAACATCCAGTTCGCGATGGCCGGCGACATCCTCTACGTCCTGGAGGCCAACCCGCGCGCCTCCCGGACCGTCCCCTTCACCTCGAAGGCCACGGCCGTCCCGCTCGCGAAGGCCGCCGCCCGCATCTCGCTCGGCACCACCATCGCCGAGCTGCGCGCCGAGGGCCTGCTGCCGAAGACCGGCGACGGCGGCACCCTGCCGATCGACGCGCCGATCTCCGTCAAGGAGGCCGTCATGCCGTGGTCGCGCTTCCGCGACATCCACGGCCGCGGTGTGGACACCGTCCTCGGCCCCGAGATGCGCTCCACCGGCGAGGTCATGGGCATCGACGCCGTCTTCGGCACCGCCTACGCCAAGTCGCAGGCCGGCGCCTACGGCCCGCTGCCCACCAAGGGCCGCGCCTTCATCTCGGTGGCCAACCGCGACAAGCGCTCGATGATCTTCCCGGCGCGCGAGCTCGTCGCCCACGGCTTCGAGCTGATGGCCACCTCCGGCACCGCCGAGGTGCTGCGCCGCAACGGCATCAACGCCACCGTGGTGCGCAAGCTCAGCGAGGGCGAGGGCCCGAACGGCGAGAAGACCATCGTCCAGCTGATCCACGACGGCCAGGTCGACCTGATCGTCAACACCCCGTACGGCACCGGCGGCCGCCTCGACGGCTACG
The DNA here is from genome assembly GCF_055595065.1 of Streptomyces sp. NPDC040545. Lineage (NCBI taxonomy): Bacteria > Bacillati > Actinomycetota > Actinomycetes > Kitasatosporales > Streptomycetaceae > Streptomyces > Streptomyces sp. NPDC040545. Next base: position 136,743 of record NZ_JBVIWA010000008.1, read on the forward strand.
AGATCCGTACGGCGGCCGTGGCCCGCAGCGTCCCCTGCCTGACCACGGTCCAGGCGCTCGCCGCCGCCGTCCAGGGCATCGACGCGCTCAACCGCGGCGACGTGGGCGTCCGCTCCCTCCAGGAGCACGCGGAGCACCTGACCGCAGCCCGCGACTGACGCAGGCCCGTACAGCCCGGACACGGGGAGGGGGACACCGGTTTCACGACGGGTGTCCCCCTCTTCACGAGCGCAGAGGGATTTTCCGACGATGTACAAAACATTCTTCAATCTGGTCTTCAAGCGGATGGACCCGGAGCAGGCCCACTACCTGGCCTTCCGCTGGATCCGCCTCGCCGCCCGCACCCCCGTGCTGCGCACCTTCGTCGCGGCCGCCCTGGCCCCGCGCTACGAGGAGCTCCGCACCGAGGCCCTCGGCCTGCGCATGCACGGCCCCTTCGGCCTCGCCGCCGGCTTCGACAAGAACGCCGTCGCCATCGACGGAATGTCGATGCTCGGCTTCGACCACATCGAGATCGGCACGGTCACGGCCGAGCCGCAGCCCGGCAACCCGAAGAAGCGGCTCTTCCGCCTCGTGGCGGACCGCGCGCTGATCAACCGCATGGGCTTCAACAACGAGGGCTCGGCGGCCGTGGCGGCCCGCCTGGCGGCCCGTGAGGCGGTCTTCCGGACCGTCGTCGGCGTCAACATCGGCAAGACGAAGGTCGTGCCCGAGGAGGAGGCCGTGGGGGACTACGTCGCCTCCACCGAGCGCCTCGCCCGGCACGCCGACTACCTCGTGGTGAACGTCTCCTCGCCGAACACCCCGGGCCTGCGCAACCTCCAGGCCACCGAGTCGCTGCGCCCGCTGCTGACGGCCGTACGGGAGGCCGCCGACCGCACGGTGACCGGCCGCCGGGTGCCGCTGCTGGTCAAGATCGCCCCCGACCTCGCGGACGAGGACGTCGACGCGGTCGCCGACCTGGCCCTGGAGCTCGGCCTGGACGGCATCATCGCGACGAACACCACCATCGCCCGCGAGGGGCTGGGCCTGAAGTCCTCCCCGTCCCTGGTGAAGGAGACCGGCGGGCTCTCCGGCGCCCCCGTCAAGGAGCGCTCGCTGGAGGTCCTGCGCCGCCTGTACGCCCGCGTGGGGGACCGCCTGGTCCTGGTCGGGGTCGGCGGCATCGAGAACGCCGAGGACGCCTGGCAGCGGATCCTGGCCGGCGCCACGCTGATCCAGGGCTACAGCGCCTTCATCTACGAGGGCCCGTTCTACGCCCGCGCCATCCACAAGGGCCTCGCCGCGCGCCTGGCCAACAGCCCGTACGCGACGCTCGCCGAAGCGGTGGGCGCCGAGACCCGAAAGGCCACCAAGTGACTGTGACCCCGTTCGGCACCCGCCTGCGCGCGGCGATGGACTCCCGGGGCCCGCTGTGCGTCGGCATCGACCCGCACGCCGCCCTGCTGGCGCAGTGGGGCCTGGACGACGACATCGCGGGCCTGGAGCGGTTCTCCCGTACGGTCGTCGAGGCGCTCGCCGAGTCGGTGGCGGTCTTCAAGCCCCAGGCCGCCTTCTTCGAGCGGTTCGGCTCGAAGGGCGTGGCCGTCCTGGAGCGGGCCGTCGCGGACGCCCGGGCGGCCGGGACGCTGGTCGTCATGGACGCGAAGCGCGGGGACATCGGCTCGACCATGGCGGCGTACGCCTCGGCCTTCCTGGACCCGGCCTCGCCGCTGTTCTCGGACGCGCTGACGGTCTCCCCGTACCTGGGCTACGGCTCGCTGAAGCCGGCCGTCGACCTGGCCCGGGAGTCGGGCGCGGGCCTGTTCGTCCTGGCGCTGACCTCGAACCCGGAGGGCGCCGAGGTCCAGCGGGCGGTCCGCGAGGACGGCCGGACGATCGGCGCGACGATGCTGGCGCACCTGGCGGCGGAGAATGCGGACGCCGCCCCCATGGGCTCCTTCGGCGCGGTGGTCGGTGCCACGCTGGGCGATCTGTCCTCCTTCGACCTGGACATCAACGGGCCGCTGCTGGCCCCCGGCATCGGCGCGCAGGGCGCGACGGCGGCGGACCTGCCGGGCGTCTTCGGCAAGGCGGTGCGCAACGTGGTCCCGAACGTCTCTCGGGGGGTCCTGAAGCACGGTCCGGACGTGAGCGCCCTGCGCGACGCGGCGCGGCGCTTCGCCGACGAGATCCACGAGGCCGTCACCGCGTGATCGGTCACCCGGGACGCCCTGCCGCACCTCCGCGGCAGGGCGTCCCGCATTTCTTGGCGAAACTCGAACGCTCTTCATCGGACAAAACCGGGGTATTTTGTCCGTGATGTACGGTTCAGTGGAGGCTGACCAGGACTTTTCGTCCGTTCTCGCTGACTGGAGCGTTGTTGGCCGCTAGTCTCCGACCAGAGTGAACGTGCAGCGAACGCGTTTCGATCGCTGTTCGGGAGCTCGCCAGGTGTGGTGCCTTCGGGCTGCCCACCGGTCCGTATCCGACAGTTCGACATCCGAGGTGACGTAGGCGTGGCTCTTCCGCCCCTTACCCCTGAACAGCGCGCAGCCGCGCTCGAAAAGGCCGCCGCGGCTCGCCGGGAGCGGGCCGAGGTCAAGAATCGACTCAAGCACTCCGGTGCCTCGCTCCAAGAGGTCATCAAGACGGGCCAGGAGAACGACGTCATCGGCAAGATGAAGGTCTCCGCCCTGCTGGAGTCCCTGCCTGGCGTGGGCAAGGTGCGCGCCAAGCAGATCATGGAGCGTCTCGGCATCTCCGAGTCCCGGCGTGTCCGAGGTCTCGGTTCCAACCAGATCGCCTCTCTGGAGCGCGAGTTCGGCAGCACCGGCGCCTGAGGCGTCGCCTGAAGTTCTCCCGGCGTTCTCAGGCAGTCCTGAGAACCTGGATAATCGCTCTATGGCAGCAGAGGTTCGTCCGCGGCTGACCGTGCTCTCCGGCCCTTCAGGGGTCGGCAAGAGCACGGTCGTCGCGCATATGCGCAAGGTTCACCCCGAGGTATGGCTCTCGGTGTCGGCCACCACCCGCAAGCCGCGGCCCGGTGAGCGACACGGAGTCCACTACTTCTTCGTCAATGACGACGAGTTCGACAAGCTGATCGCCAACGGCGAGCTGCTGGAGTGGGCCGAGTTCGCGGGCAACCGCTACGGCACCCCCCGCGGCGCGGTGCTGGAACGCCTGGACAACGGCGAGCCGGTACTGCTGGAGATCGATCTCCAGGGGGCACGGCTCGTCCGCGAGTCCAAGCCCGACGCCCAGCTGGTCTTCCTGGCCCCGCCGAGCTGGGACGAGCTGGTCCGCCGGCTGACCGGCCGGGGCACCGAATCGGCGGCGGTCATCGAGCGCCGGCTCGCGGCCGCCAAGATCGAACTCGCTGCCGAATCCGAGTTCGACACCACCCTGGTCAACACCTCCGTCGAGGACGTGGCCCGTGAGCTGCTAGCCTTGATGGCAGTTGTCTGATCGTTGATCGATGTTTTTGATTCGGTCGATTCCAGGACGGCCCAATCTTTCACCCATCTTCGGAAGGTAGAGCGTGTCCTCTTCCATCACTGCGCCCGAGGGCATCATCAACCCGCCGATCGACGAGCTGCTCGAGGCCACTGACTCGAAGTACAGCCTCGTGATCTACGCGGCCAAGCGTGCGCGTCAGATCAACGCGTACTACTCGCAGCTCGGTGAGGGCCTGCTCGAGTACGTCGGCCCGCTGGTGGACACCCACGTCCACGAGAAGCCGCTTTCGATCGCGCTGCGCGAGATCAACGCGGGTCTGCTGACCTCCGAGGCCATCGAGGCCCCGGCCCAGTAAGGCACCAGAAGTCCTTTCATCACAGGCCCGGCAGAACATCTGCCGGGCCTGTGGTGTGTCATGGGTGGGTACGACGACGATCAGAGCCGAACGCGTCGCAGCCGTCGAAGGGAAGTACGTGGTGGACAAGCCGAAGGTCGTACTGGGGGTCAGCGGCGGGATCGCCGCCTACAAGGCGTGCGAGCTGCTGCGCCGGCTGACCGAGTCCGGCCACGACGTGCGGGTGGTGCCCACGGCGGCCTCCCTGAACTTCGTGGGGGAGGCCACCTGGTCCGCCCTCTCCGGCAACCCGGCCTCCACCGAGGTCTGGGAATCCGTCCACGAGGTGCCGCACGTGCGCATCGGGCAGTCCGCCGACCTCGTCGTCGTCGCCCCCGCCACGGCCGACATGCTGGCCAAGGCCGCCCACGGGCTCGCCGACGACCTGCTCACGAACACCCTGCTCACCGCCCGCTGCCCGGTGGTCTTCGCCCCGGCCATGCACACCGAGATGTGGGAGCACCCCGCCACCCAGGAGAACGTGGCGACGCTGCGCCGGCGCGGCGCCCTCGTCATCGAGCCCGCCGTCGGCCGGCTGACCGGCAAGGACACCGGCAAGGGGCGGCTGCCCGACCCCGAGGAGATCTACGAGGTCTGCCGACGTGTGTTGGCCCGCGGGGTGGCCGAGCCCGACCTCACCGGGCGGCATGTGGTGATCAGCGCGGGCGGCACGCGGGAGCCGCTGGACCCGGTCCGCTTCCTCGGCAACCGCTCCTCCGGCAAGCAGGGCTACGCCCTCGCCCGTACCGCCGTCGCCCGCGGCGCCCGGGTCACCCTGGTGTCGGCCAACGCCGCGCTGGCCGACCCGGCCGGCGTGGACGTCGTACGCGTGGGGACGGCCGTGCAGCTGCGGGAGGCCGTGCTCAAGGCGGCCGCGGACGCCGACGCCGTGGTGATGGCCGCGGCCGTGGCCGACTTCCGGCCCGCCGCATACGCCAGCGGAAAGATCAAGAAGAAGGACGGGCAGGAGCCGGCGCCGGTGGCGCTCGTACGGAACCCGGACGTTCTCGCGGAGGTCTCGGCCGATCGTGCCAGGGCCGGTCAGGTGGTCGTCGGATTCGCCGCCGAGACCGACGACGTCCTCGCGAACGGCCGGGCCAAGCTCGCCCGAAAGGGCTGTGATCTTCTCGTCGTGAACGAGGTCGGAGAGGCCCGGACCTTTGGTTCTGAGGAGAATGAAGCGGTCATCCTGGCCTCCGATGGCTCTGAGGTGCACGTGCCCCATGGTCCGAAGGAGGCTCTGGCCGAGGTGATTTGGGACCAGGTGGCCGCCCGGCTCTAGTCGCGACGCGCCTGGGCCGTTTCCCCTTCTCCAGGTCACTTCCGTGCGTAAGAATGGCCGTGCCGCAGGTCACACGGCTCCCATAAGGCGAGACGGTGGTCCAGGAAACGGTGGCGACCGATAAACTGCATCCGGAACGTGATCGGGCGCAGCCCCCGATGTGGTTCCGCCAAATGATCAGCCAGCAGCCGCTGCAACCCCAGGGAGCGTTGTGTCCCGTCGTCTGTTCACCTCGGAGTCCGTCACCGAGGGCCACCCCGACAAGATCGCTGACCAGATCAGCGACACGATCCTCGACGCGCTCCTCACCGAGGACCCGACCTCGCGCGTCGCCGTGGAGACCTTGATCACCACGGGTCTCGTGCACATCGCGGGAGAGGTGACGACGAAGGCCTACGCGCCGATCGCGCAGCTCGTCCGGGACAAGATCCTCGAGATCGGCTACGACTCCTCCAAGAAGGGCTTCGACGGCGCCTCCTGCGGCGTGTCGGTGTCCATCGGCGCCCAGTCCCCGGACATCGCGCAGGGCGTCGACACCGCCTACGAGAAGCGCGTGGAGGGCGACGAGGACGAGCTCGACAAGCAGGGCGCCGGCGACCAGGGCCTGATGTTCGGCTACGCCTGCGACGAGACCCCCGAGCTCATGCCGCTGCCGATCCACATCGCGCACCGGCTGTCCCGCCGCCTCTCCGAGGTCCGCAAGAACGGGACCATCCCGTACCTGCGCCCCGACGGCAAGACCCAGGTCACCATCGAGTACGACGGTGACAAGGCCGTGCGCCTGGACACCGTCGTGGTCTCCTCGCAGCACGCCTCGGACATCGACCTCGACTCGCTGCTCGCTCCCGACATCCGCGAGTTCGTCGTCGAGCACGTCCTGGCCCAGCTCGTCGAGGACGGCATCAAGCTCGACACCGAGGGCTACCGCCTCCTGGTGAACCCGACCGGCCGCTTCGAGATCGGCGGCCCGATGGGCGACGCCGGCCTCACCGGCCGCAAGATCATCATCGACACGTACGGCGGCATGGCCCGCCACGGTGGCGGCGCCTTCTCCGGCAAGGACCCGTCGAAGGTCGACCGCTCCGCCGCCTACGCCATGCGCTGGGTCGCCAAGAACGTGGTCGCCGCCGGTCTCGCCTCGCGCTGCGAGGTGCAGGTCGCGTACGCCATCGGCAAGGCCGAGCCCGTCGGTCTCTTCGTCGAGACCTTCGGCACCGCCAAGGTGGAGGTCCAGAAGATCGAGGACGCGATCGGCGAGGTCTTCGACCTGCGCCCGGCCGCGATCATCCGCGACCTGGACCTGCTCCGCCCGATCTACGCCCAGACCGCCGCCTACGGCCACTTCGGCCGTGAGCTGCCGGACTTCACCTGGGAGCGCACCGACCGCGTGGACGCGCTGCGCACGGCCGCCGGCCTGTAAGCACGCCCCGCCGCACTGCGGACACGTACGGCCCCGGACCCCCACAGGGATGCCAACGGCATCCCCCCACAGGTCCGGGGCCGTATTGCGTTGATCGGCCGTCGGCCAGGTGCCTATGCTCCTCCTGCCCTCCCGGTGCGCGGGGTGACGGCTTCATCTGGAGCCGGGCGCGCGCCCGGCGTTGAAGGACGGTTCCACCCGCCGCCGCCCGCCCTGATCTCGGGAGGGCGCCCACTGTCGGTGGCGTTTGGTAAGAATGCTGCTGTGAGCAGGGACAACGGCGAGAGCGAAACCGAGGCGGGCGGCCCGCCGGAGCAGCTCGCGCTGATCCGGGACATGGTCGCCGAGGCGAAGGCCAAGGCGCCCAAGGCGAAGCCGCGCACCTGGCGCGGGGCCGCCCTCGCCGCCGAGCTGCCCGTCGCCCGGATCCTCGTGAACAAGGGCGTGCTCCACCTCGACCAGCTCTGGGACTACGCCGTCCCCGAGGAACTGTCCGAGGCCGCCCAGCCCGGCGTCCGCGTCCGCGTCCGCTTCGGCGCCGGCTCCCACCACGTGCGCGGCGGCCGCCGCGAGGGCGGCGGCCTCATCGACGGCTTCATCGTCGAGCGCCGCGCCGAGTCCGACTACGACGGCGCACTGGCCGCCCTCGCCCACGTGGTCTCGCCCGAGGTGGTCCTCAGCCCCCGCATGCTCGCCCTCGCCCGGGCCGTCGCCGACCGGTACGCGGGCAGCCTCGCCGACGTGCTCCAGCTCGCCCTGCCCGCGCGGAGCGCCAAGGCCGAGGCCAAGCCCTCACCGGAACCCCTGCCGCCACCCGCCGCCCCCGAGCCCGCCGGCTGGGAGCGATACACCGCCGGCCCCGGCTTCCTGCGCGCCCTCGCCACAGGCGCCGCCCCGCGCGCCGTCTGGACCGCCCTGCCCGGCCCCGGCTGGGCCGACGAACTCGCCCGCGCCATGGCCGCCACCCTCGCCTCCGGGCGCGGGGCCCTCGCCGTGCTCCCCGACGGACGGACCGTCGCCCGTGTCGACGCCGCCCTGACCGCCCTGCTCGGCGAGGGCCGGCACGCGCTGCTGACCGCCGAGTCGGGGCCCGAGAAGCGCTACCGCCAATGGCTGGCGGTCCACCGGGGCTCCGTGCGGGCCGTCATCGGCACCCGGGCCGCGATGTTCGCACCTGTACGGGACCTCGGGCTGGTCGCCGTCTGGGACGACGGCGACTCCAGCCACAGCGACGACAACGCCCCCTTCCCGCACGTCCGGGAGGTACTGGAACTGCGCGCCGTGGGCGACGGCTGCGCCTTCCTCGCGGGCAGTACGAGCTGCACGGTGGAGGCCGCCCAGCTGGTCGAGTCCGGCTGGGCCAGGCCCCTGATCGCCGACCGCGAGACCGTACGGGCCTGCGCGCCCCGGATCCGGACCGTCGGGGACGAGCTGCTCGCCCGCGACGAGGCCGCCCGGGCCGCGCGCCTGCCCAGCCTGGCCTGGGAGACCGTACGGGAAGGGCTGAAGACCGGGCCCGTACTCGTGCAGGTACCGCGGCGGGGCTACGTGCCCCGGCTGGCGTGCGAGCGGTGCCGCACCCCCGCCCGTTGCACGGTCTGCGCGGGACCGCTGGAGGCCCCCGACGAGCGGGACCTGAGGTGCGGGTGGTGCGGGCGGGGCGAGCCGTCCTGGCACTGCGAGGAATGCGGATCCTTCCGGCTGCGGGCCCAGGTGGTCGGCGCGCGGCGCACCGCGGAAGAACTGGGACGCGCCTTCCCGGCCGTGCCCGTACGGACCTCCGGACGTGACCACGTCCTCGACGAGGTGCCGGACCGGCCCGCGCTGGTGGTGTGCACCCCGGGCGCCGAACCGGTGGCGGCGGGCGCCGGATACGCGGCCGCGCTGCTGCTCGACGGCTGGGCCATGCTGACCCGGCCCGACCTGCGGGCCGGCGAGGACGCGCTGCGGCGGTGGATCGCGGCCGCCTCCCTGGTCCGGGGCGACGGCCAGGTCGTGGTGGTCGCCGAGCCGACGCTGCGGCCCGTCCAGGCGCTGGTGCGGTGGGACCCGGTCGGCCATGCCGTACGGGAGCTCGCGGAGCGGTCCCAGCTCGGCTTCCCCCCGGTCTCCCGGATGGCGGCGGTGGCCGGCCGGGGCGAGGCCGTGGAGGCCTTCCTGGCCGGAGCCGGGCTGCCGCCCGACGCGGAGATCCTGGGGCCGGTGCCGCTCCCCGGGCGGCGCGGCGAGCCGTCCCCGGGGGAGCGGGCACTGGTCCGGGTCCCGCCGGGCAGCGGAGCCGCCCTGGCGGCCGCCCTGAAATCGGCGCAGGCGGCCCGGCTGGCCAAGGGGGTACCGGCGGCGGACGCCGTCCGGGTCCGGATCGACCCGCCCGACATCGGCTGACGCGGCCGCGCCGACCCGGTACGTACGAGGCCGTCGCCGAACGCCGAAACCCCCGGTGGGGCGACCCGTACGGTCGTCCCACCGGGGGCGGACTCAGGTGCGGCGAGCCGGTACGGCCGGCCGTCGGGTGTCGGCGTCCCGGCGGCAGGACAGCCCTCAGCCGTTACGCGGACCGGGGAAGGCGGGGGAGCGGGGCGCCTCCGTCAGCCCCCGCCCGGGAACACCCCCGGCGGCGGCCGCCTGGGCCTCCTCGCGCACAGGCTGCGGCGGCATCGAGCGGGCCGCCGGGACGGTCGGCAGCGGCCCCAGGGTCCGGGTGGTCGTCCCCTCGGCCGGCGGCTCCGCGGACTCGGCGGACTGCGCCCGCCGGGCCCCGTAGCGGCGGTGCACGGCCTGCTTGGTGACACCGAGCGCCGAACCGACCGCGTCCCACGAGAAACCGAGCGAGCGGTCGAAGTCCACCGCCGCGGTGACCAGCGTCTCGACGCTGTCCCGCAGCTCCTGCGCGAGGCGGACGGTCGGCGCGGGCGCCCGGCCGTAGACGACGAAGCCGGTGGAGGGACCCGATCGGCGCGGGCGGTACACGTTGCCGAGCTGGGCGGTGAGCGTACGCAGGGCATCCACCTGCCGGCGAACCCGCTCGATGTCCCGTACCAGGAGGTGCAGGCTGGCCCGGGCTTGAGCGTCGTGGGTGGCGTGGTCGGCCATGAAGAAGCCTCTCGAACCGGTGCTGAAGGGCGGATCGGGCCGCAGACACCGTTCACGCGCGGCCCGTTTCGGTCAATCTCTCTTGACAACGCGCCACCCGTCGCCCAGGTCACGCTGTGGGGGCGTGTCGGCATATGCGAAGGGCGCGCGCATGTGCGTACGCCCCCTCAACACCACAGGTGGGCGGCCCGACCCGCGCCCCATAGACTGGTGCGCTGCTGACAGCCGAGATAGCGAGGTAGTCCCCCAGTGAAGCTCGTCTTCGCAGGCACCCCCGAGGTCGCCGTACCCGCCCTGGACGCCCTGATCGCCTCCGGGCGGCACGAGGTCGCCGCCGTCATCACCCGGCCCGACGCACCGGCCGGCCGCGGCCGCCGCCTCGTCGCCAGCCCGGTCGCCGAACGCGCCGAGGAAGCGGGCATCGAGGTGCTCAAGCCCGTCCGCCCCCGCGACCCCGACTTCCAGGCCCGGCTGCGCGAGATCGACCCGGACTGCTGCCCGGTCGTCGCCTACGGCGCACTGATCCCCAAGAGCGCCCTCGACATCCCCCGGCACGGCTGGGTCAACCTGCACTTCTCGCTGCTGCCCGCATGGCGCGGAGCCGCGCCCGTCCAGCAGTCGATCATCGCGGGGGACCAGGTCACCGGCGCCTCCACCTTCCGCATCGAGGAAGGCCTGGACACCGGCCCGGTCTACGGCATCCTCACCGAGGAGATCCGGCCCACCGACACCAGCGGCGACCTGCTCACCCGGCTCGCCTTCGCCGGGTCGGGACTGCTCGCCGCCACCATGGACGGCATCGAGGACGGCACCCTGCGCGCCGTCGAACAGCCCCACGACGGGATCTCCCACGCGCCCAAGATCACCGTGGAGGACGCCCGGATCGACTGGACCGCTCCCGCGATGCGCGCCGACCGCGTGGTGCGCGGCTGCACGCCCGCCCCGGGCGCGTGGACCGTCTTCCGAGGCGAACGCCTCAAGCTGATCTCGCTGGGCCTGGTGCCCGACCGCACGGACCTGGAACCGGGCGAGCTGGCCCCCGCCAAGAACAACGTGTACGCCGGCACCGGCTCGCACGCCGTGGAGCTGCTGTGGGTGCAGCCGCAGGGCAAGAAGCCGATGCGGGCCGCCGACTGGGCGCGCGGGGTGCGGATCGCTCCCGGCGAGCGGCTCGGCGGAGCCGACGTAGGCTGATCGGTGGGGACGGCGCCCGAGCGCGGACGTCCCCACGGATGACGCGCGGTACGCGCACCACGGGCCGGACCGGCTGGACCGGCTGGACCGGCACCACTCGTACCACCTGTAGCACTCGTAGCACTCGTAACCCCGGAGCACCTTTCACGTGAGCGAACAGCCCCGTCAGCCCCGACGCAAGCCTGCCCCCGCAGGCGCGGGCGGCAAGCAGGCCAAGCCCTACCGCCGGCCCCAGAAGGACCCCGTCCGGATGCTGGCCTTCGAGGTGCTCCGGGCGGTGGACGAGCGCGACGCCTACGCCAACCTCGTGCTGCCGCCGCTGCTCAAGAAGGCCCGCCAGGACGAGTCCTTCCAGGCGCGCGACGCGGCACTGGCCACCGAGCTGGTCTACGGGACACTCCGCCGCCAGGGCACCTACGACGCCGTCATCAAGGCGTGCATCGACCGCCCGCTGCGCGAGGTCGACCCGCCGGTGCTGGACGTGCTCTCGCTCGGCGCCCACCAGCTGCTCGGCACCCGCATCCCCACGCACGCGGCGGTCTCGGCGAGCGTGGAACTGGCCCGGGTGGTGCTTGGGGACGGACGCGCAAAGTTCGTGAACGCCGTCCTGCGGAAGATCGCCGCGCACGACCTGGACGGCTGGCTGGAGCGCGTCGCCCCGCCCTACGAGGACGACGCCGAGGAACACCTCGCCGTGTACCACTCGCACCCCAGGTGGGTCGTCAGCGCCCTGTGGGACTCGCTGGGCGGCGGGCGCGCGGGCATCGAGGACCTGCTGGAGGCCGACAACGAACGGCCCGAGGTGACCCTGGTGGCCCGCCCGGGCCGGTCCACGCCGGAGGAACTGCTGGAGGCCGTCGGCGAGGACTCGGCACTCCCGGGCCGCTGGTCGCCGTACGCCGTCCGGATGGCCGAGGGCGGCGAACCGGGCGCGCTGGAGGCGGTCCGCGACGGCCGCGCCGGCGTGCAGGACGAGGGCAGCCAGCTGGTGGCCATGGCCCTCGCGGCCGCACCGGTCGAGGGCCGCGACGAGCGGTGGCTCGACGGCTGTGCGGGCCCGGGCGGCAAGGCGGCGCTGCTCGCGGCGCTCGCGGCGCAGCGCGGGGCGTTCCTGCTGGCCTCCGAGAAGCAGCCGCACCGGGCCCGGCTCGTGGAGCGCTCGCTCGCGGGCAACCCCGGCCCGTACCAGGTCATCGCGGCCGACGGCACCCGCCCGGCCTGGCTGCCGGGCTCCTTCGACCGCGTCCTGATGGACGTCCCCTGCTCGGGCCTGGGCGCGCTGCGCCGCCGCCCGGAGGCCCGCTGGCGCCGCCGCCCGGAGGACCTGGAGGGCTTCGCGCCGCTCCAGCGCGGGCTGCTGCGCGAGGCGCTCTCGGCGGTGCGGGTGGGCGGCATCGTCGGCTACGCGACGTGCTCGCCGCACCTGGCGGAGACCCGGGTCGTCGTGGACGACGTCCTGAAGGGCCGCGGCGCGGGCCAGTCCCCGGTGTCCGCGGAACTGATCGACGCACGCCCCTTCATGTCGGGCGTCCCGGCCCTGGGCGACGGCCCGGACGTCCAGCTGTGGCCCCACCTGCACGGCACGGACGCGATGTACCTGGCGCTGCTGAGGCGGACGGCGTAGCCGGGCGGGGTACCGGGTACCGGGTGGGGCGGGCGGGGGCTTCGGTAGTCGGGAGCCTCTCGATCGGTATCAGGGATGTGTATGGGGGTTTCCCGTCAGTCCCATCGTCCCTCCGTGTCGGGCCGGTCCCTCAAGGGCGCTCCTACGTCGCGTCGCTTCGCGATGTCGCTGCGCTCCACCCTTGACCGACCGACCCGCCCCGGAGAAACGAAAGACTGCCGGGAAGCCCCCAAAGGAACGGGCCGGCCGACACTTTCAGGGACGGGGCGGCCAGAGATGCGCGGGGAGATCTCGGCCGGCACGACCGAGAGGCGGGGCCCATGACAGCCACCTGCCGTGTCGGTGGAAGCGCGTCCAATCGCTACGCGCTCCTCGTCTCTCGGCGTCTCCACACCGTCCTGGGCTGGACATAGGCCGCCCACGACCTCAGCTGTTTCCCACCCACGGCGTCCGGCGACCGTCTATGGCTGTTCATAAGCCGCCCAAGGGATCGGTGCGGCGCTCGACATGCGTCCGGCGGTCGGCCATCGGCCGCCCTCGACCCTTGGGCGCTTCTCGCGGAAGGCGTCCGACGGCTGACCGGGGCGGAAAGGCATGGGACTGCGGCTATTTCGTCGTGGATGCGGGTCAGCGCTGGTGGGCGGCCCAAGAGGTCGACAGATTGCCCCGATTGCCCCTGTTTGGACGCGAGCCTGTGGAGTGATGCTTGCGCTGACCCGGCTCCACGACGGGATAGCCGAGCTTTCAGCCTTCCGCCCCTCCCGGCGGCTCTCATCAGCGAGTGACGGGCGCCCGTCGCGGTCATGGAGAAGCCCGTAGCGGTCCGAGGCGGCCTACGGCCGGCCACAGGCGGTCGTCGGTCGCATATCGAGCGTGGGACCAGGGTCGTGGGCGGCCTATGTCCAGCCAGGGGCGGTCGTCGGACGCTGAGAGATGAGGGGCGCGTAGCGATTGGACGCGCTTCCACCGACACGGGCCCTGGTCTGTGATGGGCCCCGTCTCTCGGCCGTGCTCACCGGGACGCCCCGCGCATCACTGATCGCCCCGTCCTGATCCTTGAGTGCCCGGCCCATTCCTTTGGGGGTTTCCCGGCAGTCTTTCGTTTCTCCGGGGCGGGTCGGTCGGTCAAGGGTGGCCGAAGGCCATCGCGAAGCGACGCGACGAAGGAGCGCCCTTGAGGGACCGGCCCGACACGGAGGGACGATGGGACTGACGGGAAACCCCCATACACATCCCTGATTCCGCCCGGCCGGATCCCGTCCCCCGGAGCCCCCGACGCACCACCCAGTCCCGGCTGTACCGCGGCCGGGGGCGCCGTCCAGTCCCGCGTGGGGCGACTTGCGGGGTCGTGGCCGGAACCCGGTGGGGGCATGGCAGGCTTGGGGCATGGCCGCTCAGATTTATCCCAGCATCCTGTCCGCCGACTTCGCCCGACTCGCCGAGGAGGCGAAGGCCGTCGAGGGGGCCGACTGGCTGCATGTCGATGTCATGGACAACCACTTCGTCCCGAACCTGACCCTCGGTATGCCGATCGTGGAATCCCTGAGCAGGGCCACCGACATCCCGCTGGATCTCCACCTGATGATCGAGAACCCGGACCGCTGGGCCCCCCAGTACGTGGAGGCCGGCGCGGGCTCGGTCACCTTCCACGCCGAGGCCGCCGCCGCGCCCGTGCGGCTCGCGCGGGAGATCCGGGCCAAGGGGGCGCGCGCCTCGATGGCGCTCAAGCCCGCGACGCCGATCGAACAGTACGAGGACATCCTTCCCGAGCTCGACATGCTGCTGATCATGACGGTCGAGCCCGGCTTCGGCGGCCAGCCCTTTCTCGACATCATGCTCCCGAAGATCCGCCGTACCCGGGAGCTGATCGCCAAGCACGGTCTGGAGCTGTGGCTCCAGGTCGACGGCGGGGTCTCCGCCTCGACCATCGAACGCTGTGCCGAGGCCGGCGCGGACGTCTTCGTGGCGGGCAGCGCGGTCTACGGAGCGGTCGATCCCGCCGCCGCCGTGCGCACGCTGCGTGAGCAGGCGGGTGCGGCGATCGCAGCCGCGCCGTGGGCTTGCGACCACTGAACCAAGGGTTGATGAACAGCTCGGTGAACGGGAGCTGTCCAGGCTGATCAACGGCCGTCGGATCTGACAGGATGAACGGCGAGTCGAGAGTGTGAACAGCAGTGAGGAGAACGCGGTGTCTGCAATGTCGGCGGGACGGTCAGCCCTGCGGATGGGACCCGCGGAGCTGGTGCAGGCGGCGGCCATGGCGCGCCGCTTCTACCTCGAGGGCAAGTCCAAGATCCAGATCGCCGAGGAGTTCGGCGTGAGCCGCTTCAAGGTGGCCCGGGTCCTGGAGACCGCCCTCGAACGTGACCTCGTACGGATCGAGATCCGGGTACCGGCCGAGCTCGATGCCGAGCGGTCGGACGCGCTCAGGGCCCGGTACGGGCTCCGGCACGCCGTCGTCGTGGAGTCGCCGGCCGACGCCACCGAGGACGCGCCCGACCCGGAGAACCTGGGCGCGGTCGCCGCCGATCTGCTGGGCGAGCTCGTCAACGAAGGCGACGTACTGGGCCTGGCGTGGGGGCGGTCGACCATTCACATGGCCGCCTCCCTGCACCGGCTGCCCCAGTGCACCGTGGTGCAGCTGACCGGCGTGTACGACGCGGGGACGGCCGAGCGCGGTTCGGTCGAGGCCGTACGCCGGGCCGCCCAGGTCTCGGGCGGTGACGCGCACCCGATCTACGCGCCGATGCTGCTGCCCGATCCCGCGACCGCGGCCGCGCTGCGCAGCCAGACGGGGATCGCGCGCGCCTTCGAGTACTTCGACAAGGTGACGGTCGCGGCCGTGTCGATCGGCTCGTGGGAGCCGGGCATCTCGACGGTGCACGACATGCTGACCGACGAGGAGCGGGAGCACTACGCCTCGCTGGGTGTGGCGGCCGAGATGTCCGCGCACCTGTTCGACTCCGAGGGGCGTCGTGTGGGCCGGGACCTCGGCGAGCGGTGCATCACCGTGGAGGCGGACCGGCTGCGGCGGATTCCCGAGGTCGTGGCGATCGCGGGCGGGCTGCGCAAGGCCTCCGCGATCGGGGCGGTGCTGAGGTCGGGGCTGGTGACCAGTCTCGTCACCGACACGGCGGTCGCCGACTACCTCCTCACCGAGTCGGCCCCAGGACTGCGGCCGGCGTTGGACCGGGCCGACCCGGACGACTGATGCGGTCTGACCGGGCATGACGGGCCGTGGCGGCCGCCGCTGCCGCCGTCGGTGCGGATGGTGCTGGAATTGAGATCCGAACGGCGGACCGCGCGGCGGCCTGCGGGGCGCATACTGGTTCCAATGACAAAGTCAGCAGTACCTCGCCGCCATTTGCCGTCCAGCCCGTTCAAGGCCCCCGTGGAGCAGCCCATCCGGCAGTTCAACGTCGGCGACCGGGTTACCCACGACGAGCACGGCCTCGGCCGTGTCGTCGGAATCGAGGAGGGGATCGCCGTACTCGTCGACTTCGGTTCGGTTCAGAAGCGAATCCTGAGTCCCTACACCAAGATGGCCGCGCTCTGAGGCCACCGGGCGATTCGCGAGCGAATCGGATATTTGGCACGATCGGTGCATGATCTTTCGGAACGTGCCCCGATCGTTGCTGCGTTTGCTGGGGGGCTTGTTCCTTTGTGCCGCGCTGGTCGGTGCGGTGGGTTGTGGCGGGTCGAAACCCGTACCTGCCGCCGCCAGTGCGAGTGCCTCCGCCGTCCCGGAGTGGGCGAAGGGGATGGCCACCGTACGGGCCGACGGGCTGCCGCAGCAGGCCCGTGACGTGCTCGCGCTGATCGACAAGGGCGGGCCGTACCCCTACCGGCAGGACGGCACGGTCTTCGGGAACTTCGAGAAGGTCCTGCCCCAGCAGAAACGTGGCTACTACCACGAGTACACCGTGCGGACGCCGGGAGAGCGTGATCGCGGAGCCCGGCGGATCGTGACGGGTGAGGGTGGGGAGTTCTTCTACACGGACGACCACTACGACACCTTCAAGGCGGTTCTCCGATGAGCCTGGACCCGCAGCCGCTCGCCCCGGCGCTCGAAGCCGCCGAAGCTGCGGGCTGGACGACCGTACGCCTGGACCTGGGCGGGGTGCGGGACAAGGCCGAGCTGATGCGGCGGTGCGGGGATGCCTTGCGGCTGCCGGAGTGGGTCGGCGGGAACTGGGACGCCTTGGCCGACGCGCTGCGGGACCTGTCGTGGCTGCCGTCGCCTCCCGGCGGGGGGCGGCTGTTGGCCGTCACCTCTTGGCGTGGGTATGCCGATGCCCGGCCGGGCGAGTGGGAGACGCTGGTCGAGGTGCTGGAGGAGGCCGTGGATTTCTGGCGGGAGCCGGAGCCGGAGCCTGGAGGTGGGCCGGGGCTGGTGGTGGTGCTGGCCCAAGCCGAAGCCGAAGCCGAGGCGGGGCCCGGGCCGGTTGACGGGGCTCCGCCCCGGACCCCGCGCCTCAAACGCCGGCGAGGCTGAAAGAGCGCCTCAAGCGCCGGCGGGGCTGAAGGAGCGCCTCAAGCGCCGGCGGGGCTGAAGGAGCGCCTCAAGCGCCGGCGGGGCTGGGGTGGTGCCGGCGGGGCTGAAAGGGTGCCGGCGGGGCCGGGTGTAGCTGGTTGAGGGGGCAAGCCCGAGGCCTGCCCCCATTGGCTCAGTCCTTCGGGGGGTTCGGGATCCAGGGTGGGGTTTGGCCCCAGGACCAGACCGGGATCTTGGCCGCGTCGACCGGGGGTGGGTTGGGGCCCGAGTAGATCAGGGCCATGCGGGTGCCCCACTCGATGTAGTAGGCGAACACCCCCCGGAACTCCGGGTCCGTCGGGAGGCCGACCTCGTCGGCCGTGTCCATCAGCAGGTCCACCCAGCGGCGGCGCTGCTGCTCGGTGATCGCCCGGCCCAGGTGCTTGGTGGCCATGTGCTGGTGGCCGCCGTGGTGGGCGGTGTAGTCCGCGGGGCCGCCGAAGACCTCCGACAGCCAGACCGCGACGTGCTGCGGGTGTTCCGAGTCCATGCCGGCGAAGACCGGGGCCAGGATCTCGTCCTGCAGGGCGTGGGTGTAGAAGGCGTCCGTGAGGCGGTTCATCGCCTCCGCTCCGCCCATCCACTCGTAGATGGTGGGTGTGGTGCTCATCGCTGTCCGGCGGCCTTTCCCGTGCCGACGACGCCCGTCACGAGGTAGTGCTGCATCTCCTCGATGGCCGTCACGTACGGACGGATCGCGTTGAAGAAGGCCGGGAAGTGCTCGCCCTTGCGGAACCCGCCCAGGTGGTCCTCGATCGAGGTCCAGCGGATCCGGAGGATGTAGCGCTCCTTCTCCTCGTCGCAGCGGGCCAGCTCGTAGTCGATGCACTCGGGCGAGGCCGCCAGGGACTCGGCGGCCCGGGCGTACGCGTCCTCGAAGGCCGACTGGTCGTCCAATGCGATCCGGTAGCGGATGTATTCGACGGTGGTGGTCATGGGTGCGTGCCTCTCCCTGGGTGTAGGTCGTCGCCAGCCTTACGCGATCACGCGCCGCCGTGGGGCGGATTCGTCATTCGGACTCGGACTTCATGGAGTCGGTGGGTTCTGAGACGTCGGGGCCCTGGGCGCGGACCCGCTGGACCTTGTCCAGGGAGTCGCGCAGCTCGGTCAGCCACTCGTCCGTGTTGCGGCCGACGAGCCGGACGCACCAGGCGAGGGCGTCGGCCCGGCTGCGGGCCACGCCGCCGGCGACCAGGGTGTCGAGGACCTGGCGTTCGGACTGGCGCAGGCGGGTCATCACCGGGACGGCGAGGTGGGTGAACAGGGTCGTCTCCTCACCCACCCGCACGCCCCAGGCCACCTTCCGGCGGTAGAGCTCTTCGGCCTCGCGGGCCACTTCGATGCGCTGTTCGCGGGTGCGTTCGCGGAACTCCTTGACCGATTCGGTCGCCGGTATGACGCCGACGACCGTGATCTCCTCGCGGTCGAGGATGACCGAGTCCAGGGACTCGTAGACGTCGACCGGCAGGCGCTCGGCGAACCACGCGCGGAGCTGTTCGCTCTGTTCGGCTGTAATCATGTAATCAACGTTGCATCCGTTGTGACCTTGATCGCAAGGCTCTCGGCGTTCGCTCTCAGCCCATCGAGCGATAGCGGTGGATCAGCGAGACGGCCATCGCGCCCTCGCCGACCCCCGAGGCGACCCGTTTCACCGAGTGGGCGCGGACGTCGCCCGCCGCGAAGACCCCGGGGACGCTCGTCTCCAGGGGGTACGGGGCGCGCTCCAGGCTCCACTCGGCCGGGAGCTCGCCGCCGTTCGAGATCAGGTCCGAGCCGGTGAGGACGAAGCCGTACTCGTCGCGCTCGACGACGCCCGTGAGCCAGTCGGTGTGCGGGCGGGCGCCGATGAAGGTGAACATGAAGCGAGCCGGGATCTCGGTGTCCTCGCCCGTGTCCGCGTCGTGGAGGGTGAGGCGTTCGAGGTGTTCTTCGCCGTCGAGGCGGACCACCGTCGTACGCACCTTCACCTCGATGTTCGGGGTGCGGTCGATCTCGTCGATCAGGTAGCGGGACATGCTCGCGTCCAGGGAGGCCGCGCGGACCAGGATCGTCACCCGGGCTGCGTACTTGGCGAAGTGCACCGCCGCCTGGCCCGCGGAATTGGCCCCGCCGACGATGAACACGTGCTGCGAGATGCAGGCCGAGCTCTCGGTGGTGGCCGCGCCGTAGTAGAGGCCGGCTCCCTCGAAGCGGTCCGCGCCGGGGGCGTCGAGGCGGTTGTACGAGACCCCGGTGGCCAGCAGCACCGTCTCGGCGGAGATCTCCGTGCCGTCCGCCAGGGTCAGGATCTTGGCCGGGTCGTCCCGGGTCAGCGAGACCACCTCCACGGGGTGCAGGATCTCGGCGCCGAACCGGGAGGCCTGGATGGTGGCCCGGCGGGTCAGGTCGCCGCCCGAGAGGCCCGAGGGGAAGCCGAGGTAGTTCTCGATCAGGCTGGAGGTGCCCGCCTGGCCGCCCGGGGCCCGGGAGTCCAGCATGAGGGTGGACAGGCCCTCCGAGGCCGAGTAGACGCCCGCCGCCAGGCCCGCCGGGCCCGCGCCGACGATGACGCACTCGTAGTGCGGGCGGGAGGCGGTGGTGGCCAGGCCCAGACGCTGGGCGAGCTGGGTGTCGGTCGGGGCCGAGAGGACCGACCCGTCGGGGAAGCGGACGAGGGGGAGCGCCCCGTCGGGCTGGGCGGCGATCAGGGTCAGCGCCTCGGGGTCCCGCTCGACGTTGAGGAAGCGGAACGGCTGGCCGTTGCGGGTGAAGAAGTCCCGTACGGCGTGGGTGCCGGGGGAGACGAGGTGACCGGCGACGATGATCCCGTCGTACGCCGGCCGGTAGGTGGCCAGCCAGTCCGACAGCAGGTCGTCCAGGACCGGGAAGAGCCGCTCGTGCGGTGGGTCCCAGGGCTTGAGCAGGTAGTAGTCCAGCCGGACCCGGTTGATGGCGGTGATCGCGGCGTCGGTCTCCGCGTAGGCCGTCAGCAGGACGCGGCGGGCGTCCGGGAAGCGGCTGACCGCCTCCAGCAGGAACTCGACGCCGGTCACGTCCGGCATGCGCTGGTCCACGAGGAACAGCGCCGGGTCGTGGCCGCGTTCGTCGAGGGAGTCCAGGATCTTCAGGGCGTCGGCCGCCGAGGAGGCGCCGAGCACCCGGTAGCGGTCACCGTAGGCGCTGCGCAGGTCGCGGCGGACGGCGCGCAGCACCTGCGGGTCGTCGTCCACGGCGAGGATGACCGGCTTCTTGTGCTCGGCGCGTTCGGCGGCCGTGGCGGCCGAGGTGGTGGCGGCGGAACTCTCCTGGGCCGCGCTCATGCCGGGTCCAGCATCAGCTGGTCGGCGTAGCACCAGGCCCAGTCCTCGCCGGGCTCGTGGGAGGCCGCGATGGGGTGCTCGGTGGTCCGGTAGTGCCGGGTGGCGTGACGGTTCCTCGACGAGTCGCAGCATCCGACGTGCCCGCAGCTGAGGCACATCCGCAGGTGCACCCAGGTGTCGCCGGCGATGAGGCACTCCTCGCAGCCCACGGCCGTGGGTTTCACCGGACGTATCTGATCGATGTGTGTGCACAACAGGTCCATCGTCATCGTCCCCGTCCCTCTCCTCGTGCTCTTGCCCGTGCTGTCGCCCGCGCTGTCGCCCGTTCATCGAATCGGCTCGTACGCCCGTGATTCACGGCGCGTCCAGACGATAGGGCGGAGCCACGGGAATGGTTCATCGATTCGGCCGAAGTCAGGTAGTCCTGAAGCTACTTCATGACGTCTGCGGACGACTTCCTGAGGTGCCGCCGCGACCTGGCCCGCTACCTCACGAAGTCGCATACCAGCGCTTTGACGAAGCCCCTGGGCGCGGCCAGTGTGGGGGACGCCAACGACAACAGGCGGCGCCTGGAGGAATACGTGAGCAGAAAGATTCTGGTCATTGTCTCCGAACACGGTTACTGGGCCGAGGAACTGATAGGCCCCGTATCGAAGTTCGACGAGCGGGGCTACGAGGTCATATTCGCCACGCCGACCGGAAAGCGTGCACACGCTCTTCCGCCGAGCCTCGACGCGAACTACATCGATCCCCCGCTGGGACGCTCGGTGACTACCGAGGAGAACGCCCGGCTGGGGCGGGAGTTCGAGCAGTCGAGCCGGCTGGACTCGCCGCTCGACATCGAGGCGTGGGTCCCCGAGCGTCCGTACACGAGCGACGAGGGCTATCTGCCCAAGCTGGAGCAGTACCACCGCGATCTCGACAAACTCGACGCCGACATCGCCGGATACGACGCGATCCTCATCGTCGGCGGCAGCGGCCCGATCGTCGACCTCGCCAACAACGAGCGCGTGCACGCCCTGATCCTGGCCTTCCGGAAGGCCGGCAAGGTCGTCGCCGCCGAGTGCTACGGCGTCGCCTGCCTGGCCTTCGCCCGGGACTGGGGCGACCGCAGGAGCATCATCTGGGGCAAGCACGTGACCGGCCACTGCAAGGAGTACGACTACAAGGACGGCACCGGATTCCTCGGTACCGACTTCAACATGGGACCGCCGCCGTATCCGCTGGAATACATCCTGCGCGACGCGACGGGCCCGCGCGGCGCGTACCACGGGAACTTCGGAAAGCCGGTGTCGGTCATCGTCGATTTCCCCTTCGTCACCGGACGTTCCACCCCCGACTCATATCTCACGGGTCAGAAGATCGTGGAAGTCCTGGAGGACGGTCTCACCCGATACGGCTGGTGATCCCGGAGGCCGCAGGGAAATCGGAGAGTTGAGGGGGAAGTCATGGAAGCCACTCCCGGACGGGAAAGGCTGATCGAGCAGTTCAAGGCCGACGGCCTGAATGTGATGTTCGGAAATCCGGGGACGGTGGAACAGGGATTCCTCGACGCGGTGGACGCCGCGGAGGACTTCCACTACATCCTCGCCCTCCAGGAGACCGTGGCCGCCGGCATCGCCGACGGGTACGCCCGGGCGACCGGCGGCGCGGCCCTGCTCCAGCTGCACTCCGGCGTCGGCCTGGGCAACGGCATCGGCATGCTCTACCAGTCGCTGCGCGGCCACACCCCGCTCGTCGTGGTCGCCGGCGACGCAGGGGTGCGCTACGACGCCATGGACGCGCAGATGGCCTCCGACCTGGTGGCCATGGCCAAGCCGGTGACCAAGTACGCGACCCGGGTCACCGACCGGCACTCGGTCCTGCGCACCATCCGGCGGGCCGTGAAGATCGCGCTCACCCCGCCCCGCGGGCCCGTGTTCGTGGCGCTGCCCATGGACGTGCTGGACGAGCTGAACTCCGAGCCCGTTCTGCCCTCCACCCAGGTGCTCACCGACGTGTCGCCCTCGCCGGCCTCGGTGGGGCGGGCGGCCGAGCTGCTCGCCTCCGCCGAGCGGCCGGTCGTCCTGGTCGGGGACGGGGTCGCGCTCTCCGGGGCGCAGAACGAGCTCGTCGCCGTCGCCGAGCTGCTGGGCGCCGACGTGTACGAGGTCGACTCGTCCGAGGTGAACATCGCGGCCTCGCACCCGCTGCGGCGGGGCCAGACCGGGCACATGTTCGGCCCGCACAGCAAGGAGCTCGTCGGGGACGCCGACGGGGTACTCATCGTCGGCACCTACGTCTTCCCGGAGGTCTTCCCCGAACTGGAGAGCCCCTTCCGGGCGGGCGCCAAGGTCGTCCACATCGACCTCAACGCCTACGAGATCGCCAAGAACCACCCGGTGGACCTGGGCCTGGCCGCGGATCCCAAGCAGGCGCTGCGCGCGCTGGCCGGCGTACTGGAGCGGATCCTCGGCCCGCAGCGGCGGGCCGCGGCGGCCGCGCGCCTCGACGTACGGACCCGCGAGCGGGTCCGCGAGGTGCGGGAGGCGCGGTCGGCCACGGACGACGGCACGCCGATGGCCGTCTTCCTGAAGACCCTGGCCGAGCGCACCGGCGGGGACCTGATCGTCTTCGACGAGGCACTGACCACCTCGCCGCTGGTCACCCGGTACCTGCCGGCGGAGCGCCCCGGCGACTACCACCTCACCCGGGGCGGCTCGCTCGGCGTGGGCTTCCCGGGCGCGGTCGGGGCCAAACTGGCCCGGCCGGAGCGGCTGGTGGTCGGCTTCGCGGGCGACGGCGGGTCCATGTACACGTACCAGGCGCTGTGGACGGCGGCCCGGCACGGCATCGACGCCAAGTTCGTGGTGTGCAACAACCGCAAGTACCGGCTGCTGGACGACAACATCGCCCAGTACTGGCGGGAGCGGGACATCCCGGAGCACGGCTTCCCGGGCTCCTTCGACCTCTCCCACCCCGAGATCGACTTCGCCGGGCTGGCCCGGTCGCTCGGCGCCGGCGGGATGCGCGTGGAGAAGCCGGACGAGGCGGTCGCCGCCGTGGGCCGGATGCTGTCCCACCCCGGACCGTTCCTCGTGGACGTCCAGATCTGACCAGAGCACTCACGCAGCACGGACAGGAGGAGACCGCATGCCCGCCGAGCGGCAGCTGACCGAGGACGCGATCCGCAGTTTCGCCGAGAACTGGTACGTGGCGCTGGACCAGCACGTGGGTCTGGACGACGTGCTCGCCCTGATCACCGAGGACCTGGAGTTCAAGGTCCCCGAGGACACCTTCCTCGGGCACGAGGGGTTCGGCCGCTGGTACGCGGCCGTCACCCACCGCTTCTTCGACGAGGTGCACACCGTCACGAAGGTGGAGCCGGTCATCGAGGGCGACCGGGCGGTCGTCCGGGTCCTCGTCAACTGGCAGGCCAAGATCTGGGACCCGCCGGCCGCCCGCAGCCAGTGGCTCGGCTTCGACGCCGACCAGACCTGGACGGTCGTGGCCGGTCCGGACGGACCGCTGATCAAGCAGTACACCGTCAACGACCTGGCGCCGATGCCCGGTTCCGGCTCGCTCTGAGCGCCGGCGAAGGAGAAGCGACGATGACCGAAGTGACACGCGAGCGGGTCGAGGCGGCCTACGCCGCCCTCGGCTCCGGCGACCGGGCGCGCATCCTGGACTACTACGCCGAGGACCTGCGCTGGCTGGTCCCGGGCAGCCACCCGCTGGCCGGCTGGTACGAGAGCCTGGACGCCTTCCTGGAGCTGATGGGGCAGACCCACAAGCTCACGGGCGGCACCTTCCGGATGGACATCCAGGCGGTCCTCGTCGGCGAGGACTGCAGCGCCGACGTGTGCCGCAACGTGGCCCTGCGGGACGGCGCGGACGAGACGAGCACGTCCCCGTACGAGCGGATGGACTACCCGGTCTTCCACTTCATGCGGTGGCGCGGCGGCCGGATCGTCGAGGGCCGCGACGGGCTCTTCGGGGACTCGGCGACCGCCTTCAGCCAGTTCTGGGCGCCGTTCGCGCCGGACGGAACCCGCAGGGACCGATAGGGGGTTGAGCGCGATGGACCGACACGAGAGCCACACCGAAATCCTTCGGAAGTACTACGAGTACGCCAACGCCGGTGACTGGGACCGCTGGTGCGACCTGTTCGCCGACGACCAGGTGATGGACGAGCAGCTCGCCGGCCACATCGAGGGCCTGGACGTGCTGCGCTCGATGATGAAGGGCATGGGCACGATGTACCGGGTCTTCCGGAACGAGCCCCTGCACTTCCTCGTCGACGGCGAGAAGGCCGCGGCCGTCTCGCACCTGACCGCGGTCAGCGCCTCGGGCGAGGCCATCGAGGCCGAGGTCATGAACTTCTTCCGGATCGTGGACGGAAAGATCGCCTACATGGCGAACTACCACGACACGGTTCCCTTCCAGGTGCTGAGCCAGGACTGAGGGGGATCCGTGAGCGTCGAAGAGTACGACTACATCGTCGTGGGATCCGGCACCGCCGGCAGCGTGCTGGCGGACCGGCTCTCCGAGGACCCGGACGTCTCCGTCCTGGTCCTGGAGGCGGGCGGCTCCCGCATCCCGCCCGAGGTGGACGACCCGTCCTCCTGGTACAAGCTCCTCGGCGGGCCGGTGGACTGGGGCTACACCAGCACCCCGCAGCCCGGACTCGACGGCCGCCGTACGTACGAACCGCGCGGCAAGGCCCCCGGCGGCAGCAGCAACCTCTACATCATGATGCACATCCGGGGCCACGCCTCGGACTTCGACAACTGGGCCTACCAGGGCGCCGCCGGCTGGTCCCACGAGGACGTGCTGCCCTACTTCGCCCTGCTGGAGGGCCAGGAGGACGCCACCGCCGTCACCACGGGCACCCGCGGCCCGCAGCGGATCACCAACGCCGGACGGCACGGCCCCAACCCGGTCTCCCGCGCCTTCATCGACGCCGCCGTCGAGCTGGGCCACCAGGAGATCGACGACTTCAACACCGACGGCCCCCGGCGCGGCCTCTTCGGCACCGGCTGGCACCACATCGACGTGGCCGAGGGCCGCCGCCAGGGCGTCCTCGCCGCCTACCTGGAGCCGGCGCTGCGGCGCGCCAACCTGACCCTGCGCACCAATGCGCAGAGCACCCGGCTCCTGTTCGACGGGGACACCTGCACGGGCGTCGAGTACGTCCAGCTGAAGGCTCCCGCCACGCTCTCGGACAGCGACGTCCCGGGCCGGACCGTCCGGGACGGCCACAGCAGCGTCGCGGCGCCCGGGATGCACACCGTACGGGCCCGCCGCGAGGTGATCGTGGCGGCCGGGGCGATCGAGTCCCCGAAGCTGCTGCTGCTCTCCGGCATCGGCCACCCCGAGCAGCTGCGCGAGCACGGCATCGAGGTCACCGCGGCCCTGCCCGGGGTCGGCGAGAACTTCCACAACCACGTCCTGACCGGGCTGATGGCCGAGGTCACCCAGGAGCTCCCGCCGCCGGCGCAGAACCTGTCGGAGAGCGCTCTATTCCTGTCCTCGCAGCCCGGTCTGCCCGCCCCCGACCTGCAGATCGCCTTCGTCCACGTGCCGTTCGACGTGATCGTCGGCCAGGACCACCCCAACACGGTGTCGATCCTGCCCGGTGTCGTACGGCCCGTCTCGCGCGGCTGGATCAAGCTGGCGAGCGCCGATCCGCTGGCCCACCCGCTGATCAATCCGAACTACCTGGGCGACCGGTGGGACCTGGAACGGATGGTGC
Source organism: Streptomyces sp. NPDC040545 (assembly GCF_055595065.1). Classification (NCBI taxonomy): domain Bacteria; kingdom Bacillati; phylum Actinomycetota; class Actinomycetes; order Kitasatosporales; family Streptomycetaceae; genus Streptomyces; species Streptomyces sp. NPDC040545. Next base: position 162,755 of record NZ_JBVIWA010000008.1, read on the forward strand.
AGGGCGTCAAGATCGCCCGGGAGATCTTCGCGACCTCCGCCTTCTCCCCCTGGTACAAGCAGGAGCTCCAGCCCGGCCCGGGCTACGTGAGCGACGACGACCTGCGGACCTTCGTGAAGCAGAAGTCGGAGAGCTACCACCACCAGGCCGGCTCCTGCCGCATGGGCATCGACGACCTCTCCGTCGTCGACCCCGAGCTGCGGGTGCACGGCGTACGGAACCTGCGCGTGGTCGACGCGAGCGTGATGCCCGCGGTCCCGTCCGGCAACTGCCACACCGCCATCGCGATGATCGCCGAGCGCGCGGCGGACTTCCTGAAGGGAGCCTCCCGTGTCTGACGCGGTGCTGCGCGAGGGCGCGCTGTCCGGGACCCGGATCGCGGTCCTGGTCGAGAGCGACTACTACGAGCCGGAGATCTTCTACTACCAGCGCCGCTTCGCCGAGGAGGGCGCCGAGGTCGACTTCCTGACCCGGCTGTGGGGCAACGACTCCATCACCTTCACCGGGCACGAGTACCGGGCGCCCTTCACGGCCACGCAGTCCCTGGAGGGGCTGAGCGACGCGGAGCTGCGCCGGTACGCGGCGGTCATCGTGCCCTCCGGCATGGTGGCCGACCGGCTGCGCTACACCGAGGACGTGGACGTCCTCGCCCCGGCGACCGAGCTGCTGCGCCGGGCCTTCGAGGAGCCGACGGTCCTCAAGGGGATCATCTGCCACGGCATGTGGCTGGCCTCCTCGATCCCGGACAAGATCCGCGGCCGCAAGGTGGTCTGCCACAACAACCTCATCGGTGACGTCCGGAACATGGGCGGGGAGTACGTCGACGAGGACGTGGTGGTCGACGGGGACCTGGTCACCGGCCGCACCGGAGCCCACCACCACCTGTTCGCCCGCCGGATCATCGAACTGATCGCGGCCGGCCGGGGCCGGGGAGCCGGCTGATGGCCGCCGGGCTCCGGTGGTCCCACGTAGGACTGAACTGCACGGACCAGAAGACCACCGAGGAGTTCTACACCCGGTACTTCGGCTTCACCCGGGCCCGGGTGGTCGACCTCGGCGAGTCGCAGATCGTGTTCCTGCGCAAGGGGGACGCGTACCTGGAGCTCTTCGCGGCCGGCGACACCGCACCGGCCCGGGCGGCGAACGACGACGGCCCGCAGGCCCCGGGCCGGATGCGCCACCTGGCCTTCCAGACCGACAGCGTGGACGCGTTCCTGGCCGAGCTGGGCGACGCGGCGGAAGTGACCCTGGGACCACTGGACTTCGACGACTTCATCTGCGGCTGGCGGACCGTGTGGGTCCGCGATCCCGACGGGGTCGTCGTCGAGGTCAGCCAGGGATACGAGGACGACGGCTCTCACGACAAGGACGGTGCGTGACCCATGGCTGACGCCGTGACCTTCTCCTTCTCCGACACGATCGCGGGATACGTCACCCGCTTCGACTCCGGGGCCCGGCTGCTGAAGCTGAAGACATCCGACGGGCGCGAGTTCGACGTCTCCCTCGCCGGCGACCCCAGCGCCGAGCTGGTCCGCAATCTGGACGAGCCCTACATCGACGCCTCCGGGCACATAGACGAGATGCTCTCGCCCGGACGGTTCCTCTTCGTCTACGGAGTCCACTACCCGGAGCACGGCGGACGCTTCGACGCCAAGCGCCTGGTCTTCCTGGGCCGCGGGGCCGAGGACTACCGCTTCGAGGAGCCCAGCTGGTGGATCAAGCAGATCGAATCCCTGGCCGACTTCTACAGGCGGGCGCAGTTCGGCGACGGGCCGGTGGACTTCACCGATTACCGCACCGAGATCCGGCTCGGCGGTGACAAGACCGCCAGCCACGTCCAGGAGACCGACACGATCTCCCGCCTGGTCTACGGCATGGCCTCGGCCTACCTGCTGACCGGCAAGGACGAGTACCTGGAGGTCGCCGAGCGCGGCACCGAGTACCTGCGCAAGCACATGCGGGTCGTGGACAGCGAGGAGGACGTGGTCTTCTGGTACCACGGCATCAGCGTCGACGGGGACAGCGAGCGCAAGCTCTTCACCTCGGAGTTCTCCGACGACTACGACGCGATCCCGATGTACGAGCAGATCTACGCGCTGGCCGGCCCCATCCAGACGTACCGGGTCACCGGTGACATCCGGATCAAGAACGACGCGGATGCCACCATCAGGCTGTTCGACAAGTTCTTCTTCGACCCGGAGCAGGGCGGCTACTACTCGCACATCGACCCGATCCTCTTCAGCGCCGACCACGAGTCCCTCGGTGAGAACGCCGAGCGCAAGAACTGGAACTCGGTCGGCGACCACGCGCCCGCCTACCTGATCAACCTGTACCTGGCGACCGGCGACCAGAAGTACGCCGACTTCCTCGAGTACACCTTCGACACCATCGCGGACAAGTTCCCGGACTACAAGAACAGCCCCTTCGTCCAGGAGCGCTTCTTCCGCGACTGGTCGCACGACACCGCGCACAGCTGGCAGCAGAACCGCGCGGTGGTCGGACACAACCTGAAGATCGCCTGGAACCTGATGCGGATGAACTCGCTGAAGGCCAAGCCGGAGTACGAGCAGCTCGCCAAGAAGATCGGCGAGATCATGCCGGCGGTCGGCAGCGACGTGCAGCGCGGCGGCTGGTACGACGTCGTCGAGCGGATCAAGGACGGCGACCAGGAGGCGTACCGGTTCGCCTGGCACGACCGCAAGGCCTGGTGGCAGCAGGAGCAGGCGATCCTCGCCTACCTCATCCTGAACGGCACGGTCGGCGGCGACGCGAACCTGCGCGAGGCCCGCCAGGCCCAGGCCTTCTACAACACCTTCTTCCTCGACCACGACGAGGGAGCCGTCTACTTCAACGTGCTCGCCAGCGGTACGCCGTACCTGCTCGGCACCGAGCGGCTCAAGGGCAGTCACTCGATGTCCATGTACCACTCGGCGGAGCTCTGCTACCTCTCCGCCGTCTACAACAACCTGCTCATCAACGGCCGGGAGATGGACTTCCACTTCCAGCCCGACCCGACGAACCTGCCCGACCGCGTCCTGCGCGTCTCGCCCGACCTGCTTCCCGCCGGTTCGGTGCGGATCGCGTCCGTGGAGATCGACGAGAAGCCGTACACCGACTTCGACGCCGATGCCCTCACCGTGCGGCTGCCCGACGTACAGAGCCGCGTGAAGGTCAAGGTCCGGCTGCGTCCAGTGGCCAAGAAGTAGCGCTCAACGGGGGGCGCCCCAACCAGAGGGGAATGCAATGACTCTCAACGTCAAGGAACGCCGGAACAAGACGGGCACCGTGCTCGTCGCCACCGGCGAGATCAACAGCGAGACATCCGGCTCGCTGCTCCAGGCACTGCTGCCGCTGGTCCGCGAGGGCAAGCCGCTGAAGATCGACCTCACGGCGGTCTCCTACGTCTCCAGCGCGGGCCTGCGCACCCTGCTCGTGGTCTACCGCGAGGCGCAGCACGCCGGCGTCGCCGTCACCCTCTACGGGGTGAGCGAGGAAGTCCGGTTCGTCATGTCGGCCACCGGGTTCCTCGACTTCTTCGAGACCGGTGAGGCCGTCGCCGCGGCCGCCAAGGCCAAGGCCAAGGCCGCGCGATGACCGAGACGCGGTCCGAGCAGGTGCTGCGCGTCGACGCGTACCCGACCCACGAGGTGGGCGGGTACCGCGTCCGCGCCGGCAAACCGTTCCCCTTCGGGGCCAACGTGGTCCCCGGCGGGGTCAGCTTCTCCGTCTTCTCCGACCAGGCCACCTCCATGACCCTGGTCATCTTCAAGCGCGGAGAACCCGAGCCGATGGCCGAACTGGAGTTCCCGGAGGAATTCCGCACCGGCAGCGTCTTCGCCATGACCGTCTTCGGCCTCGACCACGAGAACATCGAGTACGGGTATCGGGCCGACGGCCCCTACGACCCGGTCACCGGCCACCGCTTCGACGCCCGGCAGGTGCTCTCCGACCCGTACGCCCGGCTGATCGCCGGCCGCGACGTGTGGGGCGTGGAGCCGGACCGCAGCCGCGGCTACCAGTACCGCTCCCGCGTCTGCCTCCAGGACTTCGACTGGGGCGACGACACCCCGCTGGGCATTCCCGCCGAGGACCTCGTCGTGTACGAGACCCATGTGCGCGGCTTCACCCGGCACCCGTCCTCGCAGGTCACCGCACCCGGCACGTTCGCGGGGCTGCGCGAGAAGATCCCGTACCTGAAGGAACTCGGGATCAACTGCATAGAGCTGCTCCCGGTGTTCGAGTTCGACGAGAGCGACAACCCGCGCACCAACCCGGAGACGGGCGAGCAGCTCTTCGACTACTGGGGCTACAACACCGTCTCGTTCTTCGCGCCCAAGGCCGGCTACGCGGCCACCGGACGCTACGGCATGCAGGGCGACGAGTTCCGCACCCTGATCAAGGACCTGCACGCGGCCGGCATCGAGGTCATCCTCGACGTCGTCTTCAACCACACCGCCGAGGGCAACGAGCACGGCCCGACGATCTCCTTCAAGGGGCTCGACAACGCCACGTACTACATGCTCACGCCCGAGGGGTACTACTTCAACTTCAGCGGCACCGGCAACACCGTCAACTGCAACCATCCCGTCGTGCGCAACTACGTGCTCGACTGCCTGCGCCACTGGGTCGCCGACTACCACATCGACGGCTTCCGCTTCGACCTGGCGGCCATCCTCGGCCGGGCCCTGGACGGCACCCCGCTGCCCAACCCGCCGCTGCTGGAACTGCTCGCCTACGACCCGGTCCTGCGGCACACCAAGCTCATCGCCGAGGCCTGGGACGCCGGCGGCCTCTACGAGGTCGGCAACTTCCCGGCGTACGGCCGCTGGGCCGAGTGGAACGGCAAGTACCGCGACACCGCACGCAGCTTCCTCAAGGGCGACCCCGGCGTCACCGGCGAGCTGGCCACCCGGATCGCCGGCTCGCCCGACCTGTACGCCACCCGCGGCACCGCGGCCTCGGTCAACTTCCTGACCGCGCACGACGGTTTCACCCTCGCCGACCTGGTCTCCTACAACGACAAGCACAACGAGGCCAACGGCGAGAACAACAACGACGGTGCCAACGACAACAACAGCTGGAACTGCGGCGCCGAGGGACCCACCGACGACCCGGAGATCAACGCGCTGCGCACCCGGCAGATGAAGAACGCCCTCGCGATCCTCTTCACCAGCCAGGGCATCCCGATGCTGCTGGCCGGCGACGAGGTCGCGCGCACCCAGCAGGGCAACAACAACACCTACTGCCAGGACAACGAGCTCTCGTGGTTCGACTGGGACCAGGTCGACGACAACGCCGAACTGCTCCGGTTCACACGGGAGATGATCGAGTTCCGCAAGCACCACCGCGAACTGCGCTCCACCGCCCACCCCACCGGCCGGGTCCGCGAGAACCTGGGCCTGCCCGACATCAGCTGGCACGGGGAGCGGGCCTGGCAGCCCGACTGGTCGGCCGAGAGCCGGCTGCTGGCGGTGGCTCGCTGCGGCACCGGCGACGACGACGTGGTGTACGTGGCCATGAACGCGCACTGGGAGTCGCACGACCTGGAACTGCCCGCCCTGCCGGGAGGCCGGAGCTGGCACCTGTTCGCCGACACCGGGGCCGAAGCACCGTACGACATCCGCACCCCCGGGGCCGAGCAGGAGCTGGACAACGCCGGGAAGTACCTGATCGGCCCGCGCTCGGTCGTGATCCTGGTGGGCCGCACGAATGATCGCGACGACCTCGACACGCCCTGACCGAAGGAGACCTGACATGCCGCTTTCCGTGTCCCTGAGCATCGAGGGCGACACCACCGTGATCGAACTGACGGGCGAGCTGGACGCCAAGACCGCGCCGGACTTCCACCGGACCATTGAGAAGGCCGCCGGCCACGGCACCCAGACCGTCGAGATCAGGATGGCCGGCGTCGGCTACATGGCCAGCGCCGGGCTGCGCTCCCTGGTCTTCGCCCAGCAGAAGGTCGCGAACGACGTCACCATCAAGGTGGTCGGCGCCATCGAGCCCGTGTCCCGGACCATCCGGACCGCCGGGCTCGACCGCAGCATCGTCCTCTCCGATGAGTGACCACCGTGACTGACATGGTCGAAGTGGCGAGGACGTCCTGCGTACTGGAAGTGCCCGCAACGGTGGGGGCACTGGGCGAAATCGCCACGTTCGTCCTGCGGCTGGCCGGAACGGCGCGCCTGGACAAGGGCGCCACCTACCGGCTCCGGCTGGCCGTGGACGAACTGGCCACGAACGTCGTGATGCACGGGTACCGGGGCGGCGACGGACGGATCACCGTCCGCGGCCGCTCCGGCCCGGGCGGGGTGCAGATCGTCATCGAGGACACCGCACCCCCCTTCGACCCCGTCGAAGGCCGCCTGCCGCCCGCCCCCGGGGTCCCTCCCGAGGAGCGGCGGATCGGCGGCCTCGGCATCCACCTGGCGCTGACCAGCGTGGACGAGTTCGGCTACGCGCACAGGGACGGCCGCAACATCAGCACCCTGACTGTGAAGGCTGAGGGGACGGACCGATGCCCTCCACGACCGTGATCATCCTCGACGCGTACCCGCCACCGCCGCCCGAGCTGCTCGACGCTCTGCGGACGATGGACGCGGCACTCGTCACCCGCTCCCTGACGGAGCTGCGCGAAGGCGCGCTGGAACTGCTGCCCGTCGCGGACGTGCTGCTCGCCCCGGCCGAGTCCGACGGGGAGGCGGTACGGATGGCCGTACGCCGGCTGCGCCGCTGGGCCGGGGCCCCCATCGTGGTCGTCTGGACCGTGACGGAGTTCGCCGCGCTGGAGGAGCACGTCCGGATCGGGCACGACTACCTCGTACCGCCCTTCCTGCCCGCCCTCGTCGGGGCCCGGCTGCACAGCTGCTCGGAACGCGCCGGACTCGGCCGCACCCTGCGCGAGGCCGACGCCCGCGCCGAACTCATGGGCTATGAGAAGGAACTGGAGATCGGCCGGGAGATCCAGGCGGGCTTCCTGCCCGAATCGATGCCCGTCCCCGACGGCTGGGAGATCGACGTGCGGTTCCGTCCCGCCCGGCAGGTCGCCGGAGACTTCTACGACGTCTTCGAGATCTCCCGAGGCCGCCGGCTCGCCTTCGTCGTCGCCGACGTCTGCGACAAGGGGGTCGGAGCCGCGCTGTTCATGGCGCTCATCCGCTCCCTGCTGCGGCACACCGCCCAGAACAGCGGCCTGCAGCACCTGGTCGCCGCCGGACGCGCCGGCGGCAGCCGCCGGATCCCGGTCGTCGGTGCCACCCCGCTGCTCAACGCGGTCACCGCCACCAACGGCTACCTCACCCGCAACCACCTGCGGCAGGGCTACTTCGCCACCCTCTTCTTCGGGGTGCTCGACCCGCTCACCGGCAGCCTCGTCTACATCAACGGCGGCCACAACCCGCCCCTGCTGCTGCCCGCCGACGGCAGCCCGCCCGTCGCCCTCCACATCACCGGACCGGCCGTCGGAATCCAGCCCGACTGCGTCTACACCCTCGGCTACGCCCAGCTCGACCCTGGCGACACCCTGTTCGCCTTCACCGACGGGGTCCCCGAGGCCCGCTGCCCGAACGGCAGCTTCCTCGGCGACGACCGCATGCTGGAACTGCTCGCCGGGCCACCGGCCAGCGGCAAGGACGTGGTCGACCGGATGGACCTGGCGGTGCGCGAGCACACCGGCACCGCGGAACAGCACGACGACGTCACCATGCTGGCCCTGCACCGGCCACGCGCGGCGCGGGGGCCGCGCGCGGACCCTGCCGGCACCCGGGTGGTGGCCTAGATGACCCGCACCATCGTCGTGCACTCGCACCGCGGTGGGACGGGCAAGTCCTCGGTACTGGCGAACCTCGCGCTGCTTCTCGCGGCCGAGGGACGCCGGGTGGGGGTGGTCGACACCGATATCCAGTCACCCACCCTGGACCTGCTGTTCCGCCTGGGGCCCGGCCCCTCCCTGACCGACTACCTGCTCGGCCGCTGCGAGATCGAGACCACCGCCCAGCGGACGGGCCCCGTTTCCGGTCAGGGGAGCCTGTACGTCGTACCGGCCCGGACCGGGACGGCCGCCCTGCGCGAGATCATGGCAGGGGGCTACGACGTGGGGCTGCTGCCCGAGGGCTTCGACCGGCTGGCCGCGCACCACGCCCTCGACGTGCTGCTGCTCGACACCCACGCCGGACTCAACAACGAGTCGGTGACCGCCATGGCGAGCGCCGACGTACTGATGATCATGGCGCGGGCCGACCGGATCGATCTCTCCGGGGTCGAGGAGACCATCGCCCTCACCGGGCGCCTGACCTGCCGGCGGACCCTGGTACTGAGCATGGCCCCCGAGGGCATCGACCGCGAAGCGGCCCGCCGGCGCTCCGAGGCGGTCTACGGGGCGCCACTGGCCGGAATCCTTCCCTACTCGCCGGAAATGGCGGCGCTGTACGGGGAACGCATATTTGCCGAAGCCCACCCCGACCACCCCCTGGTCGGTGAATTCCGCACCATCATCTCGGCGTTGGACGCACGTGACGAAGTATCGCGGGCCTGACGTCGTCCCCCTTACGCCCCCTGCGGGTGGCGTGTTGAATCGGCAGCGAATCCAGAACAAGGAGAGAATCATGAAGATTCTCGTCGTCATGACGGCCAAAGCGACACTGCATCTGCTCGACGGTGAACAGCACCCCTCGGGATTCTGGGCCGAGGAATTCGTCGTGCCCTTCTCGCTCTTCAAAGCGGCCGGCCACGACGTGGACGTGGCGACGATCGGAGGCCGGGCGCCGACGGTCGACCAGACGAGCATCGACCCCCAGTTCCTCCAGTGGGTCCGCCCCCAGGGCTCGCCGGACGAGGACGCGGCCAACGCCGCCGAATACGTCCGGGTCATCGAGAACACCCCCCAGCTGAGAGCCCCCATCGCACTGGAGACCCTCACCGAGAAGGACATCACGGACTACGACGGGGTGTACGTCAGCGGCGGTCACGGCGCCATCGGTGACCTGCCCAAGTCCGACGAGCTCGCCCAGATCCTGCGCTGGGTCATCGCGCAGGACAAACCGCTCGCCACCGTGTGCCACGGCCACACCTCGCTGCTCGCCCTGCGCGACGGCGAAGGCCGCTGGCCCTTCGAGGGCTACCGGATGACCGCCTTCTCGCACAGCGAGGAACTGGTCACCAACATGGCCGGCCGGCTCCCGCTGATCCTGGAGGTGGAACTCACCCGGCTCGGCGCCCGCTACGAGAAGGCCGAAGCCATCTGGGACTCGCACGTGGTCGTCGACCGCAAGCTGACGACCGGCCAGAACCCCTACTCCTCCAAGGCCCTCGCCGAGACGTTCTTACGGCAGCTCGCGAAGGGCTAGTACCGCCCCCCGCACCCGAAACCGGAAGGCAGCCATGACCAAGCGTGAGCTGAGCGGCCAGCCCCTCGCCAACCCCGGGAAACTGTTCATCGGCGGCGCCTGGGTCCCGGCCCAGGACGGCCGTACCGAACCGGACATCAGCCCCGTGGACGGGCAGGAGATCGTACCGGTGGCCCAGGCCGCCGCCGCCGACGCGGACGCGGCCGTCGCCGCCGCCCGCACGGCGTACGAGGAAGGCCCCTGGAGCAGACTCTCCGCCCAGGAGCGCGCGCTGCGGCTGAACCGGGTCGGTGAGCTCATCGAGCGCGACCTGGAGGAGATCGCCCTGCTGGAGACCGTGGACATGGGCAAGCCGTTCGCGTTCTCCAGCACGGTCGACGCCCCCATGGCCGCCCAGCTCATGCACTACTACGCCGGCGCCGTGACCCGCGTCGACGGCTCCTCGCGCGCCCCGGCCGGCGGCCAGCTCGCCTACACCCTGCGCGAACCCCTGGGCGTGGTCTGCGCCATCACCCCGTTCAACTTCCCGCTGCTGCTGTCGATGACGAAGATCGCACCGGCGCTCGCGGCGGGCAACACGGTGGTCCACAAGCCCTCCCCGGCCACCCCGCTGACCGCCCTGAAGATCGCCGAGCTCTTCCAGGAGGCGGAGATCCCCGACGGGGTGCTGAACGTCATCACCGGTCCGGGCGTGGAACTGGGGGAGACCCTCACCGGCCACCCCGACATCGACAAGATCGCCTTCACCGGTTCCACCTCGGTCGGCCAGACGATCATCCGCAAGGCGGCCGGCACCCTGAAGAAGGTGACGATGGAGCTCGGCGGCAAGTCCGCCAACATCGTCTTCGCCGACGCCGACCTCGACGCCGCCGAGGAACTCGCCTTCTTCGGCATCTACTACAACAAGGGCGAGATCTGCACCGCCGGCTCCCGGCTGCTGCTGCAGCGCCCCATCCACGACGAGATGGTCGAACGCCTGGTCCGCCGGGCCGCCGGCCTGAGGCCCGGCGACCCGCGCGACCCGGCCACCCTCTTCGGACCGCTGGCCCACCGCGGACAGTTCGACAAGGTCAGCTCGTACATCGAGGTCGGCGAGAAGGAAGGCGCCATCCTGCGCACCGGCGGCAGCGGCTGGACCCCCGAGGGCGCCTCCAGCCAGGGCCTGTACTTCCTGCCGACCATCTTCACCGGCGTCGACAACGGCATGCGGATCGCCCAGGAGGAGATCTTCGGCCCGGTCCTGTCGATCATCCCCTTCGACACCGAGGAGGACGCCGTACGCATCGCCAACGACAGCGCGTACGGCCTCGCCGCCGGCGTCCACACCAAGGACCTGCGGCGCGCCCACCGGGTCGCCTCGCAGATCAAGGCCGGCACGGTCTGGGTCAATTGCTACAACCAGTACGACCCCGCCGTGCCCTACGGCGGCTACAAGGCCTCCGGCTACGGCCGCGAGTGCGGCCCCGAGTCACTGGAGAGCTACACCCAGACCAAGTCGGTCTGGATCGGCATGGACTGAGAGCGCGACCGAGACCCCCCCTTTCCCGAGGAGCGGCAATGCGGACAGGCATCATCGGCACCGGGCGGATCGGCTCGACCCTGGCCAGGATCCTCGTGGCGGCAGGCCACCAGGTCGTCCTGGCCAACGCCCGGGGCCCGCAGACCCTCGGCCCGCTCGTGGCCGAGCTGGGACGGGCGGCCTCGGCGGCGCACCCCGCCGAGGCCGCCGACCGGGCCGAACTCCTGGTGCTGATGGTGCCCTTCGAACGCGTCCGCGGGCTGCTCCCGCCGTACGCCGTGCAGGACAAGGTGCTGGTGGACGCCACGAACGCGTTCGGCGGCCCCGGCACCCCCGCCGACCTCGGCGGGCGCGGCTCCAGCGACCTGGTCGCCGAGTGGTACCCCGACGCCCAGATCGTCAAATCCCTGAACACCATGCATTTCGAAACCCTCGCCGTAGCCGGCACCGCCCCCGGAGAGCGCCTGGCGCATTTCACCGCGGGCGACGACGCGAAAGCGAAGGAAATCGTCGCGGGAATCATCACGGATCTGGGATTCGCCCCCGTGGACACCGGCCCGCTGCACTCCGGAGGAATTCTCCAACAGCCCGGCGGGCCCCTTTTCAACCGGCCGCTCACGGAAGCGCAGGCGCTGGCATGGATATCACACTGAATGTGAACGGAAGACCCGAGCAGTTCTCGGCGCCGCCGAACGAACTGCTCGTGGAACGGCTCCGCGACGGCCTCGGGCTGACCGGCACCAAGGTCGGCTGCGACACCGGCCAGTGCGGCACCTGCGTCGTCCGCCTCGACGGCAGGTCCGTCAAGAGCTGCCTGGTCCTGACCGTCTCGGCCGCCGGCGGCGAGGTGGCCACCATCGAGGGCGAGACCACCCGCGGCGGTGAACTGACCGGCCTCCAGGAGGCCCTGCGCCAGGAGCACGGCACCCAGTGCGGCTTCTGCACCCCCGGCATGGTCATGGCCCTCGGCGAACTCGTCGACTCCACCGCCGGCGGCGAAGCCCCCACCGAACCCGAGATCCGCGAGTGGCTCACCGGCAATCTCTGCCGCTGCACCGGCTACCACAGCGTCGTACGGGGCGTGCAGCGCGCCTGCGCGGCCGCCCGCGCCGAGGCGCCCTCCGGGGTTCCCGAGCCCGCCGCCGCGTCCACCGCTGCCGGACAGGAGGTGTGAGGGACATGACCGCAGTGACGGGGGAGGCCCCGGCCACGGGGAACGGCGTCCTCGGACAGCCGCTGGACAGCCGCGAGGATCCACAGCTGCTGCGCGGCGAGGCCACGTACGTGGCGGACATCGACCTGCCGGGCACCGCCCACATGGCCATCCTGGGCAGCCCGGTGGCGCACGCGAAGATCCTCTCCATCGAGACCAAGGCCGCCGAGCAGCTGCCCGGCGTGCTCAAGGTGGCCACCGCCGCCGACTTCACCGACGTCATGCCGCTGCCCTGCATCTGGATCCCCGGCGGCGTCGAGAGCCACTTCCCGCCCCACCCCTACGGACTTCCCGGCGCCCGCCCGGTCCTCACCGGCGACACCGTGCGGCACGTGGGCGACCCCATCGCCGTGGTCGTCGCCGAGACCCCGCGCCAGGCCACCGCGGCGCTCGCCGCCATCGCCGTCGAGTACGAGCCGCTGCCCGTGGTCACCCGCGCCGACGAGGCGCTCGCCGAGGGCGCGCCGCAGCTGCACGAGGCCGTCCCGGGCAACCTGAACGCGTACTGGACCTGCGGCGACAAGGACCGCACCGACGCGGCCATCGCCGAGGCCGAGGTCACCGTCGAGCTCGACCTGGTCAACCAGCGCACCATCAACAGCCCCATCGAGCCGCGCGGCGCCGTCGGCGACTACGACGCGGCCACCGGCGAGTACACGCTCTACGCCTCCACCCAGGGCCCGCACAACCACCGCTTCCTGCTCTCGGCGCTGGTCCTCGGCATCCCCTTCAACAAGCTCCGGGTGATCGCCCCGACCGTCGGCGGCAGCTTCGGCACCAAGGGGTACCTCTACCCCGACATGGCGCTGGTGCTGCTGCTGTCCAAGGCGCTCGGCCGGCCCGTGAAGTGGGTGGACACCCGCACCGGGCTGATGAACTCCACCGTCCAGGGCCGCGACCACCGCCAGCACGTGACGCTCGCCGGCACCCGCGACGGCCGGATCACCGCCGTGCGCTGCACCAGCTACGCCAACCTCGGCGCGTACCCCTCCACCATCGGCCCCGGTGTCGCCACCGCCCTGATGGGCCGCTCCATCAGCGGCATGTACGACATCGACGCAGCCTTCTGCGAGGTCTACGCCGCCTTCACCAACACCGTCTCGCTCGGCGCCCAGCGCGGCAGCGGACGCGCCGAGGCCGCCTTCCTCATGGAGCGCCTCGTCGACCGGTACGCCTCCGAGATCGGCATGGACCCGGCGGCCGTCCGCCGCAAGAACCTGGTGCCGAAGGAGAAGTTCCCCTACGACAACGGCCTCGGCTGGACCTACGACTCCGGGAACTACCAGCTGAACTTCGACAAGGCCATCGAGCTGTCGGGCTACGCCGACATGCCCGCCCGCAAGGCCGAGGCCCGCACCCGGGGCAAGCGGCTCGGCGTCGGCCTCGCCACCTACGTGGCGATCTGCGGGGTCGGCCCCTCCACCCGGATGTCCCAGGAGGGCATGCTCGGCGGCACCTGGGAGAGCGCGAACATCCGCGTCCACCCGACCGGCGAGGTCACCGTCATCGTGGGGTCCGCCTCCACCGGCCAGAGCCACGGCACGGTCTTCGCCCAGGTCGCCGCCGACGAACTCGGCATCGACCCGGACACCGTCCAGGTCCTGGAGGGCGACACCCAGAAGGCCCCGTACGGGCAGGGCACCTACGGTTCCCGCTCCTACAGCATGGCCGCGCCCGCCGTCGCCCTCACCGCCCGCAAGATCAAGAGCAAGCTGATCCGGGCCGGCGCCGTCTTCCTCGGGGTCCCCGAGGACAAGGTCGTCTACGAGGGCGGCCGCGTCCACGAACAGGGCAACGAGCAGAACACCAAGACCTTCGCCGAGCTGGCGATGTCCATGTGGTACGGCTGGGGGCTGCCCGCGGAGATCGAACCCGCCCTCGACGAGACCACCCACTTCGACCCGCCGGACTTCAACTACCCCTTCGGCACGCACGTGGCGGTCGTCGAGATCGACGAACTGACCGGCGAGACCGAGGTGGTGTCCTACACCGCCGTCGACGACGCCGGCCACATCGGCAACCCCAAGATCGTCCTCGGCCAGATCGAGGGCAGCATCACGCACGGCCTCGGCCAGGCCCTGATGGAGGCCGCCGTCTACGACGAACAGGGCCTGCTCATCAGCTCCGACCTGACCACGTACGCCCTGCCGCGCGCCGCCGACGTGCCGCTCTTCACGCTCGACAAGACCGTCACGCCCAGCCCGCACAACCCGCTCGGCGCCAAGGGCGCCGGCGAGATCGCCACCGTCCCGCCCGCCGCGGCCGTCGTCAACGCCGTCGTCGACGCCCTGTCCGACCTGGGCGTCCAGCACATCGACATGCCCCTCACCCCCGAGAAGGTCTGGCGCCGCCTGAGAGGGGAAGCACAGTGATCCTCACCGAGTTCGACTACGTCCGGCCCGCCGGCCTCGACGAGGCGCTGGCCCTGCTGTCCGGGACGCGCGGCGCCCGGATCCTGGCCGGAGGCCAGAGCCTGCTGCCCGACCTGCGCGCCGGAGCCGACCGGGCCGCGCTCCTGGTCGACATCCGGCGGCTGGAGGAGCTGCGCGGCGTTACGCGCACGCCCGACGGGACCCGGCTGCGGATCGGAGCCCTCACCACGCTCGCCGAGCTCGCCGCCGATCCGCTGGTGCTCGCCGAGGCCCCGGAACTGGCCGCCGCGGCCCGCGCCAACGGCGACCCCCAGGTCCGCAACCTCGGCACCGTCGGCGGCAACCTCGTCGCCGCCGGGCGCGCCACCGACCTGCCGGTCGCCGCCATGGCCGCCGACGCCGTGGTCGAACTGGCCGGTCCCGGCGGGCGGTCCACCGTACCGGCCGAGGAGCTCGCCGCCGGCCCGGCACCCGCCGGTTCGGTCCTCACCGCACTGCTGGTGCCCGCCGCCGGGCCGGCCGCCGCCTTCGAGAAGACCGCCGACCGCGCCACCCGGTACCCGGTGTGCGCCACCGCCGTACGGATCACCCCCGGCGGGCCGCGCATCGCCGTCACCGGGGCCACCTCCCGCGCACTGCGGCTGCGCGGGGTCGAGGACCGGCTGCGCGGGGGCCCGTACGGCACGGAGGCCGTGCTCGCGGCCTTCCGCGCCGAGCCCCGGGAGCTCTTCGTGCCCGGGCGCGGCACCTCGGCCGAGTACCTCGGCCATCTCGTGGGGGTCCTCACGGCCCGCGCCCTGCAGAGGGCCGAGCAGGCCCTCGCCCGTTAGCCCATCACGGGGTCCGTCCCGGGCCCATCACGGGGGAGTTGAGTGACGCAGTGGCCGACACATCCGAGACGACCACGGGGGTAACCGTGCACCCAGCCGCCCACGCGGCCAGTGCGCCCAGAGGCTCCGGCTTCTGGGTGGTGGGAGCGGTCCTCGTCCTGCTGATGCTCTCCTCCTCCGTGCCCTCCGCCCTCTACGTGCTCTACCAGCAGCGATGGGGGCTCTCCTCCGGCACGATCACGGTGGTCTTCGCCCTGTACGCGGTCACCGTGCTGGCCGGGCTCCTGCTCTTCGGCTCCCTCTCCGACACCCTGGGCCGGCGCCCGGTGCTGGGCGGCGCACTGGTCCTGGCCATGGTCTCGATGGCCCTGTTCGCAGGGGCCCAGGGGCTCGGACTGCTGCTGGCCGCCCGCGCCGTCCAGGGGCTCGCCGTGGGCCTGGCCACCGGGGCGATGGGCGCGGCCCTGCTGGAACTCAGCCCGCCGTCCAGGCCCGCGCTCGGCGCCCAGGTCAACAGCGCCGGGCCCACGGTGGGCATCGGGCTCGGCGGGATCGGGGCCGGACTCCTCGTCCAGTTCGCGCCCGCCCCGACCGTGCTGAGCTACCTGCTGCTGGTCGGGGCCTTCGCCGTGACCCTGGTGGGGGTGGTCCGGATGCGGGAGAGCGCACCGGGCGCCGGCGGCCGCTTCCGGGTGGTCCCGCACCGGATCCGCGTACCGGCGGACGCCCGGGGCCGCTTCACCGTCCTCGTCCTGACCATCGTCGCGGTCTGGTCGGTGGGCGGCTTCTACCTCTCGCTGGGCCCGCACCTGGCGCTGTCGCTGCTGGAATCCACCAACTACCTGGCCGGCGGGGCCACGGTCGCCCTGCTCGCGGGCGCCGCCACCGCCGCCCAGCTGATGCTCGGCCGCACCGAGGCGCTGCGCACCGCCGTGCTCGGCCTGTTCGGCCTCCTCGCCGGACTCGGCCTGGTGCTGGTCGCGCTGGGGATCCGCTCGGCCGCCGTGTTCCTCGTAGCCACGGCCGTCCTCGGCAGCGGCTGGGGCGCCGCGTTCCTCGGTTCCTTCCGCGCTCTGAGTACGCTCGCGCAGCCGGCGCACCGCGGTGAACTGACCGCCGCCGTATACGTTTTCGCGTACCTCGCGATGAGCGTGCCGGCGGTCCTCGCCGGGATGCTCACCAACATCCACGGGCTGCACCGCACCTCGGTCGGCTTCATGGCCGCCGTGGCCGGCGTGTGCGCGCTGGCCCTGCTGGCCACCCTGCGACTGGCCGCCCGTACCCGGGCAGAGGGGAGTGCGGCGTGAACGCGGCGGACATGAAGGGCCCGGAGCTGCGGTCGGCCCTGCGCGGGCTGGAGATCTTCGCCGGGATCACCGAGGAGCAGCTGGACTGGCTGGTCTCGGTGTCCGAGCCCCGGATCCTGGCCGACGGTGACGTCCTCTTCCGGGACGGCGAGGAGGCCACCGGCTTCCACGTCCTGCTCTCGGGCGGGCTGGTCGTCACCAAGGTCGTCGACGGCCGGGAGGAGGTGCTCACCCGGCACTCCACCGAGGAGGAGAGCGCCGCCGCCGAGGAGCACGACGGCAAGCCGTCCGCCGCCCACCGGTTCACCGGCGAACTGCCCCTGCTGACCGAGGGCTCCTACGTGGCCACCGCGGCCGCCAGCGGCCCGTCGACCACGGTGGTGGCCTACCCGAAGCCGGTCTTCTTCGAGATGCTGACCCGCTGCCACGGGGTGGCCGCCGTACTGATCCCCGTACTGGCCTGGCGGATCAAGTCCTCCGAGGTACAGGCCCGCAAGCGGGCCACCGTGGAGGCGCTCGGCACCCTGGCCGCCGGGCTCGCCCACGAGCTGAACAACCCGGCGGCGGCCGTGGCCCGGGCCGCGCAGGAACTGGCCCCGGCCCTGGACCGGCTCACCCGTACCGCCCAGGCCTGGGGAGCGGCCGCCTCGGGCGCGGAGCGCGCGCTCCTCGACCGGCTCGCCGACGAGCTGGACAAGCTGCCGCCGCCGGTGACCACCGACCCGTTCGCCCAGGCCGACGCCGAGGAGGAGATCGCCGACTGGGCCGAGGAGGCGGGCACCGAACGGCCCGGCCTGCTCGGATCCGGGGTCGCGGACCTCGGACTGGAGCTGGGCTGGCTGCTGGAGCGGCTGGAGGGCGTGGGGGAGCCGGCCCTCGCCCCGGCCCTGGACCACCTGGCGGCGCTGCTGGAGATCCGCTCGCTCGCGGCGGAGCTCCGGGCCGCGGGCCCCAGGATCTCCCAGCTCGTCTCCGCCACCCGGGATTACGCCAACCTCGACCGGGCGCCCGAACAGCGCTTCCCGGTGACCGACGGACTGGAGAACACGCTGGTCGTCCTGCGTGCCAAGCTCGCCGGCATCAGCATCGTGCGTGAGTACGAGCCCGGCCTGCCCGAACTGACGGGCTATCCCAGCGAGTTGAACCAGGTGTGGACCAACCTGGTCGACAACGCGGCCGAGGCCATGGAGGGCGCCGGCGTACTGACCCTGCGCGCCCGCGCCGAAGGCGTCTGCATGGTCGTCGAGATCGCCGACACCGGCCGCGGCATCCCGGCCGAATCCCTGCCGCGGATCTTCGAACCCTTCTACACCACCAAGGACGTGGGCAAGGGCACCGGACTGGGGCTGCACCTCAGCTACCGCATCGTGACCCAGCGCCACCACGGGTCGATCACCGCCCGCTCCCGTCCCGGTGAGACCCGGATGGTCGTCCGGCTGCCCTTCGCCGGCAGCGCCCAGTCCTGCGCCTCACCTGCGACAACACCCGAAACGGCACCCATCGTGGGCACCTCTCCCAGTTGAAACGGAGTCGACATGGCCAAGTACGACATCTCCAAGCTGCACCCGGTGTTCGTCCGCCAGATGGAGGCGCTGGCCGCCCTGGACATCGAGGCGGTGATGAAGAACTACACCGACGACGCCGTGCTGCTGCGCTTCGAAGGGGCCTCGGTGGGGATCGAAGCCGTTCGCGAGACGTTCACCGGCTATCTCACGGTGAAGCCCTCGCTCGTGGAACTCCAGGAGTACATCGAGACCGAAGACACCATCTTCTACCGGGCGATCATGAACCTGAACGGTGAACCGGAGCACGCGTTCGGGACACTTGTCGTCCGCGATGGCCGAATCTGGCGCCAGACAGCCGGATTCGGCAGCTGACGGCCGGAATCTGGGTAGCGTGTGCGGGGAGGGCGCCGCAGCGCCCTCCCCGTATGTGTGGCATAGCGCGTGCGCGCGGGCCGCATATATGCAGGAGACGGCAAAGGGGAGGCAATGGAAAGCGAAACCGGGCGGATCGAGGCATTCAGTGACGGTGTATTCGCCGTCATCATCACGATCCTCGTTCTGGAATTAAAGGTTCCGGAAGAAACCGGCTCGGACTTCTGGCACGGAGTCCGGGAACAGTGGCCCCATTACGCCGCCTACGTCGTGAGTTTCCTCATCATCGGCGTGATGTGGGTGAACCACCACACCATCTTCAGTCATCTCAGGAAGGTGGACCGCCCCCTGTTGTTCCTGAATCTCCTGGTGCTGATGGTGGTATCGGTGGTCCCGTACACCACCAATGTCCTCGCCGAGCACCTCATGGAGGAAGGCGGCTCCGCCAATGCCGCCGCCGTCCTCTACAGCGGCGTCACCGTGGCCTACGCCCTGGCATTCCTGGCCTTCTGGTGGTACGTCACCCGGGTCGGCCACCTCTTCCACGAGCAGGTGGACAAGGAGGGCGCACGCGCCACTCGGGTGCGCTTCGGCCTCGGGGCCATCGCCTACCCCCTCACCGTCCTGCTGGCCTTCTACTCCGCACCACTCACACTTGTCGCCCACTTCCTGGTCGCGATCTACTATGCGGCGAACCAGATCCCCATCCCCCTCGTGGTAGAGGAAGAGCGGCTCGAATCTGCCAGCGACCTCAGGAAGTAGCCGCCGGGGCCTACGGCCGTTCTGTGCGGTCAAGTAGGGTATTGGATCTAGCTGGTCGCGGGGGAGGCCCAGATGGCTCGCGTAGTCCTGCCGGAGGATTCCACGACGGAAATCTCCGAATTGATCGACGTCCTGATCTCTCTTCTCTTCGAATCATTACCCCGGCGGGACCAGCGAAACTGGGCCCGCGTTTATCTGAACGGCCTGGTGCGGACGACCGGGAAGAAAACAATTCGTAACATCGCCGGAACAGGGGCCAGTTCCGTCGAGCAGAGCCTCCAGCAGTTCATCAGCAAGTCCCCCTGGGACTGGACCCCGGTCCGCCGCTCCCTCGCCCAGCACCTCGAACGCACCGCACAGCGCCCCCTGGCCTGGGTGCTGCAGCCCATGGTCATAGAGAAGGCGGGGGACCGCTCCGTCGGCGTCGGCCGGCAGTTCGTCCCCCAGCTCGGCCGCACCGCCAACTGTCAGCAGGCGAGCGGGATCTGGCTCGCCTCCAGCGAGGCCAGCTTCCCGGTCGAATGGACCCTCACCCTCCCCGGGCCCTGGACCAGCGAACTCCTGCGCCGCCGCCGGGCCGGCATCCCCGACACGGCCCGCTCCCTCACCCCCGCCCAGGACGCCGTACACGCGGTCCAGCGGATGGCCGCCAGCTGGCAACTCCAGCGCCGGCCCGTGGTGATGGAGGTCGCCAACAGCGATCTCCCCCAGAGCATCGAGTCCTTCACCCTCCAGGACATCCCCTTCGTCTTCAAGGTCGACGGCTCACTGCCCGTCTCCTTCGGCGGCGCCGGCCGGTACAAGCCCGGGCCGCACACCGCCCCCGCCCGCGAGCTCATCGACTCCCTGCGCTCCCAGCGCCGCGTCGTCGAATGGACCCGGCACGGCCGCGCCGAGGGAGCGGTGACCCTGCTGACCTCGGCCTCGATCTTCGCCACCCCCTGCGAGGACCGCCCCGTGCCCGCGCCGCCCACCCCGCTGCTGCTGGTCGGAGCCTGGACCGAAACCGCCCTGCTGCCCTCCGAGTTCTGGATCACCAACATCGGAGACCGGCCGCTCGCCCAGCTCTTCCTGCTCGCCAAGCTCACCGACCGCGTCTCCCTCGACTTCGCCGAGACCTGCGAACCCGTGGGCATCCGGGACTTCGAGGGCCGCTCCTTCCGGGGCTGGCACCACCACGCCACCCTCGCCAGCGTGGCCCACGCCGCGAAACTGCTCGGCGCGCGCCCGCCGATCCCCGAGGGATACCCCGGACCCACCCGGTCCGCCGCCGCGACCGCCGCACCGCCCAGAGCGGCCACGGCCCGGCCGGCGACCCCGGCCGTCCTGCCGCCGCGCCCGTACCTGCCCGGACAGACCCCGCGCCGCGAGTACATCCGCTGATGCTCGACATAGCCGACGAGCTACGCGCGTGGTGCGCCGCGCAGCGGGAGTTCGCACTCGCCACCGTCGTCGCTGTCAGTGGGAGCGCTCCCCGCGGCCCCGGCGCCTCCCTCGCCGTCGACGACAAGGGCACCGCGCTCGGCTCCATCTCCGGAGGCTGCGTGGAATCCGCCGTGCACGAGCTGTGCCTGGACGCCATCGCCTCCGGCGAAGGCGGCCTGCACCGCTTCGGCTACAGCGACGACGACGCCTTCGCCGTGGGCCTGACCTGCGGCGGATTCCTCGACGTCCTGGTCACCCCGGTGCGCGGGCTCGACCCGGTCCGGCCCGTGCTCGGCTCGGTGCTCGACGCCGCCGCCGGGGGCACCCGGGCCGCGCTCGCCCGGGTGGTCTCCGGACCGCCGACCCAGCTCGGCCGGGCCCTCGCCGTGCACGCCGACGGCACCTACGAGGGCGGGCTCGCCGGCGGCCCCGACCTGGACCGGGCCGCCGCCCGGCAGGTACGGGCGCTGCTGCTGGCCGGGCGCACCGGCACCGCCGAGCTCGGCACGGCCGGCGGGCTCTGCGGGCAGCCCCTGACCCTCCTCGTCGAATCGGCCGCCGAGCCGCCCCGGCTGCTCGTCTACGGGGCCATCGACTTCGCCGCGGCCCTCGCCCGGATCGGCGCCTTCCTCGGCCACCGGGTCACCGTTTGTGACGCCCGGCCCGTCTTCACGACCCCGGCCCGCTTCCCCGACGCCGACGAGGTCGTCGTCGACTGGCCGCACCGGCACCTGGCCGCCGAATGGGACGCGGGCCGCCTGGACTCCCGTACGGCGGTCTGCGTCCTCACCCACGACGCCAAATTCGACATACCGCTGCTGGAACTGGCCCTGCGGCTGCCCCTGGGCTACGTGGGGGCCATGGGATCGCGGC
The DNA here is from genome assembly GCF_055595065.1 of Streptomyces sp. NPDC040545. Taxonomy (NCBI): domain Bacteria; kingdom Bacillati; phylum Actinomycetota; class Actinomycetes; order Kitasatosporales; family Streptomycetaceae; genus Streptomyces; species Streptomyces sp. NPDC040545. The sequence goes on from NZ_JBVIWA010000008.1 coordinate 184,277, forward strand.
GCACCCACACCGAACGCGAGAGACGGTTGCGGGCCCAGGGCGTCACGGACTCCGCCCTGGCCCGCCTGCGCTCACCCATCGGACTCGACCTCGGCGGCGCCACCCCGGAGGAGACCGCGCTGGCGATCGCCGCCGAGTTCACGGCCGTCCGGCACGGCGGATCGGTGCTCCCGCTGGCCCGGCGGCACGGCCCGGTCCACCGCCGGACCAGCCCCGCCGGGACCAAGGTCCCGTAGGAAACGACCATCCGGCCCGGTCCGTCCTGGACGATCAGCCGGGGCGGCGTGAACGCCAGGTCGTGGGAGAATGAAGTACGTGCGTTTCCTCGGCTGTCCTGCCGGGGCGTAGACGGATCCTTCGATCGACTGGGATGTTCAGCACGTGCGTTTCCTCAATGACCTGAAGCCGCCGTACGACCTGACGTACGACGATGTGTTCATGGTGCCGAGCCGCTCCGCGGTCGGTTCCCGTCAGGGTGTCGACCTGTCCTCGCCCGACGGAACCGGCACCACCATTCCCCTCGTCGTGGCCAACATGACCGCCATCGCGGGCCGCCGGATGGCCGAGACGGTCGCCCGCCGCGGCGGAATCGTCGTCATCCCGCAGGACATCCCGATCGAGATCGTCACCGACGTCATCTCCTGGGTGAAGACCCGCCACCTCGTGCTCGACACCCCGATCACGCTGGCGCCCACCCAGACGGTCGCCGACGCGCTGTCCCTGCTGCCCAAGCGCGCCCACGGCGCCGGAGTCGTCGTCGACGCCGAGGGCCGCCCGGTCGGCGTCGTCACCGACCACGACCTGACCGGTGTCGACCGCTTCACCCAGCTCTCCGAGGTCATGTCGAAGGAGCTGCTGCTCATCGACGCCGACATGGACGCCCGCGAGGCCTTCAACCAGCTCGACGCCGGCCACCGCAAGATGGCCCCGGCCGTCGACAAGGACGGCAAGCTCGTCGGCATCCTCACCCGCAAGGGCGCCCTGCGCGCGACGCTCTACACCCCGGCCACCGACGCGAACGGCAAGCTGCGCATCGCCGCCGCCGTCGGCATCAACGGTGACTTCGTGGCCAAGGCCAAGCAGCTGCTCGACGCGGGCGTGGACACGCTCGTCATCGACACGGCGCACGGCCACCAGGAGTCGATGATCAACGCGATCAAGGCCATCCGCGGCCTGGACCCGCAGGTCCCGATCGTGGCGGGCAACATCGTCGCCGCCGAGGGCGTCAAGGACCTCATCGACGCCGGCGCGGACATCATCAAGGTCGGTGTGGGCCCCGGCGCCATGTGCACCACCCGCATGATGACCGGCGTGGGCCGCCCGCAGTTCTCCGCGGTGCTGGAGTGCGCGGCCGAGGCGAAGAAGTACGGCAAGCACGTGTGGGCCGACGGCGGCGTCCGTCACCCGCGCGACGTGGCGATGGCGCTGGCCGCCGGCGCGTCCAACGTGATGATCGGCTCCTGGTTCGCGGGTACGTACGAGTCCCCGGGCGACCTCCAGCAGTCCGCCGACGGGCGCCTCTACAAGGAGTCCTTCGGCATGGCCTCCGCCCGCGCGGTGCAGAACCGCACGAGCGAGGAGTCGGCCTACGACCGGGCCCGCAAGGGCCTGTTCGAGGAGGGCATCTCCACCTCGCGCATGTTCCTCGACCCGGCCCGCCCGGGCGTCGAGGACCTGATCGACTCGATCATCGCGGGCGTCCGCTCCTCGTGCACCTACGCCGGTGCCGGCTCCCTCGCGGAGTTCGAGGAGAAGGCCGTGGTCGGCATCCAGTCCGCCGCCGGTTACGCCGAGGGCAAGCCGCTGCACGCCAGCTGGAGCTAGTTCCTTCCGTCCCGTGGCCCTGGGCCGTCCCCTGGTGGACGGCCCAGGGCCACGGGCGTTCCCGCGTGCGGCACCGCTGCTGGGGCTCCGCCCCCAGACCCCCGCGCCTCGAACGCCGGCGAGGCTGTCTTTCAGCCCCTCCGGTGTTCGAGGAGCGGGGTCCGGGGCGGAGCCCCGGGGAACGGTGGAAGGGCGGGGTGGGGAAGGCCCCGCGCAGCGGCAGCCCGCACGACCGTTCGGCGCGCCGGGCGACCGTTCGGCGCAGGCGGCGGCCGGATACGCCAAGCGGCGGATAACTCCGGGGCGGCGGGCCGTCACGCTGAGGTGACCCGACCTGGAAGGGGCACCCCGTGACCAGAACCGACCCGCACGCCCTCGCCCGGCTGCACAGCGAGCACGGCAAGGCCCTCTACGGATTCCTCCTCGGCCTCACCTTCGGCGACCGCCAGCGCGCCGAGGACCTCCTGCAGGAGACCCTCTTCCGGGCCTGGACCCACCCCGAGGCCCTGGAGAGCGGCCACGCCTCCATGCGGCCCTGGCTCTACACCGTCGGCCGGCGCCTCGCCATCGACGCCAGCCGGGCCCGCCTGGTGCGGCCCGCCGAGGTCGGGCCCGACGCCCTCGACCAGGCCCCGGCCGCAGACGACCACACCGAGCAGGCCGTGGCCACCCTCGACGTCCGCCGGGCCCTGCGACTGCTGAGCCCCGAACACCGCGCCGTGCTCGTGCAGATCTACTACCGCGGCGCCTCCGTCTGCGAAGCCGCCGCGGAGCTCGGGGTGCCCGCCGGCACCGTGAAGTCCCGTACCCACTACGCCTTACGGGCCCTGCGCGCCGCCATGCCCGGCTACGGACCCGTCGCACCCGGCGTACCCGCCGTGCCCGGTGGCCGCGCCGCCGCCTGAGCCGCCACCGCCGCCCGCGAACGGACCTGCAGCTTGGCCAGGATGTGCGACACGTGCGTCTGCACCGTCCTCGGCGAGAGGAACAGCGCGCTCGCGATCTCCGGATTCGACCGGCCCTGCGCCACGAGCAGCGCCACCTTCAGCTCGGCCGGGGTCAGCGCCTCCCAGCCGCTCGCCGGTCTGCGCCGCGCCGACCGGCTGCCCCGGCGCACCCCCAGGCTCCGCAGCCGGGCATCGGCCCGGGCGATGTCCCACCGGGCGCCCGGACCCTCGTACACCGCCACCGCACGCGTCAGCGCCGACCGCGCCCCCGCCAGATCCCCGTGCCAGGCCCGCGCCACCGCGAGGTCCTCCAGGGTCTGGCCCAGCACCAGCGGCCATCCGCCGCGCTCACCGCGCACCACCGCCTGCTCCAGCAGCTCCGGATCCTGCGCGAACAGGCCCCGGCAGCGCAGCAGGGCCAGCGCCGGCCCCGGATACTCGGCCAGCGCCCGCGCCGAACGCGCGCAGCACTCCACCGCCGCCCGGGCCGTGGCACTCTCCCCGCACTCCAGCGCCAGCCGGACGATCTCCGACAGCACCCAGGGTCGCTCGTACACCACCTCCTCCTCCACGCCCTCCGCCAGCGCGGGCAGCAGCGCGCCCAGCGCGTCGGCCGGCCGGCCGTCCCGCTCCGCCAGCAGCGACCGCGCCAGCAGTACGTGGGAGGCGTAGCGGCGGGCCGTGGGCGTGGCGAAGGCGTCCGCGGGCAGGTCCGCGAGCTCGGCCCGCGCCGCCTCCCGCTCGTCCCGGTGACCCAGCACCAGCGCCCGCAGCCCGTGCACCACCACCGGCAGCCAGCCGTCCGAGACCGGCAGCCGGCCCGCCCGCGCCACCCCGGCCAGGGCCCCGTCCCAGTCGCCGAGCCGGTAGTGGAACTCGGCGAGCCGGGCCTCCGTCACCACCAGCCGCCCGGTCGAACGGGTCGCCGCAGCCAGCTCGCGCGCCTCCTCCAGCGCGGCGGCCACGACCTCCGGCTCGTCGAAGCGCATGTGCCCCTCCGCCTGGTTCGCCAGCAGCAGCAACCGCATGTCGTCGGCCTCCGGGCTCCGCCGCGCCCACCCGATCCCCTCCGCGACGTGCCGCAGCGAGGCCCGGCCGCGCCCCAGGTGGAACAGCGCGTACGACGCCGCGTGGTGGGCCTCCGCCCCGCACAGCGGATCACGCAGCCGCCGCGCGGCCGCCACCACCGGCCCCGCCAGCGCGTGGGCCTCGGCCGCCCGGTGCAGATCGGCCAGGGCCAGTACCCGGCAGGCCTCCAGCCGCAGCCGCAGGGCGACGGACGGGAACTCCGCCGCCAGCGCCCGCTCCGTCACCGCCAGGGAGCCGGCCATGTCCCCCTGGATCATCAGGGCGGAGACCAGCTTGAAGTCGACCGCGGCCCGCCGGCCGGGGTCGGTGGTCCGGGCCCGCAGGGCGGCCAGCAGCTCCACCGACTCGGGGCGGCGCAGCAGCAGCGCGGCGTCCGCGAGCCGCTCCTCCAGCGCGTCCCGGGTCTCCCGTTCCCGCGGGCCGACCTGCGCGATGGCCCGCTCCAGCAGCTCGGCCGCCGCGCCCGGCGCGCCCGCGATCAGCGCCGGGGCCGAGTCCGCCAGCCAGCGCACCGCCCAGGGCGTCAGCAGGCCGCCGCCGAGCAGCTGTTCGGCCGTCCGGGCCGCGGGCAGTTCCGCCTCGGCGAAGGCCTGGGCGGCGTCCTGGTGCAGGGCCGCGCGCAGGGCCTCGGGGGTCTCGGCGTACAGCGCCGGCCGCAGGGCCGGGTGGCGAAAGCGCAGCCGCCCGCCGCCCGCGTCCGCCAACAGACCGGCCGACAGGGGCTCCGCCAGCTCCGTGAGCAACTCCCGGGCGGGCCTGCCCCGTACGAGGGCCAGCTCGCGGACGGTGAAGGCCGGACCGAGCAGCGCCGCGTGCCGCAGGGCGGTGCGCGCGGACTCCGGGAGCCAGGCAAGTCCCCGCGTCACGGAGGCGGGCGGCGGCGGCAACTCCTCCTCCGGGACCAGCAGTTCCGCCCGGCCGCCCTCGACCCGCACGAGCCCGGACCACTGCGCGAGCAGCTCCCGCAGCAGCCGCGGGTTGCCCCCCGACTGCCGCGCCGCCTCCCGCAGCCGGGGCCCCGGCTGCGCCCCCAGCAGGTCCCGGACCAGCTCGTCCGTCTCCGCCGTGGACAGCGGCTCCAGCCGGAGCGTGCGCCCGCCCGGCGTCGCGCACAGCGGCTCCAGCTCCGGCCGGCCCGGCAGCGCCCACCGGGTCACCACCAGCAGCAGCGGCAGCCGGCCCGCCACCGCCCAGCCCGCCAGGCGCTGCCACAGCAGCAGGCTGGCCGGGTCCGCCCAGTGCGCGTCGTCCAGCACCAGCAGCAGCGGCCGCCGCACGCACCACTCCTCGACCCGGGCCGTCAGCAGGTCCATGGCGGCCAGCAGCGCACCGCCCGGCCGCGCCGCCTCCTCGGCCTCCCGCAGCAGCGCGACGGCGGCCGCCCGGTCCGGGCCCCCTGGGTGCAGGCAGTCCAGCGCGGCGCGCAGCGGCAGCTCCGCCCCGAGGGCGTCGGCCGCCGCGTAGCGCACCCGGCAGCCGAGCGCCGCCGCCCCGCTCAGGGCGCCGCGCACGAAGCCGGTGCGGCCCGCGCCGGGCTCGCCCTCCACGATCAGCAGGCCTCCGCGGCCCTCCGCACCCCCGCGCACCCATTCCCGTAACTCGTCACGCTGCTGCTCTCGCCCGACCCGCACGTCGGCGATTCCCTCCGGTCACGTCGCGCCGGTCACAGGATGCCACGCCGACGGGCCCTCAGAGCCGCGGAGGCTGGTGTCCTGACGGTGAACTGTGCACGCCCACACGGTACTTGGGAATGCGCAGGGTGACCTTCATGCCGGCCCCGACCCCCGTCTCCATCACCGGACCGTACGCGTCCCCGTACACCTGCCGGATCCGCTCGTCGACATTCGGCAGCCCGATGCCGGAGGAACCGCCCTGCTCCCCGGCCAGGATCCGGCGCAGCAGCGCCGGATCCATCCCGACCCCGTTGTCCTCCACCGTGATCACCGCCTCCGCGCCCGCGTCCCGCGCCGTGATCGTGATCCGGCACTCCTCGGTGGAGTCCTCCAGCCCGTGCTTCACGGCGTTCTCCACCAGCGGCTGCAGGCACAGGAAGGGCAGCGCCACCGGCAGCACCTCCGGCGCCACCTGCAGGGTCACCTTCAGCCGGTCGCCGAACCGGGCACCGGCCAGCGCCAGATACTGCTGCACGGAGCGCAACTCGTCGGCCAGCGTGGTGAAATCACCGTGCCGCCGGAAGGAGTACCGGGTGAAGTCCGCGAACTCCAGCAGCAGCTCCCGGGCCCGCTCCGGATCCGTCCGGACGAACGAGGCGATCGCGGCCAGGGAGTTGAAGATGAAATGCGGGGAGATCTGCGCCCGCAGCGCCTTGATCTCCGCCTCCATCAGCCGGGTCCGCGACCGGTCCAGCTCGGACAGCTCCAGCTGCACGGACACCCACCGGGCGACCTCCGTCGCGGCCCGCACCAGCACCGCCGACTCGCGCGAGCCGTACGCCACCAGCGCGCCCAGCACCCCGTCCTCGCCGGTGAGCGGAGCCACCACCGCCCACTTCAGCGGGCACTCGGGCCGCTGGCACTCGGTCCGCACGCTCTGGCTGCGCCCCGACGCCAGCATCACCGCGACCCGGGCCATCGCCCGGCGCTGATGGTGGTCGGCCCCCGGACCGTCCCAGGCCAGCACCGACTCCCGATCGGTGAGGCACAGTGCCTCCGTGCCCAGCAGCGACCGCAGCCGCCGGGCCGCCTTGCGGGCGGCGTCCTCGGTCAGCCCGGCGCGCAGCGGGGGAGCGGCCAGCGACGCCGTGTGCAGAGTGTGGAAGGTGGCCCGCTCGACCGGGGTCCCCAGATCCATCCCGGCCGCCCGCTCCCCGTGGCGGGCGTGCCAGCGGCCCGCCACCCAGCCCGCACCCAGCAGCAGCACCGCACCCGCCACCGCCGGCAACGCCAGGACCGCCGGTGCCACCCCGGTCACCGCAGACCTCCTGCCCGCTCCCCGGCCCCGGCCACGGCCTCCGGCAGGTGCAGCCGGGCCAGCGTGGCCGCCGTCCCCGCCGGGATCCGCGACCGGGTGGCCAGCGACACCGCCACCATCGTCAGGAACCCGAGCGGCACCGACCACGCCGCCGGCCACGCCAGCAGCGTGTGCGTCCAGCCCGGCGGCGCCAGATCGGCCCGGGTCGCCAGCACCGCGCCCAGCGCCGCCCCGCCGCCCGTGACCAGCCCCGCCACCGCACCCGGCGGGGTCAGCCCGCGCCACCAGATGCCCAGCACCAGCAGCGGACAGAACGAGGACGCCGACACGGCGAAGGCCAGGCCCACCGCGTCCGCCACCGGCACCTGCGTCGCCGCCACGCTCCCGGCCAGCGGCACCAGGATCGCCACGACCGCCGCCGAGCGGAAGCTGCGGACCCCCCGCGCCGGCAGCACGTCCTGGTGCAGCACCCCCGCCACCGCCATGGTCAGCCCCGAGGCCGTCGACAGGAACGCCGCGAAGGCACCCCCGGCCAGCAGCGCGCCCAGCAGCTCGCCGAGCACCCCGCCGAGCATCCGCCCTGGCAGCACCAGCACCGCCGCGTCCGCGTCGCCGGACAGGGCGAGCTCGGGGGTGTAGATCCGGCCCAGCGCCCCGTACACCGGCGGCAGCAGGTAGAAGACGCCGACCAGCGCGAGCACGACCAGCGTGGTGCGCCGCGCGGTCCGCCCGTCGGGGCTCGTGTAGAACCGCACCGCGACGTGCGGCAGGCCCATCGTGCCGAGGAAGGTCGCCAGGATCAGCCCGTACGTGGCGTACAGCCGGTACTCGCGCAGCCCGCCGGAGGCCGGCACCGACCAGGTGGACACACCGGGCCGCGCCTCGGCCCGGGTGTCCGGGACCGGCGTGTCCGCGGCGAACTCCAGCCGCGCGTGGGCCCGTACGGCATGCTCACCGGCGGCCAGGGTCAGCGGCACCGACACGTAGCCGCGCCCGTCCACCTGCCCGGTCACCGTCACCGTCAGCGGATGCGCCACCGACAGCCGCACGTCCTCCGCGACCGTCACCGAGGTGTGCTCCCGGAAGACCGCCGGTGCGTCGAAGGCCGCCCGCGGCGCGCCGTCCCCGGCCCAGGCCGCGATCAGGAAGAAGGCCGGCACCAGCAGGGCCGTGAGCTTCAGCCAGTACTGGAAGGCCTGGACGAAGGTGACCGAACGCATCCCGCCGCACGCCACCGCCACCGTCACCACGAACGCGACGACCAGCCCGCCGACCCAGTGCGGGGCCCCGGTCAGGATCTCCAGCGTCAGCCCGGCCCCCTGCAACTGCGGCAGCAGGTACAGCCAGCCGACGCCGACCACGAACAGCACCGCGATCCGGCGCACCACCAGCGATTCCAGCCGCGCCTCCGCGAAGTCCGGCAGCGTGTACGCGCCCGAGCGGCGCAGCGGGGCCGCCACCAGCACGAGCAGCACCACGTACCCGGCGGTGTAGCCCACCGGGTACCAGAGCATCTCGGGCCCCTGGAGCAGTACCAGCCCCGCCACCCCGAGGAAGGACGCGGCGGACAGGTACTCGCCGCTGATGGCCGCCGCGTTCAGGCGGGGCCCCACCGTGCGCGAGGCGACGTAGAAGTCGGACGTGGTCCGCGACATCCGCAGGCCCAGCGCCCCGACCAGGATCGTGACCAGGACGACGACGGCGACCGCGGTCAGCGCGTACGTCTGGTTCACCGGGCGGTCCTTCGGCTGGAGGGGGGGGTGTCCGGAGTCTACGCACGCCCCCTGACCGGGCGACAGGCTCGATTCGGACCCACCGGAGCCGTCGGATCCGCCCGCCCGGACGACCGCGTCACAGGGCCGGGTCGCGGTGGTCCGCGCAGTCGCGCAGGGCGATCTCCAGCTCCACGTACGACTCCTCCGCGCGCCGGAACGCCAGCGTCAGGGCCGCCTCCGCGCGCGGCGGAACCTGCTCGCGGACCCCCTCACGGGCCTCGTACAGGATGTCGGCCCAGCGGGCGGCGGCGCTGCGCAGCCGGGCCAGCAGCACCTCGGCCTCGGCGGGCCCGGCGGGCCGGGACCGGGGCAGCCCGCTCAGGGCCTCGACCAGCGCCTGGATCTCGGACATCTCGCTCCTCCCGCGCCGGAAGATCCACGATACGAGAGGGGCGACGGCACCGAGGGCCGATCGGTCGGCGGTGCGGCCGACGGCTCCGGCGGATCGCCGTACGCCCCTTGCGGCGCGACGAACGGCGCCCCCGAGCGCCGGACGGTCGGGCGCGAACGGCCCGGCGGCCGGCGGGGAGCGGGCCGGGGAGCGGGCCGGGGAACGGCCTGGGCGCGGCCTGGGCGCGTCCGGTTTCAGCCGGTCGCGTGCCGCATCAGCAGATCCCGCAGCTCCCGCGCGTGCCTGCGGCTCACCTGGAGCTCCGCCGCCCCCACCCGGACACTGGTGGTCCCGGCCTCCAGCCGGAGCTCGTCGATCCGCGCCAGCGCCACCAGATGACGGCGGTGGATCCGGACGAACCCGCGCGCCGCCCAGCGTTCCTCCAGCGTGGACACCGGGATCCGGACCAGGTGGCTGCCCTCGTCGGTGTGCAGGCGGGCGTAGTCGCCCTGCGCCTCGACGTAGGAGATGTCCGCGATCGCCACGAAGCGGGTGACCCCGCCCAGTTCGACGGCGATCTGGTCCGGCGCGCGCTCGGCGACGGTGACCTCGGGGACCGGGCGGCGCGGCGCCGGCACGGCCGGGGCGGCCGCCGACGGGGCGTCGGCGGCCGGCACCGCGGCCGCCGGTCCCTCTTCGGACCGGCCGAGCTGCTCGCAGGCCCGCCGCACGGCCTCGGCCAGCCGCTCCGGGCGCACCGGCTTGAGCACGTAGTCCACGGCCTTCAGGTCGAAGGCCTGTACGGCGAAACCCTCGTGGGCCGTGACGAACACGATCAGCGGCGGCCGCGCGAACCCGGCCAGCAGCCGCGCGATGTCCAGCCCGGTCAGTCCGGCCATGTGGATGTCCAGGAACACCACGTCGATGCCGTCGGCCCCGTCCGGGCCGGACTCGAGCGCCCGGGTGACCCGGCGCAGGGCCTCGGTGGCGTCCGAGGCACCCTCCGCACTGCGCACCCGGGGGTCGGAGCGCAGCAGGTAGAGGAGTTCCTCCAGGAGCGGCTTCTCGTCGTCGACGGCCAGTACGCGCAGCATGCGGCCGAGTCTAGGGAGGACTCGGCCGCGGCGGAACGGGGAACGGGCAAGGGCGCGGCCCCCGCCCAGGGGGGATGAGGGCGAGGGCCGCGCGAACGGGGTGGGGGGAGGGAGGGGACGGGCGGGAGGGGCAGGGACTACTGGACGGTGATGAGCTTGCCGTCGGGGGACACGGCGTACCAGGTGCCGCCCACGCCCTGGCCGTTGACGTCGCCGGGCTTCTTGTCACCGGTGAAGGTGTAGATCGGCCAGCAGTCGACGCTCTGCTGCTTCATGCCGTCCGGGCGGTTGAGCACCGTGTAGTTCTTCTCGGCGATCCCCTTGTCCTTGGCCTTCTCCACCGGCGCGACGACCGGCCACTTGGCCAGGCAGTCGCCCACGCACTTGGAGGTCATCGGCCACTGGGTGTCCGGCTTGAACCGGTAGACGGTCATGCCCTTGCCGTCGACGATGTGGTCGCCCAGCTTGGGGTCCTTCGCCACCGACAGCTTCCCGTCGGCCTCGGCGGCGCCGCCCGCGGCCGGCGGTGCCCCCTCGGTCGCCGCCCCCTTCGCGGCCTTCTTGCCGTCCGCCGCGAGCGCGAACCACACCCCGCCGACGCCCTGGCCGTTGACGTCGCCCGCCTTGGCGTCCTTGCTGTAGCGGTACGCGGGCCAGCCGGCCACCGTCAGCTGCTTGCTGCCGTCGGTGCGCACCACCTCGCCCAGCAGCGCCGGGTCCATGCCGGAGGCGGCGGTGGCATCGCCCGCGGCGACCACCGGCCAGGTCTTCTCGCAGTCGCCGTCGCAGTTCGACTTCGGCGGCTTGGCCGTGTCCTTGTCGAAGCGGTAGAGGGTCATCCCGGCGCTGTCGGTGAGGACCGGGCCGAGCTGGTCGTTGGGGGCGACGGCCAGCTGCCCGGCCGGCTTGGCGCCCGAGGCGCCCGCAGCGCCGTCGGAGCCGTAGGCGCCGTCGGCGGCGGCCGGGACCTTCCCGTTGTCCTGGGCGGCGGCGGCCCCGACCGGCTTGGTCGTGTCCGCGGCCTTGTCGTCCGTGGGGCCGCAGGCCGTCGCCGCGAGGACGACGACGATCGCGGCCGCGGCCAGGGTGGTTCCGCGCTTGATGCCCATCTTGATCTCTCCCACTTGTGGTGTCCTTCGTGTCCGCCACCGTGATGGCGTCAACTCTGCCCAGGACACGCCGCGGTGGGGGAGATCTGTTCACCTCGTCCTGTGTGGGCTGTTTCACTCAGCCCGTGCCGAACCCGCTGCGCCGCAGAGCCGTGGCCACAGCGAGGCCGAGTACCTGGTGTCCGCTGTCGTTGGGGTGCAGCCCGTCCGCCAGGTGTTCGGGACCGAGCAGGTCCCGGCCCGGGAGCACGGCGAGCCGGTCGTCCCCCGCGGCGATCCGGTCCCGGGTGGCGCGCTCCATCGCGTCACGCAGGGCGCCGAGGGTGGCGCCGAGCTTGTTCGGGGTGCGCTCGGCGTCGGGCCGCAGGACGGGGGAGACCAGCAGGATCGGGGTCCGCGGGTGCCCCTGGCGGACCAGTTCGAGGAACGCCCGCGTGGTCTCGTACAGCAGGGGAGCCGAAAAGGGCACCCGGGACCAGCAGTTGGTGCCGAAGGCGAGCGTCAGGACATCGGCGGGCAGGCCCGCGAGCTGCTCGGCGGTGGTCAGCTCGCCGCGCGCTGCGCCCGCGTAGCCGAGGTTGACGGTGTCCCAGCCGAGCGCCCGGCCGGTGACGGCGGGCCAGCCGTGCGCGGGGCGGGTGGACCACCAGCCCTCGGTGATGGAGTCGCCGTGCACCACCCAGCGCGGGGCGGGCGGCGCCGGGGCGAGCGGGCCTCCGATCCCGCGCACTCCGAGGATCAGCGGGGACTGGGTCTCGGGCGGGTGGATGGTGAAGGGGCCGGTGCCGCCGTTCAGGCCGATCCGTACGACGGCCTCCGCGGCCGGGTCGGTGAACACCTCCTCGACCACCCCGTGCCGGTCCCACAGCGCGAAGCCGTGCGCGAGGTCGCGCAGGGCGTCGGTGGGGCCGGGGACGGTCGCCCGGTAGCGGACCTCCACCGCCCGCGCGGTCTCGGTGGTGAACTCCAGCCGGACGCCGATGGGCAGGGTGGAGCGCTCGCCGGTGTCCCAGGGCAGCCGCATGGTGTCGGCCGGATCAGCGCGGACGGGCCGCCCCCGGTCCAGCCAGGCGACCCCGCGCAGGAAGGGCAGCGCGTCCTGCCAGGGCTCGGGCTCGTCGGGGTGGAGCTGCAGCCCGGACGTCCATGGCGGTTCCGCCGGCCCGATCGGCCGCCCTGGTCCGGCCGGCCCGGCTGGTCCGTCCAGGCCCGCTGGCCCTGCTGGTCCCGCTGGTATCACTGGTCGCCTCCGATCGTCGGATACGGGAAGTTCAGGCCGGCCCACCGCCCACCACGAGCGCCTGCCCCGGCCCGGCGGGGCGTTCTCCGTGGTGCGCCGCCGCCCCCTGGTGCCCGGCGGGGCGGCGGCCCGCGGGGTCCACGCCACCCCCGGGTGCCACCGCGTTCACCCGTACCCGCTCGGGCCCGGTTCCACCGCCGCGGAGCGGACGAATGCCGTCAGGTCGGCCGCGGCGGCCCCGCACGTGCTCCGGGCGGGTTCATGGCGGCACGCTGCGGCAAATCTGACGAAGTGTCAAGAAAAGGGGTCCAGGGTGGCCTGCGCAGCGATCGATCATCCCTACGCAACAAACGACTGTCAGTGACCGATCCGCGCAACGATCGTGCGTCAATGTGCAAGGATGGTCCATTACGGGCGGTATCACTCAGCTCGTAGGCTCACTCGCTGTACGTGGAGTGGCGCGGATCGCCTGCTCGGCGGTCCCCCATGAGCAGACCCTTCTTACGACGGGCCCTGCCCTGCTCCGGATCGTCGCGGTCGACGCCTCCCCTGACCTCCCCGATCCGCAGTGACAAGGAGTCCCCTCGTGCTCGACCACGGCCAGGCGCCACCGCTCGCTTCCGAGGCCCGCAGGCCCGTCAACCCGCTGCTCCGCCGCAAGCCGGTGGAGCAGTTGGTCTCCGAGGGCGGCCAGGGTGAGGGCGGCGCGCTCAAGCGGTCGCTCACCATGTGGCAGCTGACCATGATCAGCATCGGCGCGACCCTGGGCACCGGCATCTTCGTCGTCCTCGGCGAGGCCACCCCGATCGCCGGCCCGGCCGTTTTCATCGCCTTCATCGTCGCGGGCCTGACCGCGCTCTTCTCGGCGCTCTCCTACGCCGAGCTCGCGGGCTCGATCCCCGTCTCGGGCTCCTCGTACTCCTACGCCTACGCCACCATGGGTGAGCTCATAGCCTGGGTCTGCGGCTGGTGCCTCGTCCTGGAGTACGGCGTCTCCGTCGCGGCCGTCGCCGTCGGCTGGGGCCAGTACCTCAACGAGCTGCTCGACGGCACCCTCGGCTTCACCATCCCCGAGGGCTTCTCCGCCCCGCTGGGCGAGGGCGGCTACATCAACATGCCCGCCCTGGTCGTGGTCCTGCTCTGCATGGTCTTCCTGCTCCGCGGCGCCAAGGAGAGCGCCCGGATCAACTCGATCATGGTCGGCGTCAAGATCGTGACGCTGGTGCTCTTCTGCGTCATCGGCTTCATGGGCATCAAGGCCGGCAACTACACCCCGCTGGCCCCGCTCGGCGTCACCGCGATCAGCACCGCCGCCTCCATGCTGTTCTTCTCGTACATCGGCTTCGACGCCGCCTCCACCGCCGGTGAGGAAGCCAAGAACCCGAAGAAGGACCTGCCGCGCGCGATCATGCTCTCGCTCGCCATCGTCACCGCGATCTACTGCCTCGTCGCCCTGGTCGCCGTCGGCGCCATGCCGTGGCAGGAGTTCGAGGGCAGCGAGGCCGCCCTGGCCCAGATCATGGAGAACGTCACCGGACACTCCTTCTGGAGCGTCATCCTCGCCGCGGGCGCCGTCGTCGCCATCGCCAGCGTCGTCTTCGCCGTCCTCTACGGCCAGACCCGCATCCTCTTCGCCATGTCCCGCGACGGCCTGATGCCCAAGGCCTTCGCCAAGGTCGACCCGAAGTCCGGCACCCCCCGCGTCAACACGATCATCGTCTGCCTCTTCTGCGGACTGCTCGCCGCCTTCATCCCGCTGGGTGAGCTGGCGAACGCCACCAGCATCGGCACGCTCTTCGCGTTCGCCCTGGTCAACGTGGCCGTCATCATCCTGCGCAAGACCCGTCCGGAGATGAACCGCACCTTCAAGGTCGCGCTCTTCCCCGTCACCCCGATCGTGGGCTTCCTGCTCTGCGCCTACCTGATGACGGAGCTGCCCGGAATCACCTGGCTGGTCTTCGGTGGCTGGATGGCCGTCGGGCTCGTGATCTACTTCTTCTACGGCATGCGCCGCTCCAGCCTGGCCACTGTGGCCGCCCCGGCCGCCCCGGCCGAGGAGGCCGCTGAACAGAAGTGATTCACCCCCCGTGCGACTGAACGATCTCGACGAACGCATCGTGCACGCCCTCGCCGAGGACGCCCGCCGCTCCTACGCGGACATCGGCTCCGAGGTCGGGCTCTCCGCGCCCGCCGTCAAGCGGCGCGTGGACCGGCTGCGCGCCGAAGGTGCCATCACCGGCTTCACCGTGCGCGTGGACCCGGCCGCCATGGGCTGGGAGACCGAGGGCTTCATCGAGATCTACTGTCGGCACAACACCTCGCCGGACGACATCCGGCGAGGACTGGAGCGATACCCCGAGGTGGTGTCCGCGTCGACCGTCACCGGCGACGCGGACGCCCTCGTCCAGGTCTTCGCCTCCGACATGCGCCACTTCGAGCGGGTCCTGGAACGCATCGCGGGCGAGCCCTTCGTGGAACGCACCAAGTCGGTCCTCGTCCTCTCCCCGCTCCTGCGCCGCTTCACCTCGGGCGCACCCGCTTAGGGATGTCTCCTGGCGGTCAGGCCTGCGGCGTACGCAGCCCCAGGAACAGGGGGCTGCGGCGCAGGGTGAAGCCCATCGACTCGTAGAGCCGCACGGCCCCGGTGTTCGCCGCCGCCGCGTGCAGGAACGGGCGCTCCCCGCGCTCACGGACCTCCGCCGCGACCGCGCGTATCAGCCGGGCCGCCAGCCCCCGGCCCCGGTGGTCCGGGTGGGTGCACACCGCGCTGATCTCCGACCAGCCCTCCGGCCGCATCCGCTCCCCGGCCATCGCGACCAGCCGGCCCTCGTGACGGATCCCGAGGTACGTGCCCAGCTCGACCGTCCGGTCCAGGAACGGGCCCGGCTTGGTCAGCCCCACCAGCTCCAGCATCTCCGGTACGTCCCCGGGCCCCAGCGGCACCGCCTCCGGCGCCGCCCCCGCCCGTACCCCCCGCCCGTCCAGCTGCACACCCGGAACCGTCACCAGCGTCTGCCACCCCGGCGGCGGGGTCAGCAACCCGGTCACCCAGAGCTCCTCCCCGGGACCGGCCAGCGCGGCCAGATCCGCCCACGCCCGCGGGTCCTGCGGATCGGCGAGCGCCGAGAACGGGGACGTGTCCGGCGTGTAGCGGGCCGCCAGACCCGCCGGCGCGAACTCGGCGAATCCTTGGTGCGGCCCGGTCAGCGCGGCCCAGACCGGATTGTCGAGTACTTCACTGCCGCACAGCGTGCCGCTCTCGGGGGACATGGGTGCGGGACTCCTTCCGTAGGTGACGGCGTCCGGGTCGTGACCGCCTTCTTGACGGCCCCCGGCGCCGCCACGAGACTGCGGGGGACGGCCATGACGGACAACGCCCGCCACCGGAAGCCTAACCAGCACCGGACGGGGGCGGCCGAGGACAGGACGGGGGTGGTGGCGGTGGACACGGCCCGGACGGCGGACACGCACGCCGACACGCGATCCCGGACCCTCCGGCGCTGGTGGCTCACCCGGCGCCTGCACATCGACCTCCTGCGGGTGTGCAGCGCTTTCGGCCCGCGCGGCTGACCCCTCTCAGAGACGAGTGACCCGGACCGGGCGCGCGCACGGCGCCGCCCGGGGCCCAGCAGTGTTGTCCTCCACCCCAGGAGAGTCATGTCGCACACCGTCCTGCCCCGCACCCCGTTGCCCCGCACCGGCCCGGCGTCCGCCCCGCGCGGCCGCATCGGAGCCGGTTTCTCCCCCGTACCGCACCGCTACCACCTCTATCTCCGCGCCGGCTGTCTTTCTTCGCAGCAGGTCACGGCCGCCCTCGCCGCGCTGGGCCTGACCCGCTCGATCACCGCCACCGTCCTCGGCACGGACGCCCGGGCGGCCGAGTACACCGCACTGCGCCTGGCCTACGAGGCCACCGGCCACCACTTCGACGGCGCCCTGACCGTCCCGGCCCTCGTCGACACCTGGAGCGGCCGCGTCGTCTCCGGCCACACCCCGGACATCCTCGACGACCTGCGCTTCCTGGCCTCCCACCCCGCCTTCCGCACCGACTCCTAGGAGGGCGCGCGGCAGGGGGCGTACGAGGTCCACCAGGGCGCCCGGCGGTGCCCCGCGCAACGAATCGCCGCGCCGGTCGGGGAACACGCAACGAATCGATGCGCGGAGCGCAACGCTCACGGCTTGTCCGGATCGAACGCGCGAACGTACCGTTTTATGACCCCCTCCCCGCCTGTCACAGAGGTAGCCCATGCCCCCGCTGCGCACCGCCCTCCTCCAGAGCTCCGGCGTTCTCGGCGACACCGCCGAGAACCTCAAGGCGCTCGACGAGGCAGCGGCGCGCGCCGCACAGAGCGGGGCCGGGCTGCTCGTGACCTCGGAGATGTTCCTGACCGGCTACGCGCTGGACCTCCAGGACATCCCCGGCCTCGCCGAAGCGGCCGACGGCGCCTGTGCCCAGGCCATCGGCGAGATCGCCCGCCGCCACGGGATCGCCGTCCTGTACGGCTACCCGGAGGGCGCGGACGGCGTCGTCTACAACGCCGCCCAGCTCATCGGCCCCGACGGCACGGCGCTGGCGAACTACCGCAAGACCCACCTCTTCGGCTGCTTCGAACAGGACGCCTTCACCCCCGGCGACACCCCCGTCGTCCAGGCGGACCTGAACGGCCTCCGCATCGGCATCATGATCTGCTACGACGTGGAGTTCCCGGAGAACGTCCGGGCGCACGCGCTCGCCGGCACCGACCTCCTCCTGGTGCCGACCGCACAGATGCACCCGTTCCAGTTCGTCGCCGAACAGCTCGTCCCCGTAAGGGCCTTCGAGAACCAGATGTACATCGCGTACGTCAACCGCACCGGCCCGGAAGGCGAGTTCGAGTTCGTCGGACTCAGCTGCCTGGCGAGCCCCGACGGGGTCACCCGGACCCGGGCCGGCCGCGGCGAGGAGCTGGTGTTCGGCGTGGCCGACCCCGAGCTGCTGTCGGCCTCGCGCGAGAACAACCCGTACCTGCGCGACCGCCGACCCGGGCTCTACGCCTCCCTCGTCTGAGTCCCCTTCTTCCCCCAGCCCTGCCGCAAGGAGACGTACCCCCATGACGTCCACGGTGCCCACCACCGCCGTCCCGCACAGCGACGGACAGCCGCCGATCACCATGTTCGGTCCGGACTTCCCGTACGCGTACGACGACTTCCTCGCCCACCCGGCGGGCCTCGGCCAGATACCGGCGACCGAGCTCGGCACCGAGGTCGCCGTCATCGGCGGCGGACTGTCCGGCATCATCTCCGCGTACGAGCTGATGAAGATGGGCCTCAAGCCCGTCGTCTACGAGGCCGACCAGATCGGCGGCCGCCTGCGCACCGTCGGCTTCGAGGGCGCCGAGACCGAGGGCCTCACCGCGGAGATGGGCGCCATGCGCTTCCCGCCCTCCTCCACGGCCCTGCAGCACTACATCGACCTCGTCGGCCTGGTCACGGAGCCCTTCCCGAACCCGCTCGCCGAGTCCACCCCCTCCACGGTCGTCGACCTCAAGGGCGAGACGCACTACGCCGAGACGATCGCGGACCTCCCGCAGATCTACCGCGACGTGTCCGCCGCGTGGAACGCCTGCCTCGACGAGGGCGCCGACTTCTCCGACATGAACACCGCGATGCGCGAGCGGGACGTCCCGCGCATCCGCGAGATCTGGGCCAAGCTCGTCGAGAAGCTCGACGACGAGACCTTCTACGGCTTCCTCTGCAAGTCGGAGGCCTTCAAGTCCTTCCGCAAGCGCGAGATCTTCGGCCAGGTCGGCTTCGGCACGGGCGGCTGGGACACCGACTTCCCGAACTCCATCCTGGAGATCCTGCGCGTCGTCTACACCGAGGCCGACGACCACCACCGCGGCATCGTGGGCGGCTCGCAGCAGCTGCCGCTGCGCCTGTGGGAGCGCGAGCCGGAGAAGATCGTGCACTGGGCCCAGGGCACCTCGCTGTCCTCCCTGCACGGCGGCACCCCGCGCCCGGCGGTCACCCGCCTGCACCGCACGGCCGGCAACCGCATCACGGTCACCGACTCCTCCGGCGACATCCGCACGTACCGCGCCGCGATCTTCACGGCCCAGTCCTGGATGCTCCTGTCGAAGATCGAGTGCGACGACACACTGTTCCCGATCGACCACTGGACGGCGATCGAGCGCACCCACTACATGGAGTCGTCCAAGCTGTTCGTCCCCGTCGACCGGCCGTTCTGGCTGGACAAGGACGAGGAGACCGGCCGCGACGTCATGTCGATGACGCTGACCGACCGGATGACCCGCGGCACGTACCTGCTGGACAACGGCCCGGACAAGCCCGCCGTCATCTGCCTCTCGTACACCTGGTGCGACGACAGCCTCAAGTGGCTGCCGCTGTCCGCGAACGAGCGGATGGAGGTCATGCTGAAGTCCCTCGGCGAGATCTACCCCAAGGTCGACATCCGCCGCCACATCATCGGCAACCCGGTCACCGTCTCCTGGGAGGACGAGCCCTACTTCATGGGCGCGTTCAAGGCCAACCTCCCGGGCCACTACCGCTACCAGCGCCGCCTGTTCACCCACTTCATGCAGGACCGCCTCCCCGAGGACAAGCGCGGCATCTTCCTCGCGGGCGACGACATCTCCTGGACGGCCGGCTGGGCCGAGGGCGCGGTCCAGACCGCCCTCAACGCCGTCTGGGGCGTCATGCACCACCTGGGCGGCTCCACGGACTCCACCAACCCGGGCCCGGGCGACGTCTACGACGACATCGCCCCGGTCGAACTCCCCGAGGACTGATCCTCCGGGTCCCCAGGCCACGGGCCGTCCCCGCGTGAGCAGCGCGCGGACGGCCCGTTCTCATATCCGGGGTCAGGTCAGCACTGCCAGAGCAGCGCCGCCCGCCCGCAGGGGGCGCACACGTGGACGTAGGCCCGTCCCGAGCCGAAGTTCATGGCGGTGGTGGGCTCCGGCCCCTCCCGCAGGCCGGCCACGAAGTCCATCGGCCGCGCGCAGCCGGGGCAGCCGGGCGTCTCGTCGTCCTGGAGCCAGTCCGGTTCGCCACCGAGCGAGCCGAGGACCGCCCGCCCCTCCGGTGCGGTGCCGTCCGGCGCCGCCGGGACGGGCACGGCCGCGCGGACGGCGCCCAGCCCGAGGACGTCCTCGTCCCCCTCGGGCGCCGGTACGGGCACCAGGTCCCCGGCGGGCAGCAGCAAGGCCAGGTTGCCGCCCGCGGCCGGGCTCCACTGCTCGCACCGCCCGGGCCGGTGGGCGCACATGAACAGGCTCAGCACGCCGGGCCCCGCCGGGGCCCCGTCGCCGAGAACGATCTGGGCGAGGAACTGAAGCGGTCCCGCACACACGCGGCACACCGGCCACACGGTCCCGGCGGGCGCCGTCGGCACCCCGCCGGTCCGGCTGACCAGGGCGTCCGGGGCGACCGGGCCGCCGTCGAGGAGAAGCGTCGTCATACGGCGAACCTATCCGGCGGCCCGCGACGACCCGGGGGCGGCGGGCGTCTCAGCCCCGCGGGGTCAGCAGGCAGCGGCCGACCAGGCCCACGCCCGCGTCGAGGGAGTCCGTGAACTCCTCGGCCAGTTCCGGCGCCCGGCGCAGCATCCACAGCAGCCGGGCCGCCGACCAGGCCCCGGCGCGGGCGCGCTCCAGGCTCCACGAGCCGACCAGATGGGTCAGCGGGTCGGCGATCTCCAACAGGTCCGGGCCGGGCATCAGGTCCTCCCGGATGTGCTCCTCCAGGGAGACCAGCGTGTCGCCGACCCGGTCGAAGTCCGCCTCCAGGGCCCGCGGTTCACAGTCCAGCTCACCGCACGTGGCCACCACCGCCAGCGCCAGGTCATGGCCGATGTGCGCGTTGATCCCGGCCAGCGCGTGCTGCAGCGGGCGGATTCCGGGGTGGCGGCGGTACTGCAGCAGCGGGCGCCAGCAGGCCGGGGCCCGCTCCGCCTCCACCGCCGTCAGGTACCGCTCCGCGAACCGCACGCTGAGCGTCTGCGCCCGCCGGGGCGCCGGGAAAGCGCCGTGCTCGATCCGCCGGTGCAGGGTCTCCGTCACCGTCAGGTAGACCCGGTTGAAGACGGCGACACCGTCCTGCGGCGGGAGCCGCTCCTCCAGGGCGCGCATCCGCGCCAGCACCGCTTCCATGGGGGCAGGGTCGCAGGCGCCGACGCGGATCCGGGGAACTTGGCCGTACGCTTCCCCGGTTCGGGCGAAACCCCGTCAACGGGGCTTGTCCTGGCCGTCCCCGGAGCCCTCGTCGTAGGCGGAGGTGCCCGCGTCGAGCAGGGGCTCCTGCTTGAGGTGCGCCGGGGCGAGGTAGCGCAGTGCGTGGTAGCCGGTGATCACCACGATCGTGCCCAGCGCGATGCCGCCCAGCTCGAAGGTGTCGGTGATCTGCAGCTTCACGCCGCCGATGCCGATGATGATGCCCGCCGCGGCCGGCACCAGGTTCAGCGGATTGCGCAGGTCCACCCCGCCGTTGATCCAGATCTGCGCGCCGAGCAGACCGATCATCCCGTAGAGGATGACCGTGATGCCGCCGAGCACACCGCCCGGGATCGCGGCGACGATCGCACCGAACTTGGGGCACAGCCCGAAGAGCAGCGCGAAGCCCGCGGCCGCCCAGTAGGCCGCCGTGGAGTAGACCCGGGTCGCCGCCATGACCCCGATGTTCTCGGAGTAGGTGGTGTTCGGCGGCCCGCCGACCGCCGTGGACAGCATCGACGCGGCACCGTCCGCCGCGATCGCCGTGCCCAGCTCGTCGTCGAGCGGATCGCCGGTCATCTCGCCCACGGCCTTGATGTGGCCCGCGTTCTCGGCGATCAGCGCGATCACCACCGGCAGGGCGATCAGGATCGCCGACCACTCGAAGGCGGGTGCGTGGAAGGACGGAAGCCCGATCCAGTCGGCCTTGGCGACCGCCGAGAGGTCGAGCCGCCAGTGGTCGACGGCCGCCTCCCCGCCTAGCGTCGAGTGGATCTTCCCGAAGAGCAGGTCGGAGAGCCAGGAGATCCCGTACCCGAAGAGCAGACCGAGGAAGATCGCGATGCGCGACCAGAAACCGCGCAGACACACCACGGCCGCCCCCGTGAACAGCATCGTCAGCAGCGCCGTCCACTGGTCCTGCGGCCAGTACGTGCTCGCCGTCACCGGCGCCAGGTTGAAGCCGATCAGCATCACCACCGCGCCCGTCACGATGGGCGGCATCGCCGTGTGGATCACGCGGGCGCCGAACCGCTGGACCACCAGGCCCGCCAGGAACAGCGCCACGCCCACGACGAAGACGGCGCCCGTGACCACCGCACTGTCCCCGCCCGCGGCCCGGATGGCCGCCGCGACACCGACGAAGGACAGCGAGCAGCCCAGGTACGACGGGACCCGGCCGCGCGTCGCGAGGAGGAAGATCACCGTGGCGACACCGGACATCATGATGGCCAGGTTCGGATCCAGGCCCATCAGGACCGGAGCGACGAAACTCGCGCCGAACATCGCCACGACGTGCTGCGCGCCCAGCCCGGCGGTCCGCGGCCACGACAGCCGCTCCTCCGGCCGGACCACCGCCCCGGGGGCGGGGGTCCGCCCGTCTCCGTGCAGGGTCCAGCCCACGCCGAGGCCCATGGTCCACTCCGTTTCTCCGGCTGTTGCTCACACATCGAGGCCGCAGCGCACGGGTACGTGCCGCTGCGGCCAGTCGACATGTTACGGCCGGGTTTGGGCAGGTTCGTCGAGTCCGGTGGGGCAGGCCTTCGCCGTCACCCCGCCGAGATCGCCCCCAGCCTGCCCCACCGGCGGCCCCTGGCGCAGCACCGCGGCACCGGCGATCAGCGCGAACGCCAGCAGGGTGACCAGCCCGAAGGACACCACCAGCGAGGTCGCGTCCGCCACCGCGCCGATCGCCGACGGGGCGATCAGCCCCGAGGTGTACGTGATCGTCGCGACACCCGCGATGGCCTGCGCCGGGGCCGGGCCGCTGCGCCCCGCAGCCGCGAAGGCCAGCGGGACCACCACCGCGATCCCGAGCCCGATCAGCCCGAACCCGGCCAGCGCGCCCGCCGGATGCCGGACCCCGACCACGAGCAGACCGCCCGCGGTGGCCACCACCCCGCCCGCCCGGACCGTGCGCACCGCCCCGAACCGGTCCACCACCCGGTCCCCGACCAGCCGCGCCAGGGCCATGGTGAGCGCGAAGGCGGTGGTGGAGGCCGCCGCCAGACCCGCGTCCGTGTGCAGGACGTCCCGCAGGTAGACCGCCGACCAGTCCAGGCTCGCGCCCTCCGCGAAGACCGCGCAGAACCCGACGGCCCCGATCAGCAGCGCCGACTTCGGCGGCAGCGCGAAGTGCGGCGGCGCCTGCGCCTCCTGGTCGGCCCTCAGGTCCAGCACCCCCTGTACGGCGAACAGCCCGCCCGCCGTCAGGACCAGCGCGGCGGCCAGGTGGTGCAGCCGGGCGTCGGCCCCGGTGTGCGCGGCGAGGGTGCCCGCGGCCGAGCCGAGCAGCGCGCCCACGCTCCACATGCCGTGCAGCGAGGACATGATCGAGCGGCCCAGCCGGTTCTCCGTCTCCACGCCCAGCGCGTTCATCGCCACGTCCGACATGCCGGCGGTGGCCCCGTAGACGAAGAGCACGAAGCACAGGGCGGGCAGGTTCGGGGCGAGGCTCGGCAGGATCAGCGAGAGGGTCCAGAGCGAGAGCAGGGCCCGCAGCGCCGCGCGTGCGCCGAGCCAGTGGTTGATCCGGCCCGCCAGCGGCATCGCGAGGGCCGCGCCCACGGCGGGGGCGGCCAGGGCCAGGCCCAGGGTGCCCGGGCTGAGCTGGGCGTGCTCCTGGATCCAGGGGATACGGGTGGCGAAGGAGCCGGTGACGGCACCGTGGGTGCAGAAGACGGCGGCGATGGCATAGCGGGCATGGCGCAGGCGCGCCGGGCTGAGGTCGGTGTCCCCGGTCATGACGATTAAACTATCAGGGACCCTGCCTGATAGATAATGGGCCCGACTCCCTAGGATGGGCTCCGTGACTCCTGCCCCCACCACCACCCCGGCACCGTCCCCCGCCTCGCCCAGCACGGCCCGGGCCATCAACGACCGCCTCGCCCTGCAACTCCTCCAGGAATCCGGGCCGCTGACGGCCACCCAGCTCAAAACCATGACCGGCCTCTCCCGCCCCTCGGTCGCCGACCTCGTCGACCGGCTCACCGAAGCCGGACTCATCGAGGTCGCCGGCGAATCCGGCGAACAGCGCCGCGGCCCCAACGCCAAGCTGTACGGGATCGTCGCCGACCGCGCCCACCTGGCCGCCCTCGACGTGCGCACCGACCGGGTCACCGCCGTCGTCACCGACCTCCTCGGCCGCCCCCTCGCCGAAGCCGCCCTGCCTGTCGGCGCCCCCGAGGACGCGGTGGCCGCCCTGCTGCGCACCGCACGCGAAGCCGGCGCCGCCGAGCTGCACACCGTCGTCATAGGCGCCCCGGGCCTCGTTGCCCCGGCCACCGGCGAACTCCGCGACACCAGCGGCCTCCCGGCCTGGCACCGGGACCTGGTCGCCGCCCTGCAGCGCAGCCTGCCCGCCGTGGTCGTCGTCGAGAACGAGACCAACCTGGCCGCACTCGCCGAACAGCGCCTGGGCGTGGCCCGCGACCTGGACTCCTTCGTCCTGCTGTGGCTCGGTGCGGGTGTGGGCGCGGCCGTCGTCCTGGACGGCCGGCTGCGCCGGGGCGCTTCCGGCGGGGCGGGCGAGATCGGCTTCCTCCCGGTCCCGGGCACCGCCGGGCTGCCGTCGGCCGAGGACTGCGCGGGCGGATTCCATGCCCTGGTGGGCCGCGAAGCCGTGACCGCGCTGGCGCGCGCCCACGGCTTCGCGGGCCCGGCGGAGGAGGCCGTGGCCGGAGCCGCGGGGGAGGCATTCCTCGAAGTCCTGGCCGAACGGCTCGCGCTGGGCGCGGCGGCGGCCGCGGCGATCCTGGACCCGGGCTGCGTGGTCCTGGCGGGCGAACTGGGCCGCGCAGGCGGCCCCGCCCTGGCCGCCCGGGTCGCCGACCGCGTGGCGCAACTGACCCCGGTGCCGACGGAGATCCGCGCCACGACCCTGGGCGACCCGGCGGTCCTGGCGGGAGCCGAACTGGCGGCGCGGGAGGCGGCGCAGGCGGTGCTGTTCGGGGGGTAGGGGGCGGGGTCGGGGTCGGGGCGGGCGGGGCTTCGGGGGCGGGCGGGGCGGGCGGGGTCTGGGTGGTGAGGCGGGGGCTTCGGGTAGGCGGGAGCCACTCGGGCGGTATCAGGGATGTGTATGGGGGTTTCCCGTCAGTCCCATCGTCTCTCCGGTTCGGGCCGGTCCCTCAAGGGCGCTCCTTCGTCGCGTCACTGCGTGATGGCCTGCGGCCACCCTTGACCGACCGTCCCGCCCCGGACATACGAAGACTGTCGGGAAGCCCCCAAAGGAACGGGCCGGGCACTCAAGGATCAGGACGGGCCGGTCAGAGATGCGCGAGGAGATCCCGGCGAGCACGACCGAGAGGCGGGGCCCATCACAGATCATGGCCCGTGTCGGGGGAGGCGCGTCCGATCGTTGCGCGCTTCTCATCTCTCAGCGTCCGACGACCGTCCTGGGCTGGGCATAGGCCGCCCACGACCCGTAGGCGCTCCTCGTGGGAGGCGTCCGGCGGCTGACCGGGGTGGGAAGGCGTGAAACTGCGGCTATTTCGTCGTGGATGCGGGTCAGCGCACGTGGGTGGCCCGAAAGGCCGACCGTTTGCCCCAATTACCCCTGTTCGGGTGTGAGCTTGTGGGGTGATGCTCGCGTTGACCCGGCTCCACGACGGAATAGCCGAGCTGTCGGCCGTCCGTCGCTCTCAGCGGCTCTCATCAGCCCCTGACGGCCGTCGGTCGCGGTCGTGCAGAAGCGCGTAGCGATCTGAGGCGGCCTATGTCCAGCCCAGGACGGTCGTCGGACGCTGAGACGTCAGGAGCGCGTAGCGATTGGACGCGCTCCCCCGACCCGGGCCCTGGTCTGTGATGGGCCCCGCCTCTCGGCCGTGCCCACCCGGATCTCCCTGGGCATCTCTGACCGCCCCGTCCTCGTCCTTGAACACCCGGCCCGTTCTTTGGGGGTTTCCCGGCAGTCTTCGTATGTCCGGGGCGGGACGGTCGGTCAAGGGTGGAGCGCAGCGACATCGCGAAGCGACGCGAGGAACGAGCGCCCTTGAGGGACCGGCCCGAACCGGAGAGACGATGGGACTGACGGGAAACCCCCATACACATCCCTGATACCGCCCGAGTGGCTCCCGCCCACCCACACCCCCGCCGCGCTTCTCCGATTCCGCCCGGCCACCGCCCCCGCCCCCGGAACCCCCGCCCCGCCCCTACCGACCCCGCCCCCTACCGACCCCGCCCCCTACCGACCCCGCCCCGCCGCGAACTGCGCGAACGTGAGGTGGCCCACCGCGTGGGACGGGGTCAGGTGGCCGCCGCGCTTGAAGCCCGCGTAGGCCTTGCCCGCCAGGGGGACGGGGATCACCCGGCGGTGGCGGCCCGTCGCGGTCAGGTAGGTGCGGGCCAGGTCCGGCAGGGTGTGGATCTCCGGGCCGCCCATGTCCGGGACCCGGCCCGACGGAGTCGGGGCGGCCAGGTCCGCCAGGCGGTCCGCGACCTCCCCGACTGCGATCGGCTGGACCCGTACCCCGCCGGGCATGGGCACCGGCACGAGCGGCAGCTTCGCCGCCGTGTCCACCAGCTGCGCGACCAGGTCGTGGAACTGCGTCGTGCGCAGGATGGTCAGGCCCAGCCCGGACGCCTCCAGCAGCCGCTCGACCTTCAGCTTCGTCCGGTAGTAGCCGAGCGGCACCACGTCCACCCCGACGATCGAGATGTAGACGATGTTGGTGACGGTCCCCGCCCGCCGGGCCGCGTCGATGAGGTGACGGGTGGCGGTGTCGTCGTCCTTGCCTCCGGCGCGCGTGTTGCTCGCGCAGTGCACGATCACCTCCGCGCCCGCCGTCGCCGCGTCCAGCCCGCTGCCGTCCAGCAGGTCGACCGGGTACTCCGGGGCGTGCCGGCTCAGCGCGCGGACCTCGTGGCCCGCGCGCCGGAGCCGGTCCACGACCAGCGCGCCGAGGGTGCCGGTGCCGCCGGTGACGAGGATGGTGCTCATGGGGTCCGCCTTTCGCCGATGTGCTTCCTTCAGCCTTCAGCAGCGGAGACCGGACGGCCCTCAGGAATGTGACAGCTGCCGCTGGAGGAATTCCAGCTTCTCCGGGTTGAGTACCGTGCTCAGCCCGCTGACCAGCCCGTTCTCGAATTCCACCAGAAGAACGGCCGTCCCGCCGAAGAGCAGCGCCGGTACCCCGTTGACCTCTGCGACGCTGACCGGCAGGTCCCCGGCGAACTTCTTGAGCACCCCGATCGCGAACCGGGCCACCTTCTCCCGCCCCAGGATCGGCCGCAGCGCCGCGTTGACCACGCCGCCGCCGTCGGAGACGAACCGGACGTCGGCCGTCAGCAGCCCCTCCAGCCGGGCCAGGTCCCCGCCGCGCGCCGCCGTCATGAAGGTTTCCACGAGGCTCTGCCACCGTTCGGGGTCCGGTGCGAAGCGCGGCTCCGGCGCGGCCGGCCGGTCCGTGGCCACCCGGGCGGCCGCCCGCCGGTAGAGCTGCCGGCAGTTGGCCTCGGTGAGGTCCAGGAGTCCGGCGATCTCCCGGTGGCTGTAGGCGAAGGCCTCACGCAGGACGTAGACCGCCCGTTCCACCGGCGTGAGCTGTTCCAGCAGCACCAGCAGGGCCATGGACACACTGTCCCGCTGTTCCGCGGACTCCAGCGGGCCCAGGGTCCCGTCCCCGGTGAGGACGGGCTCCGGGAGCCAGGGGCCGACGTACGCCTCGCGCCGGACCCGCGCCGAGGTGAGGGTGTTGAGGCACAGGTTCGTGACGACCTTGGCGAGCCAGGCGCCAGGGTGCTCGATCTCCTCGCGGTCCGCGGACGCCCAGCGCAGGTACGCCTCCTGCACGGTGTCCTCGGCCTCCGCGGCGGACCCGAGCATGCGGTAGGCGATGCCGAACATCCGGGGACGGTTTTCCTCGAAGTCCGCGTCGGACGCGGTGATGTGTGTGATCACCGGTGCAGCGTACGAGGCCGGGTGCGCGCGGAACGAGCGAGGACCCGGTGGCCGCCGGGCCACCGGGTCCTCACGTTCACCCATGGGTCAGGGTGCAGGGGTCAGCAGGCGCCCTGGTCCTTCCAGACACCCCATTCACCGGTGGTGCCGGGCTCTTCGTTCTGCGTCCACCACTGGGCCTTCCAGTTGCGGCCCTTGTGGGAGACGACGTTGCCGCTGTTGTAGATCGTGCCCGCCACGTACGCCGGGTTGCTGCAGGTCCCGCCCGGCGGCGTGGTCGGCGGGGTCGTGGGGGGCGTGGTCGGCGGGGTGGTCGGGGGAGTGGTGGGGGGCTGGGTGCCGCCGCCGGGCTGGACCGTCGTCGTACCGCGGGCCAGGTCGCCGGTGAGGGCGTAGGTGGTGCCGGAGATCTTCACCGTCCAGTTGGAGGGCGTGGACACCGGCAGGTAGTAGTTGAACGCCAGGTCGACGGAGGCGCCGGGGGCCAGGGTCTGCCAGGCCGGGAGCTTCAGGGAGACCCGCTGGAAGTCGCCCTTCAGGCCGCCGATGTTGGTGCCGGTGTGGCCGCTGCTGATCACGGTCGTGCCGAAGCCCGACTGGTCGGAGGCGTTGTTCGGGGCCGAGGTGCCGTAGTCGAACTGGAACTCGGTGCCGCCGGGCAGCGTGGTGTTCGTGTTGTTGGTGATCTTCAGCTTCGGGGTGAGCGGGTAGTTGGAGTCGCCCAGCTTGAACTCGGTGAACTCCGTCCTGATGTCCACGGCCTGGGTGGGCGGGGCGGTGGTGCCCGCCTTCTTCGCGCCGTAGGGGGAGGCCGACCTGAACTTCTGGTACATCGTGTCGGTGAGCGTGTCGCCCATCTCGTACTGGCCCTTGGCCGCGTTGTACGCGTAGTCGCCCGCGAGCTCCCAGACCATCGTGCCGCCGATGCCCTTGTCGATCACGTAGTCGGCCTTGGCGGCCACCGACTGCTCGTCCTCCGTGGAGAGGAAGACCTTCTTCTGCGCGTTCCACAGCCACGGCGCCACCAGGGTGGAGTCGTACTTGCGGACGTAGGCGCCGGTCAGCGTGGTGTTCGCCGGGAAGCCGTACTTGGTGACGTAGTCGCCTACGACGCCCTTCTCCAGGTTCTTGGCGTGCCACATCGGGTTGGAGCCCGCCGGGGACTCGGCCCCGTTGGTGTCCTTGTCGTGCCACAGGTTGTCGATGCCGACCGCGCCGTCGCCGCACTTGGCCAGGCCCGCTCCGGCCGGGCAGGTGGTCGCGGGGGCCTTGCCCCACAGGCCGTCGGTGCCGCCCTGCACGTTCTTGAAGCCGCGGGTGTAGTAGGGCAGGCCGATGTTGATCCGGCCGCCCGGCATGGAGCCGCGGAAGTAGTGGTACGCCCAGTCGGTGTTGAGGTAGCCGATGCCGCCGTACTGGGAGGTGGAGTAGACGCCGGCGGCGGCGAGTTCGCCGTCCTTGCCGTCGTCGAAGAGCGAGGCGTTGGGGCCGACGTACTCGTTCCAGGCGCCGTGCAGGTCGTAGGACATGATGTTGACGTAGTCCAGGTACTTCTGGACCTGGAACGTCTCCATGCCCCGCAGCAGGTAGCCGGAGGAGGGGGCGGCGACGGAGAGCAGGTAGTGCTTGCCGTCGGCGGCGCCCGCGCGGTCGAGCTTCTCACGCAGGGACTTCATCAGGGCCGCGTAGCCCTGGACGAGGCCGGCCCGGCGGGCGTTGGCCAGCTGCCAGTCCAGCGGGTTGCCGGCGTCCTTCATGGTGGTCGGGTACTCGTAGTCGATGTCGACGCCGTTGAACCCGTACGTGCGGATGAACTCGACCGAGGAGTCGGCGAAGGTGTCGATGCCGGCCTGGTTGACCGAGCCGTCGGCGTTCGTGGCCATCGAGTAGAAGCCGCCGGAGGCGACCCGGTTGCCGTCGTCACCGAAGTAGCCGCCGGTCTCCGCCCAGCCGCCGACCGAGATCAGCGTCTTGACGTTCGGGTACTGCTTCTTGAACTTCGTCAGCTGGTTGAAGTGGCCCTTGTAGGGGAGGGCCGGGTCCATCTCGGCGCCGGCGACGCCGGGCCAGGTCATCCCGGTGGCGGCGTTGTTCGCGCCGTCCGAGCCGACGGAGATCTTGTTGTCTGCGCCCACGTGGGCGAAGGCGTAGTTCAGGTGGGTGACCTTGGACCACGGGATGCTGTTGGCGAGGTAGGCGGGGGCGCCGTCCTTGCCGGTGCGCCAGCCGGTGAAATATCCGATGACGCGGCGCTGGTGGTCGGCGCCCATCTTCTCCCGGCCTTCGGTGTCGTAGACCGAGCAGTAGGGGACGTCGACGCCGGCGGTCTTGTACAGCCCGTCGGGGCGACAGCCCTCGTTGTCGGCCGCGTGCGAGACGCCCGCCGAGAGCCCGCCCACCAGGAGTCCGGCGATCGCTGCGCCGGATGCCAGGACCATCGCTCTCGTACGTGTGGGGGACGGCATTGTGCCTCCTGGGGAGGGGAGGATGCAGGACACAACTGGACACAGGATGAAGCAACAGGTGTGGTGCGGAAGCGTGTTGGCCCGTGACGTGCGCACATCTGACGGGCCGTTCCCGGGAAGATGAAGGGAACGTTAAGAGGACTAGACCACCCCGTCAATAGGTCTGGACCAACCGGCCCGACTTGACAAAGTCCGCATCGGCGGTGACCCCCCTGTGAGCCAGGCCACACCACATCACCCGCATGGCACCCGATCACCCGTGGCAGACTGGCGGGAGTACCAGTAGCAGCGCACTCCGGGGTCGGTGTAATTCCGAACCGGCGGTTATAGTCCGCGACCCGTCCGCAGCCAGCGGCCGGTTGACCAGGTGAGATTCCTGGACCGACGGTTAAAGTCCGGATGGGAGGCAGTGCGCGGCGGGCCAGTCACCGGTACGCCGCCGTCGGCGGTTCGTCGGCATATCCCTGCGGATGTGCCTGGTCGAACCGTTTTTCCGACCTCGGCGTCCCCTGTGCGCTGTACCGCTTCATCTGTCGTATCCCGACAGGCCCCGGAGTCCGTGCCCGATGAGGCAGGAGGACCCGGTGGCGACACACGCCGCGCACGCAGCACCCGACGCGGACACCCGTGCCATGCGCCGAGCCGTCGAGCTCGCGGCCCGCGGACTCGGTTCCACCAGCCCCAACCCGGTCGTCGGATGCGTCATCACCGACGCCTCGGGCGAGATCGCCGGCGAGGGCTGGCACGAACGGGCCGGCGGCCCGCACGCCGAGGTCCACGCCCTGCGCGCGGCAGGCGAGGCCGCCCGCGGCGGCACCGCCTACGTCACCCTCGAACCCTGCAACCACACCGGCCGTACGGGGCCCTGCGCCCAGGCCCTCGCAGGCGCCGGGATCACCCGCGTGGTCTACGCCGTCTCCGACCCGAACCCGCAGGCCAGCGGCGGTGCCGCCACCCTGCGCGCGGCCGGGATCGACACCACGGCCGGGCTCCTCGCGGACGAGGCCGAGGCGGGCAACGCCGCCTGGCTGACCTCCGTACGCCTGGGCCGCCCGCACGTCACCTGGAAGTACGCCGCCACCCTCGACGGCCGCAGCGCCGCCGCGGACGGCAGCAGCCGCTGGATCAGCTCCGCCGAGTCCCGGGCCGACGTCCACCGGCTGCGCGCCGAGAGCGACGCCGTCCTCGTCGGCGGCGGCACCCTGCGCGCCGACGACCCGCACCTCGCCGTCCGCGGCGTCGAGGGCGCCACGCAGCCCCTGCGGATCGCCCTCGACACCCGCGCCGCGCTCCGGCCGACCGCCCGCATCCTCGACGACGCCGCGCCCACCCTGCTCGTCGTCGGCGAGGACGCCGACACCCGGCACCTGCCCGGCGTCGAACTGCTCCGGCTGCCCCTGCACGACGGCCGCATCGGCGTCCACGACCTCCTCACCCGCCTGTTCCGGCGCGGCGTGCGCTCCGTCCTGCTGGAAGGCGGGCCCACGCTGGCCGGCGCCTTCCTCGAGGACGGCGCCGTCGACCGCGTCATCGGCTACATCGCCCCGGCCCTGCTCGGCGCCGGCCCCGCGGCCCTCGCCGACGCCGGGATCACGAACATCTCCGCTGCGCAGCGCCTCGACATCACCGAGGCCGTCCGCATCGGCCCCGATCTCCGCATCACCGCAGTTCCCGTCCCCGTCACCGCCACCACCGCCACCAAGGAGCACTGAGTGTTCACCGGAATCGTCGAAGAACTGGGCGAGGTCGCCGCTGTCGAGCAGCTTGAGGAAGCCTCCCGCTTCCGGCTGAGCGGCCCCCTCGTCACCGAAGGCGCCAAGCACGGTGACTCCATCGCGGTCAACGGCGTCTGCCTCACCGTCGTGGAGACCGCGGACGGCGAGTTCACCGCCGACGTCATGCAGGAGACCCTGAACCGCTCCAGCCTCGGCGCCCTGACCAAGGGCTCCCGGGTCAACCTGGAGCGCCCGATGGCCCTCGGCGGACGGCTCGGCGGCCACCTGGTCCAGGGGCACGTGGACGGCACCGGCGAGATCATCTCCCGGACCCCCTCCGAGCACTGGGAGATCGTCAAGGTCGCCCTGCCCGCCAACCTCTCCCGCTACGTCGTCGAGAAGGGCTCCATCACGGTCGACGGCGTCAGCCTCACCGTGGTCGAGGCCGCCGCCGACTGGTTCACCATCAGCCTCATCCCCACCACGCTCGCGCTGACCACCCTCGGCATCAAGCAGAGCGGCGACCCGGTCAACCTGGAGGTCGACGTCCTCGCGAAGTACGTCGAGCGCCTGCTGGCCGCCGGCGTGAACCCGCTCCACGCGACGGGAGACGACCGGTGAGCGCCCTGACCTGGCTCAACGCAGAAGCCTTCACCGTCTTCGGCCAGAAGGTCATCTGGTCCGACATGATCGGCAACCTGATGGGCCTGGCCGCGCTCGCGCTCGGCTGGCGCCGCTCCATATGGACCTGGCCCGCCCAGCTCCTCTCCGGCCTGATCCTCATCGCCGCCTACGCCTCCGCCCACCTCGCCGGCGGCGTCGGCAAGCAGCTCCTCGTCATCGGCGTGGCCGTGTGGGGCTGGCGCGCCTGGCAGCTCGGGCGCCAGAAGGCCCAGGACGGCTCCATCGCCGTGCGCACCGCCACCTGGAAGGAGCGCGGACTGCTCCTGGCCGGCGGGGCGCTCGGCACCCTCGCCGTCGGCGGCCTCTTCACGCTCTTCCCGAACCTCTCGTGGAGCCCGTGGGCCGACGCGTACATCTTCGTCGGCACCATCGTCGCGATGGTCGCCCAGGCCCGCGGCCTCGTCGAGTTCTGGTTCGCCTGGCTCCTCGTCGACCTGGTCGGCGTCCCCCTCGCCTTCAACAACGGACTGGCCTTCTCCGGCCTCGTCTACGTCGTGTACTTCGCTCTCGTGCTGTGGGGCGCCTACGACTGGTACCAGCGTTCTCGCACCAACCCCGCCCAGGCCCTGGAAGGAGCAACGGCATGACCACCCTCAAGCCCGTGCCCGACATCCCCGAAGAGACCTTCCGCCTCGACCCCGTCGAGCAGGCCATCCGTGACATCGCGGCGGGCCGCCCCGTCGTCGTCGTCGACGACGAGGACCGCGAGAACGAGGGCGACCTCGTCATCGCCGCCGAGAAGGCCACCCCCGAGATCGTCGCCTTCATGATGAGCGAGTGCCGCGGCCTGATCTGCGCCCCCATGGAGGGCCCCGAGCTGGACCGGCTCGAACTCCCGCAGATGGTCCAGAACAACACCGAGTCGATGAAGACCGCCTTCACCGTCTCCGTCGACGCGAGCGCCGCCCACGGCGTCTCCACCGGCATCTCGGCCGCCGACCGGGCCACCACCCTGCGCCTGCTCGCCGACGGGGTCTCCGAGCCCGGTGACTTCGTCCGCCCCGGCCACATCTTCCCGCTGCGCGCCAAGCCCGGCGGCGTCCTGGTCCGCAACGGCCACACCGAGGCCGCCGTGGACCTCGCCCGCCTCGCGGGCCTGCGCCCGGCCGGAGCCATCGTGGAGATCGCCGGCGAGGACGGCGTCATGCTGCGCCTGCCCGAGCTGATCCCCTTCGCCCGCAAGCACGGCCTGACGATCATTTCCATCGAGGACCTGATCGCCTACCGCCGCTCCGCCGAGCCCACCGTGCGCCGCGAGGCCGAGGTCAGCCTGCCGACCGCCTTCGGCGAGTTCACCGCCTACGGCTACCGCTCCACCGTCGACGGAGTCGAGCACGTCGCCCTCGTCCACGGCGAGATCGGCGACGGCACCGACATGCTGGTCCGCATGCACTCCGAGTGCCTGACCGGCGACATCTTCGCCTCCCAGCGCTGCGACTGCGGCCCCCAGCTGCATGCCTCCATGGAACGCATCAAGACCGAGGGCCGCGGCGTCGTCGTCTACCTGCGCGGCCACGAGGGCCGCGGCATCGGACTCCTGTCCAAGCTGCGCGCGTACGAGCTCCAGGAGCGCGGCCGCGACACCCTCGACGCCAACCTGGAGCTCGGCCTGCCCGCCGACGCCCGCGACTACGGCGCCGGCGCCCAGATCCTCGCCGACCTCGGCGTGCACGACGTCCGGCTGATGACCAACAACCCCGAGAAGTCCGACGCCCTCGTCCGGCACGGCATCACGGTGACCAGCCGGGAGCCGATGCCGATGGAGGCCGGCGAGCACAATCTGCGGTACCTGCGCACCAAGCGGGACCGGATGGGTCACGACCTGCCCTGGCTGGACGGGCCCGTGACCACCTCCGCCTGCGGCAACCAGTAGGCGCGCACCACCACCCGTACACACATCCACCACCCACCCCACCCCATCACGAACCACCGAGGAGCAGAGCTGTGAGCGGCAAGGGCGCACCCGAACTGAGCGTGAAGAACTGCGGAGACCTCCGAGTCGCCGTGATCGCGGCCCAGTGGCACGAGAAGGTCATGGACGGACTGGTCGACGGAGCCCTGCGGGCCCTGCACGAGCTGGGCATCGACGAGCCCACCCTGCTCCGGGTCCCCGGCAGCTTCGAGCTCCCGGTCGTGGCGAAGGTACTGGCCGGTCGCGGTTACGATGCCATCGTCGCCCTCGGAGTGGTCATCCGCGGCGGCACCCCGCACTTCGACTACGTCTGCCAGGGCGTCACCCAGGGCCTGGTACAGGTGTCGATCGACACCGGAGTCCCCGTCGGCTTCGGAGTACTGACCTGCGACAACGACGAGCAGGCGCTGGACCGCGCCGGGCTCGAGGGGTCGAACGAGGACAAGGGGCACGAAGCGGTCACCGCCGCCGTCTCCACCGCCATGACCCTGCGGACCGTCAGCGAACCCTGGCGCTGAGTGGCGACGGGGAACCCCGTATTCTGAGGACCATCATGGCTGACAAGACCCCCAAGACCTTCGAGGAGCTCTTCACCGAGCTCCAGCGCAAGGCCGCCGAAGGCGACCCCAGCACCTCCCGCACCGCCGAGCTCGTCCACAAGGGCGTCCATGCCATCGGCAAGAAGGTCGTCGAGGAGGCCGCAGAGGTCTGGATGGCCGCCGAGTACGAGGGCAACGAAGCCGCCGCCGAGGAGATCTCCCAGCTGCTCTACCACGTCCAGGTGATGATGGTGGCGCGCGGGATCTCCCTCGACGACGTCTACGCCCACCTCTGAGTCCGGCACGCACACCCGTCCGTAATCCCGTAATCCACGCACCAAAGGAAGCCCCATGCTGCGCATCGCCGTCCCCAACAAGGGTTCACTCTCCGGACCGGCGTCGGCGATGCTCCATGAGGCCGGCTACCGGATGCGCAAGGAGTCCAAGGAGCTCGTGGTCGTCGACCCCGAGAACGAGGTGGAGTTCTTCTACCTCCGTCCCAAGGACATCGCGATCTACGTCTCCTCGGGCAAGCTCGACATCGGCATCACCGGCCGCGACCTGCTGCTCGACTCCGGCGCCAGCGCCGAGGAGATCCTGCCGCTGAACTTCGGCCGCTCCACCTTCCGCTACGCCACCACCCCCGGCACGGCGAAGGGCCCCGAGGACTTCAGCGGGATGACGATCGCGACCTCGTACGAGGGAATCGTCGCCAAGCACCTCGCCGAGAAGGGCATCGACGCCTCCGTCGTGCACCTCGACGGCGCGGTCGAGACCGCCATCCAGCTCGGCGTCGCCCAGATCATCGCGGACGTCGTCGAGACCGGCACCAGCCTGCGCAACGCCGGCCTGGAGGTCATCGGCGAGCCGATCCTCACCTCCGAGGCCGTCGTCATCCGCGGCAACGGCGCCGACGCCGGCGACCCGCAGGTCCAGCAGTTCCTGCGCCGCCTGCAGGGCGTCCTGGTGGCCCGCAGCTACGTGATGATGGACTACGACTGCCGCGCCGAGCACCTGGAGCGCGCGGTCGCCCTCACCCCCGGCCTGGAGTCGCCGACCGTCTCCCCGCTGCACAACGAGGGCTGGGTCGCCGTCCGCGCGATGGTCCCCGCCAAGGAAGCGCAGCGGATCATGGACGACCTGTACGAGCTCGGCGCGCGCGCGATCCTCACCACCTCGATCCACGCCTGCCGCCTCTAGGGGGTCCGGCGTGCCGCACCCCGGCATGCCGACCACCCGCCCCGCACGCCACTCCAGAAGGCACCACCATGGCCGAGTCCGCCG
The DNA here is from genome assembly GCF_055595065.1 of Streptomyces sp. NPDC040545. Taxonomy (NCBI): domain Bacteria; kingdom Bacillati; phylum Actinomycetota; class Actinomycetes; order Kitasatosporales; family Streptomycetaceae; genus Streptomyces; species Streptomyces sp. NPDC040545. Next base: position 220,321 of record NZ_JBVIWA010000008.1, read on the forward strand.
CCCAGCCCGCCCCACCCACCCTGCCGGTCACCTTCCGGCCGACCCGCACCCGGGTCGTCCTGCTGGGCGTCGGCCTCGCCATGTTCGCCACCATCACGGCGATCGCCCTGCTGCTGGAGAACCTCAGCCCGGGCGAGCGGATCAGCTTCGTCGTCACCGCCGTCCTGCTGAGCTCCGTACTCGTCCTGCTCAGCCGCCCCAAGGTGGTCGCGGACGAGTCCGGCGTCACGGTCGTCAACCTGACCAACACCCGCCGCCTGGAGTGGGCCCAGATCCTGCGGGTCAACCTCCGCCCGGGCGACCCCTGGGTGTTCCTCGACCTCAGCGACGGCACCAGCCTGCCCGCCCTCGGCATCCAGCCGGGCATCGCCAAGCAGCAGGCGATCGGCGACGCCCGCGCCCTGCGCGCCCTGGCCGAAACCCACGGAACGGGCACCGGCGACCACTGAGTCGGCCGATCCCCCGGCTGCGTACCGTTGCGGCCGGGATCTCAATGACTACCCTGGTGGCGGGGCGCAGCTGTGCGCCCTCCCATCGGCCCCGGGACCTCGTGGCCCGTGGGCACCTGCGACTTGAGGAGTGACTCCCTCCAGCAATGGACGGATCGTCCGGTAGTATCCGCGCCGCCCTCCCCTCGGAGGCGGCGGCATGACCATCCCGCTACTTCTGCTCGCGGCGGCCTTCGCCCTCATCCTCGCCAACGGTTTCTTCGTGGCCGCCGAGTTCGGCCTCGTCACCGTGGAGCGAGCCGAGGCCGAACGCGCCGCGGCCGACGGAGACCGCCGTGCCCGCACGGTGGTCAAGGCCCTGCGGGAGCTGTCCTTCCAGCTCTCCGGCACCCAGCTCGGCATCACCATCACCTCCCTCGTGGTCGGCATGCTCGCCGAGCCCGCCCTCGCCGCACTGCTGGCCGGGCCGCTCACGGCGACCGGCCTGCCGAAGGGAGCCGTCCCCGGCGTCGCCGTCGTCATCGGCATGCTGCTCGCCTCCGCCGTCCAGATGGTCGTCGGCGAGCTCGTCCCGAAGAACTGGGCGGTCTCCCGGCCGCTCCAGGTGGCCCGTTTCGTCGCCGGCCCCCAGCACGCCTTCTCCCGTGCCTTCCGCCCGGTCATCGCCGGTCTCAACGCCGTGGCCAACCGCCTCGTGCGGGCGCTCGGCGTGGAACCGACCGAGGAGATGGACTCCGCCCGGACCCCTGGCGAGCTGCTCTCCCTGGTCCGCCATTCGGCCCAGGCCGGCGCCCTCGAACAGGACACCGCCGACCTCTTCGTCCGCACCCTCTCGCTGGGCGAGCTGACGGCCCAGCACGTCATGACCCCCCGGGTGAAGGTCAGCGCCCTGATGCACACGGCCACCGCGGCCGACGTGCTCAACCTGACCCGCGCCACGGGACTGTCCCGCTTCCCGGTCTACCGCGACCGCATCGACGAGATCACCGGCGTCGTCCACCTCAAGGACGCCCTCGCCGTGCCCGAGTCGGAACGCGACCGCACGAGCGTGAGCCGGATCTGCGTCGCCCCGCTGCTGGTGCCCGGCTCCCTGCCGGTGCAGCCGCTGCTGGAGCGGCTGCGCAGCGAGCAGCCGATGGCCGTGGTCGTCGACGAGTACGGCGGCACCGCCGGCGTCGTCACCTTGGAGGACATCGTGGAGGAACTCGTCGGCGAGGTCCGCGACGAGCACGACTTCGCCGAGGACGAGACCCCCGAACTGGCCGCCGTACCGGCCGAGGACGGCCGCCCCTCCTGGGAGGCCGACGGCAGCTGCCGGGTGCAGACCCTGCGCCGCATAGGCCTGGAAGTGCCCGAAGGCCCGTACGAGACCGTCGCCGGTCTCGTCGCCGACCTGCTCGGCCGGATCCCCGCCCCCGGGGACCGCGCGGAACTCCCCGGCTGGAAGCTGTCCGTCCGCCGGGTGGGCCGCAACCGCGCCGAGCGGGTCCGGCTGGTCCGGCTGGCGGCGGTGCCCGCGGCCGGCGCGTACCGGTCCGCGTCCGCGGCCGACGGCGCGGCCGTGCTCGAACCGAAGCGGGCCGAGCTGGAAGGCGCCGCCCGATGAACGCGCTCCAGCTCCTCTTCGCCCTGCTGCTGGTCCTCGCCAACGGCTTCTTCGTCGGCGCCGAGTTCGCGCTCGTCTCCGTACGGCGCAGCCAGATCGAGCCCCTCGCGGCCGACTCCAAGCGGGCCCGCCAGGTGCTCCACGGCCTGGAGAACCTGCCCCGCATGATGGCCGCGGCGCAGTTCGGCATCACCATCTGCTCGCTCACCCTCGGCGCGGTCGCCGAGCCCACCGTGGCCCGGCTGCTGGAGCCCGTCTTCCACGCCGTCCACGTACCGCAGGGCCTGATCCACCCCCTCGGCTACGCGTTCGCGCTCACCGCCGTGGTCTTCCTGCACCTGGTGATCGGCGAGATGGTGCCGAAGAACCTGGCCATGGCCGCCCCGGAGAAGACCGCCCTGTGGTTCAGCCCCGGCCTGGTCGCCTTCGCCCGCCTGTGCGGGCCGGTCACCACCGCGCTCGGCGCCTGCGCCAAGCTCGTCCTGAAGCTCTTCAAGGTGGAGCCCAAGGACGAGGTCGAGGCCGTCTACACCTCCGCCCAGCTGGGCCGGCTCCTCAAGGACTCCCGGCAGGCAGGGCTCCTGGAGCCGGTCGAGCAGGAGCGGCTGGAGGACGCGCTGGAACTGGGCAGCCGCCCCGTCACCGACGTCCTCCTCGGCCCGGACCGGCTGGTCACGGTCGGCCCGGCGGTGACCCCGCGGCAGATCGAGCAGCTGACCGTGCGCACCGGCTACTCCCGTTTCCCCGTCCGTGCCGACAGCGGCGCCTTCATGGGCTACCTGCATGTCAAGGACGTACTGGACCTGGAGGACCGGGAGCGGGCCGTCCCGCAGCGGGTCTGGCGCCGGATGACCACGCTGTGCTCCACCGTCCCGCTGGACGACGCCCTCAGCGTCATGCGCCGGGACGCCACGCACCTCGCGCAGGTCGCGGACCCGGGGGGCCGCGTCCTCGGCCTGGTCGCCCTCGAGGACGTCCTCGAGATGCTGGTCGGTGAGGTCCGCGACCCGGCCCACCGCGTGGCGTTCGCCCGCGGCTAGCCGCCGGCCGCTCCGCCCCCGGGCCCGTGAGGGTTCCGGGGGCGGAGCCGGGTGTGAAGTAGGTCACCCGGAGCCGATTCGTGCGCGTCTCGGTGAACCTCGATCGGCTCCCGGCCGTCTTGTTGGCCGGATCGTCGGTTCGGGTACTTGAGTTGGACTTCACGGGTCGCGACACGGAACACTACGGCCCTGGGGATCTTCCGGTTTCCCGGTCCGGCTCCGACTGTGGTACCCCCGGGTTGCCGAGGGGCCTGGTCACCGTACGTCGGCCGCCTCGCGATCGATCGGGCTCCTGTTCGACCAGTGGGTCGGCGGGGGCATGATGCCGGTTTGCTAGCGTGTCCGGCGTGGAGTCCCGTCGGCATGCCGGGGACGCGTGTCGGCCGGGTGTCCCGGCCGCCGCCCGCCGGCCTCGCTCGCCCTGTCGAGCCGGCCCGACCTGCGGCAGAGTGCCGCTTCACGGAAGCGATGTGACATGACGGATTTGGCACCGAACATCATCGGCGCCCCCTCCAGCACGCCGGACGGCGCCGACGGCGCCCCGTCCGACGGGAAGTCGACGGCCCGGTCGGGCGGCCGCTTCGACCGCTGGACGCAGAAACGCTGGTTCCTCCCGCTGGGGGAGGTCGTGGTCAGTGTCGTCGCGGCTCTCGGTTTCATGCTGCTCTGCACGCACATCAGCGTCAACCCCGTCACCCGGATCGGTCAGGTCAGCGGCCTCGCCAAGGTCCAGCAGTACCTGGCGCTGATCGGCATACCGGTCCTCGCGGTCCTGCTGTTCCTCGCCTACCGGGGCACGCTGCGCCACTACCAGGTCGCGCAGCGGCTGGTGTGCGCCGCCCTCGCGGGCCTGGCCACCGGTATCGTCGCGGGCGGCATCGCGGTCGCCCTGAACGGCACCCCGTGGGGCCTGGGCGGCCAGGAGGGCGACCCCGGCAACCTCATGGGCATGGCCAACGACATGATGCGCCACAAGGGCCTGCCGGGGGTCTACCCGCCCCTGTTCCCCGCCCTCCTCGCGCTCTGGGCCAAGGTCTTCCACAACGGCATCGCCGGCGTCGGCCACGCGCTCAAGGACCTGCAGCTGATCCTCAGCGCACTGGTCGGACCGATGGCCTACCTCGCGTGGCGACTGATGCTGCGTCCGTTCTGGGCGATGGCCATCGCCGTGCCGGCGTCGATCGTCTTCCTCGACCCGATCCGCCCCTACAGCCACGGCTCCATGCTCGTCCTGCTGCCGCTGCTGGCCGCCGCCTTCCGCGAGATCCGCCGGGCCGACCGGCTCACCACGCGCTCGGCGGTGCTGCGCGGCCTCGGCTTCGGCGTCGTGTTCGGCGTCATGTTCCTCTGGTACTCCGGCTGGTACCTGTGGGCCGCGCCGGGCGCGTTCGTCCTCGGCCTGCTGCTGTTCCCGTGGCGCGGCGGCCGGGTCGTCGTCAAGCGCGCGCTGACCTTCCTCGGCGCCATGCTGGCCACCGCGGCCGTCATCGGCGCGCCGCTGCTGTACCAGCTGGCCCGCCTGGGCGCCTCGACGGTGGACCGCTACGCCTACATCAACACCTACCTCGACCCGGCCTACGTGATGGGCTGGGCGTCCGACCGCGCCGGCGAGCTGAGCTACCACAACTTCCCGGTGTCCGGCGAGCTGGCCGGCCAGACCGGCTTCGGCATCCTGCTGCTCCTGGGCGTGGCCATCGGCGTGGGCCTCGGCATGCGCAACGTCGTGGTCCGCACCGCCGGCTTCGTCCTCGCCGGCGCCTGGCTGCTGCGCTTCTGGTTCGCCTCCCACATGGCGCACGACCAGGCCGTCCAGCTCTACCCGCGCACCACCTGGATCATCTTCTACTGCCTGATCATCCTGGCCGTGCTCGGCCTGATGCTCACCTACGAGCGCGTCTTCGGCTGGATCCGCGGCACGCTCGAGGAGGTCGCCCCGGCCCGGGCCGCCCGGATCTCCCCGCGCCTGCTGTCCCAGGTGGCCGCCGGCCTGATCTGCGTGACCGCCCTGTTCGCCGCCATGGGCGGCTCCTGGTCGGCCAACCGCTTCATGCCGTCCACCAACCCGGGCATCGAGGACCTCGGCCTGGACGCGCTCCGCGCGCACCTGCAGCAGCTGCCGAACGGGAAGTGCCCCAAGTACTCGCCGTACAAGGGCAAGCAGGAGTGCCAGCCGGTCAACATGGAGCTGCACGAGTACGTCTTCGTGCCGCCGGAGCGGCCCAGCCTCTTCTGCGCCAACACCACCGCCAAGAACCACGACCTCGTCTGCGGCCGCCAGCCGAAGAAGTGACCGCTCAGGTCCGCACGCCGCCGGGGCCCGTCACGACGGGCCCCGGCGGCGTGTCCGCCTCACACGCTCACAGGGCCGGGGGCTCCGGCCGCTCCTGGGGGCCGCGGCCCGACAGGACCTCCCCGTACGCCTGCATCAGGTCCGGCAGCCGGAGCGTCGCCAGGTCGTCCCGCGACGGCTCACCGGCGAAGCCCGCCAGCCGCAGGTCCCGGTAGGCGCAGCTCTTCTCGTACAAGGTCCGCAGGAAGCGGCCGTTGCCGAGCTCGTCGATCCACCCCTGCTCCACCACGTGGGCGCTGATGCTGCGCAGCTCCTCCAGCGCCTCCTCGTCCCAGTGGTCCCCGTTCGCGTCCGCCAGCACCCCGCCGATCGCGGTCAGTTCCAGCGGCCGGTAGCTGGGGAAGTCCACCCGGGTGGTGAAGCGCGAGGACAGCCCCGGATTGGCGGCCAGCAGCCGGTCCATCCCGGCCGGGTAGCCCGCCAGGATCACCACCAGGTGGTCCCGGTTGTCCTCGGCCCGCTTCAGCAGCACCTGCAGGGCCTCGTCGCCGTACGCGTCACCCTTGCTGTAGCCCGAGTTCGACAGCGAATAGGCCTCGTCCACGAACAGCACCCCGCCGATCGCCGAATCGATCAGCTCGTTCGCCTTCACCGCCGTCTGCCCGAGGAACTCGCCCACGAGGTCGGCCCGCTGGGCCTCCACCAGATGGTCGCCGCCGAGCAGCCCCAGCGCGTAGAAGACCCGGCCCAGGATCCGGGCCACCGTCGTCTTGCCCGTCCCGGAGGGGCCGGAGAACACGAAGTGCCGCTTCGGCGGCTGCACCGGCAGCCCCTGACCCGCCCGCAGCCGCGCCATGTGCAGCTGCGCAGAAAGGGCCTTCACCTGCCGCTTGACCGGCTCCAGGCCCACCATCCGCTCCAGCTCCGCCAGCGCCTCGGCGAGCGCCGCCGGGTCCGCCGGCCCGGCCGGCAGCCCCTCGGGCGTGCCCTGCGGCGGGACCGGCGCCTTGCGCCGAGCCCCCTCCACGCGTCCCGCCGGGGGAGTGGGCGGAGCCAGCGGATCGGCCTCGGCCTGGCCGTCCGCCGCGATGTCCTGGACGGGCCCGCCGCCCAGCGCGACCGCCGCGAAGTCCCCGCCGGCCGGGGACGGGCCGTGCCCGCTGTAGCCCCCGTACGCGGCGTACCCCGCCAGTCCCGCCAGATCGGCCACGTTGTCGGTGTCGTCGCTGTCCTCGATGGCCGTCAGCCGGGCCGCGGTGTCCATGAACGAGGGATCCACCCGGTGCACCGCCCGGTACAGCGGCAGCGCGGCCGCACTGCGCCCGGTGCCCTCCCGCGCCCGCGCCAGCCAGTACCGCAGCTCCTTGCGCTGGGGCTGCTCGCTGCGACACCGCATCAGCGCCGCCGCCAGCATCGGCTCCGCCTGCCCGTACATCTCCAGCCGGACCCGGGCCATCCCGCCGAACAGCCCCGCCTCGATGCCCAGCAGCGGATCGTCGACCAGCGGCTCGGTGTGCCGGACCAGCTGCTCCCAGTCCTTGACCAGATAGGCCCGGCAGGCGTGCAGGAACCGCACCTGCGCGTCGGTGTCCACCGGCGGCAGCGCGGCCAGCGCCTGGTCCAGCTCGGGCACGTGGCGGCCGTCCAGCCAGTGCGAGGCGTGGGCGAGGAGCAGGTCGCGCCGGCTCTCCAGCACCGGCTGCACCCACCAGCCCAGCCAGTACCAGGAGTTCAGCGTCCGCCGATGCCGGGCGCGCTGTTCGCCGAACCGGTCCCGGTGGGCGTACATCCGAAGTAACGCGTTGCCGGTGTCGACCCGGAGCGCGTGCAGGCCCAGCCATGCGTCAGCCATGGTGGGGTCGAGTCGTACGGCCGCCCGGAACTCCTCCTCGGCCTGCGGATAGGCGCCCATGGTGCAGGCGTCGACCCCGCGCAGCCAGGCGAGTTCGGCCGGGGCGTGCATGCTGCCCGGCGTGCCGAAATCCATCACGTCCCCCACAAGCCTGCCCCCGTGGTGCGCGGCAACCTCCGTGACGAGCACATGAGTTGCCCACTGCGCCGATGAAATCAGGGCTGCATCGTACCTGCGCTCACGCACCTTACGTAGGGCGCGACAGGCACGGTTCCGGCGTGCGCCCCCGGGGCGGCCGGTGACTCAGGGTGAAGAACTGGGGCGGATCGGCCTCGCGTGACACCGCCGGGGAGGGGGTTCGCGGGCAGAACGAAGCCCCCGATCACGGGGGAACAACCGGGGGCTTCGTGTCCGCGGCGGCCGGTAAAGGCCTCGCATTGAGAACGTAAGGCCGCTGCGGGCCCGAGGTCAAGCGGGTCGGCCGGGGCCCCGGCGGAGCGGATTTCCAGGGGCGTTCAGGCCCGGGGGAGGCCGTCACTCCCGGTGACGGAAGCGGAGGTTCCTGCGGTCGCACGGGCCCCGGAAGACCACTCGTATCCCGTACCGCTCTGGCGTACCAGGGTGTCGGCGAAGGGGCGCGAAGGGTCGTTGGAGAAGTGCGCGCGCTCCGCGCGCTCCCATCCGTCCCAGAAGTCGGAAAGTTCACGCCCGTCCCGGTTTCGCCCCCGCTGCCAGGACTGCTCGCGCGGCGTCTCCATCCACAGCAGCCGCGCCAGCCGCGGCCGCAGCGCCGCCCGCCCCGCTCCGACCCCCTCGACCAGGAGCACCGGCGCCGGCTCCAGCACCCGCTCCGGCCCGAACCGGCGCTCCACCCAGTCGTACGGGGCCCAGTGCGCGGGCCGTCCGGCGGCGAGCGGCTCCAGCACCTGCGCGCGCAGCCGCTCCTCCCAGTCGAACAGTTCCTCGTGGGTGGCCACGTCGTCCAGGTGCAGTACGGGCGCCCCCAGCGCCTCGGCGAGCCGCCCCGCGAAGGTGCTCTTCCCGGATCCGGCGTGCCCGTCGATCCCGATCAGGCGCACCGGACCGAGGGAGGGCGGCAGGGCGGCGAGCTCCCGGGCGAGTGACTCAAGTGACTGCTGTGACTCCACCCGACCAGCGTAGACAGGCCCGACACGACCCGTGGCTTCGGGCCGCCGCCGCCGGGAACTGGAAGGGTGATGCCGGATGCCACCCGAGAGCCGCCGAAGAGCTGCCGAAGTACCGACCCACCCTGGGGGAACACGCGATGACCGAACCCACGCCGCGCAGGGCCGTACTCGTCGCCGCACTCGCGGTCGCCACCGCGGCCACCGCCGCCACCGTATCCGGCGGCAGCGCCTCGGCGGCCCCTCCCACTCCTCCCGCCCCTCCCGCCCCACGGCCCCCGGGCCGTACCGTCGACAACCGCTTCTGGTACTCCTACGGCCACTGGCTCGCCGGCACCCACCGGGGCACCACCGCCGTCGGCGGCGCCCGCCCCGGCCTGGAGATCGCCACGGCCGTCGGCCGCACCGAATACGCCGACCCGCACACCGGCCGCAAGAGCACCTGGGAGTACGCCACCTGGACCTCCCCCGTGCACCGCTCCACCGTGCCCGCCACCGAGGCCATCGCCTCCTGGAACGCCCGCACCCCGGCCGGGACCTGGATCCAGATCGAACTGCGCGGCACCTACACCGACGGCACCGCCACCCCCTGGTACGTGATGGGCCGCTGGGCCTCCGGTGACACGGACATCCGCCGCACCTCGGTGGACGGCCAGAGCGACGGCAGGTCCACCGTCTGGACCGACACCCTGGCCCTCGACGCCCCGGCCGCCACCGCAGGCCTGCGGATCGCGGCCTGGCAACTGCGCCTGACCCTCCACCGCAGGCCCGGCGCCGAGCGCGGTCCCACCGTACGGCTCGCGGGCGCCATGGTCTCCGACGTCCCGGACCGCTTCACCGTCCCGGCCTCCGCCCCGTCCGGTACGGCCCACGAGCTGAAGGTCCCGCGCTACTCGCAGGAGGTCCACGCGGGCCGCTACCCCGAGTACGACAACGGCGGCGAGGCCTGGTGCAGCCCCACCTCCTCGCAGATGATCATCGAGTACTGGGGCGGCAAGGCCGCCCCGTCGGCCCTGACCTGGGTCGACCCGAAATACTCCGACCCGCAGATCTGCCACGCGGCCCGCTCCACCTACGACGCCGCCTACAAGGGCTGCGGCAACTGGCCCTTCAACGCCGCGTACGCCGCCACCTACCGCGGGCTGGCCGGGGTCGTCACCCGCCTCACCTCCCTGGCCGACCTGGAAACCCTGGTCCGGTCCGGCATCCCGGCCATCACCTCCCAGTCCTTCCGCCCCGACGAGCTCACGGGCGCGGGCTACGGCACCGCCGGCCACCTGATGACCGTCATCGGCTTCACCGCCGCCGGGGACGTGATCGCGAACGACCCCCACTCACGGGACAACCCCGCCGTGCGCCGCGTCTACAAGCGCGCCGAGTGGGAGAACATCTGGCTGCGCACCAAGCGCGTGGGGGCCTCCGGCAAGGTCACCTCGGGCTCCGGCGGGATCTGCTACCTCTACGCGCCGGCCCGCCTGAGCCGGACGCGGTTCCGGGCGCTGCGGGCGGTGGGGGTGCTGTGAGAATGCCGCGAAGTTTCCCGTTGACCAAGGGGTATGGATAAGCGGAACATAGTGGGGTAAATGGCAGATAAAGGCTTCTCAGTAGGAGGCGGCCGGCCATGACCACCCATCCCAGCATCGAGCACCACCCCGATCTCGCCGAGATGCGCACCCGGTTCGAGCGGGTGACCAGCACTCCCCGGGCACAGGCCGTCGAAGCACTGGCCCTGATCACGGGCCTGTACCTGGCTGCCTCGCCCTGGATCGTCGGATTCAGCGGCCTCACCCCGCTGGCCATCAACAACCTGATCGCCGGCCTGGCCTTCTGCCTGTGCATGAGCGGTCTGGGTTCCGCCTATGAGCGCACCCACGCGATGGCGTGGACGGCGGTCGCCCTCGGTGCGTGGACGATCATCGCCCCGTGGGCCATCGCCGGTGAGATGGACACGACGCGAACGGTGGTCAGCAACGTGATCGCCGGAGGTGTCGCCCTGTGCCTCGGCCTGGCGATGGCGGGCATGGCGAGCCGCGACCGGGGGTCCCGCGCCTGACCGGGGCGCCGGAGGAGGCGCCGGATGAATGAGCGCGCCGGGTCCCGTCCGAGGAGGTCGGGGCCCGGCCGTCCGCCGCCGGGGCGGTGCTGCCCGGATCGGCCCCCGCCACTGTCCCTGCCTCTGCCTCTGTCCCTGTCCCTGTATGTCGGGGTTTGCGTGACGCATGCCACCCGTGACGTCCCTACCGCGAAAGCCGCGAACGCTGGCACAATGGACGTCATGACTGCCGACAGCGCCGCCCCCATCGCCGTGCCCCGGGACCTCGTCCGGACCGGAGGCCCCAAGGACGACTCCAGCTGGCTGGAGCACGTGCTCGGCTGGACCCTCGTGGTCGTCGTCGCCATGTTCGTCACCCAGGTCGGCTGGCTCTGAGCCCCTCCCGCTCCGGGATCACGAGGCGTCGGACCCGACCGCGAGATCTGCCCTAGGGTGGGCGTCTCGTGGCAGTTCGAGGCTAGGGCTGAACTTGAATAATGGTCAACAGCGTGGAACGACCGGCCGATCGCAGGCGCGCAGGGCCGAACTCATAGCCACCGGGCGCAAGTTGTTCGCCGACACCGCGTACGACGCGCTCTCCATGGACGACATCGCCAAACATGCGGGCGTCGCCAAGGGGCTGATCTACTACTACTTCGACAGCAAGCGCGGCTACTACCTCGCCATCGTCGAGGACTCCGTGGCCGAGCTCGTCGCCCGGGCCGGCGGCGACACCGGCCTCCCCGGCGCGGAGCGCGTCCGCCGCACCATCGACGCCTACCTGCACTACGCCGAGCACCACCACGCCGCCTACCGCACCATCGTCACCGGCGGCGTCGGCTCCGACGCCGAGGTCCTCGCCATCCGCGACTCCGTCCGCGAGGAGCTCGTCGCCACCATCGCCGAAGGCGCGTACGGACGCCGCACCCTCCCGCCGATCGCCCGGCTCGCCCTCGTGGGCTGGCTCTCCGGGGTCGAAGGAACCACCCTGGACTGGATCGGGGCACTGAGCGCCCCCGACCGGTCCGACCGGCCCGATCGCACCGAGCTCGGAGCCCTGCTGGTGCGCCAGCTGCGCGCGACACTGGAGGTGATCGAGGAGTTCGTCCCGGAGTGTCCGGCACCTCCCGGCACCGAAGAGCCGCTCGATCCACTCGGTGATCTTGCCCCGGTGACGGGAAGCCCCTGATCGGGCATACTCAAGCCGCCGCAGCCGCTGAACCGCCCCTTCCGCAACCCGGAGGGCAACATCGGCTGTGAGATTACCGAGACCCGGCGGCGCGTCCCACACCTCACGCGTCGCCGCCGTGCCCGACCAGGGAGGAGAGCGCCGCCATGACTGACCGCGCCCCGCAGCCGGTGGACCGACAGCTGCCCACCGAGGAGTCCCGGGACCTCCTCGCCCTCGTACGCGAGATCGCGCAGCGGGAGATCCGCCCCAAGGCGGCCGAGGAGGAGGACTCCGGCCGGTTCCCGCGGGAGGTCTTCACCCTGCTCTCCGAGGCCGGCTTGCTCGGTCTTCCGTACCCCGGGGAATTCGGCGGCGGCGAGCAGCCGTACGAGGTCTACCTCCAGGTCCTGGAGGAGCTGGCCGCAGCCCGCCTGACCGTCGGCCTCGGCGTCAGCGTGCACTCCCTGGCCTGCCACGGCCTCGCCGGCTACGGCACCAAGGAGCAGCAGAGCGCCCACCTGCCCGCGATGCTCGGCGGCGGCCTGCTGGGCGCCTACTGCCTCTCCGAGCCGGCCGCCGGCTCCGACGCCGCCTCGCTCTCCACCAAGGCGGTGCGCGACGGCGACGACTGGATCATCACCGGCACCAAGGCCTGGATCACCCACGGCGGCGTCGCCGACTTCTACACCGTCCTCGCTCGCACCGGCGCCCAGGGCCCCAAGGGCATCACGGCCTTCCTGGTCCCCGGGGACGCGGAGGGCCTGACCGCGGCCGTGCCCGAGAAGAAGATGGGCATGAAGGGCTCGCCCACCGCCCAGCTGCACTTCGACGGCGTACGGGTCCCCGACGCCCGCCGCATCGGCGAGGAGGGCCAGGGCTTCACCATCGCACTGGCCGCACTGGACGCCGGGCGCCTGGGCATCGCCGCCTGCGCCATCGGCGTCGCCCAGGCCGCACTGGACGAGGCCCTGACGTACGCGCTGGACCGCAAGCAGTTCGGGCACCCGATCGCGGACTTCCAGGGGCTGCGCTTCATGCTGGCCGACATGGCCACCAAGATCGAGGCGGGCCGGGCGCTCTACCTCGCGGCGGCACGGCTGCGGGACGCGGGCAAGCCGTTCTCCCGCCAGGCGGCCATGGCCAAGCTGTTCTGCACGGACGCGGCGATGGCCGTCACCACGGACGCGGTGCAGGTCCTCGGCGGATACGGCTACACGGCGGACTTCCCCGTCGAGCGGCTGATGCGGGAGGCGAAGGTGCTCCAGATCGTCGAGGGCACCAACCAGATCCAGCGCATGGTCATCGCCCGCCACCTGGCGGGCCCGGAGACGCGCTGACCGCGGTCAGTACAACCCGCTGCTGGTGGCGGGCCAGACCGGGGAGGACGTGAGCCGCGACCACTCCGGGTCACGCCGGCCGGGCAGCGTCCGGCCGGCATCGGCCCACCGTGCCAGCAGATCCAGGTAGATCGGCGGATCGGGCACCTGCTGCGCCTGCTCACGCGGACGCTGAACCGATTCTTCGAAACCCGGCGCCGCCGGGCGACGCCTTCGGCCCGTTGAAGACTGAAGCATGGTCATACCCGGCCAACGCCGAACCGAAGGACCGGGTAATCGCCCCCGGGGTGCGGCTATCCGTTCGAGGTGTCGCCGGGGGCGGTCGGGGCGGTCGGGGCGGGGTGGGGCGGTCGGCGTCCGGCCACCGCCTGAGGGCGATGGTGAAGAATGAAACGGTGATCTCCAAGGAGCGCGCCGTCGAGCTCGTCGATTCCTACCTGGCCAGGGACCGGCTGACATGGCCGTGGAGGGGGCCGGCACCCGAGCTGGCCGTCTGTTACGTGGAGGAATACGCGGTCGGCTGGCTCGCCTTCTGGGACACGGCGGAGTACGCCCGCACCCGTGACGCGAGCGACAGCCTCATGGGTGGCGGGGGTCACTGCCTGGTGGACCGGCACGACGGGAGCATCCACTACGTCCCCGCCGCCTGGTGGTTGGACGAGGGCTGGGAGGAGCAATACCTCCTGCAGACCAAGGGCGTCAGACCGCCCGATGCACTGGCCGCCGCCGTTCGTGAGCTCGCGAACTCGGCCGGCCTCGTGGCCGCCATGAGCCACCTGCGCAAGCAGGCCCCGCGGCTGAGCCTGCAGCAGTCGAAGGCCTACGTAGCGACCGTCCGGGACGGCGCCGAACCGCCGGAGGAGCTGGCGAGCCTGACCCGGAAAGAGGCCGCCTCGGCGGCTCTGCCCGTGGAAACGCTGGCGGGCCCGGTCCTGTAGAGGGCGGGGCGGCTTCGGCGTGCGGGAGCCACTCGGGCGGAATCAGAGAGGCGTATGGAGGTTTCCCGTCAGTCTCATCGTCTCTCCGTGTCGGGCCGGTCCCTCAAGGGCGCTCCTTCGTCGCGTCACTGCGTGATGTCGCTGCGCTCCACCCTTGACCGACCGGCCCGCCCCGGACATACGAAGACTGCCGGGAAGCCCCCAAAGGAACGGGCCGGGCACTCAAGGATCAGGACGGGCCGGTCAGAGATGCGCGAGGAGATCCCGGCGAGCACGACCGAGAGGCGGGGCCCATCACAGATCATGGCCCGTGTCGGGGGAGGCGCGTCCGATCGCTACGTGCTTCTCATCTCTCAGCGTCCGACGACCGTCCTGGGCTGGGCATAGGCCGCCCACGACCCGTAGGCGCTCCTCGTGGGAGGCGTCCGGCGGCTGACCGGGGTGGGAAGGCGTGAAACTGCGGCTATTTCGTCGTGGATGCGGGTCAGCGCAGGTGGGCAGCCAGAAGGGCTGACCGTTTGCCCCAATTACCCCTGTTTGGCTGGGAGCTTGTGGGGTGATGCTCGCGTTGGCCCGGCTTCACGACGGAATAGCGAGCATTCAGCCCCTGGCGGCCGTCGGTCGCGGTCGTGGAGAAGCGCGTAGCGATCTGGGGCGGCCTGTGTCCAGCCCAGGACGGAGTGGCGACGCTAAGAGATGAGGAGCGCGTAGCGATTTGGCGCGCCTCCCCCGACATGGCAGGGCGGCTGTGATGGGACCCGTCTCTGGACCGTGCTCACCGGGACTCCCCGCGCATCTCTGATGTCCCCGTCCTTGAAGGCATGGACCGGCCCGTTCCTTTGGGGGTTTCCCGGCAGTCTTCGTATGTCCGGGGCGGGTCGGTCGGTCAAGGTGGAGCGCAGCGACATCGCGAAGCGACGCGAGGAACGAGCGCCCTTGAGGGACCGGCCCGACACGGAGAGACGATGAGGCTGACGGGAAACCCCCATACGCCACTCTGATTCCGCCCGAGCGGCTCCCGCCCACCCACACCCCCGCCGCGCTTCTCGATTCCGCCCGCCCGACCCGCGCCCCCCGCCCCACTCCCGGCACATCGCGCCGCTCTGTCAGAGCGTGCCAGAAGGGTGGCCCCCGAGCCAGTTTCTGACGTACCGTCATATCCGCCCGCGCTCCCCCCCCGTAGCCCCCCGTAGTCCCCGTAGCCCCCCGTAGCCGCCCCGCGCTGCCCCGAAGCCGTACGTCCAGGAGGTTCGCCATGCCCGCCGACCGGCCCGTCGCGCTCGACGAATACCCCATCCACCAGGCGCCCTTGTCGATGAAGCACGTCGTCAGCGGTGACCGCAACGCCTACGACCGGTGCATCTTCCACGTCTTCGACCACGCCGGCCGCGCCGTCCTGATACTCGGCCTCGGCGTCTACCCCAACGCCGGGGTCATCGACGCCTATGCCACCCTCCGCGTCGGCGACGAGCTGCTCGCCGTCCGGGCCTCCGACGCCCTCACCGACGACCGGATGAACCTCTCGGTGGGGCCCCTGTCCATCACCGTCGACGTGCCGCTCAAGCAGCTCACGCTGCGCTGCGCCGCCGATCCGGCAGACCCGGACGGGCTCTCGTACGACATCACCTGGACCGCCGAGTTCCCCGCCGTCTGGGAGCCGCACCACGTCCAGCGGCGCGGCGACCGCCTCATGCTGGAAGGCCGCCGCTTCGTGCAGGCCGGCCAGGTGACCGGAACCATCCGGGCCAAGGGGGAGGAGTTCACCCTCACGCCGGGGGAGTGGACCGGCACCCGCGACCGGAGTTGGGGCGTGCGGCCGATCCCGGGGGAGGAGGGGGGCCGCGCGGCCGAGGAGTACCGGCCCGAGGGCTTCCACTGGCTGTGGATCCCGGTCCGTTTCGAGGACCGCTTCGTCATGGTCATCGCCCAGGAGGACGCCGACGGCCACCGCACCCTGAACGAGGCCGTGCAGGTCTTCCCCGAGGGCAGCGGCCGCCACGACGTCCAACTCGGCTGGCCGCACACCGAGATCCGCTACCGGCCCGGCACCCGGCACCCCGAGCGGGCGGTCGTCCACCTCACCGACCCCTCCCGCAAGCCCCTCGAACTGGGCGTGGAGATCCTGAACTCCTCCCCGCTCGCCGTCGGCGCCGGATATCCGCCGGCCGGTGACTGGCAGCACGGCACCTGGCAGGGGCGCGGCTGGAGCGATCGCCGCGTCTACGACCTCTCCGACCCCGCGGCCCACCCGATGGCCGCCTTCGGGGTGACGGACCACTCGGCCCGCTTCACCCTCGACGGGCGGATCGGCCACGGCATCTTCGAACACGGCAGCTTCGGCCGTCACGACCCGAGCGGATTCGCCGACCACTCCTCCGTCGCCCAGTAGGAAAGGGGATCGATCATGGCCACCGCACCACGTCCGCGCACCTCCACCCGGGAGCCCGAGGAGCTCGGTCGCCGTCTCGCCGCCTGGCTGGACACCAGGCTCCCCGGCGCGCAGGTCACGGGCGTCTCCGTCCCCGGATCCAACGGGATGTCCAGCGAGACCCTGCTCTTCGACATAGAGCACCCCGACACCCCGCTGCGCGCCTGCGCGCTGCGGCTCGCCGCCGACCCGGCCGCCTACACCGTCTTCCCGACGTACGACATGCCGCGCCAGCACCGCGTGATGAGCCTGGTCGCCCAGCACACGGACCTGCCCGTTCCGCGCGTGCAGTGGCTGGAGGAGGACCCGGGACCGCTGGGGGCGCCGTTCTTCGTGATGGCCCGTGCCGAGGGCCGGGTCCCGCCCGATGTCATGCCCTACACCTATGAGGGCAACTGGCTGCACGCCGCCACCGACGCCGAGCGCGCCGCCCTCCAGGAGGCGAGCATCTCGCTGCTGGCCCGGCTGCACGACCAGTTCCCCTCCAAGGAGGCCGAGTTCCTCCTCCCCGACGGCGAGGGCACGCCGCTGCGCCGGCACGTGGACGCCCAACGCGCCTACTACTCCTGGGTGGTGGGCGGGCTCGCACCGTCCCCGCTCATCGAGCGGGCGTTCGCCCGCCTGGAGGAGCTGTGGCCGCAGGACGAGGGCCCCGCCGTCCTCAACTGGGGCGACGCCCGCATCGGCAACGTCATCTACGACGGCTTCGCGCCGGTGGCCGTACTGGACTGGGAGATGGCGGCGTACGCCCCGCGCGAGGTGGACCTCGGCTGGACCGTCTACCTGCACCGGTTCTTCCAGGACCTCACGGTCGGCTTCGGCCAGCCCGGCCTGCCGGACTTCCTGCGCCGCGAGGACCTGGAGCGCCGGTACGCCGAGCTCACCGGCCACACCCCGCGGGACATGGAGTTCCACACCCTCTACGCGGCCCTGCGGCACGGGATCGTGATGCTGCGCATCGCCTACCGGCAGGCCCACTTCGGGGAGGTCGAGGTCCCGGCGGACCCGGACAGCCTGATCCTGCACCATGCCAGCCTGGCCGCCATGGTGCAGGGAACGTACTGGTAGAGGAACGGAGCGGCCGTCAGGCCGCCTGCGCGTGCTGCTGCCGCGTCTGCGCCTGCGGCCGCGGCAGCACGGGGCTCACCACACGGACCGGGCGCGAGCCCGGCCCGCCGACGTGCGAGAAGGGCTGCGTACGCCAGTCCAGGCCCTGGGGCAGGGCCGACAGGACGACGGTTTCGGGCTCCTGCGCCTCCACCGGCTGGATCGTGCCGACGGTGGGCAGGGCGTCGCTCGCGGGCCGGCCGGTGCCCGCGCACACGGTGAGGCCGAAGGGGTTCCACGGGGTCAGGCAGAGGGCGTGCTGCGGCAGGAACTCCTCGTCCGCGACAAGGGCGATCGACTGGCCGCAGTCGGGGCAGATCGCGTGGTGGATCTCGAATCCCTCGATCTCGTCGAGGTAATCGCCGTCCCCGCCGTCGTCCGGGTACGGTCCGTCCCCGGAATCGAGCGGTTCCAGGGGCTCCGGTTCGGTGCGACCGGCGCGCTTGGTGTTCAGCATGGATGTACTCCCCCTTGGGTGGGCCGGGCGGGCAGGTTCTTCGGCCTCGGCCACAGCAACCAATTCCCGTCGAGCGTCACGAGTAACCACAACAGACAGGCCTCCACCTGCATACCCCTGTGGCCTTGGTCACATGCCTGCCGCAGATGCCTCCAGTGGGCGGACAGCACTGGGCCTGGAGCGCCCTTGGGCCGTAAGTTGAGCGGCTATGAGCGCAATGGAGGAGCTGGACCGCCAGATCGTTGATCTGCTCGTGCGGGACGGGCGGATGAGCTACACGGATCTGGGCAAGGCCACGGGACTGTCCACGTCGGCAGTCCATCAGCGAGTACGACGTCTGGAGCAGCGCGGGGTCATCCGCGGCTATGCGGCCGTGGTCGATCCGGAGGCCGTCGGCCTGCCGCTGACCGCGTTCATCTCGGTCAAGCCCTTCGACCCGAGCGCCCCGGACGACATCGCCGACCGGCTGGCCGGCGTCCCCGAGATCGAGGCCTGCCACAGCGTCGCGGGCGACGAGAACTACATCCTGAAGGTGCGCGTCGCCACCCCCCTGGAGCTGGAAGACCTCCTGGGCCGCCTGCGCGCCCTCGCCCATGTCTCGACGCGCACGACGGTCGTCCTGTCCACCCCCTACGAGGCGCGCCCGCCCCGCGTCTGACCCGCGCCCGAGCGGGGACCCGGTGGTCGGGCCGGGGTGGGCGACGCGGGACACTGGTCGGCATGACTGACCGCACCGCCCACTCCGCCGACGCCGCCGGAGCACCGACCAGGACCGTTCTCCTCCGCGGGGGCGAGGTGCACAGCCCCGCCGACCCGTTCGCCACCGCGATGGTCGTCGAGCGCGGCCGCATCGCCTGGGTCGGTTCCGAGGGTGCCGCCGATGCCTTCGCGCAGGGCGTGGACGAGGTCGTCGACCTCGGCGGCGCGCTCGTCACGCCGGCCTTCACCGACGCCCACGTCCACACCACCTCCGCGGGCCTGGCCCTCACCGGGCTGGACCTCTCCGGGGCGCGCACCCTGCCCGCCGCACTGGACCTCGTACGCACGTACGCCGCGAGCCGCCCGGCCGACCGGGTGCTCCTCGGGCACGGCTGGGACGCCGCCCGCTGGCCCGAGCGCCGGGCCCCGTACCGCGCCGAGCTCGACGAGGCCACCGGCGGCCGCCCGCTCTACCTCAGCCGCGTCGACGTGCACTCGGCCGTGGTCACCACCGCCCTGCTCGCCCTCGTCCCGGGGGTGCGGCCCGAGGGCGACCGGCCGCTGACCGGCGACGACCACCACGCCGTACGGCGGTCCGCGCTGGCCGCCGTCACCCCGGCCCAGCGCGCCGAGGCCCAGCGGGCCGCCCTCGACCGGGCCGCCTCCCTGGGCATCGGTTCCGTCCACGAGTGCGGCGGTCCCGAGATCTCCTCCGCCGAGGACTTCACCGGCCTGCTCGCCCTGGCCGCCGAGCGGCCAGGGCCGCGCGTCTTCGGGTACTGGGCCGACCGGGACCTGGAACTGGCCGGGCAGCTCGGGGCCGTCGGAGCCGCCGGAGACCTGTTCGTCGACGGCGCCCTCGGCTCGCACACGGCCTGCCTGCACGCCCCGTACGCGGACGCCGCGCACACCGGCACCGAGTACCTCGACGTGCACGCCGTCACCGAGCACGTGGCCGCCTGCACCGAGGCGGGTCTCCAGGCCGGATTCCACGCCATCGGGGACGCCGCGATCACCGCCGTCGTCGAGGGCGTCCGGGCGGCCGCCGAGAAGGTCGGCCTGGCCCGGGTCCGCGCCGCCCGGCACCGGGTGGAGCACGCGGAGATGATGACCCCGGCCACCATCGCGGCCTTCGCGGAGCTGGGGCTGACCGCCTCCGTGCAGCCCGCGTTCGACGCGGCCTGGGGCGGCGAGGACGGCATGTACGCCGACCGGCTCGGCGCCGGGCGGGCCCGCACCCTCAACCCGTACGCCGCCATGCTCAAGGCCGGTGTCCCGCTGGCCTTCGGCTCGGACGCGCCGGTCACGCCGCTCGACCCGTGGGGCACCGTTCGCGCGGCCGCCTTCCACCGGACCCCCGAGCACCGGATCTCCGTACGGGCCGCCTTCACCGCGCACACGCGGGGCGGCTGGCGGGCCCTGGGCCGCGACGACGCGGGCGTCCTCGTCCCCGGCGCACCGGCCGACTACGCGGTCTGGCAGACGGGTGACCTGGTCGTCCAGGCCCCCGACGACCGGGTCGCCCGCTGGTCCACCGACCCCCGCTCGGGCACCCCCGGGCTGCCCGACCTGACCCCCGGATCCGCACTGCCGGTGTGTCTCGCCACCGTCGTCGGCGGCCGGGAGGTATTCGTACGCCCACAGGGGTGATCCGGTGGGCCTCGGTTCGGTACGGGCGGTCGGACCCGGATAGGTTCGGCCGGGTCCACCACAGGAAGTCCGTGCCGGACGACTCCGTCTGCGCAGCGCGCCCGCGCCTCGGGGGCGAGGGAGGTTTCGCCGGGCGGCGGGTGGCCCCGGGTCGGGGTCCGCGGTCCAGTAGACAACGGTCACGGCGGCCTGCAGCCAGCGGGCGTCTGACCGGCCCGAAGGACCGCGGGCCCCGGCCACTGTTCTAAAGTCATCCTCTGCGACCAGACGTACAGGACGTGCAAGCGCACAAAAGGGGACTCAGTGAGCGACGGCGGACAGCGGACCTACGGACCGCTCGGTACGGCCTTGGTGATCATTCCGACCTACAACGAGGCGGAGAACATCGGGCTGATCGTCGGGCGTGTGCGCGCGGCCGTGCCCGAGGCCCACATTCTCGTCGCGGACGACAACAGTCCGGACGGTACCGGCAAGCTCGCCGACGAGCTGGCGGCCGGCGACGACCACGTCCACGTGCTCCACCGCAGGGGCAAGGAGGGGCTGGGCGCCGCCTACCTGGCGGGCTTCGTCTGGGCCCTGGAACAGGGCTACGGGGTGATCGTCGAAATGGACGCCGACGGCTCCCACCAGCCCGAGGAGCTGCCCCGTCTGCTGACCGCGCTGGCCGGCGCGGACCTGGTCCTCGGCTCCCGCTGGGTGCCGGGCGGGCGGGTGGTGAACTGGCCGAAGAGCCGTGAGTTCATCTCGCGCGGCGGTTCGACGTACTCCCGTCTGATGCTGAACCTCCCGATGAGGGACGTGACCGGCGGCTACCGGGCGTTCCGCCGGGAGACCCTGGAGGGGCTGGGGCTGGACGAGGTGGCCTCGGCGGGCTACTGCTTCCAGGTCGACCTGGCGCGCAGGGCCGTGCAGAAGGGCTTCCGTGTGGTGGAGGTCCCCATCACGTTCGTCGAGCGTGAGTTCGGCGACAGCAAAATGAGCAAGGACATCCTGGTCGAGGCGCTGTGGCGGGTCACTCAGTGGGGCATCAAGGCCCAGGCCTCCAAGCTGCTGGGCAAGGGCGGCGGCCCGGAGACCGGCAAGCCGGGCAGCGGGACCTGACGGACACCCCCTAGGGGGTGTCCGGTACCTCCGGCTGAGGCCGCTTTTATGCGGCCCCAGGCACACTGGATGCTATGACGACCGGCATTTCCACGGCCCCCCGGCGGCGCTCGCCCGCCCGTACGTTCCTTCCCCTGGCGATCGCCGCCTGGCTGATCCTGGAGATCTGGCTGCTCACCGTGGTCGCGGACGTGGCCGGCGGGCTCGCCGTGGCCGCGCTGCTCGTGGGCGGCATCGTCCTGGGCGCGGTGGTCATCAAGCGGGCCGGGCGGCGTGCCTTCAAGAACCTGGCGAGCACCTTCCAGCAGGCCCAGCAGGCCCAGCAGGCCCAGCAGGGGCTGCAGCCCACTCCGCAGCAGCCCGGCCAGGGCAACGGCCTCACAATGCTGGCGGGCCTGCTCCTGATGCTGCCCGGCCTGATCTCCGACGTGGCGGGTCTGGTCCTGCTGCTGCCGCCCGTCCGGGCCTGGATCGGCCGCAGGGCGGCCCGTTCGCTGGAGCGGAAGATGGCCTCGGCCCCCGCCGGCAGCTTCGGTGACGCCTTCCAGCAGGCCCGCATCCACTACCCCGACGGCAAGGTCGTCCAGGGTGAGATCATCCGCGAGGACCGGCCCGGCCACCAGGACGGCCCGGACGCGGCGTACCGCCCGCCGCTGGCCCCGTAGGGCGCCCGCGGAGCCGCCCGTGGGGCGAGGAGAACACGGAAAAGCCGAGGGGCCCCGCCACACGATGTGTGGCGGGGCCCCTCGGCTTGTGTATCCGTCCGGCTGTCAGGCGGACTTGCGGCTGTCCCGCGGATGCACGGCAATGTTCATGGCGCCGGAACGCAGGACTGCGAGCCTTTCGGCCAGCACTTCCTCCAGCTCCTCGCGGGTGCGTCGCTCCATGAGCATGTCCCAGTGCGTTCGCGCAGGCTTGCCCTTCTTCTCTTCGGGCCCATCCCCGTCCACCAGGAGTGCCATGGCGCCGCACGCCTTGCACTCCCACTCCGGCGGAATTTCTGCCTCAACCGAGAACGGCATCTCAAATCGATGTCCGTTCTGGCATGCGTACTCCACCGCCTGGCGCGGGGCCAGATCGATGCCGCGGTCCGTCTCGTAGCTGGTAACCACGAGGCGCGTACCGCGGAGAGCTCGCTCACTCATGAATCGTGCCTCCCGGGCTTGTCGCCCACAGGACAGGTGTCGCTGTCGTCGTCATCCGGTCAACGTCCGGTCGGCGGTATAGATTCCCGCTCCGGGTCGTGCGTCGCCCGTCGTGCCGCCCCTTGTTGTACCCACCAGTGCCCGTTTTGTCACATCTGGCAGCAGATGTCACCCAACGTCCACGCTTCTTGAGCGCGCAGTAACGGTCCGCCTGGCAGGCCAAAGGCGTACACTACCGGCCCTTTGCTTCAACGTCTAAATTCGTTCGGAATTCGTTCGCAGATCCGGGCGGGGCGCACCCGCGGACCCACGCTCAGATCCGCTCCGGTACAGGATTGCCTGCCGCCTCCACCGCGCGCCGCACCGGCACTCGCGCCAGGAGCACGAATCCCAGTGCGAAGAAGACCACCAGCGAGATGATCGCGTCCCGGTAGCTGCCCGTGAGCTGGTACGTCAGGCCGAACACCAGCGGCCCCACCCAGCTCAGGCCCCGGTCGCTCATCTCGTACGCCGAGAAGTACTCGGCCTCCTTGCCCGCCGGCACCAGGTGCGAGAACAGCGAGCGCGACAGCGCCTGGCTCCCTCCCAGCACCAGCCCGATCATCGCGGCGAGCGCGAAGAACCACACCGGCGTCCGCGCCGGCAGGAAGTATCCGGCCGCCAGCGTCACCGCCCACGCGGCCAGCGAGCCGAGGATCGTCCGCTTGGCTCCGTGGATCCGGGCGAGGCGGCCCATGCCCAGGGCGCCCGCCACCGCCAGGATCTGCACCAGCAGCACCGCCCCGATCAGGGTGGACTGCTCCAGCTTCAGCTCCTCCGAGCCGTAGACGGAGGCCTGGGAGATCACGGTCTGCACGCCGTCGTTGTAGATCAGGTACGCCAGCAGGAACGACAGGGTCAGCGGATAGCGCCGCATGTCCTTCAGGGTGGCGACGAGCTGCTTCCAGCCACTGACGGCCGGAGCCGCCCCCGGCTCCCGCACCACGGCCCGGTCCCGCAGCCGGCGCAGCGGGATCAGGGCGAAGGCCCCCCACCACAGACCGGCGGAGGCCAGGCAGATCCGGATCGCCATGCCCTCGGAGAGGCCGAAGGAGTCGTGCCCCATGTAGAGCACCAGGTTCACCACCAGCATCACCGAGCCGGCGGTGTAGCCGAAGGCCCAGCCCCGCGAGGAGACGGTGTCCCGTTCGTCGGGGGTGGAGATCTGCGGCAGGTAGGCGTTGTAGAGCACCATCGAGACGGACAGGGAGGCGTTCGCCACGACGAGCAGCAGGCCGCCCAGCAGATAGCGCTCACCGCCCAGGAAGAACATGGCGGCGGTCGCCGCGGCGCCCGTGTAGGCCGCCGCCGCCAGCAGCGGCTTCTTGCGGCCGGTCCGGTCGGCGACGGCCCCCACCAGCGGCATCAGCAGGACGGCCAGGATCACCGAGGCCGAGACGGAGTAGGCGAAGAAGGATCCGGCGCGCACCGGGATGCCCAGTGGGTGCACGAAGCCCTCGGCGTCCGCGGCGGCCTTGGCCACCGCGGTCAGGTAGGGCCCGAGGAACACGGTCAGCACGCTCGCCGAGTAGACGGAGACGGCGAAGTCGTAGAAGTACCAGCCGCGCTGCTCGCGCCTGCGCTCGGCGGACGCGGCGGACGCGGTGGCCGTGTCGGCCTTGGCGGTCCTGTCGGCCTCGGCCGTCGTGGCGGCCGCGGCTCTGCCGTCCTCCGCCCCGGGTTCCGCTTCCTCGGTCCTGCTGCTCTCTTCCGCACTCATGCGGTGTCCCCCTCGCTGGTCCCGTTCCGCAGCGGCATCCCGGCCCGGGCGCGGGGTGAAGGGCGAGTCAGGCCCAGGCCCCGCGCCGGTCCAGCACCGTGCGCAAGATGTCGATCCGGTCGGTCATGATGCCATCGACACCCAGGTCGAGGAGAGCCTCCATACGTTCCGGTTCGTTCACGGTCCAGACGTGCACCTGGAGTCCCCGCTCGTGCGCGGTCCGTACGAACCGGCGGTCGACCACGCGGATGCCGGCTTGGGTCTCCGGAACCTGCGCCGCCACCGCGCCCACGCGCAGCGCCGCGGGAATGGCGTACGAGCGCAGCCGCAGGCCGAGCACCCCGCGCACGCCGTAGGAGGTCGCCAGCCGGGGCCCGGCGATCTTCTGGGCGCGGGCCACCCGGCTCTCCGAGAAGGAGCTCACGCAGACCCGGTCCCAGATCCCGGCCCGGGCGATCAGGTTGACCAGCGGGTGGAGCGCCGACTCGGCCTTGATGTCGATGTTCCAGCGGGCGTCCGGGAACTCCTCCAGCAGCTCCTCGAAGAGCGGCAGCGGCTCGGTGCCCCCCACCCGGGCCTCACGGACCCGCTTCCAGGGCAGTTCGGCGATCCGGCCCCGGCCGTCGGTGACCCGGTCCAGCGTGGAGTCGTGGAAGGCGACGAGTTTCCCGTCGACCGTGGCGTGCACATCGGTCTCGAAGTACCGGTAGCCCGCTTCGGCGGCCCGGCGGAAGGCGGCGGCGGTGTTCTCCAGCCCGTCCGCGGCACCGCCCCGGTGCGCGAAGGGGATCGGAGCCGGGTGGTCCAGATACGGATGGCGAAGGCGTACGTGCGTCACGGCGGCAGTATGCCTCTTGTTACCCGTGGGGAGGGTGCGGCCCGATGGCTGCGTGGTGAACGGCGCGCCGCCACAGCCGTGCGGCCCCCACCGCCGGGCGTTCAGGTACCCCCGCCCCTGGTCCGGGTGGCCCCCGGCGTGACAGGGTGTAGGGGCGGAAGCAATCCAATACGGGCCGCGCCCGGGGTCGGGCGGGGCCAATTCGACGAAGGTGGACCGGACAGCATGGCCGAATGGACCTCAGCGGTCGGTGCCGCTCAGCTCGCCCGCCTCATCACCTCCCAGCAGGAGCGGCCCAGCGTCCCCGGGGCGCGCAAGCTGCCCGCCTACCGGACCCTCGCCGACGGCATCCGCCTGCTCGTCCTCGAAGGCCGCGTCCCCGTCGCCGCCCGCCTGCCCGCCGAGCGGGAACTGGCCGTCGCCCTCTCCCTCAGCCGCACCACCGTCGCCGCCGCCTACGAGGCCCTGCGGGGCGAGGGATTCCTGGAGTCCCGCCGGGGAGCCGGCAGCTGGACCTCCGTCCCGGCCGGGAACCCGCTGCCCGCCCGGGGTCTGGAGCCGCTGCCGCCCGAGTCCCTCGGTTCGATGATCGACCTCGGCTGCGCCGCGCTCCCGGCCCCGGAACCCTGGCTCACCAAGGCCGTCCAGGGCGCCCTGGAGGAGCTGCCGCCGTACGCGCACACCCACGGGGACTACCCGGCGGGCCTGCCCGCGCTGCGCCGGATGCTCGCCGACCGCTACACCGAGCAGGGCATCCCGACCATGCCCGAGCAGATCATGGTCACCACCGGTGCGATGGGTGCCATCGACGCCATCTGCAGTCTCTTCGCCGGGCGCGGGGAGCGGATCGCCGTCGAGTCCCCCTCCTACGCCAACATCCTCCAGCTGATGCGTGCCGCCGGGGTCCGCCTCGTGCCCGTCGCCATGGCCGCGGGCCTCGGCGGCTGGGACATGGACGTCTGGCGGCAGGTGCTGCGCGATTCGGCCCCCCGCCTCGCCTACGTGGTCGCCGACTTCCACAATCCGACCGGGGCCCTGGCCTCCGAGGACCAGCGCCGCGCGATGGTGGAGGCCGCCCGTTCGGCCGGCACCGTCCTGGTGGCCGACGAGACGATGGTGGAGCTCCAGCTGGACCCGGACCTGGCGATGCCCCGCCCGGTGTGTTCCTTCGACCCGGCCGGCAGCACGGTCATCACGGTCGGCTCCGCCAGCAAGGCCTTCTGGGCGGGCATGCGGATCGGCTGGGTCCGCGCGGCCCCCGACGTGATCCGCAGCCTGGTCGCCGCCCGCGCCTACGCCGACCTCGGCACACCGGTGCTGGAACAGCTCGCGGTGAACTGGCTGATGCGGACCGGAGGCTGGCAGGAGGCCGTCGGGATCCGCCGCGAGCAGGCCCGGGAGAACCGCGACGCGCTGGTCGCGGCGGTCCGCCGGGAGCTGCCGGACTGGGAGTTCGAGGTGCCGCGGGGCGGGCTGACCCTGTGGGCCCGCGCGGGCGGGCTCTCCGGCTCGCGGCTGGCCGAGGTGGGGGAGCGGGTCGGCGTACGGGTCCCCTCGGGCCCGAGGTTCGGCGTGGACGGGGCCTTCGAGGGCTACGTCCGGCTGCCGTTCACCGTGGGCGGGCCGGTGGCCGAGGAGGCCGCCTCCCGGCTGGCGGCGGCGGCCCGGCTGGTCGGCACGGGCGCGGGCGGCAGCGGGGCGGAGCCGCCCCGCACCTTCGTGGCGTAACCGGCCGCCCCCGCTGCCCGCTGTGACGGGGTCGGGTGTGTGCCGGGCCGTCCCCGCAGGGCGCCGAACGCAACCGCCCTTCACGCTCCGACCCCTCGCCACGTCCGGCGCCCGAGGAGATGCCCCGGCGCGCGCCCGGCCCCGTATCGACCGGCCTACGAAGCCTCGGCCTCGGCCGGCACTTCCGGAATCTCCGGGGTGTCCAGAGCCGAGCCCTGCGCGGGCGGCTGCCCCTGGAGCGGCTTGCCCAGCGTGCTCCGGTCCCGCCCGCCGCCCCCGCCGCCCCCGCCGCCCCCGCCGGGCACGACCCGGTCCGGCAGCAGCTCCAGCACGGCCTGGCGGAACGCCGGGTGCGTGGCCTCGTCGTAGGGGTCCGGGGTGGCGGGCACCTGGAGCCGGTGCACGGGCCCGGTGCCGAGCCGGGCGTACCCGCGCCCCGGCGGCACCTGGGCCGGCGGGGTGGTGTGCGGCGGCAGCCCCAGTACGTCGGCGACCTGCTGGACCGCGGCGGGCCCGAGCACGACGCGGGCGCGGGTGTGCTGCCAGACGGTGTCGTTCAGCAGTTCCAGGTGCCCGAACTGCTCGGCCACCACCACGGTGACGTGCGCGGGCCGTCCGTGCCGCAGCGGCACCTGCAGCTGGGCCAGCGGGTCGGGGCCGCCCCCGGCGACGGAGAGGTGGGCCAGCACGCTCGGCTGGTCCAGCAGGATCCACAGGGGCCGCCGGGTGTCCTCGGGCGCGGGCCGGCCGGCCTCGCGGGCCCGGTGGGTGGCGATGAGCCGCCGTTCGGTCTCCTGCGCGGCCCATTCCAGCGTGGCCTGTGCCCCGGTCGGCCCGCATTCCACGGCGAGGACGCCGCTGCGGCCGGACAGGCAGGAGTACTCGCCGCTGCCGCCGCCGTCGACGATCAGTACGTCGCCCCCGTGCCGCAAGGCCTGCAGGGCGACGGAGCGCAGCAGGGTCGAGGTGCCGCTGCCGGGCTGGCCGACGGCCAGCAGGTGGGGCTCGGTGGAGCGGGGGCCGGTGCGCCAGATCACCGGCGGCACGTCCCGGGGCTCGTCGCCCTCCAGGACGGGCAGGGTGCGCCGCACGCCGCCCGCGTCGGTGAAGCCGAGCACGGTCTCGCCGGGGGAGGTGACGAACGGCTGGGCGGCGATGCCCGTCGGCAGCGCCGCCAGCACCCTGAGGTCGAGCTGGTTGCCCTCCTCGTCCCAGTCGAAGAGATACTCCCGTCCGCGCCCGGACTTGGCGTGCAGCAGTACCTCGATCCGGGCCCGTGAGGTGGCCTCGCCGTCGGTGAAGTAGGCCGGGTAGCGGATGTGGAGCCGGGTGATGCGGCCCGCCTCGTCGAACTCGTAGCCGCTGAAGGCCTTGTCCCAGTCCCCGCCGTGGGCGAAGAGCGGACTCGGGTCCTCCGGGATGGAGAAGTACGGCACGAGGGCTTCGTAGAGGGAGCCGAGCCGTTCGGTCTCGGCATCGCTGGGTCCGGTCTTCGCCGGGGTGCGGCCGCGTCCGTGCCAGGCCGCCGCCGCCATGAGGGTGATCAGGGCGAGGAGGGGGCCGTAGGGGACGAGTGCGACCACCAGGACGCAGGCGGCTCCGAGGAACAGCGCGGGACCACGCTTGTCCTTGGGGGTCTGCGACCACCGGCGCCGTCCGGCCGCGGCCAGGATGCGCAGGCCGCGTCCGATGACGAGGAGCGGATGGAGGACGTCCGTGGCATTGTCGGCGGCCGTGCGAGCGAGGTCGCGGCCCCGGGCCAGCGACGTGGTGCCGCTGCTGAGGATGCGGGGAAGTGGGCGCCGGGCCACGGGCGTCTCCTGGAGTTGTGGGTGTGACGGTGTTCCGGGTGCTGCTGGTGTGGCTGCCTGATGGCCGGGCTAAAGCTTGATCCCGCCGAGCAGGCTCGCGAGGCTCGCCGTGCTCGCCGTGATGCTCGGGGCGATGGCGGAGCCGGCGAGGAAGAAGCCGAAGAGCGAGCAGACGAACGCGTGCGTCAGCTTCATCCCGTCCTTCTTGAAGAAGAGGAAGCAGATGATGCCGAGCAGGACCACGCCTGAGATGGACAGGACCATGAGGTTTTCTCCTGGTTGGTGGGGACAGTCACCATCAGTTCTTCCAGGCTCACAGGAAGTATCAATGCGACAAAAGGTGCATACGGGTGAATTCCAGGGTTTTTCACTTGACCGGCGCAGCCCGGCTGGCGTGCCCGGTGCGCAGGGGGCCGAAGGTGATCATTGCCTCGGCCTGACCCGGACATGTGCAGGCCAGGGCGCTACTCTGGCGATTCACCCGTACGGACGCAGCGCCGTGCACCCCCCTGCCCGCCCGGACCCCGACCGGGTCTTCGACGTCGTGACGGGCGGGCGGACCATGTCAGCAACGAGTGAAAGGCGGTACGAACCATGAGCGAGCGCGCAGCCGAGGGCTCCGGTTCCCAGGACGTCCCCGACGAGGACGTCATCGAGCTGGCCACCAAGATCTTCGACCTCGCCCGCCAGGGTGAGACCGAGGCGCTCACCGCCTACCTGGACGCCGGGGTCCCGGCGAACCTCACCAACGACCGCGGCGACACCCTGGTCATGCTCGCCGCCTACCACGGCCACGCCGACGCCGTGTCGGCCCTGCTGGCCCGCGGCGCCGAGGCCGACCGCGCCAACGACCGCGGCCAGACCCCGCTCGCCGGCGCGGTCTTCAAGGGCGAGGAGGCCGTCATCCGCGCGCTGCTCGCCGGCGGGGCCGACCCGAAGGCCGGAACCCCCTCCGCCGTGGACACGGCGCGCATGTTCGCCAAGGCCGACCTGCTGGAACTTTTCGGAGCCGAGTAGTCCGGTTTTGCCGGGGATCTGGCCGGGCCCGGACGCATCCCCAGCTCACAGGTTGGTCACGGCGGCCATAAATGTGGTCGCGGCGCACAAACCGCCTGGGTCATCATGGCGTCGGATTCGATTCGCGAGCACGGGGGACGGGCAGAAGCGGGCGAGCGAGAAACGAAGGGTGTGCGAGGCCGGCCCGGCCTCCATGATCACGAAGCACCGACGAGAGTGAGAAGGCAATGGTCTACATCGAGCGGAACATGACGGCGGACGTCCTCACATGCTGTTACGCGGCCCTGTGAATCCCGATTCCCGGTTGCGTCCCCAGCTTGATTTGAGGCCATTCCCATGTTCGAACCAGTCATAGCGCCGAGCGGTACCCTGCTCGGGCTCCTTCAGCGGGGCCGTGGCGACGGCACGCTGCACGCACTCGCGGCACCCAGGGCGGAGGCCCTCGAGGCCCTCAACCAGTGCGTGCTCCGCGACCCGCGCCAGGACTGGCAGGTCGAGAACCGCTCCTTGTACTACGCCCGGCTCTACCTGGACCTCGCCGGTCCGCTGGGCGAGATCGAGGCCCACCTCTTCAGCGCCGACGACCTCGTCGACGAAGAGGACCACCGCACGGGCCTCGCCCTGTCCGTTCTGGGCCACCTGGCCTCCTACGGCCGCGACGACGCGCTCATGCTGCTGCGCCGCTACGCCGCCTCCGGGGCGAACTGGGCCTGGGCGCTCGACGAGCTGGCCCTGCGCGACGACGACGAAGGCCTGCGGTCCCTGGCCCCGGCCGTCCTCGCCCGCTTCCCCGCCACGGCGGAGGGCGAGGCGCGGCTGGCCGCCGCCGTCCGCGACGCCTACGAGCCCCGCCCGTGGTTCCTGTGGGAGGAGACCCCCCAGTACGGGGAGCGCCTGCGCGCCGCCCGTCAGCAGGGCTCCTTCGACCGCTGGCAGCGCCAGATGACCCCGAGCGGGCCCCGGCCCGGCTGGGGCGTCCAGGCCGTCTTCGACTGGGCCGCCGACGGGCTGCGCCGCGGCACCCCGCTGCACGTCCCCGCGGCCCGCTGCCTCGCCGCCGTGGCCCAGCCCGAGGACCGCTCCGCCATCCTCGCGGCCGCCGCCGGCGCCGACGGGGAGGCCGCCCGGGCCACCGCCCTGCACCACCTGGTCCTCGCCGAGCCGGACAACCCGGCCGTGCTGGACCTCATCGAAGCCGCCGCCGACGAGCCCGCCGTGGCCGCCTACGAGCGCATGTGCGGCCCTGAGGCCGTCGAGCGGGCCCGGCGCTGGGTCCACCGACCCGACGCGCTCGGCGAGGCCGCCGCGGCCACCCTGGCCGCCCGCGGCGGAGCCGAGGACGCGGGCCTGGTGCTGGGCGCCCTGCGCTCCACCGTCCGCGGTGCGGGCCCGGACACCCGGCGCCTGTTCGCCCTGGTGGACGGGGCCGGCCGGCTCGCCATCGGCTGCGCGGCCCCCGTGCTGCGCCACATCTACCGCGAGACCGCTTCGTCCCACCTGCGCGGCCGGGCCGCTCGGGCCCTGGCCAGCACCGACCCCTCCTTCGCGGCGGGCTTCGCCGTCGAATGCCTGTGGGACTGCGAGGAGACCACCCGCGAGGTGGCGGCCCGCCACGCCGAGACGGCCGACGCCCGCGTGGCGCCCCGGCTGCGCCGCCTGGCCGCCGATCCGGCGGAGGAGGAGGACGTCCAGTCGGCCGTCCGCAGCCGCATCGCCCCGGAATCGGCCGTGTAGCCCCGCCGGCCCGCACCGCGACGCACCTCGGCCCGGCCCCCTGACAAGAGGGGGGCCGGGCCGAGTGCTGTGACGGTGTGCCGTCACGGGGTGGAATCGGGCGCAACGGGGGCAGGTTTGGAGCACGGCGTCGATGTGCTCCTCGTAGAACGCGCCGAATCCCTCGTGCGTGGTGAGATCCGGTGGCCCGGTCTTCTGTCCTGGGCTTCGCACCCTGGTTCCTCCCCTGCGCCGGGGACCCGGTCGGCCCCCTCACTGCGTACTTGGCCGGAGCCCCCGAAAACGTTTCACCGGGACGGGAGGAAGCGCACGGGAGTCCCCGGCCGGGCCTGCGCCGCCGCGTCCAGGGCCGGGCCCGGCGGGACCACGCCCACCACCGGGTAGCCGCCCGTCACCGGGTGATCGGCCAGGAACACCACCGGCAGCCCGTCCGGCGGCACCTGGACCGCGCCCAGCACCATGCCCTCGCTCGGCAGTTCGCCCGCCCGGGCGCGGACCAGCGGGGGGCCCGCCTCCGTGCGCAGCCCGATCCGGTTCGACCTCGCCGACACCCTGAACGCCGCCCGCCACAGCCCGGCCAGCGAGGCCTCCGTGAACCAGTCCGCCCGCGGCCCCGGCCGCAGCGGGAGCAGCAGCTCCGAAGGCGGCCCGGGCAGGCCGCAGGCATCCGCCCCGGGGGCCGGATCGGGGCCCGGCCGGCCCACCGGCAGCAGCATCCCGGCCGACAGGACCGGCGGCCCCAGCCCGGACAGCAGGTCCGTGGAGCGACTGCCCAGGACCGGCGGGACCGTCAGGCCTCCCCGCACCGCGACGTAGCCGCGCACTCCCGACTCCGCCCGGCCCACCTCCAGCTCCGCCCCCGCCGGGAGCCGGACCGGCGCCCCCCAGGCCACCGGGCGGCCGGAGATCCGTACCGGACAGGGCGCGCCCGTGACCGCCACGGTGGTCGCAGCCAGGGCCCGCAGCCCGACCCCGTCCAGGGTCGTCTCCAGCGCCGCCGCGTCCGGCGCGTTGCCGACGAGCCGGTTCGCCAGCGCATACGCCGCCGTGTCGAGGGCTCCCGAGCGCGGGACCCCCAGATGCGCGTACCCCGGACGCCCCCGGTCCTGGACCGTCGTCAGCGCCCCCGGCCGCACCACCAGCAGCCCCTCAGCCACGGCCGTCCCCCTCCGTGAACCGCACCCGGACTCCGGGCGCGAAGAGCGCCGCGGGTTCGCGCCGCGGGTCCCACAGCACCGCGTCCGTGGAGCCGATCAGCTGCCAGCCGCCGGGGGAGGAGCGCGGGTACACCCCCACGTACTCCCCGGCCAGCGCCAGCGAGCCCGCCGGGACGGCCGTACGGGGCGTCTCGCGGCGGGGGAGGTGGAAGCGCTCCGGCAGCCCCGTCAGGTAGCCGAAGCCCGGCGCGAAACCGCAGAAGGCCACCCGGAAGGCGGTCGCGCCGACGATCCCGGGGACCGCGTCCGGGGCGACCCCCCACAGCCGGGCCACCTCCCCCAGGTCCGGGCCGTCGTAGCGCACCGGGACGGTGACCTGCGGCCCCCGCGCCGGGGCGAGCGGCGGCACCTCCCACCGCGCGATCCTGGCGCCGAGCGCCGCCGGGTCCCGTACGCCGTCCAGCAGCACGGTCCGCGCGGCCGGCACGAGGTCCCGTACGGGCCCCAGCTCGCCCGCGTCCCGGCGGCGCAGCAGCTCGGCGTGGAGCGCGGCGACCTCGTCCGCCGAGTCCAGTTCGATCAGCAGCGCCTCGCCGCCCACCACCAGGGGCCTCACGCGAAGGCCTCCACCCGGACCCCGGCCGCGCCCAGCGCCTCCCGGACCCGGCGGGCGAGCCCGGCCGCCCCCGGGGTGTCCCCGTGCAGGCACAGCGAGCGCGCGGCCACCCGGACCGGCGACCCGTCGGCCGCCGTCACCGCCCCCTCGGCCGCCATCCGGACGGCCCGCGCCACGACCGCCTCCGGGTCGTGCAGCACGGCATCCGGCTCGCCGCGCGGGACCAGCGTCCCGGCCGGCGTGTAGGCGCGGTCGGCGAAGGCCTCCGGTACGGGAGCCAGCCCGGCCTCCCCGGCCGCGGCGAGCAGCAGCGACCCGGGCAGCCCCAGCACCGGCAGCCCCCCGGTGGCACCCGACCCGGCCGCCAGCCGGACGCCCGCGACCACGGCGGCGGCCTGGCCCGCGTCGTGCACGGTCCGGTTGTAGAGCGCGCCGTGCGGTTTCACGTAGGACACCCGGGAGCCGGCCGCCCGCGCGAACACCTCCAGCGCCCCGATCTGGTAGGCCACCTCGTCGGCGAGCTCGCCGGGCGGCACGTCCATGGAGCGCCGCCCGAAGCCGGCCAGATCGCGGTAGGACACCTGCGCGCCGATCCGTACGCCCCGCTCCGCGGCCAGCTCGCACACGCGGCGCATGATGGACGGGTCACCGGCGTGGAAGCCGCAGGCCACATTGGCGCTCGTGACGACGGAGAGCAGGGCCTCGTCATCGGTGAGCGTCCAGCGCCCGAAGCCCTCGCCGAGGTCGGCGTTGAGGTCGATCACGGGAACGGATGCGATCATGGAATCCATGCGCCGAGCGTAGAGCAGGCGGCCGCAGCGGACGCCGGGACGATCCGGCCGAACCATGCCGTTTGGGATGTTGTCAGTAACAGGACCTAGTCTTTGTCCGTGACTCTCCCCGCCCCGGCGAAGACCCTTCCGTCCCCGGCGCCGGGCCCGGCCGCCGACGAGGGCCTGGCCCGGCGGCTGCGCGCCCTCGCCTGCACCGCCCCGCTCCACGACCTCGACGTACGCAAGGCCAATCTGGCCGGCGAGTACGGGGTCTACGCGATGGCGGAGGTCGCGCTGGCCGCGATCGACCTGGTCACGCTCAACATGGACTTCGACACGGGCGCCGACCACGAGCAGATAGTGGCCAGGCTGCTGCCCCGCGTCGCGGCCCAGGCCCCCGCCCGCCCGGCGGCCGAGCACGAGCGGGTGGCCCGCTGGGTGCTGGAGAACCTGATCAACGTCGGCAGCGTGGACCGCGGTTTCCGCGCGATCTACGGCACCTTCGGCCCCGACGGCGTCTACGTGCGCCGGGACTACGACTTCAAGCTGATCGAAGAGGTCCCCGGCTACGGCGGCGTCGTCTACCTGCGCACCACCGACGAGGCCGTCAACGTCCTGGTCGGCGCCCTCGACACGGACGTCACCAGCGCCCAGATCGCCGCCGAGGTCAAGCTGGAGGTGCTGATCAGCCGCGGCCGGCTGGCCGACGCCCAGCTCGCCGCCGAGCAGGCCCGCTACCGGACCGTCCAGTACGCCGAGACCCTGCGCCGCACGCTGGACGCGACGCGCCGCAACGTCCGGGCGGTGGACTGGCTCCAGGCCGTGCCCGACATGATCGCCGAGGCCCTGGACCACGTCGCCGACCGCTACCGCCACGAGAACGCGATCCTGACCAACATCCGCAAGGCGCGCGACGAGGCGGAGGAACCGGAGAACAAGCGGCGCGCGGCCGAACTCGTCGACATCGTCAAGGACTGCATCCGCCGGCACACCCAGCTCCAGTCCCGGCTGCTGGACGCCGGCCCGCTGTTCCGTGCCGAACAGGACCGCCAGGCCTTCGCCGCCCCGGCACCCCGCTCCGGCATCGACCTGTACGGGCAGCTCGTCGCCCCGCTCCTGCCGCTCCCGCTGGAGCAGGCGAGCCGGGTGACCGCCGCCTTCTTCGCCGCCGGCGCGGGGCTGCGCACGCCCGTCTCGGTGCGGGTGGCCGACCTGGTCGAGATCCTGCTCACCCCGCCGGTGGAGCGCGAGCACCTCGGCGCGGAGATGCCCGAGCCGGACCTCATCGCCACCCCGGACGACAGCCGCTTCAGCGAGGAGCAGCTCGCCGCCGCGATGGAGCTGCTGGACCTCCCGCACGACGCCCCGAGGCGGCTGTCCGGGCTCCTGGCGCAGGCGCGACGCAGCGATCCGGAACTGCCGTACCTGGTGGCGCTGCTGGCCGTCCACGCGGCGAGCCCTGCCGTCGGCACGGCCTACCGGCAGGGGGAGGAGCGGCTCCTCTTCGCGGTGGACGACGGCACGCAGCTCGACGACCCCGAATTCGGCGGCGCCGACCTCATCGTCGGCACCGCCCTCCTGGACGCCGCCGGCATGGCGGCGGACCGCGCGGAGGCGTCGTGACCGCCGTCGCCCCGGCCGTTTCAGCCCCGCCGGCTCCCGATTCAGCCCCTCTGGCGTTCGAGGAGGGGGCACCTCCCAGCGGTAGCTGGGGGAGGGTCCGGGCGGAGCCCGGTGCCCGGCGGAGCCGGGTTTCCCGGGGCGCAGCCCCGGACCCCGCGCCTCAAACGCCGGCGAGGCTTGAATGTCCGGCTCCACGCAGTGGACCCCGCACCGCCCGAACGACCCGCACCGCCGAGGAGACCCACCCGTGAGCGACCACCACGCCGAGCACCCCGCGTGGAGCGAGCCCGTGCAGGCGGCCCCGGCCGCGCCGGTCCAGGCCGCCGCGCCGGTGACCCCCGCCGACGCCGCCGACGCGGCCCGGCTCGTCGCCTTCGGGCTGCAGCCCAAGCTGCTCCCCGCCCGTGACGCCGAGTACGCGGAGCTGCTCCGCCGCTACCGCGAGGACCCCGCCTTCGCCCGGCTCGCCGACGCCGTCGCCACCGGTCTCGGCCTCGTCGTCCTGGAGGTGTCCCCGCGCGCCGGCATGGCCGTGGCCGCCGGTGAGGACTCCGTCTTCGCCGTCCGGATGGGCGACTACGCCCGCCGCACCGCCGCCGACTCCGCCGACCGCTTCCTGCACGGCCTCGCGCACCTCGCCGTGGCCGCCCTGGCCTTCCCGCGCCCCGAGGACCTCGCCGACGACGGCTACATCGGCCGCGTCACCGTCAACGGCGTCGACGCCTTCGTCCGGCAGACCTGCCGCCGCCTGGAGGAGCGCGCCGAGGAGCTCGGCGAGAACACCGACCCGGCCTCCGACGCCCCCGGCCTGGAGGCCGCCTGGCGCGTCTACGCCCGCCGCAGCGCGACCGGCGCCACCAAGGACGCCCGCCGCCTCGCGGGCTCCACCACCGGCATCGTCGGCAAGGCGGCCGCCTTCCTGACCGATTCCGGTTTCCTCCAGCGCACCGGGGACGACGCCGGCGGCACCTACCGCACCACCCCCCGCTACCAGCTCCAGGTCCGTGACATGGCGGGCAGCGCGGCGATGGCCGAGCTCCTGGAGCTCGGCGTGGTCCCCGTCAGCGACGGTTCCGCCACCCTGCTGCCGCCGCCCGAGGGCGACGACCTGGAACTGGCCGCCGACGCCGGACTCCCGTTCCACGCCTGAGCCCCCGGGCCCGCGGCCCGCGCCCCGATCCCCGTACGTCCTGCCTCACCAAGACACCACGAGAGTCCGCCGCCATGTACGAGCTGTCCCGGATCCGCCTCTACTCCATCGGGCCCGCCGGTGCGCGCTACGCCGACACCGTGCTCGACCTGCGCGGAGTCGGCGAGCCGGTGCCCCACCCGGCGCCGACCCAGGCGGAGTTCTTCGAGGACGAGCCCACCGGCCCGCCGCGCCGGCCCGCGCCCGCGGGTGTGCTCTTCCTGGAGAACGGCGGCGGCAAGTCCGTCCTCCTCAAGCTGATCTTCTCGGTGATGCTCCCCGGCCACCGCAACACCCTCGGCGGCGCCAGCTCCGGCGTCCTGCGCAAGTTCCTGCTCGCCGACGACTGCGGCCACGTCGCCCTGGAGTGGCAGCACACCCAGACCGGCGAGTGCGTGGTCGTCGGCAAGGTCAGCGAATGGCGGGGCCGCCAGGTCTCCAACGACCCGCGCAAGTTCGCCGAGGCCTGGTACTCCTTCCGCCCCGGGCCCGGCCTGAGCCTCGACAGCCTGCCGGTCGCCGAGGCCACCTCCGTGCGCCCGCCCGTCGAAGGCGCCTCCGGGGCCCAGGGCCGCCGCCGCACGATGAAGGGCTTCCGCGACTCCCTCACCGAGGCGGGCAAGGCGTACCCGCACCTGGAGGTGTACTTCGAGGAGATCCACGACCGCTGGAACGAGCACCTCACCGAACTCGGCCTCGACCCCGAACTCTTCCGCTACCAGCGCGAGATGAACGCCGACGAGGGCGAGGCGGCCGGCCTCTTCGCGG
Organism: Streptomyces sp. NPDC040545; assembly: GCF_055595065.1. Classification (NCBI taxonomy): domain Bacteria; kingdom Bacillati; phylum Actinomycetota; class Actinomycetes; order Kitasatosporales; family Streptomycetaceae; genus Streptomyces; species Streptomyces sp. NPDC040545. The sequence continues at coordinate 257,781 of NZ_JBVIWA010000008.1, forward strand.
TCAAGAAGGACTCCGACTTCACCGACCTCCTGCTGCGTGCCGTCACCGACACCCGCGACACGGACGGCCTCGCCGACCTCGTCCACGGCTTCGGCAACAAGCTCGGCCGCCGCGCCGAGCTCATGGCCGAACGGGACTTCACCGCAGGCTCGGTGGACCTGCTCACCCGCATCGTCGAGGCCGCCGGAGCCCGCTCCCGGCTGCGCGACGTGCACGCGGGAGCGGAACGCCGTACGCGCACCCTCGCCCGGCGGCTGTCCGCACGCGCCGCCGAGGAGCGCGGCCGGGCCGCTGACCTCGCCCAGCAGGTCACCGGCGCCGCCCACCAGGTCACCGCCGCCGAGTCCGCCCGCACCCGCAGCGCCGCCGTCGCCGCCGAACTCGCCTACCGGCACGCCTCGCTGGCCCTGACCGTCGCCGACAAGGCCGCCGCGGCCCAGCGCCGCGAACTCCTCGAAGCCCGGACCCTGCACTCCGCGTGGCAGGCCGCCGAGAACGTGCTGCGCCACCGGGCCGCCGCCGACCGCTCGGCGCGCGTCGCCGCCGCGATCCTGGAGGCCGAGCGGGACGCCGCCCCGGCCCTGGCCGCCCGCGCCACCGCCGCCGGTGAGCTGGTCCGCGCCCTGCACACCGCCGCCGAGCACGGCGAGCGGCTCGCCAACGAGGAGGAGGAGCGTTCCGCCGCCCTCCAGGCCACCGGCGAGGACGCCCACCGCGACGCCACCGCCGCCGCCACGGCCGCCCAGCGCGCCCGCAGCGAGGCCGAGCACCTGCGCTCGCGGCTGGCCGAGGTCCAGCAGGAGACCGCCGAGGCCGTGCGCGCCGGCTGGCTCGACGACACCGCCCCCGACGCAGACCCGGCCCGCGCGGCCCTCGCCGCCACCGACGCCGAGAAGACCGCCGTGGCCGCCTGGGACGAGTCCCGGGAAGCCGCCCGCGCCACCGCCGAGGCCGCCCGCGAGGCGGCCGCCGCGGAATCCCGCGCCGAGCTCACCGCCGCCCGCGCGGCCGACGCCGCCGACGCGGCCGAGGCCGCCCACGACGCGGAGCACCGGGCCGCGGCCTCCCTCGCCACCGCCCCGCGCCTGGCCGAGCTGCTGGGCCTCCCCTCGGTCCCCGCCTCCTTCCTTCCCCACCCGCGCACGCAGAGCGGTACCTCCGGCGCCCTCGCCGGCTCCGGTGCGCAGGCCGCGTCGGCCGGGGCCGCGCACGGATCCGCCGGGCACGGCCTCGCCCCGGCCGGTCCCGCCGGCCGCCCCGAAGCCGCCGGAGGCGCCGGGCTCACCGTCGCCGACCTCGACCGCAACGCCGACGACCTGCGCACCCTGCTCACCGACGGGGTCGCCGCGGCCGAACGCCAGCTCTTCGAACTGCGCACCGCGGCCGCCGACGACGCCCGCATCCTCGGCGCCCTCGGCGACGGCGGCCTGCTGCCGCCCGGCCCGGACGTCCTGGCCACCGTGGAGTACCTCGGCGAGCACGGCATCCCCGCCCTCCCCGGCTGGCGCTACCTCGCCCAGTCCGTGGACCCCGCCGACCACGCCGCCGTCCTCGCCGCCCGCCCCGAACTCGTCGACGGCGTCGTCATCACCGACCCCGACACCCACGGCCGGGCCCGCGAGGTGCTCTCCGGCGCCGCCCTGCTGCCCCGCTCCACCGTCGCCGTCGGCACGGCCGCCGCCCTGCTGGCCCCGCTGCCGCCGGCCGACGCCGGAGACGACTCCGGGGTGTTCCTCGTACCGCCGAACCCGGCCATGCACGACGAGCACGCCGCCGACGAGGAGCGCCAGGCGCTGCGCGCCCGCGCCGCCGCCCGCGACACCGAGATCCGCGACCTCGCAGCCCGCCTCGGCGGTGACCGCGAGCTCGCCGCCCGCCTCGGCTCCTGGCGCACCGGCTGTCCGCCCGGCCGCCTCACCGAACTCGCGGAAGCGGCTGCCGCCGCCCGGATGTTCGCCGAGGAGACCGACGCCGAGCTCGCGGAGGCCCGTACCGTACGCGCCGAGGCCGACGAGGCCGCCGCCGACGCGGCCCGGGTCCGCGAGGAGCGCCAGGACGCCGCCCAGCGAGCCCGGCGCACCGCCGACGCCCTCGCCGGGCTCGCCTTCCGGCTGCGCGAGCGCGCCGGCTGGCAGGCCAGGCTCCGCGAACTCGCCGACGACGCCGCCGAGTCCGAGGCCCGCGCCGAGGTGTGCCTGGACCGGGCCCGCGCCGCCGACGAGGACCGCCGCGCCGCCCAGCGCGCCGCCGACGACGCCCGCCGCACCGCCCGCGCCCTGCGCGCCGAACGCGCCGAGATCGCCGGCGCCCCCGACCAGCTGCCCGACGGCGGCGGTGACGGCCCCCGGGCGCCGCTGCCCGACCTGCGCGAGGCCTACCGCGCGGCCTCCCAGCTCTACGAGAAGGTCGGCGTCGGCGCCGACCTGCGCGCCGAACAAGCCCGCGCCGAGAGCGACGAGAGCGCCGCCCTGGCCGAACTCGACCGCCTCACCAACAAGGTCCGTACCCGCGCCGCCCAGCTCCTCGAAGGCACCGACGGTGCCGACGGCCCCTCCCGGCAGGCCGCGGCCGCCCGCGCCGAGTCCCTCGTGCAGATGCTGGAGACCCGCGCGTCCACCGCCAGCGAGCAGCTCGGCCGGCTGCGCGGCGAGGCCGAACGGCACGCTCCCACCGAGGGGGAGGCGCACACCGAACTCCCCAAGGAGCTCGTCCCCGAGGACGTCGAACAGGCCCAGGCCCTGCTGCGTACGGCCAGCGCCCAGCTCGCCGCCCACACCGCGGCCGTGGAGAGCGCCCGGGCCGCCCACGCGGACCTGCTGCGCGCCCACCGCACCGCCGAGGACGGCGCCGGCGGCTTCGACGAGACCGCGGCGATGCTCAGGGACCTGCTGCGCGACCACGCCCACCAGGACGACGAGCAGGAACCGGTGCCCCACGCGGGCACGCTGGAGGAGGCCCGCCAGTCCGCCACCGAGGCCCGCCGCTCCCTGCGCGGCTGCTCGGCCGACCTCTCGGCCGCCGAGGCCGCGGTGCGCGAGGCGAGCGACATCCTGGTCCGCCACGCCAACGCCACCCGGTACGAGCAGGTACGCACCCCCGCGCGCCAGCAGATCCGCGAACTGCCCGCCTCCGCCCTGCCCGAGCACGCGGCGGCCTGGGCCGCGGCCTTCGCACCCCGGCTGCGCGTCCTCACCGACGAACTGGCCCAGCTGGAGCGCAACCGCGACAGCATCGTCGACCGCCTGCGCGGCCTCGTCGAATCGGCCCTGGCCACGCTCCGCTCCGCGCAGCGGCTCTCGCAGCTCCCGGAGGGCCTCGGCGAATGGTCGGGCCAGGAGTTCCTGCGGATCCGGTTCGAGGAGCCGGACCAGGCCACGCTCACGGAGCGGCTCGGCGAGGTCATCGACGAGGCCACCCGCGCCGCCGTGAAGAAGAACAGCAGCGCCTCCTTCGGCGAAGGCCGCCGTGACGGCATGTCCCTGCTGCTGAGGGGCGTCCAGGCGGCCCTGGAGCCCAAGGGCATCTCCGTGGAGATCCTCAAGCCCGACGCGGTGCTGCGCGCCGAGCGGGTGCCGGTCGGGCAGATGGGTGACGTGTTCTCCGGCGGGCAGCTGCTGACCGCCGCGATCGCGCTGTACTGCACGATGGCGGCGCTGCGCAGCAACGACCGCGGCCGCGACAAGCACCGGCACGCGGGCACGCTGTTCCTCGACAACCCGATCGGCCGTGCCAACGCCACGTACCTGCTGGAGCTCCAGCGGGCCGTCTCCGACGCGCTGGGCGTCCAGCTGCTCTACACGACCGGCCTGTTCGACACCACGGCCCTCGCCGAGTTCCCGCTGGTGATCCGCCTGCGCAACGACGCGGACCTGCGGGCGGGCCTGAAGTACATCAGCGTCGAGGAGCACCTGCGCCCGGGGCTGCCGCAGCAGTCCGCGGAGACGGAGACCATCCACGGCGAGATCACGGCGACCCGCATGTTCCGCCGCAGCGGCGTTTCCTGACGCGCGAGCCCGCCCTGATCGGCAAGACACCCCTCAGGGCGTCAGCGCGCGGAATAGCGGCCGGAGGCCGCCAGAGGGCCGTCCTCGCGGGGTATTCGGCCCGCGGCGGCCTTCCGGGCCTCCCGGGCCGCCCGGGACGCCCGACGGGCCTCCCGGCGGCGGCTGCGTGCCGTGCTGCTCGGCTCCGACAGGACCCCGTACCGCTGGTTCCAGGTCTGCCGGGTGATCCACACGTCCAGCACGCCCCAGGTGGCCACGATCGTCCCCGCTATCGCGCCGAGCCCCATCGGGAGGGCCAGCCAGGACCCCGCCAGGGTCAGGAAGAACGTGATCGTCGCCTGCGTCAGGGTCACGGCCACGATCAGCACCGCCCGTACCGCGGAGGTCCGTACCGAATCCGGCATCCGGCGCCGCCGGGCCGGCTCCTCGACCCACAGTCCCCGCCCGGCCCCGCCGGCACCCAGGCCTGCACTCGCGCCGCCGCCCTCGTCACTGCTCATGGTCCGCTCACTCCCCACCGCGCGGTCCGTCATGCCTGCTCGCCCTGCCTACTTGCCACGTCTGCCCACCACGTCCACCCTTCACGTCCGCTGCGACGCGCCCCCTCGAACAGACAGACGTTCGGCGGTGCCGAGAGATTCCCGGATCGCGGATACCTTCACCGGCCGGAATGATCGCGGAACGAATAATTCCAGCCATCCATCGGGTTGCAGGAACCGACGCCCCACCAAGTGTCATCTGCCACATATCGGGCTGCAGTTGACCGGAAGTGTCGGACAACTGGTGATCTTCCTACCGGGGTCAGGCCGAAAACGTCCGGACACGCCTTCGAAGCTGCCCCGCAGCAGTAGTAGGCTCACGCCGTTTAAATGACGGAACACCGACCCCCGGCAACGGGGTTGACCTGGGGGAGGCTGGGGAGGCCATGCGCTTTCGCGGGAAGTCCATCCGCCGGAAGATCGTGGCGTTGCTCCTTGTGCCGCTCGTCTCCCTGACCGCCCTGTGGGGCTTCGCGACAGTCATCACCGGCCGTGAGGCCGTCCAACTCTTCGACGTGGCCTACATCATCGACAAGGTCGGCTACCCCGTCGAGGACGTAGCCCGCGTCATCCAGAAGGAACGGCGCCAGACCCTGGTCGTCCTCGGCGACCCCCGGGCCGCCACCGCCACGGCCGAACTCACCAAGCGCCGCGCCGAAACCGACCTGGCCGTCGAGCAGATCAGCGTCAGCGCCCGCGACGCCAAGGTCATCGACGAGCTGAGCCCGCAGAGCGCCCGGCGCCTGCGCTCGATCGTCGCCGCCTTCCAGGGCATCGGCACCATGCGCCGCTCCGTCGACCAGAACGCCCTGGACCCCGCGCAGGCCCTGGACCTCTACAACCGGCTGGTCGACCCCTGCTACGACTTCCTCATGAACCTCCACGGCCTGGACAACGTGGAGGTCGACAAGGAAGGCCGCGCCCTCGTCGGCATCAGCCGCGCCCGCGAACTGCTCTCCCGCGAGGACGCCGTCATCGCCTCGGCCCTCGCCGCGCGCAACGTCACCGCTCCCGACGTCCGCCGCGTCTCCGACTTCGCCGCCAACCGCGGCCTGCTCTACGAGTTCAACCTCGTGACCCTCCCCGCCGACGACCGGGAGCGCTTCGAGAAGTACTGGAAGGACCCCGCCACCCAGCCCCTGCGCGACGCCGAGGAACGCTTCATAGCCGGCGGCGCCGTCAACAAGCCGCGCAGCGTCACCGCCGCCCAGTGGGACGAGGCCTCCGCCAAGGTCCTCGAAGACCTGGCCGCCATGAACACCGACGCCGGCAACCGCTACCAGGAGCGCATCGAGCCCGTCGCCATGGACGTCATGGTCCAGGCCGCCGCCGCCGGCGTCCTCGGCTTCCTCGCCCTGATCGTGTCCCTGGTGCTGTCCGTACGCATCGGCCGCGACCTCGTCCGCGACCTGTCCCGGCTGCGCAAGGAGGCCCACGAGGCCTCCGGCGTCCGGCTGCCCAGCGTGATGCGCCGCCTCGCCGCGGGCGAGCACGTGGACGTGGAGACCGAGGCACCGCACCTCGAATACGAGAAGGACGAGGTCGGCCAGGTCGGCCAGGCCCTCAACACCCTCCAGCGCGCCGCCGTCGAGGCCGCCGTCAAGCAGGCCGACCTGCGCCGCGGCGTCTCCGAGGTGTTCGTCAACCTGGCCCGCCGCAACCAGGTGCTGCTGCACCGTCAGCTGACCCTCCTCGACACCATGGAACGCCGTACCGAGGACACCGAGGAACTGGCCGACCTCTTCCGCCTCGACCACATGACCACCCGCATGCGCCGGCACGCCGAGGGCCTCGTGATCCTCTCAGGCGCCGCGCCCTCCCGCCAGTGGCGCAAGCCCGTCCAGCTGATGGACGTCGTACGCGCCGCCGTCGCCGAGGTCGAGGACTACGAGCGCATCGAGGTACGCCGGCTCACGCGCCTGGGCATCGTCGGCCCGGCCGTCGCCGACATCACCCACCTCATCGCCGAACTCCTGGAGAACGCCACCGTGTTCTCGCCGCCGCACACCGCGGTCCAGGTACACGGCGAGCGCGTCGCCAACGGCTTCACCCTGGAGATCCACGACCGCGGCCTCGGCATGACCCCGGAAGCGCTGCTCGACGCGAACCTCCGGCTCGCCGAGACCCCCGAGTTCGAGCTCTCCGACACCGACCGCCTCGGCCTGTTCGTCGTCAGCCGCCTCGCACAGCGCCACAGCGTCAAGGTCGTCCTCCAGCCCAGCCCGTACGGAGGCACCACCGCGGTGCTCTTCCTCCCCTCGGCCCTGCTGACCGAGGCTCCCGAGACCAACGGCGCGGGCGCGCGGTTCGACGGCGCCCGCGCCGCCGCCAAGCCCCTCCGGTCCGACAAGGTCGGCCACCTCGGCCGCGCCGGGTCCGAGCGGCCCACCCCCGCCGCCATGGAGCGCGCGTCCTCCGGCCGCCAGCTGCCCGCCGCCGAACTGCGCGGACCGGTCGAGCTGGAAGCCCCGCTCCCGGCCGGCGGCCTGGACCGGCTGGACGGCCTCGACGACCCCGCCGCGCTCGATGACGCCCCCACGGCGATCACGAGCCGCATCGGCGCCGCCGGCCGCCCGGTCATGGCGACGCTCGACGACGAGACCCCGCCGAACGGCATCCCGCGCAGCGCCCTCCTGGGCCTGCGCCCGGCGGACCGGCCCCACACCGACCGGCACGCGGACCGCGGCGGCTCCCGCAAGGGCGACCGCGACCGCGAGCCGCTCGCGCCCACCGGCCCGGTCCGGCTGGACACCCAGCGCGTGGAGACCCCGCGTCCGGACGGCCCCCGCTCCCAGGGCGCCGTACCGCTGCCGCGGCGCCGCCCGACCCCGACTCTGGTCGCCGAGCACGGCCGCCGGGTGGAGCCCCGCCCGGTGTCCGTGGTCCCGCAGCCCTCCCCGGCCTCCACGGCCGGATCCGAACCCGGAGCCGATGCCGGGGCCGCCGCACCCGGCCCCGCCATCGGCGGGCTGCCCCGCCGGGTCCGCCAGGCCAGCCTGGCGCCCCAGCTCAAGAAGTCCCCGTCCGCCGCTCCCGCCGACGCCGCCCCCGACCAGGCGGCCGACCGCGACGCGGATGACGTACGTACGCGCATGTCCGCACTCCAGCGCGGCTGGACCGCGGGCCGCAACCAGCACGCACAGCAGAAGTCCGAGACCGGGGCAGGCACATCCGCCGCCGACGGTCCCGCGAACGAGAACGAAGGGGACGGTCGATGACCGCACCGCAGACCGGCAACGACACCAGGGGCCGCGGCTCCGGCCCGCTCAACTGGCTCCTCGACGAGCTCGTCGACCGGGTCGGCTCCATCCGCAAGGCGGTGGTCCTCTCCGGCGACGGCCTGCCCACCGGCAGCTCCAAGGACCTGACCCGCGAGGACAGCGAGCACCTGGCGGCGGTCGCCTCCGGCTTCCACAGCCTGGCCAAGGGCGTCGGCCGCCACTTCGACTCCGGCCGGGTCCGCCAGACCGTGGTCGAGCTCGACGAGGCCTTCCTCTTCGTCATGGCCGCGGGCGACGGCAGCTGCCTGGCCGTCCTGGCCGACGCCGACTCCGACGTCGGCCAGGTGGCGTACGAGATGACGCTGATGGTCAAGCGCGTCGGCGACCACCTGGCGACCGCCCCGCGCACCGGGCTGCCAGCCGGAGGGTGAGTCGTAAGGCATGAGCGATTCAGGCCAGGACCACCCCACCGGAATTCCGGCCGGCTTCACCGTCGACCCGTCCTCCTCCGACCCCGACCACCTGGACCCCGACCACGCGCACTGGTTCGACGACGACGCGGGGCCCGTCGTCCGCCCGTACGCCATGACCCGCGGCCGGACCAGCCACGCGGGCCAGCACCGACTCGACCTGATCGCCCTCGTCGTCGCCGAACCGGCGGCCGACGATCCGGTCTGGGACATGACCCTCTCCCCGGAACACGCCCACATCCTCGGGCTGTGCCGGGGCCGACCGCAGTCGGTCGCCGAACTCGCGGCCGATCTCGACCTCGCCGTCGGGGTCGTTCGCGTCCTGATCGGCGACCTGGTCGACGAGGAACTGGTCCACGTGACCAGGCCGGTACCACCGGCAGAACTGCCCGATGAATCCATTCTGCGTGAGGTGATCGATGGCCTTCGGGCGCTTTAGCCGCACCGGTGCCATGCACGCGGTGTCGCCGGTCGAGCCGCTGACCTTGAAGATCCTGGTCGCGGGCGGCTTCGGGGTGGGCAAGACCACCCTGGTCAGCGCGGTGAGCGAAATCAGACCGCTGCGCACCGAGGAACGGCTCTCCGAGCCGGGCGTCGGTGTCGACGACACCGGGGGAGTGGAGGGCAAGAGCACCACCACCGTGGCCATGGACTTCGGGCGCATCACGCTCCGCGAGGACCTGGTGCTGTACCTGTTCGGCACGCCCGGGCAGGACCGCTTCTGGTTCCTGTGGGACGAACTCGCACAGGGCTCGCTCGGCGCCGTCGTCCTCGCGGACACCCGCCGCCTCGCCGACTGCTTCGCCGCCGTCGACTACTTCGAGCGGCGCGCGATCCCGTTCGTCGTCGCGGTCAACTGCTTCGACGGAGCCGACCGGCACCCCGTGGTGACCGTACGGACGGCGCTGGACCTCGACCCCGGGGTACCGGTGCTGCTGTGCGACGCACGGGACCGGGAATCCGTGAAGGACGTGCTGGTGGGCGTCGTGGAACACGCGATGTCCCTGGCCCGCGAGCGGCGCCGGAGCCTCTCGGCCGGAGCCTGACACGGAGGCGGCCCGTACCCCCGCCGACTGGGGTACGGGCCGCAGCTCTCACGGGGGGACCGGGGTCCCGGTCGCGGCGCGGGACTGTGGAGCGAGTGTGAACCTGCCGCCGGGGGCCGTCAAGCGTTCGGACGACACCGGCGGTTCAGCGCACGGCGACGACGGCCGACCCGTGCCCGAACAGCCCCTGGTTCGCGGTGATCCCGGCCCGCGCGCCGGGCACCTGCCGCTCCCCGGCCGTACCGCGCAACTGCCAGGTCAGCTCACACACCTGCGCGATCGCCTGGGCCGGCACCGCCTCCCCGAAGGAGGCCAGCCCGCCGCTGGTGTTGACCGGGATCCGGCCGCCCAGCGCCGTCGCCCCCTCCCGTACGAGCTTCGCCCCCTCGCCCTCCCCGCACAGCCCGATGTCCTCGTACCACTCCAGCTCCAGGGCGGTGGACAGGTCGTACACCTCGGCGAGCGAGAGGTCGTCCGGACCGAGTCCCGCCTCCTCGTAGGCGGCGCGCGCGATGGAGGACCTGAAGGAGCCGGCCGCCGGGGTCACCGCCACCGCCGAGTCGGTGGCGATGTCCGGCAGGTCCAGCACCGTCCGCGGATAGGTGGGCGTCACCGTCGAGACGGCCCGGATCCGTACCGGATCGGCCACCCCGTGCGCCCGGGCGAAGTCCATGCTGGTGAGCACCAGGGCGGCGCCCCCGTCGGAGGTGGCGCAGATGTCGAGCAGCCGGAGCGGATCGGCGACCACCGCCGAGGCCGCGACCTCCTCCGCGGTGACCCGCTTGCGGTAGCGGGCGTACGGGTTGAGCAGGCCGGCCGCCGCGTTCTTCACCTTGACCTGGGCGAAGTCCTCCAAAGTGTCCCCGTGGAGGGCCATCCGGCGCCGGGCGTAGAGCGCGAAATAGGCCGGGTTGGTGGCACCGAGCACGCGGAACCGCAGCCAGTCCGGATCGTCGGGCCGGTCGCCGCCCGCCGGGGCGAAGAACCCCTTGGGTGCGGCGTCCGCGCCGACCACGAGCACCACGTCGGCCAGGCCGGCCAGGATCTGCGCGCGGGCGGCTCCGATGGCCTGGGCGCCGGACGCGCAGGCCGCGTACACGCTGGTGACCCGCGCGCCCTGCCAGCCGAGCGCCTGGGCGAAGGTGGCGCCCGCCACGTAGCCCGGGTAGCCGGAACGCACGGTGCCGGCGCCGACGATCGACTGCACCTGCGTCCAGTCCAGTCCGGCGTCGGCGAGTGCCGCCCGCGCGGCGGACCGCCCGTATTCGACGAAACTGCGGCCCCACTTGCCCCAGGGGTGCATACCGGCCCCGAGGACGGCGACGTCGGCGCTCACTCGGCGCCCCCCACCGGCCGGAACTGCCAGGTGGTCCAGACGGTCCCGTCGGACCCGTCGGACCCGTCGGTCCCGGAGGTCCCGGAGGTCCCGGCGTCCTCGTTCAGCACGCCTCCGACCACCTCGACCTCCATGCCGACGGCCAGATCGGCGACCCCCACCCCCGGCGCGGCCTGCCCCAGCACCACCATCCCCTCGGCCTCCAGCTCCACCGCGACCAGCGTGTACGGCTCCCAGGGCGCGGCCGGGTCGGACACGTACGGCGCGGGCGGCCGGTAGCGCCCGTCGGTGTAGGACCAGACCCGGCCGCGGGGGGAGAGGGGGACCTCGGCGAGTTCACCGCCGCCGGGGCACCGCGGATTGCGGCAGTAGGCGTCCTCGCGGGGGAAGAACACCGCGGTACAGGCCGAGCAGCGGGTGCCGAGCAGCCGGAAGCCGCCGCCGTCCGGCGCGTCCTCGGTGAACCACCCGCTCACGACGGGTGTGCGTGTGCGTGCCACGATGCCCCTCCCTGGTCAGTGATCTGACGGATCGTCAGAAGTCTGCCACGGGTCAACTGCCCTGACACGGGTTCTCGGCAAGCCACTTCTGCGCGATCTCGGCCAGTTCCGCGTCCCGCCCGGCCAGCATCATCCGGATCATCTGCGCGTCCCCGCGCAGCGACCATCCGGGATGGCCGAAGGTGGCCGGGTTGTTCCCCTCGATCAGGAAGTGCGCGGGCCAGGCGGTCCCGTACCCGATCAGGGGGAGGGCCGCGAGGTAACGCCCGCGGCCGCGCGCCAGCCCGTAGGCGGTCACGGCCAGACCGGTGAGGGTGCCGGTGAGATGGATCCAGCGGGTGGCGGCGCGCGAGTGCATCGCGACGTAGTACGGCCAGAATTCCTCGTACGAGGTGAAAGTCATGCGGGCACCGTACTCACGGCCGGACGGCGGCGACAGCGGCACGGAGAGCCGAAATGCGCGCCGGGACACGCCTCGGGCCCGCACGCGAAACGCCACCGCTCCCCCGGGAAGGCGCACGCACCGCGTACGAACCCGCCGCGGCCGCCAGCGGTCCCGCAACAGCCGCCTCCCGCACCCCCCTTGGCATACCATCGCCGGATGCCGGCACAGCTGAAGGACTCGCACTGCTCCACCTGCGGAGCCCCGTACTCCACCCCTGCCTGGCCCCGCACCTGCGCGGCCTGCGGGGCGACCGCCTACCGCAATCCGCTCCCGGTTGCCATCACTCTCCTCCCCGTCGAGGACGCGGACGGCACCGGCCTCGTGGTCATCACCCGCACCATCGAACCGGCCCTCGGCGGCGTCGCACTCCCCGGCGGCTTCATCGACTTCGGCGAGGACTGGCGCGACGCGGTCGTCCGCGAACTCTTCGAGGAGACCGGCATCACGGCCCCCGCCTCGGAGGTCGTCCTGGCCGACGCCCTGAGCTCCCCGGCGGGCCACCTCCTCCTCTTCGGCCTCCTCCCGGTCCGCCCGGCCGCGGACCTCCCCGCCTCGAGGCCGACGGACGAGACCACCGGCTGGCACATCCTGCGCACCCCGTCGGCGCTGGCCTTCCCGCTGCACACCCAGGCGGCGGCGTCCTGGTTCGCGGGCAAGTACGCCTGAGCCCGACGCCCTGAGCCCGACGCCCTGAGCCCGACGCCCTGAGCCCGACGCCCTGAGCCCGACGCCCTGAGCCCGACGCCCTGAGCCCGACG
>NZ_JBVIWA010000008.1:270190-280127 GCF_055595065.1 Streptomyces sp. NPDC040545
GTACGCCCTGAGCCCGACGCCCTGAGCCCGACGCCCTGAGCCCGACGCCCTGAGCCCGACGCCCTGAGCCCGACGCCCTGAGCCCGACGCCCTGAGCCCGACGCCCTGAGCCCGACGCCCTGAGCCCGAGGCTGCGCGCAGCCTCGGGCCCAGCAGCGGTGGCGTCAGTGCCAGTTGCTGATCTGCACGTCGCGCGGATGCGGCGCGCCGGAGCCCGTCTCCACCAGGGACTTCAGGCTCATCAGGAAGATCGCCCACTTGGTGCTGCAGTGGTTCATGAACTCGACCGGTTCGCGCCAGCCCGCGTGCGCGAACATCAGGATCGTCCACTCGCCGTCCTGGGCCAGCTCGAAGCTCACCGTGGTCCCGACCCACTCGGCCGGACCGTCGACGACCTCCCACAGCACCCGTGCGTTCGGCCGCAGGTCGAGCACCTTCATGTCGAAGCCGCCGACGTCGCCGAACCGGAACTGCAGCATGCCGTCGCCGTCCCCGCTCGTGTCGGTCGTCCACCACGCGGCCAGGCCCTCGACCGTCGTGAGCGCTTCGTACACCTTCTCCGGGGTCGCGGTCATGCCTACCCGGTGCAGGATGTCCACCATCTCGCTCTCCTCTCACTTCTCCGTGTCACTTCTGCGCGTCCTTGGCCCGCTGGATCGCTTCGGCGAGGCTCTTGACGCGCCGCAGGCGGGCGTCCCACATCTCGCCGACCGAGTTCAGCTGCGCCACGGCCCGGGCCAGCTGGGCCTCGTCCACCTGATAGCGCTTCTCCCGTCCCGCCGGCGCCGACCGGACCAGCCCGACCCGGTCGAGCACGGCCAGGTGTTTGGTCACGGCCTGCCTGGTCACCGGCAGGTGCGCGCTGAGGGTCGTCGCGGTCCCCTGGCCGTCGGCCAGCAGGAGATCGATCATCCGGCGCCGGGTCGGGTCGCCTATCGCGGACCACAGGTCGTCGTCGACGGCGGTGCTCATCGCGCGGCCGCCAGCCGGTCGGCGGTCGCGACCAGGCGCGGCAGGTAGAAGTCCCAGCCCTGCCGGTGGTCGTTGTAGTGGGCTTCGAGCACGGCGGCCTCCCAGCCCCGCTCGCGGTAGCCGCTCTCGCGGAAACGGACCGTGGTGCCCGTCCCCGCGGGGACGAGCTCGAAGGTCACCAGCAGCGAGTTGCCCGGACCCGCCGCCTCCGTTTCCGTCTCGTCGTAGGTCCACCGGAACGAGAACATCCGCGGCGGGTCGGCCTCGACGACCGTGAAGGGCGCGGCCTGGTGCCCGCCGGTGTCCTGGTCCGTCCACGTGAGACGGCCCGTCGCGCCCGCGGCCGGATCGAACGCGGTGGTCTCGGCGCTCCACCACTCCCGGATGTGCTCGGGGCTGCTGAGCACCTCGAACACCACCTCGGGCGAGGCGTCGACGTGCAGCTCGCGTTCGATGCTCCCGTACTCCATGACCGTCCCCATCTTTCGCAACCTTCGGTTGCATATAAAGCTAGCCCTCCTCCGGTGGATGCGCAACAAATGGTTGCGCATCCACCGGAGGAGGGGGGCGGCAGCGGCACCGCGGGCTCCCGCGGTCACGGGCCCGTTCAGCCACCGGCTCCTACGGCCACCGGCCCCCTACAGTCACCGGCCCGCTGCGGTCACCGGCCCCGGGCGCCTACAGGCCCCGTACGGTGACCCCCTCCACCGGGTTCCCCGCCTCGTCCTCCACCACCACCGCGTCCCCCAGCCACCGCACCGTGTACCGCTCCACCTCGCCCGCCGCGAAGCCCGGCCCCGGGTCCCGGATCACCACCCCGCCCCCCGTGCGCCCCCGCGCCGGAGCCCAGACCTCCAGCTCCACCCCGTCCCCGGAGGCGGCCCGCACCGGCAGCACGGCCCCCGCCCGCGCCAGCACCGGGATCCGCCCCTGCGGCGCGTCCAGCAGGATCTGGCCCGGGCCCTCGTACGCCGCCCCCGTCGCCGTGTCGTACCAGCGCCCCCGCGGCAGCCGTACCGCCCGCCGGTCCGCCCCGCACTCCAGCACCGGCGCCACCAGCAGCGCGTCACCCAGCAGGAACGCGTCCTCGCAGTCCCGCAGCCGCCGCTCCTCCGGCGTCCCCCACCACACCGGCCGCACGTACGGGGCACCCGTCCGCCGCGCCAGATGGGCCAGCGTCACGAAGTACGGCCGCAGCCGCTCCCGCTCCGCCATCACCGCCCCGGCCTGCTCCGCCACCTCCGGCCCGAACTCCCACGGCTCCCGCCGCCCCGCCCAGATCGCCGAATGGGTCCGGAACAGCGGCAGGTAGGCCCCCAGTTGCAGCCACCGCACGTACAACTCCGGCGACGGGGACCCCCCGAACCCGCCGACGTCCGGGCCCGAGTACGGCACCCCGCACAGCCCGAGCCCCAGCACCAGCGCCAGCGAGGCCCGCAGCCCCTCCCAGCTGGACTCCACATCTCCCGACCACGTGCCCCCGTACCGCTGCATCCCCGCCCACCCCGACCGCGAGAACAGGAACGGCCGCTCGGCGGGCCGCAGCCGCACCAGCCCCTCCCACCCCGCCCGCGCCATCGCCAGCGCGTACACGTTGTGCCCCTCGCGGTGGTCACCGCCCGCCCCGTCCAGCGCGTGCCGCGCCGACCTCGGCAGCGTCGTGTCCCCGAACGGCGCGAAGGACACCGGCTCGTTCATGTCGTGCCAGAAACCGGCGAAGCCCTGCGCGAGCCGCTCCTCGTACAGCCCGCCCCACCACTCCCGCACCGCCGGATCCGTGAAATCCGGGTAGGCGCACTCGCCCGGCCACACCTCACCGCGCACCTCCCCGCCCCGCGCGTCCCGTACGAAGGCCCCGCCCGGCCCCACCGTCAGCCCCGACGCGTGCACCCCGTCGCCCGCCTTCACCGCCGGGTCCACGATCGACACGAGCCGCACCCCCAGCTCCCCCAACTCCCTGGACAGCTCCGGCAGATCGGGGAAGCGCCCCTCATCCACCGTGAACACCCGGTGCCCGTCGTAGTGATCGATGTCCAGGTGTACGGCCGCAAGTGCGAGCCCGCGCGCCGCGTACCCCGCCACCACCCGCCGCACCTCGTCCGCGCTCCCGAAGCCCCACCGCGCGTGCTGGTACCCCAGCGCCCACTCCGGCGGCACCGCGGCCGCGCCCGTCAGCCCCGACCACCCCTGCAGCACCCGCGCCGGCGTTCCCACCAACACCCAGCACCGCAGCGGCCCGCCCTCCATCCGCAGCTCGCTCGCCCCCGGCCGGTCCGCCCCCGAACCGGCACCCTCCTCACCCTCGCGCAGCACCACCCGCCCGTCCCACGAGTTGTCGTGGAACACCAGATGCGTCCCCGCATCCGCCACCACCAGCTGCACCGGCATCGTCAGGTACAGCGGATCGACCCCCGGCCCGAAGCCCCCCTTCGGATCCGTGTTCCACAGCCGGTACGCCCCGTCCCGCAGCCGCGGCCCCGCGGCCCGCCCGCCCAGCCCGAAGAACCGCGCGTCCGCCGGCACCTCGCTCCGCTGCAGCCACCGCGCCGCGCCCATCCGCGGATCCACCGGCTCCCACCACCGCGGCGGCGCCTCCCGCCGCAGCACCGTCCCGCCCGGCGTACGCACCTCCAGGGCCCCGTGCCGCGACACCGCCACCGTCACCCGCTCCGACACCACCCGCCAGCCGCCCCCGGTGTCCGGCTCCAGCACGGCCCGCGGATCCGGCTCGGGGCCGTCGCCCACCACCGCGTACGAGGGCGTCGGCCCGGCCCCGTCCCAGCTCCAGAACACCGCGCCGCCCACCGTCACCCGCACCAGCAGCTCGGAGCGCGCGAACCGCAGCACGCCCCCGCCCGGCCGGGCCTGCGTACCGGTCAGCAGCCCGGGCACGCGCGCCCGCTCCGCGGCCCGGCGCGGAAGCCCCACCGCGTCCGAGCGCCGGTGACGCCAGGCCGAGCGCCAGGCGCGCCGACCGCGCTCCGTACCGATGTCTTTCACCGCACGTACCAGATCACGACCGTTCATGCCGCTCACCCTGCCACCGGCCCCCGGCCGAAGGGACGGCGTTCAACTGCCGTTCACCCGGCAGCGGCGCCCCCGCGCCGATCACCCGACCCGCCAGGCCAGCCCTGGTGCAGGGGACGATCACATGGCATGGTCCCTGTGAGCCGCCGCGCCCACACCCCCGCGCGACGGCACCGTACGCACACGAAGCGCGAGCCGCAGACTTGACCGGGAGCCGACCCATGACCTCAGCCACGCAGCCGGAACCCCTCTGGGCGCCGGGCCCCGACCGGATCGCAGCGGCCCGGATCACCGCCTTCCAGGCCTGGGCCGCCGAGCGCCACGGAGCCCCCGCCGACGGCGGCTACCCCGCCCTGCACCGCTGGTCCGTCGACGAGCTCGACACCTTCTGGCAGGCCGTCGCCGAGTGGTTCGACGTCCGCTTCACCACCCCGTACGCATCCGTCCTCGCCGACCGGTCCATGCCCGGCGCGCAGTGGTTCACCGGAGCCACCCTCAACTACGCCGAGCACGCCCTGCGCGCCGCCGAGGACCCGGCCCGCGCCGGTGACCCCGCCCTGCTGTACGTGGACGAGACCCACGAGCCCGTCCCCGTCACCTGGGCCGAGCTCCGCCGCCAGGTCGGCTCGCTCGCGGCCGAACTGCGCGCCCTCGGCGTCCGCCCCGGCGACCGGATCAGCGGCTACCTCCCCAACATCCCCGAGGCCGCCGTCGCCCTCCTCGCCACCGCCGCCGTCGGCGGGGTCTGGACCTCCTGCGCCCCCGACTTCGGGGCCCGCAGCGTCCTCGACCGCTTCCAGCAGGTCGAGCCCGTCGTCCTGTTCACCGTGGACGGCTACCGCTACGGCGGCAAGGAGCACGACCGCCGCGACACCGTCGCCGAGCTCCGCGCCGACCTCCCCTCGCTGCGCGCCGTCGTCCACATCCCGCTCCTCGGCACGCCCGCCCCCGCCGGCGCCCTCGACTGGTCGGCGCTGACCTCGGGCGACACCGAGCCCGTCTTCGAGCCGGTCCCCTTCGACCACCCCCTGTGGGTGCTGTACTCCTCCGGTACGACCGGCCTCCCCAAGGCCATCGTCCAGTCCCAGGGCGGCATCCTCCTCGAACACCTCAAGCAGCTCGGCCTGCACTGCGACCTCGGCCCCGAGGACCGGTTCTTCTGGTACACCTCGACCGGCTGGATGATGTGGAACTTCCTCATCTCCGGCCTGCTCACCGGCACGACCGTCGTCCTCTACGACGGCAGCCCCGGCTACCCCGACACCGGCGCCCAGTGGCGCATCGCCGAGCGCACCGGCGCCACCCTGTACGGCACCTCCGCCGCCTACGTCATGGCCTGCCGCAAGGCGGAGGTCCACCCGGCCCGCGACTTCGACCTCTCCGCGGTGAAGTGCGTGGCCACCACCGGCTCCCCGCTCCCGCCCGACGGCTTCCGCTGGCTCCACGACGAGGTCGCCGAAGACCTCTGGATCGCCTCCGTCAGCGGCGGCACCGACGTGTGCAGCTGCTTCGCGGGCGCCGTCCCCACCCTCCCGGTGCACATCGGCGAACTCCAGGCCGCCTGCCTCGGCACGGACCTCCAGGCCTGGGACCCCTCCGGCAAGCCGGTCACCGGCGAGGTCGGCGAACTCGTCGTCACCAACCCCATGCCGTCCATGCCGATCCACTTCTGGAACGACCCCGACGGCAGCCGCTACCGCGACAGCTACTTCGAGATGTTCCCGGGCGTCTGGCGCCACGGCGACTGGATCACCCTCACCGACCACGGCTCGGTGATCATCCACGGCCGGTCCGACTCCACGCTCAACCGCCAGGGCGTCCGGATGGGCTCCGCCGACATCTACGAGGCCGTCGAACGCCTCCCCGAGATCAAGGAATCCCTGGTCATCGGCCTGGAGGAGCCGAACGGCGGCTACTGGATGCCGCTCTTCGTCCACCTCGTCCCGGGCGCGACCCTCGACGACGACCTGCGCGCCCGGATCAAGGCGACGATCCGCGAGGAACTCTCCCCGCGCCACGTCCCCGACGAGATCATCGAGGTCCCCGGCATCCCGCACACCCTCACCGGCAAGCGCATCGAGGTCCCGGTCAAGCGCCTCCTGCAGGGCGCCCCCCTGGCCAAGGCGGTCAACCCGGGCTCCGTCGACAACCTCGACCTCCTCCACTTCTACGAGGAGCTGGCCCGCACCCGCGACTGAGGCCACTGTCAGTGGCGATGATTACTCTGAGTGAGCAAGTGATTGCGACACTCAGGGGGAGTCATGCCACGCAAGAACGACACCGGTACGCCCACGGGCACGCACCGGAGCCGCACCCGCACCACCGACCGGCGCCGCCTGCTGCGCCGCGAGGTCCCCGGCACCATCGGCCTCCTGGCCGACGCCGGGGACTTCGCGGCCATGCGCGGCTACCGCAGCTTCACCTTCGACGACCACCAGGACTACCTCCACCACGTGGACGGCCTGCTCAGGTCCCGCGCGGCCCAGGGCGTCCACACCACCGTCGCCCTCTTCGACCCCGAGGAGTACGCCGAGTTCTGCGGGGAGACCGGCCTCGACCCGGACACCGCGGAAACCCGCGCCCGCTTCACCGCCGAGCTGGCCGGCAGCGGCGCCCTCCTGCCCTACAGCGGCCAGCCCATCGACGAGCTCGTCCCGCTCCTCGTCGACGAAGCCGTCCGCCAGGCCACCTGGGAGTACGCCACCGGTCTCCTCGCCGAGGTCGGCCACTGCGCGGACTGCGGCGAGGACATCGGCCACGCCTCCTTCGACCGCGCCTCCGACGCCCTCGAACGCCTCGTGGCCGGTGCCGGCCCCGGCCACCACCACTTCGTCTGCAGCATCCCGACCGAGGCACGACAACTCGTCGCCGTCCTGCACGCCGACACCACCGGCGACCCGGACACCCCGCCCCGCATCGAGGGCCGGGAAGGCCTCGACTTCGTGACGGTCCTCGCCGCGGGACTCGCCCTCGGCGGCACCGGGGGACTGGTGGTCCGCACCACAGGTGAGGGGCGCCCGGACCGGGTCCACGGCTGGCGCCTGGACCGCGGCCGGCTCACCGCCCTGTCGGCCGCGGCCGTCTTCAACGCCTACTGCACCGACGCCGACACCGGAGAACCCGTCGCCCCCGAATCGGGCGTCGAATACTGCCCGGGCTACGAGGTCGACGCACCCGGGCCGCACCACTGACCGCTCCGGGACGGACCGAGGGGCCCTCGCCACCGGCGAAGGCCCCTCGAAACCGCACCACACCCTCCGGCTACTCGCCGGACAGCACCGCCTGCGCGGCCACCCGGGCCTCCTCGGCGCTGTCCGCCGCCCGAGCCGCCGCCGCGGCACGCTCGCACTGGGCCAGCGTGTACTTGGCGAGCGTCGCCCGCACATAAGGAATCGAAGCGGCACCCATCGAGAGAGAGGTGACACCCAGACCGGTCAGCACACAGGCCAGCAGCGGATCGGAAGCGGCCTCGCCACAGACACCGCAGCTCTTGCCCTCCGCCCTGGCGGCATCCGCCGACATGGCGATCAGGTCGAGCAGCGCCGGCTGCCACGGGTCCTGGAGGCGCGAGACGGCACCGACCTGCCGGTCGGCGGCGAAGGCGTACTGGGCCAGGTCGTTCGTGCCCAGCGACAGGAACTCGACTTCCTGGAGGATGGAGCGCGCCCGCAGCGCGGCCGAAGGGATCTCCACCATCGCGCCGAACTTCGCCTTCAGACCGGCCTCCCGGCAAGCGTCCGCGAAGGCCTTGGCGTCGATCCGGTCGGCCACCATCGGGGCCATGACCTCGAGGTAGACCGGCAGCCCCTCGGCCGCCTTGGCCAGCGCGGTGAGCTGCGTACGCAGCACGTCCGGGTGGTCCAGCAGCGAGCGCAGCCCGCGCACACCCAGCGCCGGGTTGGGCTCGTCGCCCGGCGTCAGGAAGTCCAGCGGCTTGTCGGCGCCGGCATCGAGCACCCGCACGACGACACGGCCCTCGGGGAAGGCTTCGAGCACCTTGCGGTAGGACTCGATCTGCTTCTCCTCGGACGGCGCCTTCTTGCTGTCGTCCAGGAACAGGAACTCGGTGCGGAACAGACCCACACCCTCCGCCCCCGCCTCGACGGCGGCCGGCACGTCCGCGGGACCGCCCACATTGGCCAGCAGCGGCACCTTGTGACCGTCGGAGGTCGCACCCGGACCGGACGACGCGGCCAGAGCCGCCCTCCGCTCGGCGGCCGCGGCCTCCAGCTCGGCCCGCTTCTGCGGCGACGGGTCCACGAACAGGTCACCCGTGCTGCCGTCCACCGCGATCATGGTGCCCTCGGCGATCTCACCGGCACCCGGCAGCGCCACGATCGCCGGCACGCCCAGCGCCCGCGCGAGGATCGCGCTGTGGCTGGTCGGCCCGCCCTCCTCGGTCACGAAACCGAGGACGAGCGCCGGGTCGAGCAGCGCCGTGTCGGCGGGAGCCAGGTCCCGTGCGATCAGCACGTACGGCTCGTCGCTGTCGGGCACGCCCGGCATCGGCACACCCAGCAGCCGCGCCACGATGCGGTTGCGTACGTCGTCCAGGTCGGCCACCCGGCCGGCCATGTACTCGCCGGCCCCGGCGAGCAGGTCGCGGTACGCGGCGAACGCGTCGTACACACCGCGCTCGGCGGTGCTGCCGACGGCGATCCGCCGGTCGACGTCCGCCATCAGCTCGGGGTCCTCGGCGATCATCGCCTGGGCCTCGAGCACGTGCTGGGCCTCGCCACCGGCCAGCTGGCCACGCGCGATCAGATCGGCCGCCACGGCACTCACGGCCTGACGGGCGCGCCCCTGTTCGCGCGCCGCCTCATCCGCGGTGATCTGCCTGGCCGGCGGCTCCAGAACCGCCGTGCCCATGTGCCGCACCTCGCCGATCGCCACCCCGTGGCTCACGCCGACGCCTCGCAGCGTTGTCTCCATTTCACCCGTCTCCGATTGAGCGGCGGGCCGAGCCGCCGCGGTGGATGTACGACTCGCCCGTAGAGGCAGACGCGTCACTGCCAGCTGAAGAGAGCGTCGTCAGCCTTCACGTCGCCGGATTCGACGACGTCGGAGAGGGAGTCGGCCGTCGCTTCCAGCGCCACGACGGGGCAGATCGGCGACTTGCCGGCTTCCTCGACAGCAGCCGGGTTCCAGCGGATGACGGCCTGGCCGCGGGTCACGGTGTCGCCCTTGTTCACGAGGAGCTCGAAGCCCTCGCCGTTGAGCTGGACCGTGTCGATCCCGAGGTGCGTGAGTACACCGTGCCCTTCGCCGTCGACGACTACGTACGCGTGCGGGTGCAGGGAGACGACCACACCGTCGACGGGGGACACCGCCTCCGAGGGCTCACGCACGGGATCAATAGCGGTGCCCGGTCCCACCATCGCGCCGGAGAACACCGGATCGGGCACTGCCGCGAGTCCGATGGCGCGCCCGGCAAGTGGGGACGTCACGCTGGTCATGGGGGCCTCCCAGGGGTGGGGCTCTTCGTGTCGCCGTCACTACCTGTCGCGAACGGCGTACTCTTCAGAAGGATATGGCACTAGATGTTCGGGTTCGCCCGATGTAGGTCCTGATCCGGACGTCTCCGTTGGCACGGAGACTAGTGGACTAGACCGGTGGACTAGACCATACGCCTGAATCGATTTGCTTGGGCACCCCCAGAGCTGTACTGTCGTGACTCCCGCCAGGACGCCTCGTGTGAACTTCTCGCGAACGGCCGATGGACGGGACTCCTCCTCTTCAGTATCGATCTTGATCCCCCATCTTTTCGTATGCCTTTTCGGTAATGCGGAGAGTGGTCAGGGAGAAGGAAAACCGCTGATAGAGTCGGAACCGCCGGAAAGGGAAAACGCGAAAGCGAATACCTGGAAAGCGCCGAGGAAGTCGGACACGAAAGAGTCTGATAGAGTCGGAAACGCAAGAACAGAACGAAAGCCCGGAG